>JBCBPW010000041.1:0-57414 GCA_039820545.1 Bacteroidota bacterium | reverse complement strand
CGAAACGATGTTTAAACCTTAAGCAATTTAACTCGCTGAAAAGCAATATATTATATTGAATTCTATATATGATTCCATCATATTTGCCCTCAATATTGTGTTTAGCAATATCAGTATCAACCTAAACAATATGAATATCCTTACATATGTAACCCTGTGAGTACTATTGTATTCATTTAATAAATATGTATTCAAAAAAGTCTATGTGAATCTGCAAAAAGAGTTTGGACGCTTGAAGAATGATTATGCGACAAAAGAAAAATGATTTTTTTTTTCAGGATTGTCAGATTTGGCAAGTATTTCCTTCAAACTCGCTGAAAAACTGGGTGATAGTGCTGCGAGAAAAGTCACAGAAAACAGCTTGCTGGGTACGACTGGCGGACCATAAACAGTCCTTTGTTCCCGATTTCTCTGATTGGTGGTGGGGGGTGGCAGATGTGACGGATCCGTATCTATACATTCACGGCTACCAAGATCATGGGTTACCTGTGACAAAGGGTTGTTACACATGCGAGATTACTTCAGGCAACTCTCTATGGGAGTATCCAGAGCATTTCTTCGTCGGGCAAACAGATAGAGGTGTGGTACTCAAAGACAGCAGAGGGACATATTATACCGTGGATCGTTTGACAGGGACCATACTGTCATCTCTGTCAGAATCTCCAAATACTGCCATGCAAAATTGGAATATACAAAGGTCAGCTACTTATCACTCTCCTACAATCTGGGTTGAACAAAGTGATACTTTCCTGCAATGGCAACGAGTAGTGAAAAAGCAATTTTCACTTACATTGGCCTACCAGATTGAACAAATAGATCTTCGAGGCGCTACTTATTTATACGTCTATGAGAAGGGAGAAAAAAAGGAGCTGGAAGGCCGCCTTATCTACTGGCCGCATCAAGGCTCTCCCGAAATCTTGTTGCAGCATACCGTATCGGGTTTAAGCACAGCTTCTTTTTTCATCCACGCAGATACACTCGCTGTCTTGAAGACTCCTCAGGAGCTACAGCTTATTTCCCTGAAGTAGTCTCAAGCTCGTAATCGGCTGCACGGACCAAGTCAGGGACCCGAATGACAGTGCCCCCATCTAACAATTCGTCTAGTTCGGGATTGAGCTTCAGCAATGTCGTATAGTTGGTGTGATGCTGTATGGCTATCTCTCCCAGAGAGTTGGGCGTTTCCAAGGTCAGGGGCAAAGTCCAATCATGTGTGAGGGCGACACTGACCAAATGCTTATAGTAAGCCTCTTCCGCAGGAGAAAGGACATGAGGACCTATTTTGAAATGCACCTGATCCCCTTTGTACAATCTAAATGGATTCGTGATAGGAGGAAGGTGGGACCATTCGAGTGTAGCTAAAGCTCTGAGTTTGCGTTTCCGCTCTGCTTCCTCTTCAGGCGTAGCTACAGGTAGGAGCTTCTGAGGTATTTCAGATTCTGCTTGAACAAGTAAGACAGGGGGATCTTCTTGGGGCGGAGGGGCGACTTCTTCTGTCTCTACAGGGTTGCCTTGCAAGGTGAAATTGAGGGAGACCATGAGATTGTGTAGGCGATCAGGGCCTGATTGGAGACCTCTAGCACCGATATTGTCAATATAATCTGTCACACTCGATCGATACACATACTCGATCCCGACGTAGGCAAGCTGGTTTACGTGGAAACGCAAGCCTGTCCCTACAGGTAAAACGAAGGCTGTTGTATTGAAGATTTCGCCTGCTTCGCGTGTGAAAATATTGTCGATCAAGAAATTTCCATTCTGGTCTAGGGGGTTGAAAAACAGCAAGCCCCCACCCGCGACGAGGTAAGGCTGCAACCGCCACTGCCTGAAAGGCAGATAAGCTACCCGAAAATCCAAATAGAAGAAGTTGGTTGAAAAGAAGGAATTGGCTCCGACTTGCGAAGGGCCGATGGGTAGGGAACTGTCCCACTGCTCTAGCACCCTTCCAAAACCTGCATTGATTTGGGGTTGGAACTTACGGCGAGGAGAAAACTGAAGGGAAATATTTCCTCCAGGATATACACGCCAAAAACTGGGATCGTCCTGCGTCAAATCTCCTCTATATGCGTATCCTGTCAGTCCCAAGCCTACGCGTATGGTGCTCCCTCTCTCTTCCATTTGAGAGAAAACAGGAGAGGATGCGCAACATCCAAGCAGCAACAATACAAACAACCTAAAACGAAAGATAGCTTGCATACAGAGGGGTTTGTTCCTTTAACGCAAGATAGCGGAGGGAAAGTAGTTTTTCCAGTAGGAAAAAATTTTTCTCTGCAAGAAATAGGAAGATCAGGTCTCTTCCTGGGACGCTTTTTCCTTTGCTTTGCGGGCACGGCGTTCTTTTTTTCTCTTGGCGCGCTTGCTCGGAGGCAATTCAGGTCCTGGACCCAAGGTGAAACTCAGGCCCAGATTAAGATTCTGCAACGCATCAAAATCTTGCGACTCTCCTGTTTGTCCAAATGAATCCAAATAATCCGTTGGGACAAATCGGTAACTGTAGCGTATATCTACTGAAATAAAGCGATTGACCCTATACTTGATCCCCAAGCTAGCAGGAAGCTGGGGAACTACTGTATTTGAAGCTGCTCCCGAAGAGACCGAATCTGGACGGCGTATCAAACGACGTCCATTTTCATCTTCAGGTCTGAATCGAACTAGCCCTGAGCCGACAGATAGGTAAGGTTGAAATCTATTTTGTGGAAAAAATCTATAGACACCCCTGATTTCACCATATATAAATCGCGTCTGGACAAATTGAGAGGGACTAGTCCCCGATGAGGTTTCTGGTATCTCTCCATCAAACTGATCAGCGAAGCGTCCCGACCCTATTTGGAATTGCCAAACGAAGTTTTTGCGACTCGCTCGCTGTAGGGACAAAAAGGTACCTGCATAGATACGAGGATACTCCAGCGGCTCCGCATAATCTCCGAGGTATTGAAAACCTGAGATGCCGACAGTAGGCTCTATGGGAAATTTTCGCTCCTGTGCATAGGCCAGATTCAGGCCACTCCCGATCCAGAGTCCACTCAGGAGAAGCCATACACCTATTCTTATATTCTTAATTTCACCTGCCATGTAGTAAATGATAAATGCTATGTTTTGATTGTCAAGATGAAATGAATGGGTAGAAAAAGGACATACAAAGTAGAGAATAAGCAGGCTTATCACTTACTTCTTCCCTTCCATTTTCATAAGACTAGAAACAGATTTTTTCTCTATTCCCCAAGATCAAGCTTTTTCCCCTCTTACATTACAACGATAGACTGGACTACAGACGTATCGGCTAGTGCTTGTAACCATGTCTCATAATCCTCAGGAAGTAGAAAACCCGCTTGTGGAGCAATCAACAGATGGATATGTTCCCATGAAGGGTGAGAAATATCCATCAACTGATAATTTGCTAGCCAGTTATAAATCCAGCCTGATGTTTTTTCTTTGATACCTCCCCATTCCTGTCCTACCGAAACATCGTAGGGGGTGATAAATCTTGGGCTTTCTACACGTACTCTATTGAGTTTTCCTTCATTGAAGAAGTCCTCTTCCAAAATAATTTGTCCTTCTTTCCCTTTCAGAATCAGTCCCTTCCATTCGTAACCCCCTTCCATAAAGGTCGTATCTACAATCGGCTGTCCACGCCACTTGGATCGTGTCGTAGGCGGCCAGTTTTCACCAATTGAAAATGTACCTACTCCTTGATCATAGATCATTTTTCCTTTGCCACAACTGATCAAAAACATGATCCCCCATACACCAGTTAAGTACAAAATATGTTGCGGAAATCGTGCCAAGGCTCGGCGATCAGAAACATTTACGCTCCATTCCTTTAAGCTTGTGCAAAGGTATTTTTGAAAAAGGTCCATTTCACCTAAATTTGGTTTATGAGTAAATCGGTTAAATATTTCCTATTCGCCCTGACATTTGTCTTGATGGGACTTCTCATCGGGTTTTATGTGAAAGACAATGTCGGAGGAAGTACCATGATTTCTTCGGATCAAGGTCTGAAGAAGCTTCAGCAGAGCCTGTATTTTATCGAAAATAACTACGTAGAGGAGCCGCAGCGTACACAACTGATAGAGGAAGCCATACAAGGAATCACAGATAACCTGGACCCCCACTCCTTTTATATCCCTGCCAAAGAAATGGTCCAGATGCAAGAGCAAATGGAAGGAAGCTTCGAAGGGATCGGCATCCAATTTAATATTCTAGAAGATACAATCTATGTGGAGACGCCGCTTTCGGGAGGTCCCAGCGAAAAAATTGGAATTAAAGCGGGCGACCGTATTATACAAGTCAATGGAGAAACCGTAGCTGGAATTGGAATCACCAATACGCAGGTGATGAAATATCTCAAGGGCGAAAAAGGAAGCCAAGTAAATCTCGCTATTGCCCGTCGTGGGCAGTCAGATCTTCTTTCCTTTACGGTGACGAGAGACCGTATTCCGCTCAACAGTGTGGACTATTCCTATATGATCACCGATCAGATTGGGTACATTCGCGTGAGCCGATTTGCAGAAACTACCTACAAAGAATTCATCCAGAGTCTCAAGCGCCTACAGACAGAGGGCATGTCGCATCTGATTCTTGATCTGCGCAACAATCCTGGCGGATACATGACCAAGGCCATCCATATGGCCGATGATTTCCTCTCCCCAGGTAAAGTGATCGTCTCAACCGAAGGCAGAAGGCCCGAAAGTGCCGAAAAGTTTCAATCCACTAGTAGCTACGATGCATTTGAAAAAGGAGGCTTGATTGTCTTGCTAGATTATGGCTCCGCCTCCGCGTCTGAGATTGTAGCAGGTGCTGTGCAAGATCAGGATCGAGGCTTGATCGTAGGAGTACGATCCTTTGGCAAGGGGCTTGTCCAGATTCAGGAAGAGTTTGATGATGGCTCTGCTCTCAGGTTGGTCGTCTCCAAATACTATACACCCAGTGGACGGTGCATACAAAAGCCCTATCACAAGAGCTCGGCTGAGTATGAAAAAGAAATTTTAGAGCGTTTTCAGTCAGGAGAAATCTTCGATGAGTCCAAGATCTCCTTTCCCGACTCCCTCAAGTATCGTACAGCCAATGGGAGAACCGTGTACGGAGGTGGGGGGATTTATCCAGATGTTTTTGTTGCGGACGATACCACAGGGAGTTCTTCCTATCTGACCCAACTACAAATCAATGATCTCTTCCGCAGATTTGCCATTGATTATGTAGACAAGCATTCAGGTTTGAGTAAGATGTATCCTGATGCGACCTCTTTTGCATCGGATTTTGACGTTTCTTCTTCGATCTCAAATACTTTTTTCAGCTTCGCATCGGATAAAGGTGTCAACTATTCCTCCAAAGATCTCTCCACATCAAAGACCTTGATCTTGACTCAACTCAAAGCGATGATTGGCCGCCGTTTGTTCAACGACGATGGCTTTTATCCCATCATCCACAAGCAGGACCGTGTGCTTCAGCGTGCGATTGAACTGATGCCCATGGCCATTGAATTGAGCGAAACAGGAGAACTTCAGATGGCCGAGAAAGGATAAAATAAATTGCGCTGTGTAGCTTGATCACTACGCAGCGCAATTTGTATCTATCTGTAAGGGTATTCGATTTAGACTCCGATCTCTTCCTTATACGTATCGCTCTTCATCAAGCTCTCATATTCTGACATATCTGCAATCTTGACTTTGATCATCCATCCATCTCCATAAGGATCGCCATTGACTACTTCTGGACCATCATTGAGGGATTCATTTACCGCTATCACTTCACCTGAGACAGGCATGAACAGGTCCGAAACTGTCTTCACAGCTTCTACTGTACCAAAAACGTCGTCTTGACCCAGGGTCTCGCCCTCCGTCTCTATTTCTACGTATACAATATCACCCAATTCGCTCTGAGCAAAATCGGTAATCCCAATGACGGCAACATCGCCTTCAAGGCGGATCCATTCGTGGTCTTTGGTGTATCGGAGTTCTTCAGGAAAATTCATGAAATCAGATCTAGATGTTGTGTAATAGTTAGTATTGGGTTCGAATCTACAATAAAAATAAATTTCATTGCCAATTGTTCTGATTCATTTTCCAACAGGCTTATCCACGCATAGCTTTGTAAGCATTGATCAAACCATTGGTGGAACTGTCGTGGCTTTCTACGGCTTCATCTCCTGCCAGTTCAGGTAGGATGGCCTTGGCCAGCTGCTTACCTAGCTCTACGCCCCATTGATCAAAAGAGAAAATATTCCAGATCACGCCTTGCACGAAGATTTTGTGTTCATACATAGCGATCAATTGCCCAAGTACATAAGGTGTCACTTGCTTGACCAAAATAGAATTGGTCGGACGATTGCCTTGAAATACTTTAAAGGGTATCAAGAAGTCGATCTCCTCGGCAGTTTTTCCATTTTTTTCCAATTCATCTCTTACTTCATCTGCGGTTTTTCCCTTCATCAGTGCTTCGGTCTGTGCGAAGAAGTTTGCCAGCAATTTGGGATGGTGATCGCCTATGGGATTGTGAGAGATGGCAGGAGCCAGGAAGTCGGCAGGGATGATTTTGGTCCCTTGGTGAATCAATTGGTAGAAGGCATGTTGACCATTGGTACCAGGTTCTCCCCAGATTACAGGTCCTGTCTCCCAGGTAACAGGCTCGCCATTGCGGGCGACATACTTTCCATTGGACTCCATATTGCCTTGCTGGAAGTAGGCCGCAAAGCGATGCATATACTGATCGTAGGGCAGGATCACCTCCGTCTCCGCTCCAAAGAAATTATTATACCAGATCCCAATCAGCGCCAGGATCACAGGCAGATTTTCGGAGAAATCCGTATGTCGAAAATGTTGGTCCATGCTGTGTGCGCCGCGAAGCAACTCTTGAAAGTTGTCAAATCCGATCGTGCAAGCGATCGACAGACCGATCGCGGACCAGAGCGAATACCTTCCCCCTACCCAGTCCCAAAAACCAAACATATTGGCAGGATCAATTCCAAAAGCTTCTACCCCTTCGCGATTTGTAGACAGTGCCACGAAGTGCTTGGCCACATGTGCTTCTTCCTTGGCTGCTTCTATGAACCAGCTTCGTGCCGTATGCGCAT
Source organism: Bacteroidota bacterium (assembly GCA_039820545.1). GTDB lineage: Bacteria > Bacteroidota > Bacteroidia > J057 > J057 > JALEFZ01. Next base: position 50,348 of record JBCBPW010000041.1, on the reverse strand, counting down.
TGGTCATCGTCTCCTGTGTGGTGAAGGTCTTAGAAGCAATCATGAACAGCGTCGTCTCGGGATCTACTTGCTTCAGAGTCTCTGCGATATGCGTCCCATCCACATTGGATACATAGTGTACATTCATCCCAGGTTTCCAGTAAGCCTTCAATGCTTCGGTCACCATAACTGGGCCAAGGTCTGATCCTCCGATTCCGATATTTACGATGTCGGTGATACGCTTGCCTGTGTACCCTTTCCATGACCCTTCAATGACTTGTTCAGAAAAGGTCTCCATTCTCCCCAATACCTCATTCACAGCAGGCATCACGTCTTCGCCATCTACTTCGATCGCGGCATTTGATTGGTTGCGGAGTGCGACATGTAGGACGGCTCGATCTTCTGTAGCATTGATCTTATCACCTGTAAATATCTTCTTTATGGCACCCTTGAGATCTTGTGCCTCTGCTAGTTCTTGGAGCGCTTGTAAGGTATCAGCAGTGATGCGATTCTTACTGTAGTCCAAAAGGATATCTTCAAACTGAAGAGAGAATTGCTGGAAGCGCGCAGGATCCTGAGCAAAAAGGTCCTTCATATGCACGTCTTTCATGTCTTGAAAGTGGGCTTGCAGTTTTTCCCAGGCAGCAGATTGAGTCGGATGGGTCGTATTCAGCATATGTTGTTTTGATTTCTGGTCGAAAATTAAGGATGGGACTTGGGAGAAAAAATAATTTCTTCAGATAAGGAAAACGGAAAAGACGATGGCAATACCTTTTGTCTATTTCGTTCTCCTATGATTGCGTTCGACTCTCTTCAAATCCCGTGCTATATTGCACCCGAAAATCTTGCAAACGAGCAGTATGTACTGTCATACGACTGACTTGTACGCGCTTTTTATATGGAAGAAGCGATAGATCATCATAAGACCTATGGAAAGAATTACAACGGGACCTCTAGAGCAAGCCTTAGACAGCTTTTTCTCTCTTGAAGAAGACGAAGCCATTAACACCCTCATCGACGATATGGGGGAGCAACAACCCTTTTTGTTTACGTTTTTGATGACAATGGGAGAGGGAGACTTCAATGATGACGAACGAGAAGTCTTGCTTTTTTTGGGGGTGACTATTTGGCAGATCGTTTCTTTCGTCTATGATTCTCCTCCTCAGATCACAGAAGAAGCATTGGATCAGGTCGAACAACAAAATCTTCCCCTTCTAGAGGACTTATCTTCGGATCAGGAATCTACGTTTATCCAGGAGGTTCAGGCACTTGCAGCGAAGCATCCCCAAGCAGACATCATGCAATATCTGGTTGAAGCGGTCATGGAGGAACAAGAAGAAGGAACTGTACGCGAGATCAATCAAGGGATCTTGATCGTCTTCCTGAAAATTGTCTTAGAGTGTTTTGATCAGCTAGAGATGAAACGTGCGTAATGTCGTGCGCACACACCTATCTCTCTGTTCTCCTATTTGACCATCATGCTACCTTCTCGGTGACAAATAATAAATCGCTTGAATGTTGATAAAAGAGTAGGAATCATTGGCATCGGGATTGCCTCGTGGGCTACCAGGAGTAAACTCGGCAAGCTGTGAAGGATTAGACAAAAAGCGTCCCACAGGGTCCTCAATCTCTTCAAATCTTGGGAAATCTCCACTCACGTCATCCAGATAATCTGTGAACATGTACTGGTAGGTAAACGAAGCCTGAATGCCCCAGTTCAAGCCTACTCTGTACTCGATCCCAATCCCAAAAGGGATGACGACCTGCCATTGATTATAGAGTGTGTTGGGAGAGGTGAGGAGCTGACCTTCTGTCCCTAGGGGTCTAAGATTCACCCAATCGCCCTGGTATTGGGCTTGTGGATTGATCCTGGCAGCGGATATCGCCATCATCACAAAAGGGGTCCAGTGGTTGGCGCGACTATATCGACGTCCAAACTTCTTGTCCGCCAAGAACTCATATACATACCCGACACGAAACTCTGTAATTGGGCTGCGAAAATGTAATCCTCTTCGCTGTCTAATAGGGTCCAGTGCCAACGAATCGGCAGCTCCTACCCATGCTTGATGAATCCCGCCTATAATACACATGTTGGGATTGAGATAATAGGCAACCTCCGCGGAGAGTTTGGGGGTGTGGCGTCTATTTCTGGCAGACTCTGAAATGTCTCCGTCATACCAAGCCACACCTGTTCCTGCCATGACTTTTATATTGCGCTGCGCTTGAATGGGAGACCAAAATGTACACAGGAAGGCTACGGTAGCCAAAAGGGTTTTCCAGATATAGTTGGGCATAATCAAGACTGTTTTGTTTTTAGTAATTTTCTCTGTGTTGTGATATTTTAAATTTCGCATCTTGCGGGGAGAATAAAACATCAGAATCTCTTGAGATATGACACTGGGTAATTCAGGAGAAAGACTGAATTTTGGATCTGGTGGGAATCCTTGGTTATTTAGTACATCATTTTTTGTGTGAGCATTTGATTGAGAAAAAATATGCGTAAAACGCTGGTACTCTTGGGGGTGTTGATGGTAGGTTTGGGGATTTTCTACTTCTTTATTTGGGATCAAGGAAAAAGTAGTCTTTGGGGAGCAGACACAGATTTTGCCATTGAAGACACCGCATCTATTACACGCATACAGTTGGTACGTAATGTGAAAGGGCAGCCTACTTATGAGGTTATCCTGAGCAGGGAATTGGGGGAGGAATGGGTACTCAACGGTCAGTATCCAGCTTTGACCTCTCGTGTGAATAAGCTACTCAGCATGATGCGTCGTCTACAAGTGCGCCAGCTCTTAAATGAGAAGGGAGAAAGTTCGGGTAAAAGGATCATTGAGACGGTTAATACGCATGTGACGGCCTATGCAGGCGAGCGCGAAATCAAGTCCTACTATGTGGGGACACAGACACAAAATGCTAAGGGAACGTTGATGCTGATGGAGGGAGCGTCCATTCCCTATGTGGTGGAGCTTCCTGGCTTGCAGGGATATTTGAATACATATTTTCCGATGGATCTGATGGTCTGGAGAGAAAATCTATTATTCAAAGCCGAGTTTGAGATGATCGAAAGTTTCTCCCTTCGCTATCTCGACCAGCCAGAGAGCAATTTCACCCTCAAAAATACAGGAGACAGATGGAGGTTAGATCCCGACCTTCCCTTGGATTCGGTTCAGCGTGCAGCTTTTCGTGAGATTTTTTCAGGAAAAATATATGCAGAGGAATTTGTCACGGCTTATTATCCAGGAAAACTAGAAGAACTCAAATCGCAACCTGCAGATAGAGAGATACATGTGCGGTACAAGGATGGTACTTCGAGAGACATTTACATGTACATACGAGAAGAGAATCCCAACAACTTTTTTACGTGGATAGAGGGAGAGCCTGAGTTGGTAACCGTGCAGCACTTCGTCATCGACAAATTCCTCAAAGAGAAATCTGATTTACTCGCTGCACCAGTCATTTCCCCAGGTCCCGAACTGTAATCCTTCTCAATGATTGATCGCGTACAGGATAATATTTGTTCCCATCTGTAGTGCTTGTTTGCGGATGATCTCGGGGTCGTTGTGGACGTTGGTATTCTCCCAGCCATCGCCGAGGTCGCATTCGTAGGTGTAGTAGCAGACGACACGTCCTTCAAATACAAGCGCAAAACCTTGTGCGGGCTTCCCATCATGCTCATGGATCTTGGGCAGACCCTTGTCAAAGTCAAAATGCATGTGGTAAATGGGATGCGTAAAGGGAAGCTCTACCCAATCTAGTTCGGGAAATACCTTTTTCATCTCTCGGCGGGCATACTTATCCAAACCATAATTGTCATCTATGTGCAAGAATCCTCCTGAGATCATGTAGTTTCGCAGGTTTTTTACTTCTGCATCTGTAAACTGCACGTTTCCGTGACCTGTCATGTATACATAGGGATATTGGAAGATCTGCGTACCAGTGGCTTCTACCACATCTTCTTGGGTTGCTACCTGAGTATTTGTACTGAGATTGACAAATCGGATCAAATTGGGTAAGGAAGAAGGATTGGCATACCAGTCTCCCCCTCCATCATACTTGAGTTTTCCGATCTTAAATTGATATTGCTGGGCAGACATGCACAAAGCTCCAAAGAGCAATCCCACAAATAATAAGCTTCTCATAAGGATTCAAACGTAATTTTATCTGGACAAGTTATGCTAAAAATAGGGTATATTTGCTCAAGTTATCAGCCAAATATTCTACCTTTATTTGCGTTGACATAACATTTACTCCTGTTTTGTCATCTCTTCATTTAATATTGCCTCCTCATGATCCAACAAGCCACTTACGACTTTTTGGCTGAACTCAAAGAGAATAATCACAAAGAATGGTTTGACGCGAACCGAAAAAGATACAAGGTAGCCAAAGAAGATTTCATTCAGTTCATAGATCAACTCATTGAAGGCATCATTGATTTTGATGCAGGCTTGCAGGGGCTTGAACCCAAAGATTGCTTGTTTCGCATCAATCGTGACATCCGATTTTCCAAAGATAAGTCTCCTTATAAGATCAACTTCGGTGCAAATATGGTCCGCGGTGGACGCCGTTCTCCCTTTGCGGGATATTACATGCACTGTTCTCCACAAGAGGTCTTCCTTGCGGGAGGCGCTTACAGACCTGAGGCCCCTCAGTTGAAGCAGATCCGTCACCACATTGATATGCAAGGTGAAGAACTACGAGAGATTGTGAGTGACGCTGACTTTGTAGAAGCCTTTCAGTTGCTACGTGGGGACAGCCTGAAAACGGCTCCTAAAGGGTATCCCAAGGATCATCCTGACATCGAATGGATTCGGATGAAGGGTTTTTATGTCTCGGCAGAACTCCAACCGCAACTCCTCCTAGAAGAAGGGGCCGTCGATCACATCGTAGACAAGTTTCGCATCATGCATCCCCTCAATTCGTTTCTCAATGACGCGATGGAGCGATCTGAAGCATAAGCAAGATGTGTATCCCCTGATTTTGGGCCTTTGTCTCTCGCAAAAAAAGCGTAGTATAAACGATTGAGTATTTGGCATAAATCATACATGTCACATCCTTTTCTCACTCGAAACCTTCTCGACCATGAGATTTCTCCTACTGACATATTTTCTATTGATTTTTTTCTCTGCCGTCGGGCAAGATACCATCATGACTATCTATGACCAGCAAATTCTTGCAGAGGTGCAGGAAATCAAGAAATATAAGATTTTGTACCTGCCTTATCCTCCTGGCGCAGATAAATCGAAAAGTATCTTGAAAGATGAGGTAGACGTCATCAATTTTTCAGACGGTATGAGTCAATACTTTCAAGTGGTTCAAGCCCAATTACCAGCAACAGACTCTTTCACGGATGTGCAGGATCCTGTAGCACTTTATCAGCAAGGGCTTACAGATGCTGAAGATTACTATAGCAATCCCTGGGCATTTTGGATTACTTATACCTCTACAGTCCTGCCGATCGCTGGGATATTTACAGGGGGTGCTATGGGAGGGATAATAGCACTTGCGCCTGTGCTTCCTCCGCGAGGCCAGATCCCTAATAATCGACTCTTTGAAAAGAGTATGGATTACGCTGAGGGCTACAAAAAAGCGGCCCGCAAGAAACGAATAAAACAGATGATTAAAGGATTTGGGTATGGAATAGCCACTCAAATTGTCTTCATTGTACTTCTGGTAATATCTGCGTAGTCCTTCCATATTTCGTTGAATGCATTGGGAATTTCTCTGATTACCCTTAGTTTTATCCTTCGGAGAGGCATGTACCATCTGGATTCTAGGCTGTAAAGTGTGCTTATTCCATCATCTTTTTCTTGCCATCAGAACATCCATAGATATTCACTCGACCTCCCATGTACTTGAAAAAAATATTTATGACGCGTTTTCTTTTGCTGAGCGCATGGTTACTACCTACATGGCTTATGGGAGCGATAGAAGGATATGAATATACACTGGAATGGCTTGCTCCCCACACCAAGACTTACAAGGTGACTATCAAGCTCACACCTGAACAGGAAGCTTCACAGACAACCTTTCACTTACCTGCGTGGCGTCCCGGTCGCTACTATCTTCAGGATTACTCAGGTGCAGTCTCCGAGTTTGAAGCAAAAGACCGAAAGGGGAAAGACTTAAGTTGGCAACGTACAGCTACCAGTTCATGGACAGTTTCACATCCAACTAACGCTCGTGAGATCAGCGTCACCTATCACTGTTACGCCAATAATCAGGACGCAGGTTCTTCCTATCTCGCTGCGAATGAAGTATACTTCAATCCTGTCAATTTATTCATGTATGCCGAAGATCGTCTGGAAGATCCTGTTATTTTGCGTCTACCCACGCTAGATACTTCGTGGGGAGCTGCGACTGCATTAGGTAAAACAGACGACCCGACTTCGTTTACTACGGATACCTACCACGACTTTGTGGATTGTCCGACGGTATTTTCTTCCAAAATGAAGACGATGGATTTTGAGGTAGATGGTACGACATTTTACCTACACTTTCAGGGAAATTATCTGGGAGATCTTTATACAGATGATGCCATTGTAGATGCTGTGACCAAGATCGTCAAGGAGCAAGGGGCTGTTTTTGGAGGCTTTCCTTTTACAGAGTATCATTTTATTTATCGTCTCCTGCCATTTGATATGCGTCATGCTGTCGAGCATAAAAACTCTGCGAGCTTTGCCTTGCCAGAGCGTGTCACACAGTCTGAGAATACCATCATTGGGGGAGTAGGAAGCATTACAGCGCATGAGTTCTGGCATGCGTGGAACGTGAAGCGTATTCGCCCTGCTGCTTTGTGGCCTTATGATTACAGTCAACCCGTTTATACCTCCTTGCATTGGTTTACGGAGGGCGTGACAGATTATTATGACCAGCTTTCACTCATTCGTGCAGGGGTCACCAAAGAGAGGCAGTTTTACAGCTACCTTGCACGTATCATCCAAAGCCTTGAAAATAATTATGCATCGTCTATTGTCTCGTCATCGGAGGCAAGCCTCACTAGCTGGCTGGCTACCTCGCCTTATGCCCATCCTTACCACCGTATTTCTTATTACACTTTGGGAAGTCGAGCAGGTTTGATGCTAGATTTGGCCTTAAGGGTAGAAAGTGAAGATAAAGTAACGCTAGATGACATCTTCAGGTACCTCTTCGAAAATTATTATCAAAAGGATCAAGGGGTGCCAGAAGATGGGATACAAGATGCTGCCGAGAAGCTTACAGGTAAATCATGGGAGAAGTATTTTCAAGATCATATCCATGGGACCGAACCCTATGATTACGAAAAATGGCTTGGACCATTTGGGCTGAGCCTCAAGCAGGAGCGTCCCGAAAACTTAGGGCTGCGCGCTTTGGGTATCATTTCTTCTGAGCCCATCAATCAAGGGATACTGGTTCGCAGGATTCATCCCTCAGGAGATGCCTATGCTGCTGGTATATTTGAGAATACATTGATCGTAGAAATTGATGGGCAGGGTGCATTGGATATTGATGTGGAGGAGTATATAGGAACGAAGAAGAAAGGCGATTCTCTGACTTTGCGCATCTACCAAGAGGGAGAGATCAAGGAAGTCGTCGTTGAACACAAGGCACGTTTTATCCCTTACAATTACGAAGTGACAAAGATGGAAAAAATCAAGCCGCAGCATGAGGCGCGCAGAGAGGCTTGGTTGAAAAGTTTACAAAAATAGGTCGAAGAAATATAGATTGAACCTCACATTTACGACACATATAGGGAAGGGCAGTAAATTTTCATTGTCCTTTAGACGAATGGTAGACTGTCCATTTTGCATCATACCCTCTGAGTTGAGCGTATGTTTAAAGCTGTGATAATACGTATATTAAGGAGGCGAACGCAAGCAAGCAAGGTATATCCTAATTGGAATTTATTCATTGATAATCCTCTCATTATCTTGTCTTTAGTGTGCCAAAATCCATTTGAGGGTCGCCTCTCACTTCTTATAGTCTAGCTAACATTTATTTTCTGATTTAGGTATACCATCAGTTGTAATTCTTATATTGTCATACCCTTTCCCTAATTCTGATTTTTCACACATTTTTCAGTAATCACTTCACACCATGCAATCAACGCTTCTTGAGAATCACGACCGTGCACGAAACGTACGAATCATCATGTGGTTGTTCCTTGGATTATTTCTAGCAGAGCTGCTCGTCATCATAAATGAGATCAGCATCCTCAACGGTAACGACTCCTTTTTAGATGCACCTTATGAAACAGAGATGCATGATATTGCGCGTGCGATACTGGCTATTGGACACTTTGCCCTTTTGATTATGGGCGCTGTCTTTTTTGTCCGATGGATGGCACGTGCCTTTGAGAATTATGAGCGCGCAGGAGGCGTTTCTTTATTTACCAAAAGTGCTGTTCAATGGGCTTTCTTTATCCCTTTTATCAATCTTTACAGACCTTACAAGGTTGTCAACGAGTTCTGGCAGGGAATGCAAGATCAGATCTTTAAAGAGACGGGGAAACTGCCCGATTACAGTAACTGGCTAATTGGAACTTGGTGGGCCCTATGGATCATCAATAATATCTTATCCAATATCTCGATACGAATGACCGATACGACCTCTATCGATAGGCTCATTCTTTCAGATTATTTCGAATTGGCTTCAGGTGTAGTGGAAGTAGGAGCTGCTCTCCTTGTGATTCAATTTGTGGGGAAATATACCCTCTTTGAAGAGGAGATGTCACAACTGATGATGATCCAGCAATTGGATGGGGCAGATGAAGAGGAGAATGCCCGAGTATAGTTGGGAAATAAAGGTAAAACGGATGGAAATGATTATCTGTAAGAGCACCCATAAACCGTCGGTACTGGTAGGGACTTTCGAAATCTGCATACCTGGACGAAAGATCGGAGTGTCCGATCTACATGGCGTGACACCTTAGCTATCCACCGTCCCCACCAATGCTTGAAACTCGGCTTCATTTTGGTAAGGAGAGAAAGCAGGATCTTTCTTCAGTTCGAAAGCAGGATATCCGTTTTCCAGAGCCAGCTTTAGATAAGTCAGCATATCGGATTTGTTCCGCATTTGGGCGTAGATTTTGGCGAGTGTTCCATATCGAAGGCCGTCTCCTGGCTTGACTTCGAGTGATTTATTTATATCTGCCAGGGCCAGTGAATAATTTCCGTTGAGGGCGTGAAGGAATCCCCTGTAGTAGAGGGCATCAGGCTGTGCGGGATTGCAGGTGATAGCTCTTGTGTACTGATCCATGGCGAGCGCATAATTTCCTGCTTTGCGTGCGATATGGGCCAGATTGGTGTAGGCATCTGCATGGGTATCATCCAATCTGATGGCTTTGCGCAAGTATTTAAGAGCTTCGTCATAGACTTCTTCTTTGAGGAGTAGTTCTCCTTTTTTGTTGTAGGCGTCGGCAAATGTAGAATCTAAAAGAATCGCCTGATCAAAAGCTGCCAATGCTTTTTCTGGATCATTGGTCTCAGGCTTAGGATTGAGATGTAACAATCCTTTGAAATAATAGGGCATAGCAGAGGTAGGGTCCAGCTTCATGGCCTTCGCCAACTCCTCCTGTGCTTTATTGAGTTTCCCAGTGGAGAGATATAGACTTCCCTTTTGGCAGTGGATATCTGCCCGATCGGGAGATAATCGCAGTGCTTTATTATAATCGATGAGTGCTTCATTGTGTTTGCCCAAGGCTTCGAATATTCTCCCTCGTTGTAGATAGTCTGTCAAGTCAGGGGACTCCTGAAGCTCCATCAAGGTATTATAGTCTGCCAAAGCATCTTTATACTGGTTCAACTCTACGAAATATTGACTTCTCTTTCTGTAGGGAGCTGCTGAAGCGGGTGCGAGTTCTACTGCTTGATTGTAATAAGACAAGGCACGACGCCATTGCTTATCTTTGCGCGCTGCGTCTCCCAGATAGAGGGCTGCGTCTATACTCGCTCCACCTAAAGAGATGGCGCGTTCGAAGTCTACTTCTGCTGCTTTTGTATCTCCCTTCCGAAGTGTAACCAGCCCTCTGAAAAAGTAGGCGTCAGGTTCGTTGGGATTCAGTGTGATGACACGACGAATGTCTGCACTCGCCTTTTCGTCCTCTTCTAGTTCGTTGTAGATCCGTGCCCTTACAAGCAAAGGAGCGGGATCGGAGGGGGCGAGGCGGATAGCTTCTGCCACGTCTTGTAAGGCTGCGGGTTGATTCCCCTTTTCCAGATTGAGGATGGCGCGTCCATAGTATGCTTTAGCAAGGTTAGGCGCGATTTCCAATGCTTGCGTATAATCAGCACTCGCTTTATTATATTCAGAGGATTGCGTGTAGATTTGGGCACGCAGACAGTAAATCTCTGCATTGCCTGCTCGAAGGTCGATGGCTCGTGATAGTTTTTCTACCGCCTCCCGATTCCTTCCACTTTTACCTAGCAGCTTGCCACTCATACGCCATGCCTCTGCGAGTGTAGGTTGTACTTTTACGGCTTCTGCCAAGTCATCCAGTGCGGCGGCTGTGTTATCCAGTGTTTCAAATGCTCTTGCACGCGCGACGAAGGCTTGCCCTGAAGGATAGCGCGCGATCACGAGGTTATATGATTCGATCGCTTCCTCCCACAATCGATCTTTAGAGAGCATCTGGCCTTCAAATAGATTGGCTTCTGTGTGTTGAGGTTCAATCAAAAGTATTTGTTCTATGACCTGTGCGGCCTCATCTTTACGGTCAAGGGCATCCAGCACATGCGCCTTCTGAAAAAGGACATCCGCATTTTGTACGTCAAATGATAGGGCTTTCTCATAATTTTGCAGTGCAGCGCTGTAGTTGTTCATCCCTTCGTACACCTGCCCCTTGTAGGTATAGAGTGCGGCTACATCCTGGTACTTCTCCAGTAGCTCATTGATCTCCTGCAAAGCGGCTTGATGCTGACCTAACTTGGCGAATAGTAAGCCACGGCTTACTTTGATATTTGTATTTTCAGGATCGAGTGACAAGGCCTGATTGTAATCAGCCATGGCTCTTGTATACCATTCCATTTGCTCCCAAATAGCTCCTCTGTCGCTGTAATAAGAAGCGTTTTGAGGCTCTTCTACCAGCAATTCCTCAAATTTGTCCAATGCGCGCTGGTACCTTCCACCTTTGATTAGTCCTTGGGTCAACATAAAGATGACGAGTGGCTTGATCTTTTGTCGATCCTGATCAATTTTCTCCAGTGTCGCTACTGCATCATCGTAGTAACCCGCACGCTGCTGTTTGATGGCCGAAGCCCAGTAGATCAGATTCTTCAGATCACCCAGAACCACATCAGTCAAAGCACCTGGAAGAGGTCCCTGAAATTCTGTCCTTGCTCCTTTTCCATCTAAGAATATACGCTCTTGATACGTATTCTTGGTAGCATACTGGATCTTGAGTGACAGATCCTGAGGACTAATCCCACTTTGCCAAGTACCTGCGATCACGAGATCGGTATGGCAAGCAGATAAATAAGAAGAAAGATCATCGGTTTCTGCTAGACAAAGACTGGGTTCATATCTGACCATCAATCTAATACCTTCTTGTGTCTTAAGAGACTTAAGCATCCGCACAATATCTGTTTCTAGTTCTGGTTGGCCATTGGTACAGGTGCCCTTCTCGTGGAATGGAGCTACAAGTACACAGTACTGCACCTCATCCGCAGGAAATGGGCAGGGAGACGCGATCGCAGCAGCTCCATTTGCACCCCATCCATCACCATAATAGAAATAGATTCCTCCTCCTGCACCTAGTAGTAACAGGACCATGGCCACCCAGGTCAAGCGAGTCTGGCGTTTTTGCCTGGGACCTTTGACAGGAGTGGCTATGGGACCCGCTTTTTTCTTGATAGGCTTTGCCTTCGGATTGACAGAAGCCTTTTTCGTTTCCTTAGATGTCAGAGGATTAGGAGTCTTTCGTTCCTGTAATTTTTGAGAGTTGTCTTTCGTAGCAGGCGTAGAGGGACGTTTTTCCTTTTTGGGAGTAAAATCCCGAACCTTGGGCTTATAAGTGGTCGTAGTCGGCGTCTTCGCTTTGGTAGCTTTAGACGTGACGGGATTAGCCTGTGTGGTTTTTACTTCTTTTTTTTCTTTCGGCTTCTCCTCTTTTATAGGAGGAGGAGTGGCTGACTTCGCTTTGGGAGTCGCTACTTTAGGGGGGGGCGCCTTAACTACAGGCTGTTCGGTTACTACCTTTGGTTTTGTCTCTTTTGGAGAAGGAGGAGGCGTTACGTTCTCTGTGGGTTGTTTCTTCGATTCTGGTTGCTTGATTACAGGCGATGTATCTACCTCGGCTTTTTTTGTTGGCTCCAGCTTTCGTACGATCCCTTTTTGCAAAAGCGGATTACGTAGCCTCCATGAAAGCAGGCGGCGAGACTGCCCCCGTACGATCAGCGCCTTTCGCCAAGCGGGAAAAGCTCCATACAATTTCTTATCCCAAACTAAATGACGATCTTTGGGGTGAAGGCTGACCTCTATCTGCTTGAGTCCCTTATATCCTTTGTACCCCAACTCCTGAAACGCTTGGCGAAGGCTCCGACCCCGTAGGAGGAGACGATAATACATCTCGACGATAGAAGTAGGATTGAGCTCCTTGCCAAGGACAAGTAGAATGGGAACCTGTGCTTCCAGCAATTCTACGACTGGATCATCTTTTTCTAGACCTGTAAGTATACAAAGTTGAAGGTTGCGAACCTGGGAGAGCTGACGGTACAAGGTAGCTGTAGGAATAGCTATATGGTCACTGGAGGTGCCCACTGTCCATGCTCCAGCGCGGGTATGATAAGCGTGAATGTGTACGACAGACACATCCTTTAAAGAATGTTGGGTAAGGAGGGTTTTGCTTGAAAGGTCTTCTCCCAGTACATGTAGCTTGAACTCTTCATCTGCTACCGATGGTCCCAAAATTTCCTTAATCCCCTTAATTTCTTGAGCTACGATCTGGCTTGCATCAGATTCCTCTGCTTTTGCAGGCAATGTAGGGATCAGAAGAATTTGGGGTATCGTAGGCTTATTTGTCATCAGGCGTAAAATCTTGAACAACAGGATTATTTCAAATGTAGCTAATTAAAGTCACACATATGATCAGATCTAGGCTAACTGGTTAATTCAAGGGTTTCTACGGCTAAAGTCCCGTAAAAAATGGAATGATCCCCGCTGAAAGGCTTCGTTTTCAGTCGATTCGTCCACTTTTGCTCTCCTGTAAGAATCAATTCGATTTTCTATTAATTGTGGGTGAGACACGATCCCGATTATCGAACAATTTGGATCCATACGCTACTTTCATTTATCTCTTTAAGATAAAAGATCAAGGAAAGGAATATTTGATATAGGTCGAAAGAGAAATCGTAGCATTTTCTGACACTTGATCTTACGAATACAATTTTTCCCTCTCCATCACGTCAATAGGAGCAAATAATTCCTTAATTTACTTTCATATATTGGGACCTTCGCAATCCCTTTTTGTCTTTATGCTGAGCGATGTAGAAGAACTGATTTTACAAATGTCTTCTGATCGCTTCGTATGCAAGTTGTAGCACTTCAATTTTTTATCCTATATGTCAACAGAGACACCGGCAAAACCCAAATTGATCGTTCCTGAGTGGGTCTATGAGATCAAACGCAAATATCTATCTGAAAACGTTTCACAATTTATCATACACGGCAACATCAATGATTTCGTACGTGTAGAGCGCGAGGGCAAATCTGAGTATTTGCGTATACGAGATTTCCTCAATCGCGAGCTATTTCGCGGCAAGGATATTGTCATCAACTATGACCGTGCAGCAGGTATCCGATTCAAGGATGACACCCGCTTTGGTGGCGAAAGTAAAATGCGCCATGATGTAGAGAGTACCCTAGAAATGCTTTCAGAACTATCTGGTGGGCCAGGTACGAAGTTGGGCCGATCTCCAGGAGATGCTTTCTACGCATTGGATAAGTACTTTGATGTCACGCTCAACCAAAATACGATCAAGTACCTGATTGAGCATCTCAAAAAGCGCATCCGTGCCCTCTCTGGCAATAAGTCTAAAGACGACGACGTGGTGGATCGCTTCATGAGCATTACGCTGCCAGATTTTAATACCGCAGATGCCAAAATCAAGCAAAAGTTTGAAAAGCGTATCCAGGGACTAGAAGCCCAAACGAGGAGTCCCAAGTCTATTGCATTTACAGTAGACTATGCGGAGACCTTGATCTCACAGGGAGAGAGTTTACGTCCTGATGAGAAGATGGCCTTGGTTTTCTTACAAAAATGGGCCAAAGACGAGCAGTTTTTGGGATCTGATATGATGGTGGTCGTATTGGTGGAAAATATCAATACCATCGACGATCAGTATGTGCGTAATCCCTACACACATGAGATCAGCATTCCCTATCCCAATGAACTAGAAAGAAGGAAGTTCATTGAGCATTTCTTTGAAACACATCCTGACAGTGTCGGACTTTTCGAAATGGATCTGGATGTCCTCTCCAAAAATACAGCGGGTCTGGGTATTGTCCAGCTTAAGACCATCATGTCTGAAGCTGCAAAAAATAAGTTGCCTTTCACCAATGATGATCTGACCAAGAAGAAGAAGGAGATGATCGAATCAGAGGCGGGAGGTCTATTGGAGTTTGTCGAAACTAAGTTCTCTCTCGACGATGTAGCAGGTCATGCTCAGGCCAAGAAGCACCTGCGAGACGCTGCAAATGCCCTAGGCAATGCCCGTCCTGACGTCATGCCGATGGGCTATCTCGTATCAGGACCTGTAGGAACAGGGAAAACCTTCATGATACGTTCATTTGCCAATGACGTAGGTATCCCGATGGTGATCCTGAAAAACTTCCGAGGGATGTATGTGGGACAGTCAGAGGGCAACCTTCAGAAGGTATTGAAGATCCTCAAGGCGATGGCGCCTGTAGCTGTGATGATCGATGAGGCAGATGCATATCTGGGCAATCGTAGCAACGATGGGAGTAGCGGGGTGAATAGCCGTATTTTCTCCATGCTAGCGACCTTCATGAGTGATACAGAGAATAGAGGGAAAATCATTTGGTTCCTCGTGACGGCTCGTCCCGACCTGATGCCTGTGGACTTCAAGCGGCAAGGACGTGCGGAAGAGCATATTGGGCTATTTTATCCAGAGACTTTGGATGAAAAGCGCGAGTTGCTACAGGTGATGCTTCGCAAGACAGGTCTATCGTATCTCGAGACGGACGAGTTCGACGAAGAATTCTTTGAGGATATTACAGTCAGATCGGGTGCTGATATGGAAGCGGCACTGACACGCGCTAAGTTTAAAGCTGCGAGTCTCGGCCTTGAGCAGGTGAATATTGACATCATCGTGCAGGTTTTCAACGACTTCCTTCCTCCTACCTATCCTGAGGAGATCGAACTGATGGAATACTCTGCCGTTTTGGAGTGTACGTCCAAAGAACTGTTGCCCCAACGCTTCCGAGAAATGTCTCGCCAGGAGGTTTTAGAAAAAGTAGAAGAACTCAAAATCCGCGTAAGAGGCTGATCTCTTGGCGTGTGCTAGATGCCATAAGGAAGTCTCCTTACTTTTATCAGAAAAGAAACTATTTTTTGATTCACGGTGTCTGGCTATATCTAAGGAAATGTATGTCGTAAATGGCGATTGTATTCATCATTCGTTCATTTCTCTGAATGAGAAGGGAATATCTTTTACAGAGTATTCCCTTCTGTTTTTAGTGACAAAATATTGATGTTCACGGACAAGGTGGCTAACATTGTGAAAAGAGATGATTTAATTTCAGTACTTTATGAGAAGGTAAGCACCTTTTCTGTAGAAACAAGTGTCACTAGATAGGTAACCAAATGTTTCTACCACAGACGTTCTTTTAGCGCAACAATCATCACCGTATAATCAAATCCACATATTATGAAACGAATATTACTTTTTCTGTCATTGATTTTAGGCTTCACCTTTTCGACTGTGACAGCAGGAACCGCCTCATCCTACGCGCCCGCCAAGGTCGAATCTTCCCAGAAACGCACCAAGCGTCAGCAAAAGCTGATGAAGAAGATGGATAAGCTATCCAAAAAGGTCAGCAAAAAACTGAGTAAGTCAGATGCGGCAGCTGAGGCAGAACTTCGTAAGATTATCATCATTGGTTTTGCAGGTATCGTCATTGGTATTGTAGGGAACTTTATTCCTGTATTTGGATGGCTGATCTCTCTCGTTGGTTCACTGGTGGTTCTATATGCCCTCTATTTGTTTATTATGTACCTATTAGACAATGTAGACCTCTAGAAATGTGGTAAGTTACGATTTCGTAATCTACTGTATCTGTATACAAAAAAGTCAGGCTTCACTGGGGAGGTGAAGCCTGTTTTGAATAGGTGGGTGGGTCAATAAGGAGGTAGATAAATAAATGAAGATGGCTACCTAAGGGTAACACAATGGGGACTCTTATTCATCGGTTGCTGTTGCTTGCTTGCTGGGTGGCTGCATCCGAGTAATCGCCGAAAGCAGCGACACAAATGATCTTCCATTTTCCATCTACTTTTTCTAACACGCGTACTTCTTTGCTGGGCTGGACCAAGTCTTTATCTCCCAGATACTGATCGAAGGTGACATAAGCACCCTCTCCATAATATCGATAAGTGAAATTGTCTCGGTAAACCAAATTGGTTAGGGGCTCGCTATTGTCGATCACCATCCTTCCCTGCAAATCGATGAGTTCCCATCCTACCGAAGCCGTATACGAGCCGTCTGGATTGGACCATGCTTGTAACGCCTGTGGGACATGCAAAAAACACGAAGCCCAGGCATCATAATCCCTGCTAAAAAATGCATTCGTTTCCTTTGTAATCACCTTCTTAATCGCTACAAATTCCTTCTCCTCTTTTGTCTTCTGGGCTAATCCAAAACTCATTGTCCCCAGAAGCAAAGCAAGTAGTAGTGTCCAATTTTTCATATTGTTCCAATTAGTGTGGGGATATTCTCTTTTTAGAATATACAAAACTTGCATGAATAATGAAAGTATTTTCATGTGTAAATATGTAGGAAACTAGCTGGATATCAGTAGAAAGCGTGCATAAACAATCTGAGAGAGGATCAGTTCTGTGAAAAAAGTATGCCGCATACACTAAGATTGATTTTAGGGGACCAACTAAATTCCCAGCACAGTTGGTTTCAGCAGATAGATGAAGAGGTGCTGTTTGTGATGATGGAAGTCCGCCAGGAAACGGATTACGTGAAGCATCACATCCAAAAAGTGGTAGCTTTTTTCGCTGCTATGCGTGCATTTGCAAGTGAAAGGGAAGCTGAAGGACATCAGTTTGTGTATCTCAAGCTGGACGATCCGAGCAACCTGCACGACATACCCCAAAATATCGATCGCCTGATCGAAGCGCATCAAATCGAACAGTTTGAGTATCAACTGCCAGATGAATACAGACTCGATGAACAAATGCGTACCTACTGTGAGCATCTCACGATAGCCACTCAGGCAATCTCTACAGCGCATTTTTTGACGGAGCGAGAGGATCTAAAAGAAATGTTCAAAGGTAAAAAGACCTATCTGATGGAGTCTTTTTATCGCAATATGCGCAAGAAGTACCACATCATGATGGAGACCGAGACGCAGCCTGTAACGGGAAAATGGAATTATGATGCCAACAACCGCAATAAGTATGATGGTGTGATTCCCATTCCTACTCCTTTATCCTTTCATCACGACGTAAAAGAGCTGGTGGGAGTAATCGAAGGGCAAGGTGTAGAGACGATAGGCAACATTGATCCTGAAAACTTTATCTGGCCTGTGACGAGGGGAGAAGCATTGCAAGCACTAGATTTTTTCATCGACGAATGTCTGCCTTACTTTGGGACGTATCAAGACTCCATGACCAAGCAATACTGGTCCTTGTTTCACGCACGTATTTCCTTCCCTCTCAACAGCAAGATCTTGTCCCCGCTGGAAGTGGTGGAGCGAACAGTCGCTGCGTGGGAAGCGAATCCCGACAAGATTGACATTGCCCAGATCGAAGGCTTTGTACGACAGATCATTGGTTGGAGAGAATATATGCGTGGCGTGTACTGGGCGCATATGCCAAAGTATGAAGAGCAGAATTATTTCAATCACACAAACAAGCTCCCCAGTTGGTTTTGGACGGGTGAGACCAAGATGAACTGCCTGCGTCATGCCATCCAAAATTCCCTTGACAATGCCTACGCGCATCACATTCAGCGTCTGATGGTGACTGGAAATTTTGCCCTACTTGCAGGTGTCCATCCCGATGAGTTGGACGCATGGTATCTGGGGATATATATAGATGCTATTCAGTGGGTGGAGATCACCAATACGCGTGGCATGTCTCAGTATGCTGATGGGGGACTCGTGGGGACTAAGCCCTATGTCTCCTCTGCCAACTATATCGACAAGATGTCGGATTACTGTAAGGGCTGTCACTACAGTAAGAGCAAGAAGTTTGGGGAGAAAGCCTGCCCTTTCAATAGTCTTTACTGGCATTTTTATAAACGCCATGAGGACAAACTCGCCAAAAATCCACGCATAGGCATGGTTTACCCTACTTTGCGCAGAATGAAAAATGTAGAAGAAGTTCTGGCGCAGGGGGAACGGTACATGGAGAATCTGGAAAATCTGTAGCTGAATCAGTCTACCTTTGTCAAGGTACAAATACACTGCAGCGTATCATTTTCTTGGGCGATATTATAGGCGATGCTGAGATCTCCAGCACTCGATCTGCTCCCTGCGCCATCGACACGTCCATAAATCATGAACTGTGGGTAGATGTCTAGTAGATTACTTCTTTCTAAATTAGCCACAATCTTGGAGGTCGTCAGTGGGCCTGCTTGATTGTGGAAATTGATTAAAGTTATTTGATTGAACTCAGGACCTGTTTCTATTTCCATACCAAACGTCTGCTGGGTGCCACTACAGTTTTCTCGTGCAGTGAACTCTCCAGGGTATTTGCTTGTCCATGGTATTTGGCACTGATCGCCCTCGTAGCCTTTTTGGCATTGGCAGACCCCTCTTCCGTCGTTTCCGACGACACAGGCTTCTGTGTTAGAGCCGATACAGGCACGGATCGTACAGGGATCTAGTTGGAACTCACATTCGGGACCAAAAAAACCTTCGGGACAGTCGCAATCTCCGTCTACACACACACCACCATTTTCACACATCACATCTTCGCAGGGGTTTTGTTCGCAACCATAAAAAATCAGACATAGAAGGCCCGCGCAAAGGCATGCACATTTCACGATATTCATATATAGGTTATTTTTGCTTAAAATTAATATAAATTCTCGCTTGTCCATTGGCCAAAGATTTTCTCCCATTCGGGATGCTGTTTACAACATTCAGAAGCTAAGGGCACAAAATCAGCATAAGTCCTGTATTTTCACTTAGTTATCAATACTAGCCTGTAATACTCCCTATAGTCCCTGTACTTTGCCTGTGGGTAAGTGAGGAACTCCTGTCATGAAATCTGCTCAATCTTCATATTGGCTGAAATCAGGTGCATTCTCCTTGTTAGAACGCATTTCACTGCAACTCTTCAGATTTGGGAGTTTCTATTTGCTAGTCAGAGGGTTGGATAAAGGGGCTTTTGGAACGTGGACCTTATTTCTGATTATCTGCTCATTTTTTGAGGTGCTGCGCGTAGGGTTTATTCAAAATGCGTTGGTGAGAGCCCTCTCCCTGGCAGATCAACCCGAAACCCGCAAACAAATCAATTCGGCTTCCCTCACACTCAATATCCTCCTGAGTGTAGTCATTACCATTCTACTGATTCTTCTCTATTATTTGGAACCATTTATTTGGGATGCAGCTCCATTGAATGAGATGTTTTTGATCTATATTTTGACCTCTTTGCTGCTCCTGCCCTTCTTCCATTTTCAGTTTATTCAGCAAGCACACCTGACTTTTCACGGCATTTTCCTAAGTACATTGGTTCGCCACAGCGCATTTTTTGGCTATGTATGTTGGGTATATTTTGACCCAGAACTTTCTTTCAATTTGATTCAGTTAGCCTTTTTTCAGGCGTTTGCTGCGGGGCTAGGTGCCATTGTCAGTATATTGACAGCCTGGAAATATGTGAGCTTCTCTGGACATGTGTCCATGAAATGGATGATGCGGCTCGTTCACTTTGGGAAGTACGTGACAGGGACAAATCTGGGCATGATTTTGATGAAATTCCTAGATCAAATCCTGCTGGGAGCCATGGTCTCACGTGTGGCAGTGGCCGACTATAGTACAGCTGTACGTATTACCAATCTAGTGGAAGTCCCGACGCAAGCAGTAGCTTCGATCGTATATCCCCAAAGTGCCAAGAAGGGAGGGCAAAAAGATGGGAACACGAACAAACAGCTATTTGAAAAGTCTGTGGGCATTATATTAGCCATGATTATTCCAGGTGGATTGTTTGTGTGGCTCTTTCCTGAATGGGTTCTCAACTTTGTTGCAGGCGATCGATACTTAGATGCTGTCCCAATATTACGTTTGACGCTGATTTCGGGACTTTTTGTTCCCTTTAGCCGACAGTTTAGTACCATCATGGATGGGATCGGTAAGCCCAAGGTGAATTTTCAGTTGACACTGGGAGGGGCAGTCCTCAATTTTATTTTCTTACTCATATGTATTCCACTTTGGGAGGAAATAGGGGCTGTCATTGCGACTATTCTAGCCTACGTATGTATTGTGGTAGCTGGATTGGTCATTCTTTCAAGAGAACTGGGCGTTGATCCCCTGGGGCCTATCCGATTTGCGTTTCGTCTCTACTTGAAGGGATTTTGGATGATTTGGTCTCGTACCTTTGGACGACTCAGTTCCAGTACGTAACCAGATTTTTTCCCTGTATCTGACCTTATGCAGGAATCCTCAAGCAGCAAACATTGTTCATATTTCTAAGTATTTTCTTCATAGACTAGATGTTGTTAGGTAAAAACTCAAAATATCTGTTTGGGTTAATGACAAGCGATTCGCATATAAAACAAATCGCCCTCAGTTCAGCGAATATCTTGAAGTAGACAGACAGAGGGAAGAAATTACCCCATGGAGGACTTTCCTTCGTTTAAGACTACAGACGAGTGATAGCAGTATAATTAATGGTATCTGATTTCTCTTGTCAGAGTACTTAAATCCTGAGCTAAACTATGGATTAGGGCATTGCTTTTGATCTTAATATATGAGGGAATACATACACAGGGTGGGCTTGAAAAGAAAGAATGAGGGAACCAAAGGTTTATTGTAACACTCTCCTATATTTTTTCATATTTATTATACCTCCGAATGTGTATATTCCTCTAATCCTATACATGCACCCAGTCAAAATAGATTGAATATTTTCTAATTATGATGTGGCAGATCCCCATTATCTATCGTTTGAAAGGATTATTTTTCCTCATTCTTCTACTTTTCATCCTTACTCCACAAAAGAATTGGGGTCAGCTGGCGCAGCCTTTTGAAAGTATCCAAGATTGGCAAGTCGTAAGTACAGAAAACTTTGATGTTTTTGCTCCTCGCAATCAGACAGATGGCGCTGAGCTCGTTGCACGATTTGCGGAACTCGCACGATATGAGTTGGGAATATTGTATGATTATGGTCCCAATGAGCGTTTCACGCTTTTGTATACAGAGAATCCGCTTGCCTTCATGCAGACTAATCTCCGTTTGAACAGACAGGGAGTAGATCCTGGCGAGATTCTGCTGCCCCGCAAGGTCGAGCCTATTATACACCCTGGTACCACCCAAGGACTGTATCAAGAGGTAAAGCGAGCTGTATCAGATGCGATCTTGAAACAATTTAGTTATGGGGACCAACTGGGTACGAGTCTCCAGACAGAGTTATTGCTTTATAATGCCAAGTGGTTTTATGAAGGACTCTCATCTTATGTAGCTACAGGTTGGACATATGAAGATGAGCAGTGGATGGGATCTCTCACACAGGAGACTTTTGCTGCACTTGCTATGGAGGGGGATAGTCATGTACAGGATGTGATTCGCCGATCACTTTGGCATTTCATTACACATGAGTATGGAGAGCAAAAGATATCTGAGATTGTATATCTCGTGACCATTTCCCACTCGATCGAGAGTGGCATTATCTCGGTTTTGGGGATTACCCTGAATATTTTGACCATTCGCTGGGAGCGGTACATGAACAATCGCCTGAAAAGTACCCAGCAAGGCCGGACCTTTATTGAGGACTATGGAGACACGTTTATACTTGTCACTCCTGAAGGCGCAGAGGTGATTGGATTTGATTATCATGAGGGACAAGATCAGTTTGCTGTCTACCTGAATCGATCGGGTAAGCTCTCTGTGCAGCTTTTTGATCCTGTAGAAAAAAAATGGTCAAAGCCTCTGTTCAGTACGGGATATTCGAGAAATGATGTCGCTCGATTGGATTTCTCTCTACCAGTAAGGTGGGCACCTGATGGAGAATCTGTCATCGCCCCTATATGGAAGGATGGGAGTATGCGACTGCTAGCGTATGATCTGGAAGAAGGAGATATAAAGGAATCTAGCCTCCCAAGAGGGATGACGCACGTACTGGCGCTCAATTACTCACCTAGTGGAGAGAAAATGGTGCTTTCAGGACTTCGCAATGGCGCGATTGATCTCTACATCCAGAGTGGTTCCAATTCATGGAAACAATTGACAGATGATGTCTATGACGATCTAGATCCTATCTGGAATGGAGATGAACGGGCAATTTATTTCAGCTCGAATCGTCCGATGCATCATGCCGAGGATCCCACCCAAATCTGGGGTGCTTACAAGCATGCTACAGATCTCTATCAGTTGACCCTCCTGCCAGACACGACCATACTGACGCAGATTACAGAGACTCCCAATGTCGATGAGCGTAAGCCTACACTCGTGGATGGTGTCGATCTTTTGTATATCTCCAATGCGGCAGGAATCAATAATCTGGAAAAACTGGGGATCTTGGAGAACCGCCGATACTTTTTGTCAGATTACCCGACAGGTATCATTGATTTTAGGCTTTCGAATGGAGAGGTCGTATTCTCAGAGCCCATCGAGGGGCAGGTCCAACTTGTGCGACAAAGGGTTGCAGATTATGAGTCGCTTTCTGTTCCAGAACCGACTCTGCTCCGCTTGGCAGCAGATGCAAAATACAAGCTGGAAAGATTGGCGGAAGAAGAGAAGCAAGCTAAAGAAGCATTGGAAGTCGTCATGACAGAAGATAGTAGCGCAGCAGAATCCGAAGAAGTGCCCCAACCCGATGAAGAGGAAGTAGAGGAAGAGGAAAATGAAGCGCCCGTTGTCAAGTACTATATTTTTGACGATGAGGAGTCCTCTTATGAGAAATCCAAAGCGGATAGAAATCAGTTTGACAGCCCTCCACGCCCCAAGGAAACCATTACTACGACAGTTTTTGGCAAAGTTCCCGCGCCTGTCTTGGCAGATGTAGAAGTGTCTCAGGCACGTCGGCAGAGAATCCCTTGGACGACAGAAAAAATCACGATGGGCATGTACTATGACCCTGTCTCTAAGTTTGGAATTAACCTAGGTGCTACTTTTTCAGATATTCTGAACCATCACGAACTAGAGGTCCTGTGGCGGCCCTCTATCCGCTTTAGTGTGACGCCCAATGATCATCTGGGGAAACTGACATATACATATAAGCCACGTAAAATCGATTATCTGGCAGAAGCGACCGTTCGTTCACGCTTTCTCAATATCGGCATTGAAGCCAATACGATTCAGCTAGACTCCTTATTATTCAGATACAATCATTTGGGATTGGACCTGGGCGCGCGCTATCCGCTTTCGGCTTATGCAGATGTGACTGTCAGACTAGGTGCGCAAAACCTCTCTCGCCTCGATCAGCGATTGTCCAACCTCGTGCTGCTCAATAACCGATCGACCTTCCTGCATGGAGGCATACAAGCCCGTTTTGACAATGTGGAGTACATAGACAATTTCGAGTACAACGGCCTGAAAGCTGATGTGACTTTTGACCACTATCAAGACCTGTCCTCTGGAGGCATGAACATCCAGCGACTCAAAGCAGAGCTTCGCTACTACCGTCCCGTGCTCAATCAAAGCGTACTGGCGGTGCGGCTTGGTGGAGGTTTCACCACTCCTCGAAATGTGAGGAACTTCTATCTAGGGGGGACCAATGGGCAGGTGCATGCGCCTATCCCCATTTCGTTCATCAATCAGGGAGAGGGATCTCCTCAGACCAATGTGGTGGATACCGCCTTGAACGTGGTGAGTTTCTTGGATTTTGTCAATCCTATGCGTGGCTTTCGTTTTAATACGCGTAATGGTTCTCGATATTTGGCTGGAAATGTAGAGCTAAGGATTCCCATTTCGCGTCTTTTGCGGTATTCACTACAGGGAAATACATTGTATAACATAGAAATCATTCCTTTTGTAGACGCAGGAACCGTATGGACAGAAGGCAATCCCTTTTCGCAGAAAAAGCCAACAGACACGAGATTTATCACTTCGGGTAATGTTCGCATCAAGCTTCAGACGCTTAAGAGTCCATTCTTAATTGGATTTGGATCAGGTCTGCGTGCCAACCTGCTGGCATGGAGTGTGAGGGTCGATTTTGGTTGGGGAATAGACGATTACACTTTATTACAGCCTACGATTCATACCTCTTTGAGTCGGAGCTTCTAAGTCTATACACCTTGTTGGTTCTCAAAGCATGACGGGTTGCCACTAGAGGATACGTGTATATCCCTTTGTAGCAACCCGTCATTTGATTTATTTGAAGTCACGAGACAGTGACTTCCTTCCTTAGTAGGAAATCTGATGTCCAGGTCTTGGACTAGAAGTCATTTTCTTAAGAGGAGGGGCAAACTGCGTGAGTTTGATTCCCTTCACTGCTTCTTTATATTCTTCAATTGTGGGTGTTCTACCTAGGATCGCAGATAGTACGACTACAGGGGTAGAAGCGAGTAGAGATTCTCCTTTCTTGCGATCGGAGTCTTTGACGACACGACCTTGAAACAGTCGGGTAGAAGTAGACATGACCGTATCTCCTTTTGCAGCTTTCTCCTGGTTACCCATGCAGAGATTACAGCCTGGTCGTTCGAGGTACAAGATATTGTCGTACTCGGTACGCGCGTGGTTCTTGGGTGCTGCATCATCAAACTCAAAGCCTGAGTACTTTTGCAGCATTTCCCAATCTCCTTCCTCCTTCAGTTCATCGATGATGTTGTAAGTCGGAGCTGTCACGACGAGCGGCGCACCAAACTCTACTTTTCCATGTGCTTCCTCGAGATTCTTCAGCATCTTAGAGACGATCTTAATGTCTCCTTTGTGAACCATACACGAGCCGACAAATCCCAGGTCTACGTGCTTTTCTCCTTCATAGAAAGAAAGCTCTCGGATCGTATCATGTGTATAGCGCTTGGATACATCTTCATTATGTACATCAGGGTCTGCGATCATAGGCTCATCGATGATGTCTAAGTCGACCACAAACTCTGCATAATATTTGGCATTCTCATCAGGTGTCAAGGGAGGCTTCTCTCCTGATCTGATTTCTTCAATTCGCTTATTGGCTTTGTCGATTAAGCCTTGTAGGACTTGTGGTTCATTGTCCATTCCCTTATCGATCATAATCTGGATTCTCCCTTTGGCGATTTCGAGGGATTCAATCAGGGTATCGGGCTGAGAAATACAGATAGAGGCTTTCGCTTTCATCTCAGCAGTCCAATCTGTGAAGGTGAATGCTTGATCTGAAGGCAGGGTGCCGATATGTACTTCGATGATTCTGCCTTGGAATACATTCTCTCCCCCGAATTTCTTCAGCATTTGGGATTGGGTAGCATGTACGACGTCGCGGAAGTCCATATGGTCAGACATCTCGCCCTTGAAAGTCACCTTTACCGACTCTGGAATCGGCATCGAGGCTTCACCTGTCGCTAGGGCAAGTGCCACGGTACCTGAGTCCGCACCGAAGGCGACACCCTTGGACATCCTAGTGTGGGAATCTCCTCCGATGATGATGGCCCAGTCATCTATTGTGATGTCGTTGAGGACCTTGTGTATCACATCCGTTAGGGGATGATATTTGTGTTCGGGATGTCTTGCTGTAATCAGACCGAAGTCATTCATGAACTTCATCAGTCTGGGGATATTTTCCTGAGATTTCAGATCCCAGACAGAGGCGGTGTGGCAACCTGATTGATATCCTCCATCTACGATGGGAGAGATCACGGTAGCAGCCATCATCTCCAGCTCCTGAGAAGTCATCAGACCTGTTGTATCCTGAGACCCTACGATATTGACTTCTACTCTCACATAGGAGCCTGCATGTAGCGTCGCACCTGAAGTACCTACTGCATTCTTATTGAAGATCTTTTCTACAGCTGTCAGACCTTGTCCTTCGTGAGAGACTTCTTTGGATGGGGCAAAGACGGGGGGTATATCTATACCCAAGGTTTTGGCTGCGAATGCTTGGAGTTTCTTACCGAATACGACGGCGTACGAACCTCCTGCTTTCATGAACTCCATTTTTTGAGGCGTCAGCGCAGAGGAAATATCGATCAGTTCCTCATCGCCCATGTACAGCTTCTTCTTTTTGGTATTGATGGTGAGGATTGTCCCTGTATCTACGGAGTAAGTCTGCTTGAGAATAGGCTCTCCTTCCTCATCCGTGACAAGATTTCCCTGGTCATCATATTGTTTGACCCAGTTTTTGAGGTCTATTCCTATACCTCCCGTTACACCTACTGTCGTGAGGAAGATAGGAGAGATCCCGTTGGTTCCCGCTACGATCGGCGCAATATTAATAAAGGGCACATAGGGACTGGCTTTTTTACCGATCCAAAGGGCCACGTTATTGACACCAGACATTCGAGAAGAACCGACGCCCATGGTACCTTTTTCAGCAATCAGCATGACGCGCTTATCAGGATGCCGCTCCTGTAGTGCGATCAGCTCATTTTGCTGGTCCTTATTGTGTTCAAATAGACATTGACCATGGAGTTCACGGTCAGATCGAGAGTGGGCATCACTGCCAGGAGATAGTAAATCTGTGGATATATCTCCTACCCCCGCGATGAACGTGACAATTTCAATTTCCTCCTCTACCTCAGGGAGTTTGGTGAAGAATTCTGCTTGCGCATAGCTTTCAATGACCTCCTTGGCGATGTCACTGCCTGCCTTGAATGCCTTCTCCAGACGTTCCATGTCTGCCTCATAGAGGAAGACTTGTGTCTTTAGAACGGTTGCAGCTTCATTGGCGATCGCTGCATCGTCACCCAGCGCCAAATCCAGTAGCACTTCAATAGAAGGTCCCCCCTTCATATGAGATAATTGCTCGAAGGCAGAGGCAAGAGATATTTCCTCTACGATGGATTCTCCGAGAATAATTTCCTTTAAAAACTGGGCCTTTACACCAGCTGCACTTGTGGTTCCAGGTAATACATTATATATGAAAAATTGGAGGGAATCTTTTCGGTGCGTGTGATGTACATCTTTGATCTGGGCGATGACTTCGCTCATTAGCTCTGCACCATCTATGGGTTTGGGATGTAGCCCTTGATTTTTTCTTTCTTCAATCTCCTTTAGATATTCAGTGTATCTGCTCATAAAAATTTCATTTGTGGTGTTCAAAGAAGATCTACGGGCTTACTCATTTTTATAAAAATGGAGTGAAGCCAGTATGTTGAATCATCATTGATAATGAATTCTGTGATCAATTTCTGCTTGCGGTAAAAATACAGATTGATTTTTAAATATATCTACTTGTGACCCTATAATTATACGAGATAATCCCTTTTTAGGATATATCCTTTATAAAATCTTAGCTGAGGAAAAAGGAAGAGAAAAGTAGGAGGAGAGGACAGGATATGATCGATATTATTTAGTTGTGTAGATACTAAAGGGTGTTATGTTATAGCATACTTTGAGCATGGAACCAAACGCCACATGCTCCATTACCCTGTCCCTTCAGGACAACGAACTAGTTTTGAACCCCTGAAGGAAAGCTGCCAGTCAATCATCGGATTTATGTTGGGATGAATCTTTCTAGTTTCCTCCCAACACGTAGGCGAAGTAGAAGTAAGAGCCAAGTAAGATCACCAGACTTCCTCCAATCCCGTACATGAAGATATTGTAAGCGATTCGCAGAAGGCGGAATTTTCGTGCGAGGACTTTCCCCAAGAAATAGATGTCCTTACTCATCGATCCGTACAAATACTCGGCATCGTGCATCATCTCATTGATGCCCCACATGTAGTCGTCTAAGTCCATCTTGTGGAAGTTTCCAAAGAATAAGAGATTGGTCTTTCTCTGGAGGATGTCCTCACGTGAAAATATACCTGAGTTGACCTTGGGTCGGGTGGCTAGGATGGCAAAAACGATGGTGATCATACAAACTGTTAGTAGGATAAAGCTTGGTAAGATCATAAACTCGCTAGAGTCTTTATTGGCGAAGATATTGGTGAAAATGATGGAGATAACGATGGCATTGATGGAGAGTAGGATATTGGCCTTACTATCTGCCAAGTCGGATAGATTGATATGGGTGCGGTAGGTTGTGCGAAACATGGTCTCAATCCCACGATCAGGGCGCATGTTTTTCGTTTTCTTAAGTTTGCGTTTCAGCTTGTCGATTTGATTCTCCTGCTTCTCCATCTCCAGGTTCATCAACGCCACATCGACAACGTTTGCCTTTTCCTTCTCTCTTTTTTTGATGGCTTTCTTGATCTTTTTTGTATTGCCTTTCTTTTGGGGTTCTAGGACTTCCTTGGCGTAGTTTGTATAGTAAGCGTGATCTTTGAAAAAGCGGTAGTTAAATCTGTCCCATTCTTCATCCGTAAAGTGGCGATCACAAAAGGTTTTCCATTCCTGACGAATAAGTTCAGAGTTGATGAGGGCATCTTCTGTCGATAGGTTAGATAGATCCGCGTCTTTCAGGACAGCTTCCAGGGTATTGCGAGGCTCCACATCCAGTCGCGTAGCTTCAATCAGGTCTATGATACGGTCTATGAGTCTGCTTTCTGCCTTTTGAGATTCTAGAAACTTACGTGCCATTTTCTGACTTTCGTCCTCATGTCCGATGTACTTGCGTACATAGCCTACATCATGCAGCCATGCGGCAATTTGAATCAATTGAATCTGATCATCATCCAATCCCATGGGACGACCGATCTGCTCCACCATAGCAACTACCTGCTCGGTATGACTCAAGGTATGATATTGGTAGTTCGCTGGAAGGTCTTCTGTCAACAATTTGATTGCGTAGGCCTTGGTGGCCTCCCATAATTCATTCGTTATTTGGATCTCTGCCGTCATAGATTCACTTGCTGGGACAAAAGCAAACTATATTTTCTTTCTAAGAAAACACATTCTCCTAAGGAATTTTCTTCGAATTCTCTTATTAAGCCCTAATTTAGTTCCATTATTTATTTGAAACACTATGAATCTACTACAATTGGATATGCAAAGTGGCGTACGCAAGACAGTGAGAAGAAAATGGAATCCTACAGGGAGCATATTGATGAGTTTTTGTGCCCTTATTTGCTGGCTGAGTGCTTGTAATGCACCCGAATTGGCAGATCAACCTCTCACCACCGAAAGCGACAGCCTTTCTTATGCTATCGGGATGAATATCGGTTACAATTACCGCATGCAGGGCATCGAGCTAGATCCTGCCATCATGGCTATAGGATTTAAGGCAGTGCAAGACTCAGGGGAAGTCAAGTTTACACGCGACCAGATGGCACAAGTGATCCAGGGCTACGCGCGCAGGAATCAGCAACAGATTCAAGCCAAACTGAATCTCAATCGTCAACTGGCAGCTGCGACGACTAAGGTGCGCTCGCAAAAGTTTCTTGAAACCAATGGTCAGCGCGAAGGCGTCGTGACGCTCGGGTCAGGGATACAGTATGAAGTCTTGAAAAGTGGCGAAGGACGTACACCCAAGCCAGAAGATCGAATCTTCCTTCACTATGTCGGTACGGACATCGACGGGAATCTCTACGCCAATACCTATCAGACAGGAGAGCCTGCTGAGGCAACAGTAGAGGATTTGCTAGCAGGTCAAGTTCAGATTTTGCAAATGATGAAAGAGGGAGATAAGTGGAAAGTATATATCCCTGCTACCCTTGGACATGGAGTTGCAGGAAGTGAAGTCGTTCCTCCTGAGATGGCCCTTATTTTTGAAATGGAACTAGTCGAAGTCATTCGATAGGTATGAGAAATGGGATGATACTCCTTGCAATATCTCTGCTCCTCCTGGGTGCATGCAATTCGTATACACCAGGAGAAGCCATTGATGAGTTGGATGAGGTGATCGTCTATGCCAATGGAGGCTTGACTGAGTCGCACGGGAGAAATACGACAACCGATGGGTATAATGTAGGCTTACAGTGGCAATGCGTAGAGTTTGTCAAACGCTACTATCTCAAGCAGTACCAGCATAAGATGCCCAATGCATGGGGACATGCGAGAGATTTTTTCGATAAGAATCTGACGGAAGGAATACTCAATCCAGGGCGTAACCTCAAGCAGTTTCCCAATGGAAGTGAGCAGCCTCCTCGAGTGGGAGATATCGTCGTCTGGGACGGCTGGTGGTTCAATAAGTTTGGGCATGTCGCCATCGTGTCAGAAGTTTCAGCGGATGGGATTGAGATTGTGCAGCAAAATAAATATCCTAGCCGTGAGAAGCTGACGCTAGAGAAACGCGAAGGTAGATACTATCTCTATCCTTCACGGATTTTGGGTTGGCTAAGTAGATGATCCACTATGGCAAAGAGGGTTCATAACTGGGGGAAATACCCGTCGATCGAAGCACCCATTCATAGGCTAAAGGATGCGCTGCCTACCTCTTCATGGATTGCGCGTGGCATGGGACGCTGCTATGGTGACTCGGCACTGGCACACCACATGATCAGCAACCTTCACCTGAATCACTTCCTGGACTTTGATGTGGAGTCGGGTATTCTCACCTGCGAATCAGGCGTCACTTATCGGGAACTGTTGCGAGTATTTGTTCCAAAAGGTTGGTTTCCACCTGTGACACCAGGGACACAATTTGTGACGCTGGGGGGAGCAATCGCTTCAGATGTCCATGGGAAAAATCATCATGTCGCGGGTTCCATCCGCCAGCACATCCTGGAGTTCGACTTGCTGACGGGAAAGGGGGAAGTACTTACGTGTTCGCCGACGCAGCATCCAGAGGTATTTGATGCAACTTTTGGGGGAATGGGCCTTACAGGGATGATTCTGAGCTTAAAAATTCAGCTAAAAGCCATTGAGACGGCATATGTGGATCAGGTTTCTATCAAGGCGCGCCATCTAGAGGAGATCTTGGATCTGTTCGATGAATTTGAGGAAGCGACATATAGCGTAGCATGGATTGATACGCTTGCCAGCGGAAAAAATATGGGGCGAAGCATCTTGCAGAAGGGAGAGCATACACGAAAAGAAGATTTGGGAAGAACAGATCCCTTGGTCATTGCTCCTCAATCCTCTCTCAGCGTTCCCCTAGACCTTCCTTCTTTTACCCTCAATAAATGGAGCATTTCTGCCTTTAATTTTCTCTATTATCACAAGCAATTCTCCCAGCGAAAAAGTAGTACCATTCCCTACCTCCCTTTTTTTTATCCTTTAGATAGTATTCTCCATTGGAACAGAATCTATGGAAAGAAAGGCTTCACCCAGTATCAACTGGTCATTCCTAAAGCAGCAGGGAAAATAGGCATTCCCCGGGTCCTTCAGTTTCTCCACAAGTACAATTTGAACTCCTTTTTATCGGTCCTGAAAATGTTTGGGGAGGGGGAAGGGTTGATGTCTTTTCCGATGGCGGGTTATACATTGACACTGGATATTCCTATTCGGGCTCGCATTTTTCCCTTGTTAGATGAGTTGGATCGGATTGTGTTGGATCATGGAGGCCGCCTTTATCTGACGAAAGATGCACGTATGAAGCCCGAAGTCTTCCAGCAGATGTATCCTAAGTGGGGAGCTTTTCAAGAGATCATCCAAAAACTAGATCCTGAAGGTAACATCCAATCCCTCCAATCGGAACGATTGCAAATCCGCACGTGAACATTGAAAAATGCCTAGCTGAGTCTCTGGACCAACCATTGCACCGCCAGATGGTAGCCATGTGTGCCTAGTCCTGTGATCATCCCGTCGCAAGCAGGGGCGGTGACCGACTGATGACGGAAGGTTTCTCGTTTGTAGATGTGACTGATATGAACCTCTACCTTGGGGATGGTCAGCATACGCAGGGCATCGTGCAAGGCATAGCTATAGTGAGTAAATGCGCCAAAATTGACGACTAGCCCATCTACAGGTTTGGTGAGGAGCTCCTGTATACGATCGACGAGGCCCCCTTCATGATTGGATTGGTAGTGTGAGATAGTCACGTCACGAAAACTCCAGTCCACACGTCGGATGATGTCATCCAATGTTTCTGAGCCATAGATGTCAGGCTCGCGTGTACCTAGCAAGTTGAGGTTGGGACCGTTGAGGATGAGGATTTGCATGATAGAGGAGCTGAAAGAGGCAAATGATCCGAGTAATTGAAATGTATTTGCGTTATCTTGTTAGAGGAAATGATTCCTTTAAAAAATATTTCGCGCCTAGAATACATAATTTCCCTTACAAGATGAAAAACATCGTATTTTTCCTATTTATCTTTATTTGTTCTTCGCAGATTTTTGCCAATGGGGGCCCAGTAGATTGGAGTGATGTGGTCAGTACGGGTACAGTCCAATTGATGAAGGAAGCTCGTGTGAATATAGAGACGGAGCACCTACATATTTATGTTTCGGGTAGTGAAAGCTTGATAGATGTGACCTACTACCTGCAAGCCGAAGAGCCTCTGACGGTCGATTATGGTTTTCCCGTAGATTATGTGGAAGACGAAGCAAATGGGGGATTCAATTGGCATACCGACTATGTATCATCATTTTTTATGTATCTCAATGATGAGACATTGAATACCCAAACGATGGAAGAGCCTGAGTTGAAAAAGGAAATGCTTAATTCCATCTATGGGCAAGGGGAGCGGGAAATATCTATAAAAAGGAGATGGTATTTCTCCAAGATGAAGTTTGACCGTGCGGGTGCGCATGTACTCAGGGTCGTATACAAGCTCAAGAACTATTATTCGGACTCAGAGTATAGCAAGTCTTCTCTGCGGAGCTACTCCATGCGCATGCTCAACTATGACTTAAGCCCTGCGCGTGCCTGGGGTGATGGCGTGATCGGAAGATTCCGAGCGGAAATATCAGGCTTGAATCTACCTACGGATCTTATTGCCCTTTCAGGAGTAGGGGTATGGTCTGAGCAAGAGGGGAAACTTGTCTGGGGTGAAGAGGACTTAAAAATCGATGAAAAACAGCGCTTTGGCATCGTTTACAATCCCAGTACGCTGCTTCGCTCCCAAGAGATTCTTCGCAAGAAGCTCTCATCTTGGGCCTATGACGATATTTCTGCTAGTTCCTCCCTTTCTCCCGAAGCAAAATACGGTCCGAAGAACCTGATCGACGGCAACCTGGAAACTGCTTGGGTAGAAGGAGCCTCAGGCTTAGGTGTAGGGGAGTCGATCGAGTTTTCACTTTCCTTTCCCAAAGACATTCGTGCGATTTTCATCCTACCTGGCTACACCAAAAGTCAGAAAGCCTATGAAGAAAATGCGCGCCCCCAAAAGATCAAGGTAGAATTATACATGGGAGAGGATGGGAATGGAGAATGGAGAGAAATGGAAGAAAGGTCCCTTCAGGATCGACGGTATCAGACCTTGATGGGTGACAATATCGCTGCCTTGGCACAGCCTATCATGGATATAGGAGATGTCGGAGACTGGAAAATCTCGAGAGTACGGCTGACCATTACCGCAGTCTATCCAGGAACCAAATATGATGATACGTGTATCTCGGAAGTATTTCTCTTAGAAAATGATTGGTAGCGTCCTCCTTATATTGGTCCTCTCTCTTTGGTCGATCGACGTGAGTGCTCAGAATTGGACAGAAAACGTCTTGATCCCGCAGGGCGACGCATTTCATTTATCCACAGATCATCCTAGAATCTGGGTTCGGTATGTACCTCTGGATACTTTTTATGAGCCTCCGCCACGTGAACCATTTAAGATCGGATATGGCAAAAGGGAAGAAGTATCGAGCGCCGCCTTTTCTCGGATAGGGGATAAAACGGGCATACAATACTGGTTAGGTGTACCTGATGATTCTGCGATACAGGATACGCTCTGGATTGATCCGATCGAATCGAACTTCCATATTGTGAAGGTACGGCGAGATGACACCTATCTTGGAATTTTGGAGGAAATGATCGGAGTACCTTTTGTATTGGGACCGATGCACATACCTGCAAAAGGACATCTGACTGATTTAGGGTTGGGGGTAGACTGCGCAGAGTTGGCAATCTATGGGAAACGAAGGCAGGGACATGATATTCCTTATGGAGGTCCTAGAGGAATTATACCTTATCTAGATCCCATTTCGTATGACGCTTTATTTGAAGGCTGTCTCATTCATTTTCATGATCAAGTATCCATTCTCTACAAAGACCTTCCTCCTTTGGGTAAGCTCAATGCAGCGGATATCCTGATCCAATCTTTCGAAGCACATGTTCGCACTGTCAGTTGGGAAGCAAGCGGCTTTTATGAGCGGGAGTTTCAAGCGTACACATGGGAGGAGCGTTTGCCTAAAAGAAAGGAGTAGCTCTTACATTCATGCTCCCACCTGCCCAAAATACTTTTGATAGATCGGCTTTCGATAGGCAAACTGGGCCCACAGCACAGGATACATCAACCACCCAGGCAACCACCAGGGTGTCCGAAAGTGAATATCGTCTACAATCTCGGAGCTGTCATCTGAAAGTTTTCGGACGATGTGCTTGTGATGCCAATAGCTGAGAAAAAAGGGAAGCTGCGTACCTTGATCCACAAAAAATGCCGTTTGGCCATCATCTCCTTCCTCGGTGATCTCACTGATCCAATCCTGCTGAATCAATCCGAAAAGCTTTAAGCGGATGTGGACGATGTCCCCTTTGTGAGAGCCATCAAAGCGAACGAGATCCACGGATGCTCCTGGAGGACTGAGTTTCTCGAAAAGCTCTCGTTCGAACTTCGCTAAAACTGCCTGATAATTTCCCCTGACTGGGACGTTGATTTCAATGTGATACGTCATGATCAGATGACAAGTAGTGAGGACTCGAATATGGTCTTAGCAACTATATATTTCCGCTTATGTTGTGGATATTTCGTATCTTGAGGAAAAGGAAGTACGTGTATGACCCTTTCTCCCCAACATCCTCGATTTTATACCTATGAAGATTATCTCCAATGGGATGATGGGAAAAGGTATGAGCTGATCCAAGGGAAAAGATATGAGATGCTTTCTGCCCCCAATCGCAGGCATCAAAAGATCTCTTTGAAATTCACACACGAGATCATTGACTTTTTTGACCATCCAGATTCTTCTTGCGAGTTATACATTGCCCCTTTTGATGTGCGACTTCCCAGAACTCAGGGAGAGACGAATGACAAAGCGATCTTCACAGTTGTCCAGCCTGACCTCTGCGTGGTCTGCGATCCTGACAAGCTAGATGAACGCGGCTGCCTAGGAGCACCTGATTGGGTGATCGAAATCCTGTCGCAAGACAGCAAGCGAGATGTAGAAACCAAATTTAAGGTTTACGAAGCCGCAGGTGTGCGTGAGTACTGGATCATCCATCCCTCGGAGTCTACGCTGACTACCTTTGTGCGAGACGAATCGGAACATATGTATGGAGGAGGTAAAATGTATCCCTATGACGCAGTCGTTTCTCCCCATATTTTTCCTGAAGTAAAGATAGATCTGACCAAGGTGTTTGATCTACCTACTCCTTTCGAAAGCTAATTCGCCTTCCACATTTATCCCCCAAATAAACACGCCTGAAAAATTTGCTAGATTTTCTGGGCGATTCCTTCATTACTTGAGAAAAACACACAAGAAAATAACACCTGAAAACCAGCTTCTTTCTTGTTATTTGCGATTCATAACCTAATCTACACTACACAATCAACCCCTATATGAATTGGACGTTAATCCTTCGTCTACTGCTCATAGGATGCTGTATACAGCTATTTCCCCTGAGTGCACAAGCACAATCCTATGTCATCAGTGGATATGTCTCTGCTGGATCCTCTGGCGAGAAACTCATCAACGCTACTATCGTTGATACCCGAAGTCAAAAAGGTGCCATCACCAACAACTATGGATTCTTTAGTTTGAAGCTCCCACAGGGTACGATTTCCCTGCGTGTGAGCTATGCTAGTTATGAGGCGCAAGTATTTGAATTTGATCTTCAATCAGATACCGTACTGAATGTCGACTTGAAGCTCAAGTCGCTAGATGAGGTTGAGATTGTCGCGGAAAACATTGATCGTGATGTAGATCAAACTCAGATGAGTAAAATTGATGTATCCATTGACCAGATAAAATCCCTGCCCGCACTGGGAGGAGAAGTCGATGTGGTCAAGGTCATACAGCTTTTGCCAGGTGTCCAAAGTGGGACAGAAGGCAGTACAGGGCTCTATGTCCGTGGAGGTAGCCCAGATCAAAACTTGATCACCCTCGATGGCGTTCCCCTCTACTATGTAAGTCATTTGGGGGGCTTTTTCTCAGTTTTTAATGCGGATGCTTTAAGTAGTGTCCAATTGTACAAAGGAGGCTTCCCAGCACGCTACGGTGGTCGTCTCTCATCTATCCTCGATGTGCGCATGAAGGAAGGAAACTTGAATGAGTTTCACGGAGAAGGGAACGTTAGCTTGATCGCCAGTAAGTTTTCACTTGAAGGTCCCTTAGTGAAAGGTAAAAGCTCCTTTATCATTTCAGGACGACGTACATACATCGATTTGTTGACCAGACCTTTGACACGCATCGCCTCTGGTGGGGAAGGATCTGCTGGCTACTACTTTTATGACCTCAATGGGAAAGTAAACTATATTCTCTCAGATAAAGATCGTGTGTATGGCTCTTTTTATCTCGGAAGAGATGTCGCCTCTGTCAACAGCGGGTTTAGCAGCTCGGGAGGAGGAATCGATTACGAAGACGAGTTTAAATTTGGCTTAGGCTGGGGCAATCGTCTGGCCGCGGTGCGGTGGAACCACCTGTGGAATAATAAGCTATTCAGCAACCTGACAGCGACCTACTCTCAGTATCAGCTCCGTACCAATGGAGATGGAAGATCTGAAGTCACGAATGGAGATTCTGTGGCTGTCGATGAGTTTGGTTTGGACTATCGCTCACGCATCCGCGACTGGGGGCTCAAGCTAGATTTTGACTATTATCCCAGCCCTGCACACGACATCAAATTTGGCGTTCAAAGTACCTACCACAAGTTTGTGCCGAGTAGTCTGGGGATCAGTCAGCAGGCAGGTGGATTAAGCTTGGATACGACCTTCAACTCTAAGATAGATACGACGATAGAATCAGGCCTTTATATAGAGGACAACATCAAGATCGGCAAACGATTTTCTGCCAACGTAGGTTTACATCTGGCACATTACTACAACCTCACAGATCGTTTACAATCCTTTTCCCTTCAACCGCGTGCCGCTTTCCGTTTTGCCCTTTCTGACAATGTCACCGTCAAAGCTTCCTACGCTCAGATGACGCAGTTTATCCATCTCTTGACCAACTCTGGGGTAGGTTTACCCATTGATCTGTGGGTGCCTGCAACAGCAAAGGTGCCACGGCAAGACGCGTGGCAGGCTGCGGCAGGGATTTCGGCCTCCCTCTTTGAGGATCAGATCAGCGTGAGTCTAGAAGGATATTATAAAGAGATGCGTGGATTGATCGCATTTAAGGAGGGAAATAATTTCTTCTTTGGTGGACTCAATTCAGGTACATGGGAATCTACAGTAGAGACAGGAGGGGAAGGTACTGCCTATGGGACCGAACTGCTGATCGAAAAGAAACAAGGGCGTACTACAGGATGGATTGGCTATACCTTGTCGTGGAACTATCGACAGTTTGACAACATCAATAATGGCTTGCAGTTTCCATTCAAATATGATCGTCGGCATGATGTAAGTATTGTCGTCATTCACAAGCTCAAGAAAAATATTACCCTCTCAGGAACATGGGTTTTCGGTACAGGCAATGCAATCAATCTTCCTACAGGTGGCTTTGCGACTTTGCAAGACCCATTCTTTTCATCAGCCTTCGGGTTTGGCAATCAGTTTTCTTCCAATCCTTTTTTTCAGGTGCAAAGTGCTATCGGTGGGTTTAACGGGGGAGGTATCCTATATGAGGAAGGAAGAAATGGATTTCGATTTGAGCCTTATCACCGCATGGACCTAGGGATCAACTTTATCAAGAAAAAGAAATGGGGAGAGCGGATCTGGTCGATCAGTGTGTACAATGCGTATAGCCGACTCAATCCCTTTACCTATTACTTTCAATCAAACCCTGAGTTTGGTGAACTCCCTAATGGAGAATTTGGCTTGATTTCGAATAACACGAGCCTTGTGAAAGTCGCCTTATTTCCCATCATCATTACGCCCAGCTTTCAGTTTAAGTTCTAGGGCAATCCCTCACTTTCAAAATAGTATACAATGAAAAACATCTTATATATCTTGAGCGTGAGCTTGCTGCTGACCGCGGTGAGCTGTGAGGTGGATCTTGAGGTTCCATTTCCAGAACATGAAGCGAAACTTACCCTGAACACTTTCCTTGAGCCCGAAAATTTTCTCCAACTCTATGTCTCTCGTAGCTATGGAGTACTAGATAATAATATCACCGATAGTGCGATACAAGTCCGTGATGCCCAGGTGTCTGTCTTTCGAAACGGAGAGTTTTTGGATGTGATGGTCTTTCGGGATACAGTAATCTCAGATACTATCTTAGAAGTCTTCCAGGTAACTACGCCGCAAGGGGTGGATACAACCATTGTGAGTGAAATCATTATCGATTGGCCAGGTGCAGCATATTTTACAAAAAATCCTCAACGTAAGCCGCTTCCAGGCGAAGCATACTCCTTTGTTGTAACCCATCCTACCTTAGGCCAAGCAGAAGCAGAGACGACGATTCCAGCAGCGATTGAGATTCAAGGCGTATCACTTGCGATCGATTCTATCAGTAATCGCGACATAGAAGGATCCGAGTTCTCGTGGAATGCGTTAAATATCATGTTCAATGATCCCCCTGATCAGGAGAACTTCTATAAATTTTCAGGTTTTATCCAGTATCAACAGCAAAGGATAAATTCTCCTGAAATAGATACCTTGGGACAGTTTGACCAACTAGCGATAGATTTACAGCAGGATGCTGATGGCTTTCTTTCGCGAGATCTGTCTCCCTTACCTGATGTAGCATTTAATGGTGGAGTGCCTGCTACGGTTACCACTTGGTTCAGAATCGTGACACAGACTTTTGATTTCAATGGCAATCCTGTGCCGCCGAGTATTGTAAGTGTGGATATCGAAATGTTTTCTATGGACAAAGGATACGCGATTTTCTCTGAGAAGAAATTTTTGCAAGAGCGTAGCTATACCACGGGAATCGAATCAGCCTTTTTTCCTGCTGAACCTGTCATCCTGAACAGCAATGTCGAAGGTGGCTATGGATTGGTGGGATCGTTTAATCGGACGAGGTTCACGTTTGTACCATAAAGCGATCATTACCTAGATAAAACGACTCGCAGGGTCTATCTATATGCAAGTAGCGATCCAACAGCTACTTGCATATTTTTTGCCGTTTATATGAGACCTCCCTGTATAAAAGAAATCCCTTCCGAAACTTTAGAATTTCTCTCAAACGACCGACTTACATAAGTAAGCACACGGCTATATTTTGTATGCTTGTTACATTATTGTACCGATTAGATTAGGCCATAGAGCTGTATCAGCACAATGTATTTTTTCTCTCTTTGCCGTTTTATGATCGATTCCTAGGGATAATGATGACTCCTAACCCAAATATTCATGCAAACAAGAGAGAAGAAAATCCTTTTGGAGGAGGAAGCCTTATTTGAGGTCGACGGATTTACAGCACAATTTTGTTATAATTCCGAAATGAAGCAACTGGCTTATCGCCTCCGATATCGAGCCTATTTGCAAGCAGGTATGATTGCTCCCAAGCCATATCCCCACTTGATGGATTCATTCGATAGACAAGCCCATACACGAATCCATTTGCTCTGGTATGAGGATACTCCCATCGCTACTGTGAGAAGTTCGATCTGGTCAGATCGATATGACTGGGAGGTGACAGAGAGTGTAGCCAAATTTCCAAAAGAAATAGCCCAAGCGATAGGAAGAAATGAAAGGATTTTGGAATCCTCTCGATATGCAGTAGCTCCAGAGCTAAAGGGAAGAAAATCCTTGTTTGCCCAACTTTTACTATTCCGGATTCAGGATTTGAGTGCTCAGTATGATGGATGCGGGTACATCATCACGTCAGTCAGGACAAAGCATGTCCCTTTTTATCAACGTATGCTTGGCTTCCAGCAAATTTCAGAACCTGCTTATTTTTCATGGCTCCAGGACTCGGCTGTTTTGCTGACAGTACCTACTGCCGAGAGTCGACAAACAATCCTAGCTAAAGGCATGCCTCCTTGCACACCTGCCGAACGTGATATTTACTGTCAACTCGTACAAAAAGCTATAGAAGATGGTCTCTAGGAAAGAAAATGTTGACTGGGCAATCTATGCGCAGAAATATGATATGCTCATGGAGTATAACCCTTTCTATCAGGAATTGCATCAAGAAGTGTTACGGCATACAGAGGCTTGGGATATTCAGCCTGGTGCTTGCATCCTGGATTTAGGGGCAGGTACAGGAAATTACTCTACAGCTTTGGCTCGGCGTTTTCCGCAGGCTCAGATTCTACATGTGGACAGAGATGAGGGAATGAACGTCGTGGCTACTAGAAAAAGCGAAAAATTGAATCTACAAAACCTGCAAATCATCTCTCGCTCAGCAGAGGAGATTCAGTTTCCAAAAGAAAAGATCCAAGCTTGTTTGTGTATCCATTCCCTTTACACGCTCCCAGCACCTGAAAAGATATTGCAAAATATATATCATTGGTTGGTACCAGGGGGATGGAGCCTGTTTGTAGATCCTGGTAGTGCTGTCAACGTGCTTGATTGGCAGGTGGCGATTGTCCGCCGGATGGTGAAGGTCTATGGATGGAGAAAAACTTTCCAAGTCTTGAGGGAGGCAAAGATTGTCAGTCAGCAAAATAGAGCCATTCGGAAAAAACAGATTGATGGGACCTACTGGACACATTCTCACGAGGAATTTTTGGATATGCTCAGTCGGGTAGGCTTCGAAATACGCCAAGCAGGTCGTACTTACAGAAATATCAGTGACTGGGCCATGGTGAGGAAACCATTGTCTTGAGTGCCGAAGTCGCATAAGCCCTAAGGATCTTGACAGACGTCTATGTTTACTGTATCACTATTGACTTTTAAAGCCAGAAGCTTCTCCCTAACTTTGCGGTATGAGTCTGCGAAGGAAAAAGAAAAAAGACCCTGTAGTTATACAGATTGAGGATAAGCTTGTCAGCAGTGAGGTTACTCAGGAGCTGTTTGCTTGTGACATTGCGGCTTGCAAAGGGGCTTGCTGTGTGGAGGGAGAACTGGGAGCTCCTTTAGAGAAGGAAGAAATTCCGATTATGGATGAGATCTATCCCAAGGTCAGGCCTTACCTGCGGACGGAAGGCCAACAAGCCATCGAGGATCAAGGAACATGGGTGCGCGATTTTACGGGAAGTCTTTCTACTCCTCTTGTCAATGGAGAAGAATGTGCATATGTGACATTCTCCAAAAATGGAACTGCTCTATGTGGGATCGAGCAAGCCTATCGTGAAGGGGTAGTCGATTTTAAGAAACCCATTTCTTGCGAACTGTATCCTATACGTGTCCAACCTGTCGGGGAGTTCACTGCACTTAACTACGATCGGTGGGATATATGCAGTGCCGCCTGTTTCAAAGGTGCCCATGAAGGGGTAAAAGTCTATGAATTCGTCAAAGATGCCTTGATCCGTGCCTATGGAGCGTCGTTTTATAAGCAACTGGATGAGACGGCTAAGTTCATGGAGTCACAAGGAGATTCAGAATGATGATCCCAAGCGCATATCAATGCCCCTTACCTTTGTAGTTTTTGATACCTGCTTCGATTCGGGTAGCAAGGCGGTTTTCTTTTGGGGGAATGGGGCAGGACCATCCATCTGTATATGCACAGTAAGGGTTGTAGCATCGGTTAAAGTCCAATACAAAGTGATTTTGGCCTTCCTTTAATCGAATATCCAAATACCTCCCCCCTCCATAAGTTTCTTCTCCATTAGTCTGATCTTGAAACGGGATGAAGTAATAGTTTTTATATTGGAGTAAAGGTGGGAGGCCCAAGCTTTTGTACACGGTCAGCTCAAATACTTCTTCGCCCAGCCGAAATGTCGCAATGCCATAGGATATATAGGGCTTGGAACGATCAGGATTGGAAGTAGGCATCATGAAGGGTTTGGCTTCATCTGTCAGCCTCAATGTTGCATCCACACAAAAGGATTGATTCGTAGGAAACCAATCATGCCCCTTGAAATGTGCTGCTCCCTCGCGTAGGGGAGATCGTACTTCATCCTGAAACT
This sequence comes from Bacteroidota bacterium, assembly GCA_039820545.1. Classification (GTDB taxonomy): domain Bacteria; phylum Bacteroidota; class Bacteroidia; order J057; family J057; genus JALEFZ01. The sequence goes on along the minus strand of JBCBPW010000041.1, from coordinate 7,817 downwards.
TTTCTTTTTGCTCTGCATGATAGGAAGCGATGCTATCTGGGTAGCCTGTAAAATCGATTTGCGCTTGAAGCGTCAGACTCGTGAAGAGGAGCAGAGAAGAAGCTATCCATTGATTTTTCATATGTACCCTTGATAAATGTCCAGTGTGAAGAGGAGCATATCAGTAATCATCTGTATTGCCCTGATTGTTTCAAAAGGAGTATATACATTTTTACGCCTTGTCTAGATATCCCCTTCTTTAAAATCTACAATGGGATCGATCGCATACACAGTGATGGGATGATAATGAGGGCGCGCTTCTGCGTAGATTTCTTTGGCCATCTGCTGACCTGCTTCTGTCTTCATCATGGTCATATATAGGGGTTTGAGAAATTTCTTTCGTCCTACGGTTTGGAGAAAATCTCTTATGTATGGATAAGCAGGCTCATATCCCACTTCTAGTGACTTCGCAAACCACCTGCATTGCACCTCACTGTTGGTTCTAGTAGTCAGCGCGAAGGCCTTATCTAGTTTAGATAGATCTTCTGCGGTCATTCCTTCTGGCAAAGATCGGATCATGTGGAGCCATTCGTGCGAGCTCCAGTTGCTTGTATTCAGACTATCCGCGGGCATTCCATTGAGCCATGCTTCAGTTGCAGCGGCGACAGCCGCAAAGCGGGTAGACTGCGAAGCAGGAAGATCTTGGGGGATACCTGTCCCATAAATCCAAGTCTCGATATTAATAGAATCTTTGGCTTCAGGATGTACGCTCCAAAGGTGCTCATCCATTTGACCCAAAAAAGTCTCGGTGGTCATCGTCTGGAAGGCATTGCGGTTGAAATAATCCACCAAAAACGTATCGAAAGCCGCTCTCCCTACGAGTTCTTCCACGTAGCGTAGGAAATAATACCCCTTATCATAGGGAATGGCTGGAATGTTGTCGGGATTACGACCTGTGAGGTTGAGTGCTAGTCGCGTGTCAGGGCTCCCTTGGGGAAGGCTCTGAACTTCTTCTACTAGATCCTCATAACTGATTCTGGCCAGCATCTCCGAATAGTCCCTTCCTTTGAGGGCTTCCATGATTCGATACTCAAAGTAGACAGTAAAACCTTCATTAAGCCAAAAGTCATTCCAGGTAGCATTTGTGACAAGGTTGCCAGACCAGGAGTGGGCCAGTTCATGCGCTACAAGTGAGACCAGCGAGCGATCTCCTGCTAGTATAGTGGGAGTGGCAAAGGTCAGGCGTGGATTTTCCATGCCTCCAAAGGGAAAGCTAGGGGGCTGTACCACGACATCATAGCGCTCCCAGCGATAGGGACCATATAGTTGCTCGGCAATCTCCATCATCTTTGACAGCTCCGCGAACTCATAGGCAGCAGCTTCGATCACGGCGGGTTCTGCGTAGACACCTACACGCGGACCGAGCGAACGAAATGCTAGGTCTCCTACGTTCAAAGCGAGTAAATAAGCAGGAATCGGCTGATCCATTCGGAAGTAATAGATCCCTGTTGCATTGGTTTCTTGAGGATTAGTAGCGCTCATCAGCGCGAGAAGGTGTGCAGGCACCTCGACTTTGGCATTATAGGTAAAGCGGATCCCTGGACTGTCTTGAATAGGAACCCAAGTACGTGCATTGATGGCTTGCGACTGTGTCAGTAAAAAAGGACCTGAGCCTGTAGTCAACCCAGGAGGGAGAAACTGTAGCGCATCTGCGCCAGGATTGGTTTCGTACTGAATGTGTACAAACCGTGTTTTCTCTTCGAGGGGAACCAATAGTTCTTCTCCCAGTATGCTGTCTACGCGCCCAACTTGTATGCTGATGGGTCTGAGATGTAAGCTGTCATCAGAAATAGAGATGGACTGGATACTGAGATTGCGGGTATCGAGGTGGAGGGTCTTGGCATTCTCTATGCGATCGATACGCAATACGGCAGTACCTTTCAGTATTTCTCGCTCAAAATCTACTTTAAGATCTAGGGAGAGGTGATCTACTTTGGCTTCCCAGGCACGGGCAAAGGAGTGGGGATCTCTATATATGGCTTGTTGAAGTGCAGTTTCTGTAGGTGTCTCTTCACAAGAGAGAAGGAGGAGGGTGACTACAAATGTGCAAATAAACAATACAGGACTTTTCAACATGGACAATCTTTGTTTGGCGAATGTCCTTACTCCTACGCGCATATTGGCTTTTTATGCGCTACATTCCGCAACTACCCGAAAGTGCAAGGATCATTCAGGCTTGCAAGTTCATAAATGTTCGAGAAAAAAACTATGTTTGATTGCGGTTCCTTCGACAGCGTTCACTACAATACTTCACTTCGTCCCAGTTTTTCTCCCATTTTTTCCTCCATTCAAAGGGGCGACCGCACACTATGCAATCTTTGGAGGGGAGATTGGACTTGGTATATTTCTTTTTCTTGGGCATATAGGAAGTGGAAAAGTCTGCTATTTATACGAATTCCAATAACTCCCTACTATATAGAGATGTTTGAATAAAAAGATCAAGTTCAGTTGCCCAAACCGAACCTGAATCTCGAAAATATGTGCGAGCCCCTCTTTAATGTAGTGGGAGCGTATGCATAGTGTCATTTACAAACAGACAGGTGCCCTATTTGAATACGATTACTTGAAGTCTCAAGTCTGCTGTCTTTCGTTTCCTATCTCATATTCAGTACTACTTCCTCAACTGCAATGACAAGACATTTTTACTCACGGTAAATCTGCCCTCTCGATCTACGACTTTTTGTACAGCTGATCGAATGGCTTCGTCATGTCCTGGACGATAAAACAGGGAGTTGGAGAGGTAAGCGAGAAAAGCATCTGCGCTGGGGAAGTAGACTTTATTTTTGAGGGTAGCTGTGTTGATGGATTGGAAGCCTGTCGCTTCGGACTTCGCAATGACTTCTGGCATGAAGCGATCAAATACATAGTCCATGAAGGACTCTACCTCGTGAAGAGGACGAAGGATAGATAAGAATTCATCATTTGTCCCACTATCAGGGCCTATTACCCAAAAGACTCCTCCTGGTTTTAAGAGTGTATAAACGTCACGGATGACCTTGGCCAAGTCGTGCGTGTAGTACATGGCATACACACCGTAGATCAGATCAAACTTACCCTGATGCGAGTTCCATAGATCCTCCTGATCCAATGCGTCGAATGAGCCTGCCACTGTATGGAGCTGTGGTGGTGCATCGTATGCCAAACTCAATTTCTCTAAGCTTTCAGCCGATTTATCCAACCCCCAAAAATTTACTTTTGAAGATAAAACACGGCTAAATAAATGTAATTGTTTTCCAGTACCACATCCTAGATCGAGGATATTTGCAGAAAGGGATGTTTCGGGCATCTGATCTATACACCACATGTCAAAATCATGCAATGCGGCACTGTTTGCATGTATCCTAGTGTTGAGCTTGGTCGTGGATTCGATGTCACTCGATGTAGCTTTCGTTACTTTCTCACTCATGAATGCTGTGATTTAATGCAAATTTTAAGAAAAAGTAATTTTTAAATGGGTTAGAATTTGTTAAAAAAGACACTTTTTACTATTGAGAAGGAAAAATAGACCATTCTCCCTATGAAAATTACCGTTCGTACAGGCATAATGACCCTTTGACACGAATTATACTACTTTTACATCAACAGGTTAAAGTAAAGAATGAGCAAGGGTTAGGGTTGACTCGTCCCACGTGGATTTGAGTCCCCTAATTTTTTTATACCTACTGCAAAGGTAAGATATCGCGCCTCAGCATAAAGATTTAACCGCACTTTTTCCACGACAATCTTTACGATTTTTTATCATCCATCTTGGGAGAACTTTCGCCTGAGGGAATGATGTGAATATCCCTTTGAGGGAAAGGAATGGTGATGTGGTGGCGGCGGAATTCTGCATCAATTTTAAATCGAAGGTCACTCATGATGTCTTCGTATTCATGGACTTCATGAAGCCAGAAGAGAAGCTCAAAATCGAGGGAGGATTCACCAAAGTCGATGAATCGCACCTTGGGTGGTGGGTTTTTCAAGACCTTGTTGTGGGCCCCTGCACATTCGCGCAAAACCTTTCGGACAAGCTGAGTATTGGAGCCATAGGCAACTCCTATATTCAGGCGGAAGCGCGTCTCCTTATCGTTGAAGGACCAGTTGACGACGTTGGTTGTTGTAAACTTGGAGTTGGGGACGATCACCGAGACAGAGTCCAGTGTCTCAATGATAGAGGTGCGGAGCCGAATTTCGATGACTTTCCCTTCCAGATTCAGGCTATCTAAGACGACCATATCTCCCACCTCTATTGTCCCTTCAAACAGAATGAAAATCCCACTGGCGATGTCAGAGAAGACATTTTGGAGTGCCAGTCCCACTCCAACGAAGAGGGCAGCAGAGGAAGCTACGATGACATTGAGGTTGATCTGGAGGCTGGACAAGATCAACAAGGTAGCCAGCACATATAGGACATATTTGATGATCTGAAACAAGGCCATGCGGCGTCCACTGTCCACGGATTGTAAGGCACGTGGCTTGTGTATAAGTAGCCTATGGATATACCATACGGAGAATCGGGTGATGGCAATCACTAGGACTGTCCCCAGCAGATGTATGCCTCGGATGCCTGTTCCCTCTTCCAAATCAATTGTATAGAGAGAGGCACCAAGAATATCGAAGCCTGCAAATCGGAGTGCCAGTATGGTGCCGAGTATATATAAGGTTAAGCGGATCGACCGTCGGACGATCTTACGGATTTGAGGCTCTGCGATGAGTTGTTTGATCCACTTAGAACGCAATACGGCACGGATCAACAGAAAATCTAGGACGATCACCAGAAGTAAGATCCCCAGCGTGATGGCGACATTACCTACCGTCAGATAAACGCCCCACTTATCGAGAAGGACTTGTGAGAAAAATTCATTCATGTTTTTGCTAACCAGTAATGATCATCACGAATCATTTTATGTGGACCTGAGCCATCTATGAAGATCCTTCAGCCTCATACATTTTACGGAAATAAATGAGATTGTCGGGGAGAAAAGCAAATTTTTCATCCTCAAAAGTGTATTTCTGTAGGAGATAAGACCTTACAATTTGCCAGCACCAGAGATAATCCCTAACATTGAGCACCATCATCCTACAGTCTATGGATTTTTTACTTACAGACATCATACATGAAGTTTCGAGCGGGGTTACCTACTTGCATTTGGGTATCCTGGTGGCTATGGTCCTTGCCCTTGCGCTCGAAGAAAAGCTGCATGCAAATAAATCCCTTATCACGGGTATTGCGGCAATCGTAGCCCTGATCGTGGGGGAGTTGACAGGTGTGCTGTCTATTTTTGGTGGGCAGGAAGGCCATGTGCCATTTTACATCGAGTTTATTGATTGGGGCGTGATCGCGATTATTTTGGGTTCCAGCCTTTTTGTGGAGGTGACGACCAAGAGCGGTATTTTTTCTTGGTTGGCGATTCGTTTGACGAAACTGACCAAGGGTGACCCTTTTCGATTGCTCATGGCTTACAGCTGGATGACGGTAATTTTTTCTGCCTTCCTCAACAATGTCACAGCAATGATCATTGTGGGATCGCTGACTGTGGTCTCTTTGGAGAAATTGGACAAGCGGTATATGCTGTTGGGCTTTCTCTTGACAGAAGGCTTGCTCACAAATATTGGGGGTTTACTTACCTTGATTTCATCTGTTCCCAATATCATCATTGGAAACGCAGCCAAAATATCCTTTGTAGAATTTGTCTACATCTCAGCTCCTTACGTTGTCATTGCTACTTTATTGACGATCTATGCAGCGCGGATCTTTTTCAATATCAAGGGACTCAAGCAAGAATCTGAAAAGGCAAAGGCAGCCAAGCTCATTGCAGCTTTTGATGAGAATGATGGAATCGAATCGCGTGCTTTTTTTGTATTGAGTTGGGTGGTTTTTGGTGCTTTTATCCTTGCCTTAGCTACGACGGACATCATTCCCTATATACAAGAATTGGGGATTGGGTTTGTGGCCATGGCCTTCGGCGTGCTCATGTTGCTTCGCGTCAAATCTGCTACGCAGAAAGTTTATTCCCAGACGGATTGGGACTTGATTTTCTTCTTTGCCTTCCTGTTTATCGTCATTGGCGTCATGGAATATGCGCAAGTGCTAGAGTTGATTGGGGGATTGGTGACCAGTCTGTTAGATCTGGGAGACATCTGGGGGCCACAAGCCTTGCTTTGGGCTTCTGCGGTCGCCTCTTCCGTGACGGATAACATCCCGCTGGCCGCCATGCTGGCCAAGACGCTAGAGCCGCTGGGCGCGAGCGGAGAACTAACCACCAACACTTGGTGGGCTTTGATCTATGGGGCGAACCTCGGAGGCAATATCACCCCGATTGGATCTGCCTCGACTGTAGTGGCTGTAACCATCATCGCCAGGAATAAACTGAAGCTGGGCTTTATTGGCTTTGTCGTAAAGGCAATTCCCTTTGCTTTGATCCACTTGGTGCTGGCCAGTATTTACGTATGGATCTTGGGGAGTGTGTTGTAAGCGTAGCAATCACGAAATACCGCGATAGCTATCTGTCAGACTAAAGGTAATGTCCATTCCCATGAGTTGAATCTCTTCCTCTAGTTTGCTGAGAATATGAACTTCAAAGAAGGTATCAGATTGCTTCTTGTATACCTCTACCTTCGTTTCATTTTGTGAAATCAGTATTACTTGTCGAATAGAAGGTGTGGCCATGTACTTCTTCAGTTTGAGTCCTCGATCATAGGTCTCTGTGCTGGGAGATAAGACTTCCATGATTATCTGCGGAATTTCGATTAAGTACGGATCATCGTCTGCTGTTTCGCAAGATATTACGGCATCAGGGTACACGAAAGTATCCATCTGATGAACTTGAGTCATCACGCCTTCTACATGTATATCACATCCTTTTTCACGAATGACAGGATCTAGTGCTAGAATAAGATTTCTACTAATCCTATTATGCCTTTTGCTGACTCTCGGCAGATTCATAATTTCCCCGTCATGATAATCATGTCGGATATCACTTGTTCTTTCTAGTTCGAATTATTCTTGAGCCGTGAGTTTTTGAGGTTGTAGTTTTTCTGCAACTCCCATAGAGGTGAATATACAAATTTGAAAAGAATAAAGTCCCCTTACAAAAGAAAGCGCAGCGAAATCCCTTTTGAGATCGCCTCTCACTTCTTATGGTCTAAGCGTTCAATGATTGGAGCAAATCGATTAGTCGGTAAATAGTGCTGGAAGGATTCTGATAAGTTTCTAATGCTTTGGCGCGTTTCACTGCTTTCGGCATCTTCTCGATGAGCTTGACCTTCAACTTTTCATTTAACTTACCTTTTTGGTAGATCTTATTTCTTTTGAATACTTCATCACAGCAAAACTGTGTATTCACAGGTGATTGTTGATCCTTCTCGTGTAGTAAGAACCAGAATTCAATGCAGGGATTGGAAACAAGCAGCGTGACATTTTCGAGACTTTTAAGGTGTTTAGCGATATGAGGGACATCCAAGTCATACAACAGGAAGTCCTGATCCTTTTCATGAGTAGGTCTTCCTTGTTTATAGTTTTTGATCTTGGATGAATGGATATTGTTACCTGCTATTTTGGAGTGAATGATGAGCGAAGGAATCCTAAAATAGGATTTGAGCAGATTGACATATGCTTCTTCTGTCTCTCCTTCGCAAAATACATACAAGACAGGCTTGATTTTCCTTCCTCTTGGCGGTCTTCTACCTCTCTTCATCTAAAATAGACTTTAGGCTGTAGGCAGAATCGTTGATAATTGGAATGGCATCAAATCGTCCCTGAAGATAAGCTTTCTCCAAGTCCATTGTCTCTCTAAAAT
>JBCBPW010000040.1:0-58360 GCA_039820545.1 Bacteroidota bacterium | reverse complement strand
AAATACTTCGGAAAGTTGATCTACCGTAATATCTTCAACAGGAAGGAATTCAAGAAGCTCCTGGGCACCAGCACTTGTTTTGCCGTTGCCACAAATCCCAACAATCACAGGAGGGATCTCCGCAGGGGTTCCTTCTGCTTTGATCTTTTGACTTACTCTATATAGAATATCTTTGACCGCCTGCAGGTTTTGAGTGTGGATAGCCTGTGGAATATCAGAAAACGGATTTTCAATTCCTTTTAGTGATAGCCTTTTCCCCAGTGTCCAAAGAGAATCTATGATGCCAGCATTTCCTGCGATATAGGTAAAGGCAGTCAAGAGTCGTCTCTTATCTGCATCGACCATTAGTTCGTAGTCGATCAGCGTGATTTTTTTATCTACCATCGCTTGGAGCAGGGGACGATTTTTGGTTTGACCTTTGTGTGTATGTGAGAAGAATAGATAGGCTTTTTCAGGAAGGAGTTGAGCTGCTTTTACTTCCTTTAGGCCAAAAATAATATCTGCATCCTCCAAGGATTGGGAAACGGTGGCTCCACTATTTCTATAGGCCTCGTCTTCAAAGGCTCTTTTATCTTCCTGACTTTCGGGATGAATTCCTGGTTGAACCATGAAACGAAAGCCTTTATCTGAAAAATTTTGAACCTCATCAGGGATGATGGCTACGCGCCGTTCTCCTCTTTTGTCCAAATCTTCTCTTCGAATTCCAATCGTGTTTTTCATTAACAAGTAATCTTCTTATGTATGTTGAAAGCCCAGACGGATCGTGAATTGATAGCATGATCCATGAACCAAAAAGTCTGGGATTGGTGAATGGTAAATATATTGAAAATAAATTGCCGAGGTGGTACGCTTAAAGTAACCAGATATGACTTAGGTGCTGGAAGAATTCAACCTTTGACTTCCTTGAATAAGAAAGGTTATCTAATATATAGGATCTTGTAGATGTGAATTTGATATAATCATGCGTCTAATCACGAGAAAATATCTAGAATATTCGTTTTGATGCTTGGGTATCCGTATTTTGGAGCAGTTGATAAAAATCGTGAGACCTAACAGTCTTGATCGATCATATGTGTTTGGGATTTCATGGAAAGGAATCCAGTAATTTTGCACTTAATCCATATTCATTCAGATAAAAGATCAGTTTTCATCATGGAAAAGATTTGGACGAGTATCAAGACATTTTTCCGCCGTGCGGCGATCATCGTGACATTAGTGATCGTATTGGGTACGACGGGCTATCTGCTATTTGCACGATATGCAGCATATAGTGATGGGTTTCGTGTAGGTAAAGTGATCAAGTTTAGCCGCAAGGGAAAATTGATCAAGACCTATGAGGGAGAGATGAATTTAGGAGGGGTGCGCACCAATGCTGATGGAGATCTGGATGCCAATATTTGGCAGTTTTCTATCTATGGAAATGATGACGAACTGCGGGAAGAGATAGAGCGTGCAGCAGAGCGTGGCTACAGAGTGAAGCTTCTATATAAAGAGAAGTACGTCAAGATATTCTTCTGGGGGGATAGCAAATACTTTATTGACGATATCGAGCGGATCAGAGATGTAGCCCCTTCTGGGACTGGCAATGAATAAATAGGCTACCCATTGATATAGATACAGATGAGAGGAGATTCTACATATAAATCTCCTCTCGTTTCTTTTTAAAGGAATAAAGCTATTTCTTCAGATTTTTGAGTTGCTCACCGAGTTCCATCAGCATGTCTCCTAAGTCTACTTGCGTGGTTTTGGTGCCTACTTCTTTTTTATTGTCATCTATGGCTTTCGACAGTTGGTCAATCTTCTTATGGATGTCTTCTAGTTGTTTATCAACATTTTTCTGAAAGGCTTCCATATTAGATTTCATCTCAGCCATAGCTGGACCGATGATGATATTTTGTATCGCACTGAGTTGATTCATAGGATCTGGAGTGGGTGTATTTTTTTCTTCTGCCATTTCGTCTTTCATATATTATTCAACAGATTGATTCTCAAATAATGTGCGAAAGGTGATCATGTCGATCTTTCCGCTGGGAAATAAACCTTTTTGATTCTGGAATGTGGTGATACCAGTTTCCGTTTCTGTATCAAAAACGCCATCGATGGGCATTGTGATTCCTAAAGTATTGAGTTTTTCTTGAACTTTGAATATGAGTTCATTTTTCTCCCCCTTTGTCGCAACCTCTATGCTATTTCCCTTCCATTGTTCAAGTATCCTTTGCATGGGATCTTGAGTCTCCATTTTCTGGATGGCTGCGTTCGAAAATCCTTCCTTTTTCCATTTGGCTGATTGGATGAGCTTCTGCTCTAGATGCTGTGCTGTCGCAATATACTGATGATAGCGCGCCATTAACGCTTGGTGATCGGGATCGATAGGATCGCTTGTCTTCACATTAAGACGATCATTCTCCCAACAAGATCCTGCAAAACTCTTGGCCTGTTGGAGCAAAGTGTAATAGCTCAGGACGACTTGCGGATCATGATAAGATGCATCGATCTCAGGATTGGGTGCCAAAGTATAATCCTCTGGTGGATGCAGCGCTCTATAATTTTCAAACTGAAAATAGGCGATGACAGGTAAACCAATGATTACAATCAAATAAAATAGACGCTTCATGACAGGCTCATTATGAGGGAAGTGTATGAAAATTGAAAGTATGAAAAAAGTATGAAAACTGTAACGATTTATCCATTTGGTTGAGGGAATGGTTCCTTGCTCATCTGGTTTTTCAAATCATTCGTTATATATTAGACTTTCTAACTACATCAAGCTAAATTCTATCACTTATTACTCCCGGATGATGAAGCGTATTATATGGATTTTTTGTTCCATCCTCATCGGAACTTCGGGTCTGCTCTATGCTCAAGATGAACCTGCTCTTTTAGACACCAATCAGGTGGAAGAGGTCATCGTCGAGCCTGTCAAAATTTCGCAGACCATTACGATTGATCGGATCACGACCGACGAAAAAATTAATGAAGGCTTTGCCAAGTTTGGCAATCCCGTAAGTGCCATCATATTTTATGCTCCACAATTTGGGGAAGATGTCATTACACGCGAAGTGGGAGTAGGTCGTCCCGATCCATCTTTTTATGATACGCCGCCTTTCACCCTTACTTACACAAAGGGAGAATCTCCTGCTTTTGGAAAAGTATTTGTCCTGGGAGGTACAGAAGAAGGTGGAATGAGCTTGAGTTTCCCTACGGAAGTTGACATTCCATTGGGACAAGAGGTGGATTTTGAAGGAGGAAAACTGACCATCTCTCAGCGTAATTACAATCAGGAAACGGACGAGCTAGAATTGGAGATTACGTATTCAGGAGATGAAGCGAAACTAGCTGATCTTGCACTCAAGAGCCAATCTTTGGAATTGGAAAAAGATGCTTCTGCGCTTTCTGAAATTACCTTGGGATATACACGTACTGTACCTGTTGCTGCAGATGGAAGTGTTTCGGTTGAAGACTTCAATTTCCAGATTCAAAAAAATCCTGAATCTCAGCAAAAGATTACTCCTTCAAAGACGTATTCTTTCCAAGTTAATAAGGTGCAGTTTCTTCCGATCGTGGTCATCGTCCTATTGACGGGTGCTATCATCTTTACCTTGTACTTCGGATTTGTCAATATCCGTAAGTTCCCGTTGGCGATCAATGTTGTAAGAGGGGCTTATGAAGATCCTAATGAGAAAGGGGAAGTTTCTCACTTTCAAGCATTGACAGCAGCCCTTTCGGGTACAGTCGGTTTGGGGAATATTGCAGGTGTGGCCATCGCGATTTCTATCGGTGGGGCAGGTGCGACTTTCTGGATGATCATGGCAGGTCTTTTGGGGATGTCTTCCAAGTTTGCTGAATGTACATTGGGTGTAAAATACCGTACAATCGATGCAAAAGGCGAAGTATCTGGTGGGCCTATGTACTATCTGAGTAGAGGACTAGCAGGGAAAGGACTTGGGATGCTCGGAAAAGTATTTGCAGGATTCTTTGCTGTCATGTGTATTGGCGGCTCCTTTGGAGGCGGAAATATGTTCCAGGTAAATCAGGCCTATAAGCAATTCAGTGATTTGGGACTGATTGATATGGATGGATGGTTGTTTGGAGTGATCATGGCAGCTTTGGTTGCCGTTGTGATTATCGGTGGCATCAAGAGTATCGCAAATGTGACGGATAAGATTGTACCGATCATGGTTGGAATCTATGTTGCGGCGGCACTTATCATTTTGGGGATGAACATCGGCGATATTCCTCGCGCATTTGGCGAGATCATTTCAGGTGCCTTTGCACCTACTGCAGTGGCGGGTGGATTTATCGGTGTATTGATTCAGGGTATGCGTCGTGCAGCTTTCTCTAACGAAGCAGGTGTAGGTTCTGCCTCTATTGCTCACTCAGCAGTGAAAACAAACCATCCTGCGAGTGAAGGAATCGTAGCATTATTGGAGCCATTCATTGATACAGTGGTGGTTTGTACGATGACAGCTTTGGTTATTATCATTACAGACAATCACTTAGATCCCAATGCTTCAGATGGTGTGGCCTTGACTTCTCAAGCATTTGCTTCACAAATTCCATTCTTTGACTACATCTTGGCCATTGCGGTGATCCTGTTTGCCTTCTCTACGATGATTACATGGTCCTACTACGGACTCAAGGCTTGGACCTATCTCTTTGGTGGAAGTCGCGTAGCGGATATTGTCTACAAAGTTTTGTTCTGTACGTTCGTTGTGATCGGTGCAGCAGCTACTTTGGGTGCCGTAACAGATTTCTCCGACGCGATGATCTTTGCAATGGCATTCCCCAACATCTTTGGTGTATTGATTTTGATGCCTGAGGTGAGAGAGGAATTGAACAAGTACCTTCAGAAGATCAAGTCAGGAGAGATCGTTCGTGTCAAATAAAACGATTCATTTCTTGTTGTAATAAATCAGAAAGAGCTGGTATGCACGACGCATCCAGCTCTTTCTTTTTCAAGTATATGAAGAGGATAAGAAGTAGAAATTAACGTGTTGTGCTGAAGGGATAGGACAGTTTCGCATATGAAGCTTGGTTCTATGCTTGAAGCATACACAGCGAATCATCTTACTCATTGTATTTGGACTTTCTTAGAAACTTGCTTCAGATCTTCTGTCATAGAGAAAATATAGGTTCCTGGTGACCATCCATCCGTTTGGATTTGTACCTCACGCTGATTCGTAGGAATCGTATGGGTAGTCATGATTTTCCCATCTAGGGTCAGCACATCTAGTTTACCTGTGACTTTGAGCCCTCGCGATGTCTTGACAGTCAATAGATCGCTTTCCTCGACATTGACAGAGAAGGTGAGATCAAAAAGTTGGGTTGTTGGGCTGAACTTGATCACCTGGCTATATCCATTCATCCCGTTGAGATCTACTTGCTTCAAGCGATAGTAGAGTGTCTGTCCTTGCATATTGCCGAGGGTTTCATCGACGAATTGGTAGTTTTGGATGATTTGCGAATTTCCAGCTGCCCTGGTTCTACCCAAGGAAGTAAAGATCGTCCCATCTACAGACCGTTCTATATCGAAGTAGTCTGTATTTTGCTCTGAAGCGGTAGCCCAGCGCAGTTGTGTGGCCCCGAGTATTGGTTCTGCTTCGAATGACAACCACTCTACAGGCAAAAACGGATTGGTCGTCAATGTCACTGTTGTAAAAGCTGGTTCACTCTTTGCGCCCCCATCGTCAACAGTAATCTCGATGAGACGGTCTGAAGGATCAGGTATCTTTTCATCATTTCTATATTGAAGTTGAGAAAGCGTTTGCTGATAATTCTCGACTAAGGAAGAGCCACTTAGGATCAGCTTGTGATGGCTGCTATCAAATTCGGCCGTAATCGCCATTTGTGACATGGCTGTCTCATCCAATCCCAACTTCAAATACTCTAGATTTCCATCTCCTGGATTGAGTAGTTCTATTTCTGCCCCTTCGAGGTAGACATTGTCGTTGTCATCTATCTCAAACAAGCTTGAATCCTGCGTATCGGAGGTCGTCCCTTGGATATCATAGGAGATCGTGCGATCGGTTCCAGGATGGGCTCCGTTGAGATCGATGATAGGTTTGGCAGAGCATTCTTGGATGACGAGATTATCGAGTACACCTCCTTCATGTCCTGCCGTCGCTCCATGAGGTGTTCCATGATGTGGGTTGCTGGGACTTCTCCCACTAGAAATAAAGATTCCAGAATTTCCTCCTTGTTTCGCTATTGTGACCTTAGGATCGATGGTTCGAGGAGAATTGATGATTCCCCCACCTCCCCCACCGCCAGGACCATGCTGGTCTCTTGTAATGACGTCAGCTCCATCTCCTCCATCGATTCGAAGGGTCAATTTTTCTGGAGCATCGATTTCATTTACATCCAAGAAAATCGTACCTCCAGCACCGCCTCCGCTGGCTCCGTCATTCACGCGAATGTCTTGCGCATCTTCTCCTGCTGCATTGATCGTTACCTGAGTATCCACGATCAATTTCTCAGCTTTGATGATGGCAATGCCCCCACCGTTTCCTCCTCTGTACGAGGCGCCATTGTTTTGGTGGCCACCGCCACCGCCGCCGCCGAGGAATAATTTGGTGATTCCTTCATTGTAAAGTTCAGCAAGAGAAAGTCCTCCGCGACCGCCTTTGTTTAGATCGGAGAGTCTACCTGGTCTGTTGGATAACCATCCATGCCCTCCGATACCTCCTGTACCGAAGTTTCCACCTCCGCCTCCGCCACCATTGTGGTTGTTGCCTCCGCCACCTCCTGTAGCTTGTTTACCGATACAGCCTGTATTGGGGGTTTCCACAATACCTTCGCCTTTTCTTCCCCCTTTTCCAGACTCAATCGTGCACGTATAGGTCATCTCTCCTCCTCGGGCGCGTCCGTTGAATTGGCCCCCTCTGAATCCTAGCGAACTTACATCAATACCCGCTAGTAATTTCACACGACCTGTAGCCCAGATCGCCACAATTCCACCTTTCTCACCGTCCCAAGGTTGGGCTGTGAGTGTCCCTACAATATCTACTTTTTTGTAGACAGGAACCCTCACCACTTGAACGGCATGTGATGGGTCATACGTTTTACAAATCTTGTGGACAAAAACGAGTCGATTTCCTTCTTTCGAAACGATTTTTCCAAATTCATAATTTCCTGAGTTCCCCCATGAAGTTACATCACCAAAGGTCGAGTCGTTGGCTGTTTGAATGATGGCACCTTTCATCTGGATAATCAGAACTCTATCTCCTGCTTTGAATGCGCTAGCATCCGAGAGGTCGAGATAGTTGTTTCCAACAGCAATGACTTTTGCATAGCTGTTCACGATTCCATTGATTTTTTCCACACCGCTCTCTTCATACACATTGTAAGCTGAGCAAAATACAAGGGCAAATAGCCCAGTGATGGAGAGCAGTCGTGAGGAAATCATCTTTTTCCTAGAAACTAGATTGTGGGTGGTCTTCTGTTTCATTTTTCACTTCTTTGTTACAAATGAACTGCTTTCTAGTACATTTATATGTATAGTCTATTTATTGATTATTACAATTATTAGAAATAAAAATTCGGAAAACATGAAACCCTGAAAGGAAAAATTAAATAGATATGGTGAACCGTTAGTTTTTAAGGGTAAATGGTGAAATAGCGGTTATACACTGTTTTTGGAGTGAAGAAGTACATCAGAATGGCGAGAAGACAAGGATAGATATTGGTAAGAAATAGATGTTTTTATTCAACATTTTCCAATGATTGTTCCGAATACATATCCTGTTCGATACTTTTTGACTAAGATTCTTACCTTCATCTAGGAAAAACTTCATCTGTGAAATGTGACCAATCACCGTTGAAGTCGTACCATTGATCGAAGGGAGAAAAGCGCAACGCCGATGAAAGAGATTTATAAAAAGGGAGGTGTGAAAAGATCTTACAGTCTTGAAAAATAAAAAAGGTACCCTTATAAGAGTACCTTTTGCCAAACACGTTTTACCTGGTGATTCCTAGTAGGTCACCACAATCCCTAGTGTGGGCTGGACAAGACCTAGATTGTTCTCCAAAAAATTGAGCTGATATCTCGTCGGGATGTCCTGGCCTGGAACATTAAGGGGAACAGGAGTTCCTGCCTCATCGCGGACTACGTCTAAGGTAGGAGGACCTGGAATGCGCGAGTTGTATACGTTTTGTACATCGATGAAGAGGTTAAAACTCCATTTCTTAAAGAACCACTTTTTATCAATTCTCGCATCAAGTTGAGAGAAGGCAGCGATTCTTTCTGAATTTAGGCGTCGAAAGTCAGGAATTTCACGACCGCGTAAGTCCCATACAGCAATCAAGCCTGATACAAGTGTATCCGCAGGTGTAAAGGGTGTCCCACTGTTGTAGCGCCATTTCACTCCCAACTCCCAGTTCTTGCCAAACTTTTTGCCCGCAGTCAATGATACGACGTGGCGATTGTCCCATGACGAAGGCACAAACATTCCATTATTATCTTGGAACTCGCTCCATGAGAGCGTGTAAGCTATGATTCCATAGAATCCTTTGTACAATCGCTGCTGAATCAACACCTCTAATCCATACGCGCGACCTTCAGAAGTAGAACTCACGGGCTCGTTACCTATCGCGCCAAAGTCTCCTCCTAGATTGGCAAGCGAAATGGAGTCTGTCAGCAAGAAGGGATAATCACGATAATATTTGTAGAAACCTTCTATCGAGATCTTTGAGTTCTGCTCAGTGGTATAGGCAAATCCACCGACCACTTGCTCATTTCTTATATAGGTCACATCCTGATTGAGTAGCTCATTGCTATCTGTGTCTCTATATCCCAGCACTGTGTAAGGTGGCAATTGGTAGTAAATCCCTGTGTTGAAGTTGGCAGTAAGTTTGGGAGTGATTCCGTAGGAAGCGGAGAAGCGCGGAGAGAGCTGATTGGCTAGATTCTGCATAGATGCATTGAAATCGTTTCCGTCTGCTCTTAGTCCTAAAGCCAGAATCAATCGCTCCTTCAGGAATTTTTTACTGATAGACCCGAAGACACCATACTTATACTGTCGGAGGAGAGTTTCAAAATCGATTTCTCCAAACCCAGTCCGCCGAAACGTATTCACAAAGTAGCGTGCATACTCAGCATTGGTGCCCACGTTGTACTTGAAGCCGTTTTTCTTGCCTGTATATTCGATTCGGAATTTATTCTCACTCTCCTGTGAGTTGTAGTCAAATATTTTTTCCTGCGTCTCATCGTTATCTGGGAACTTAAACTGATCGAAGTTGATCATATTGCGGCTGAGTACGACTTGAAGGAAGCCATTGTCTGCGAAGTATTTGTAGCTCGCACCGATGGTATAGTTCCATTGGGTTTGGACGGGAAGGTTTCCTAATATGAATCGCTGTTGTGGAGTAGAGTCTGCAGCTGTGTTGAGTGCAAACTGGTCTAGTGCCCCTAGGCTCACGATGTTGATCTCGTGTCGGTTTCCAATCCTGAATTTATGTTTGTATTGATAGTCATTGTAAGTAGGGAGGAAGGGAAGGCCGATGGCTTGAAAGAGGAATTGCAAGTAGGATCGGCGGACAGAGAACAGGAAATTAGAGTTTTGACCTGTAGGGCCTTCCATCGTGAGGGCAAGGTCGCTACTTCCCAATGTGGCCGTGAATCCCAATCGGTCATTTCTGGCAGGACGCTGACGAAACTCGAAAACGGAGCTGAGGGCGTTGCCCCGATTGGCGGGAAAAGCACCTGAGAAGAAGTCTACTTCATTAATGAAATCCACATTGATCAGTCCTACGGGACCTCCCGATGCACCCTGGGTCGCAAAGTGGTTGATGTTGGGTGTCTCGATTCCATCTATATAATATCGGTTCTCATTAGGTCCCCCCCCACGGATCAAAATATCATTTCTAAAGCCTGGCGTGCTGGTGACACCTGGAAGAGATTGAATGACGCGCGAGATGTCACGGTTTCCTCCTGGGTTTCTTTTGATTTCAGATGTCCCAATGGTACGCAGTGAAAGTGGGGCTTCATCTATCTTTTTGAAAGGGGAGGCGACGATGATGACGGAATCTGCCGAAAAATTGGCCTCTGTCATGGCAACATCTAGTACATAGGGCTTAGAATTGGTGACCTGTACTTCGTAGATGATTTCTACTTCGAAGCCTGTATACCTCGCTTCAAAATTATAAAGACCTGGTTTGATTCCTTTTATTTCGAACTTTCCTGTACTGTCTGTGAAAGACCCATAAGGAGAGTCAAGTAGCCGAACAGAACCGAAAGCGAGTGGTTCATTATTGAGTGCATTATAGAGACGTCCACTGACGATTCCATTTTGGGCACTCAATGACTGAGCACTTCCCATCCATACGATAAGGTATAGGAAGAAAAGGGTAGTGAAGTGGCGGAGGGAAAACATAAGTAATGATTTCGTTGTTATTTTTTAATTAAAGTACAAATACATAATAAATAATGAAAATGTCTATGTTTTTGTTTAAAAAAAGTTGCTTTACTACAAATACATATTAAATTTGACTTATATGAATAACCGTTATACACTTATAAAGGAGCTGCTGAAGTGGGTAGAAACGTATGAAGAGGAGAAGGAGAGTAGCGAAATGGAGCTTATTCCTTTTAATCTTTGGTTAAATCGTAAGCTGAGTTTTGCCCAGCCTGACTTTTTTCACCATAGAGGAGAGTATACAGATGATTCATCGTCAGGCGTAATACTGACCATGCTCATCGGCTTTTTGTTTAGGTATGCCAAACTTTATATAAAGAAGGCCTTAGAGGATACACCGCTTTCCACTTTGGATGAGTTTTCTTTTATGGCATCCTTGGGAAATTACGATAGCTTGACAAAGTCAGAATTGATCAACCAGAATATTGTAGAGTTTACTTCAGGAATCGAGATCATCAAGCGCTTGGTCAGGCAAGAATTGATAGAGGAGTTTGCGGACCCTAACGATAGAAGGTCCAAGAGGGTCAAACTGACGAAGAAAGGAAGAGAGGCGATGGCCCAAGTCCTAGTACCCATGAATCAGGTTGCACAGATCGTAGAGGCAGATATCACACCAGAAGAAATGTCTACGATCGTTCCTATTTTGTATAGGCTCAACGATTTTCATGCAGTGATCCATCTCAAGGATCGCAAATCTCCTATTGAGGACATTTTGGAAAAATACATATCCCCGCTAGACGCTAAGAAAAACTAAGACCATGTTTGAAACAATGAAAATCTAGTTAAAACGCAGAGGTTTTAGGTTCTGAGAGTACAAACTATTCGCAGATTTGAAGTTTCACACATGGTCCAAGATCTGACCTAGCCTGAAAATTACTCCTCAGTTAGGGAATCAACTGGCACGGTAAATTAAAGTGGTAAGAGACTGCTCTTGAAAGATCTCTTGAGCAGCTTCTTGTATTTTCTGTGAAGTGACCGATTCTATCTCTGAGAGATACTCGTCAAAAGGCATCACACGATTGAAATCGAGCAAGTCTTTGCCCATCGTCAACATTTGATTGAGCAGGTTCTCGTAGCCCAGGGCAAGCTGGCCCTTCAATTGCTTTTTGGCTTGACTAATTTTGAGTACTCCTAGGGGCCTGTCGGACAGCAACTTCAGTTCTTTGTGTACAAGTTGGCGGATTCGTTCGATATTTTTTCGTTCGCAGGCATAATAGACGCCCCACATCCCAGCATCTATATAAGGTGTATAGAAGGAACTGATATTGTAGGTCAGTCCGTATTTTTCTCGGATGTTGAGGTTGAGGCGCGTATTCATGGCAGGTCCTCCGAGGAGATTGTTGAGGACTAGAAAGGGAACATATAGTTCTTCACGCATAGCATAGGATCGACCTCCGATCAAGACATGTGCTTGGTCAGAAGAAATTTCTTCTACATGGTCGGTAGCCATTTGACCGTTGGGAGAGATTCGTGTACGTGTACCTGAAGGCATCTGTACGGGCTTGAGGTATTTATCAATGACTTTTTTGACCTCTTTTTCGGAGACATTGCCTACGATAGAATAGACGACGTGATCTTTGATAAAGGATCTATGTAAGTGGTCCTTGACCT
Source organism: Bacteroidota bacterium (assembly GCA_039820545.1). Lineage (GTDB taxonomy): Bacteria > Bacteroidota > Bacteroidia > J057 > J057 > JALEFZ01. The sequence goes on along the minus strand of JBCBPW010000040.1, from coordinate 46,337 downwards.
TGTTTTGTGTGAACTGGTGAATGCTCTTTTTAGTACCCAAAATAGGGAATCCCAGGCTGTGCTGAGGATAGATCATCTCATCAAAATCCTCAAATATCGCCTCATCGGGTGTATTGCGATACATGTCGATTTCTTCCGAAATGACTTGCTTCTCCTTGACAATTTCTTTCTCAGGAAAAGTAGAATTAAAGGTAATATCTGTCAGAAGTTCTGTCGCGCGATCAAAGTATTCGGAAACAAGGGAAGCATAGAGGCACGTTTTTTCCTTTGTCGTATAAGCATTGACATCTCCACCTACAGACTCAAGATAGTTGAGGATATGGAAAGTCTTTCGCTTTACGGTTCCCTTAAAGATCATATGCTCGATGAAGTGGGCCATCCCAATCTCTCCTTGCATATCATCTCTACTTCCCGCATCGACGATGAATCCGCAGTGAACGGTCCGCGTGTAGGGTACATGTTTGTATATGACCCTCAGACCGTTTTGTAGTTCAAAAATTTTTGTGTCCATTTTACGTTACCCAGAAGGCACAAATTAAAGACTTATAGTCCAAATTATCATTACTATAAATCTCTATCTTTGTTACCATTCTACACGTATAATCTGTAATTAAGCATGTCAGTAAACAAAAGGTTCATTCAGCATCCCTTCAGCCTGTGGGTGGTCATGGGATTTGTGGCCATGATTTCTCTTGCCAATCGCTGTAACGATCCCTGCGAGGGCTTGAGCAATGAAATCATCGGAGAGGAGTCTTTCACGATCACTTATGAGGATCCCAATGGAACCAACTACCTAGAGAGTATCTATAGAGAAGATAAGGTCGTCGTCTATGTGGACAAAAGCGGAGGCGAAGATGATATTCCTGAATATGAGCGTATTTTTCCTGGATATGAGAATGGTACATTTGGACCTTTCAATTTCACAGAAGAATTCTTCGATCCTACGACGAATAGTCCGATTCTGGTAGATGTACTGAATCAGGTCAAGCGATTTGATTATTTCATTCGCAAGGATACGATTGGCGTTGATACGTTGACCGTAGAGTTTTTGTTGACTACAGGACCTTGCGTGTATGATTGGGAGTATATCCGTTATTATAGAAATGGTGTAGAGATAAATGGGATTGCGGACGTAGAAAAGGCAGAATTTATCTTCGTAGAATAATTTTTTCTTCCTTTTCCCGTATTTTCTTACGAGTGGTTCATAAATCTTCAGTTTGTGAACCTATTTTTTTATTTTCTTCACAGAAAATATTTTCTCCGATGATTTTCTCTATTTGAGGAAATAAGACAATGTATCCATGACTCGATCACTTTCCATTATACTTTTCTCCCTGCTATGGTCCCTTTCTGTCTTTCAGGCAAAGGCACAGGTATACAACTGTTTTGCAGTCGAAGAAGAGTTAGAAGCTTATTTCTTCACGTATTCCCCTAAGCTACCAGCCAACACGAAACTGATCCAGAAACTGTGGACGAGCTGTGAGAAACCGACAGGTAAGATGGAGTTGATCTATTATTATCTGAGATCTTCTCATACACTACTCGCAAATGAAAGAAATCCTCGAATTGGGTTTCTAGAGTCTCGGAAGCAATATAGACTGGCTGCCAAGCAGTTTTACCTTCTCGATACCTATAAGCCTGAAAGTCGATTTGTCAAGCTATATGAAATCAGGATTCAGCAGCTAGAGGAAGAATTATCTGTCCTTGGGCAGCGATACAATCAAGATTTTGCTGGCCAAAGAAGTCGAGGAGAAGCACCCGATACACGTCCAGGAGGCAGTACATGGGCGAAACAGCAGCTTGAACAAGACGAGATCATAGAAAAATCTCCTGAAGTCATGAGCAATTTATTTAGGAAGGAATCCAAGCTCATGGAACTGACAGGAGTTACCCGAGCCGATACCAGCGAGGATGAATACGGATTCATGGGAGTGGTCAATGATGTCAACCTCCTGGCTTATTTAGATTGGAAGAGTAATGCGCAAGATGCTTTTGACAAAGGAGAATTGTACGATGCTGGTGCATGGATTGAGGTACTAGGAGAGGCTTACGTCACGTTTGTGGCTTCGGGGGATTATATCTCACTTCGTGCAGAGCCCAAAGTAGGAGCGAAAGAGCTGACAAAGCTAATGTTTGGGCAAGGGGTTGCTGTGCATGAGGACGCACAGTTGACCAATTACAAGGGTATCGACTTTATCGAAGTAGAGACGGAGACAGGGCTCCGTGGATGGGTTCCTGTAGACAACCTGATTGAGGATGGATATGTCGCTACAGTGATTCAAGCAGCTGTCGCAAGGAATATTCCAAATAAACGATTCGATCGCAACGTCATCTTGCTTCAGCCAGGAGAATTATTGGTCCTGGATCGGGTACGCGAAGGATGGGTCGAAGTGGTCAATAGGAATCAAATCGCCAGGGGCTGGATAGAGGAAACACAAGTAAATGAAGTCTTGAGCATCACGGCAGCAGATGTACGCGTAGCGCAAGACTTCTATCAGGCGACGCGCCTGCCCAACTTACTGGATCGAGAAGATGCGCTGAGAGCGATTTTGAGTCTCCCCGCTTTTGCTGCTTCGGACTTGCAGGAGCTGATCCGATCGGAGATCAAAGCACTAGAGCGATAGCCGCTTGAAGATGGATTCGGGTATCATGCGAATCACCCACATGATCCATCGCCAAATCCCTTTTACGTAGAGGACATTTTTCTTTTTTTCTACAGCCCTGAAGATTGCTTTTGCAACTGCTTGTGGTTCAGCTGTCAGCGGAGCAGGTAATTCCATACCTTGTGTCATCGCTGTACGGACATATCCTGGCTTGACAGTCAAGACATGGACATCAGACTGGGAAAGTCGATTTCTCAAGCCTGAGAGATAAGCTGTGAATCCTGCTTTTGCACTTCCATAATAATAATTGCTCCCCCTTCCGCGGTCTCCTGCCACGCTACTGATCCCCACAATGGTCCCTCTTTTCCTTTGCTCAAAATCCTTCGCTACATGATGCAAGATAGACGTAGCTCCGAGGAAATTTACTTCTAACATCTGTACAGCAACTCCCCAGTTTTGCTCGGCTTCCTTTTGATCAAATAGATTGCCAAACACGCAGTAAACCAGATCTGGTTTGGGAGATAAGGTATGATAAAAGCTTTGATGCTGATCAATGAGACGCGCATCAAAGCTTTGTATGTCAACGGTTGCCTTGTATCGAATACAAAGGTCTGACTGTATGGGCTTGAGCAATTCTTCCTTCCTTCCCGCCAGAATCAAATGATCTCCTTTGGCAGCATGGAGATGCGCAATTGCCTGTGCGATATCCGAGGTCGCTCCCAGAATCAGAACGATCATATCAGGCTTTGGCTTTCTCCATCTGGCCTTGCTGGTCAGAAGCAAATTTTTCCATGGCCCAGATGGTGACAGCACCCAGCATCACGAGACCCAGTGCGATCAGTGTTTCTGACTGAGCAAAGTCAGGTATATACCATTCGTAGCCTAAGATCACTTCTTTCGCTTCTTTGCCTGGTCGGGGAATGATTTCTGTAATGGCTTTTTTCCAAGGGTAAATAGTCAATAAAGATCCCAAAACAAATCCTGTGAGAGACGCGATGGTCACATCACGATAGTTTTTGAATACCCAAGCGAGTACACGAGCAAAAATCAGTAGGCCTATACCTGCACCAATCGCGACAGGAATTAAAATTTCCATATTAAAATCGCTGACCGCATCTACCATGATGAGCTTATAGTTCCCCATCAAGATAAGGACAAATGAACCCGAAAGCCCTGGCAAGATCATGCTACAGATAGCAACGACACCACACAGCACGAGGTAGTAAGTTGCGGCATTGGGTGTACCAGGGTTGAGGAAAGCCAGCATGACCGCAGCCGTGGTTCCAATGACAAAAGCCAGTATACTTGCGACATTCCACTTACTTACAGTTTTACCTACTTGCCAGACAGATACGAGGATGAGCCCGAAGAAAAAGGCCATGACCCAAATGCTATAGGTTTCATTTTGGAGCAATACTTTGAGGAGTTTGGCGATAGAGATCAAACTGGCACCAACTCCTACGAAAATCGCTGTGAGAAATGTACCGTCTATATGCGTCCAAAAGTCCTTAAATTTTCCTTTGGTCAGCAGCTTCAATGCGTCCAAATCAATAGACTTGACGGAGTTGATGAGCCGTTCGTAGACACCTGTTACAAGGGCAATCGTACCGCCCGAAACGCCTGGGATGACGTTGGCAGCACCGATGGCTAGTCCTTTGAAAAAGAGGGTGATTATCGATTTCATGGGAGGCAAAGTAAGTAAATCATAATCACTTTCTGTACTTTTTTGATGTGTCTGTAGAAATTTTGAAAGGATTGTCTGGAATCGGGTATGAATGGAGGCAGGTCATTTTGGAGACATGAAAAAACCAGACCTCTGAAAGGAGATCTGGTCGTTTTCTATGACAAATCAGTAGCTACAAATTAGACAGTCATGATCTGAGCTTCTTTTGCTTTGATCATTTCATCTATCTTTTTGTTGTAGGAGTTGGTCTGATCCTGGATTTTTGACTCTGCTCCTTTGACCTCATCTTCAGAAGTACCGTCTTTTTGAAGCTGTTTAAAGTCGTTCATTGCAGACTGACGTGCCTGACGGATAGAGATTTTTGCATTTTCTCCTTCATCCTTGGCTTGTCTAGACAGCTGCTTACGACGCTCTTCATTCAGCGCAGGGATGGGAATTCTGACAAGATCTCCGTCACTTGAAGGATTGAGACCTAGTCCTGCTTCGCGGATGGCTTTGTCGATTACAGGAATCATATGTTTCTCCCAAGGAGTCACCGTCAGCATTCTTGCATCCGCTACAGCTACATTTCCTACTTGTCCGATAGGAGTAGGAGATCCATAGTAGTCAACCATGACACCATCCAGCATATCAGCACTGGCCTTACCCGTTCTGATCTTTAGTAGTGCGCGTTGTAGATATTCGATGGCACCATCCATATCTATTTGGGCCATTTCAATAACTTCTTGTGTACTTTCAGCCATAGCAGTAAAATTTTATTTGATAGGCTAAATTATAAATTTTGGAAAAAAGAAACCTAATGAGAATACAGAAGAATTGAGAGATAACCTTCTGATTTCCACATATGGTCCAAGTACTTCTACAAAAGCTCATTCAGGATTTTTTGTACCTCTTTTGGATCACCTTTTCCCTTCAGCGTTTTCATGACCTGACCGATGAAAAACTTCTTGAGCTTTTTTTGTCCTCCTCGGTATCGCTTCAGTTCATCTGGATGCTCGGAAATAATGGCTTCTATTTGGGTCTTGAGTTGGGATGATTGATCGGCCGACTCAGACTGGTTGGCTTCTAACAACTCTTTGAGGGAGGTTTCTGCTTGCAGTAGGGCAGGAAAGATCTGGTTTTTGGCTTGATGATGTGAAACGATACCCTCGTCAATGGCTTTGACCAGTTCTCCCAGCGTTTGTGCTGAGACAGGACAATCAGAGAGGGGTTGATTATATTCATTCATCCAGGATCTCACATTACCTAGCAACCAGTTGGCTACACCTTTAGGGTTTTGGCAGTGGGTGATGGCTAATTCATAGTAATTTCCCAGCATCATATCCTCTGCCAAGGTCATCGATTCATTATAAGGTAGTTTCCAATCAAGGTGGTACTGCTGGAAGCGTTGGTAAGGCAGGGAGGGAAGCTGCTGCCTGACGGCTTCTATCCTCTCAGGTGAAATGACAATGACGGGCAAATCTGGCTCAGGAAAATATCTATAATCGTGTGCCAATTCCTTGTCGCGCATGGGCTGGGTTTTCTGTAGTTGTACATTCCAGGTCCGTGTCTCTCGCTGCACCTCTCCCCCCGATTGAATGAGCTGAATTTGTCTTTTGATCTCATGGTTGATGGCTTGGGTAAGGAAGGCAAAGGAATTCAGATTTTTTACCTCTACTCTTATCCCTAGTTTTTCTTGTCCTTGGGGCTTGACAGATATATTGGCATCGCATCGAAGGTTTCCTTTCTCCATATCCCCTTCTCCCACATTCAGGTAGCGGACCAGTCTACGGATTTCTTCAAATAGTGCAGCTGCATCTTCCGCTTTGTGGAGAGCGGGTTGTGTGACGAGCTCCATGAGGGGGGTACCTGCACGATTGAGGTCGATCATCGTATATGTTGGCGAGAGGTCGTGGATAGATTTTCCCGCATCTTCTTCCAGATGGATACGTTCGAGAGGAACTTCCAGTATCTCTCCTTTGGTATTGGGAAATTTGACGGTTCCCCCTTCACAGATAGGGACTGCATCTTGGGAGATTTGATAGCCTTTGGGGAGGTCGGGATAGAAATAGTTTTTGCGATCGAAGAAGGTGGGAGAATTGATCTTGCAGTTAAGTGCGAGGCCTAGGGCGAGTGCTTTGTCGATTACTCCTTCATTGATACGCGGCAGGGCGCCTGGATGCGCCATCGTGATGGGAGAGACAAGTTGGTTGGGGCTGGCACCAAATATATGTGCTTCGGGAGCAAATAATTTGGTCTGTGTATGGAGTTGAATATGAATCTCTAATCCTATGACGGCATCAAATTCTGGCATGGTATCCCTTTTGATCGTGATGATGTAGGGCAAAAGTAACAAAGCCTCCCGAGAAAGAGAGGCTTTGAGACATGGTATTATGTTACAAGGAAAAGAAGACTATTCTAGGTGTAACCAAGATTTCTTTTCCAGGAGTACTTCTTCCGCTTCTTCCATATCGGGATCAGGTACACAGCAATCCACAGGACATACAGCCGCACACTGGGGCTCCTCGTGGAAGCCGACACACTCTGTACATTTGTAGTGGGTGATGTAGTATACCTCGTCAGACACAGGCTCGAATTCATCGTCTGCATCGACTTTCTGTCCTTCGATTTCTATTTCTCCTTTGAGTCCTGTACCATCCGAGAATTTCCAGTTGACTCCAGGCTCATATATTGCGTTGTTGGGACATTCGGGTTCACATGCACCGCAGTTGATGCATTCATCCGTAATCATGATAGCCATAGCAAATGATATATTTGTCGCGAAATTATAATTATGTCATTATTTAACCAAACAGAAACTGCCTTTGTTCAAGTATAGAGCATGTGAATATATGAATTTTGGAGAATTACGTCAGCGTAGATTAGACAGTTTAATTGCCTTAGGAACTCTATTGGCAAAAAGGTCCTTGCCAGAACAAGTCATACGTCAGGCTTGCCAGGAGAATCCCTGGTTCACGACCTATTACATCGAGCGCGCGTTGGATGGAATTCGGTCATGGTTTCAAGCGGATACATTGCAGAAGTTTGTGAAGGATTATCCTCAAAATCCCTCTACTGCTCAGACCATAGGCATCATTGCAGCTGGTAATGTACCCTTCGTAGGATTTCATGATGTCATGGTCGCGCTGCTGAGTGGGCATCGCGTATTGTTGAAGCCTTCCCACCAGGACCAAACCCTCATCCGCTGGATACTAGGATGCTGGCAGGAAGTAGCCCATGGCGCATTACACTTACAGTTTACTGAAAGCCGATTTTTGACGTGTGATTACTTGATTGCAACAGGTAGCAACAATACCGCAAGATATTTACATACACATTATGGAGATTTGCCTCGGCTCGTCAGACACAATCGCTATTCTGTAGCTGTAATACATGATCAGATGGAGGAAAAAGACTGGCAAGGACTTTGGGAAGATATGCTGCTTTACAATGGACTGGGTTGTCGAAATGTGAGCAATCTGATCATTTCATCATATGAAGACTTGTTGAATATCCAAGAAAAGTTGAATGAATATTCTTCAGAAAACATAAATCCTCATTATTTGGAACGCATTTTGTTCTTAAAAGCGAAAGAAGAGGTCCACACAAACCATTTTGTTCATTCTGATTTCGGAATATTTGCCCGGAGAGATTACTTGGCGAGCGCATCTATGGGCTTATTTCACTGTATAAAAGCAGTAGGAAAAACACAAGTAAATGTACTCTTAGAGGCTCACAAAGACGATATTCAGTGTGTAGTGGGCATGAGTACTCCTTTTGGTGAAGCACAAAAACCACATATCAGTGATTTTGCAGATGGGGTGGATACAATGAGAATTTTGACCGAATTGTAACATCTCAATTCTTCTGTAAGGTTGTTTCGAAGGGTGTGCAAAATAGAACAGGGGAATAGCGTTTATTGGGTAAGAAAGTTGGAAGAGAAAAAGTTTCTGTCAAAAAACTTTAATCGCACAGATTTCATAAGAAAAAGCTTCCCTATTAGTTATTTTTAGATAGGAAAATAGATTTTAAAGTCATAGTGGTATAGAACACGAAACGCTTGACTATTGATCGTAAATAAAATTGCATGGTACATTTTTACAGGAAAAAAGATATTGTGGCGATCAAGTATTCAAGCACAACAGACCAGATGTAAGCTGAGAATTATGAAATTCCCTAACACCACCAGCATTTATCTATTGGTATCCTTGATAGTATGCTGGCTTTCTTGTCAGCTGACGCTCGGACAAAATTCATGGGTTCCTGGTACCTACTACGGAATCCCTGATCAGGATAAGCGAGTCGCCTTTCTCGATGATTTTAATAACAATGTCCAAAAGTGGGATATGGGTTCTGTCTACCTAGCAGAGCGCATTGAAAACGGACGTTTTTACATATCTTCTCGTACTTCTCATAGATATACCAAGCGTCGGACGATTCCGATTCATGCCTCAGGAGATTATGAGGTAGAAATTCGAATGCGATTTGTTCGTGGCACACAAGCCAAAGTCGCGGGTCTTACTTTCGGACGAAATGCAAAAGGAAGTGAGTACAATTTTATCATCAATAGCCAGCAGCAATTTAGAGTAACAAAGTATGACCGTGGTCGTGAACATGCCTACTCGAGCTGGAAATATTCAAGACACTTAGAAAAGCATTCATACAACACACTGCTGGTAAGAAAGGTAGGTGATCAATGGTTCTTCTTCATCAATCAGTTTCTCGTAGATAAGCTTCCCGCCAAAGCACTTTTTGGAAATGACTTTGGATTTACGCTTGGAGGGCATATCGCCATTGAGGTAGATTACCTGCGTGTATCTGAAATCAAAACAATAGATACTGAAGGACCCGAAATCACGATTCTAGATCCGCAAGCAATCCCCAACAGCCCTGTGATTCGTCTTCGGGAGCGCCATCAAATCATACGTGGAAAAGTAGAGGATGCATCGGGTATTACGTCTGTGACCATCAATAATCATCCCATCACACTTTCATCTGATGGTGTTTTCAAAGCTTCTTTGAGCCTTCCCAATGGCATTCACGTCATCAAAATCATCGCGAGGGATAGATACGAAAATGTGAGTACACGTGTACTTCGCTTAGAGTATCTTCCACCAGAGGCCTACACAGCGAGTCAAAACCCTTCGAATGCAGCACAAGATTTTTATCAGCCTAGGCCTAAGAATAAAGGGAAAAATTACCTCCTTTTGATCGGTATCAATGGCTACCAGTATTGGAATAAGTTGCACAATGCAGTAAAGGATTGTGACGATTTGGCTCAGACATTGACGACGCTCTACCACTTTGATAGAGAAAATGTCATTACGCTTTACAATGAAGAAGCGACGCGGGAGAATATCCTAGAGACGCTAGAGCAACTGCAGGAAGCCATCACAGAAGATGATAACCTCCTCATTTACTATGCGGGTCACGGATACTATGATTCCTACTCTCAGTTGGGATATTGGGTACCTATGGAGGCTCGATTAAATAAAATTCCAGACTTCATTCGCAACTCTACGATTCACGACTATCTCCGCACGATCGGGACGCAGCATACATTACTTATCGCAGATGCCTGTTATGCAGGTTCACTCTTTGCTTCCTACAGAGGGAATCTCGATGAGAACTCTCGTTCACGTTGGGCATTCACCTCAGGCGATATCGAGAAGGTTTGGGATGGTCAGCCAGGACAAAATAGTCCTTTTGCACGCTGCTTGATTCGCTATCTGCGCAACAATCGCAAGGCCAAGCTTCCAGCAGATGAGTTGATTCGTACGGTAGGAGGTCTCGTACAGAGAAATACAGCACAGACACCTCAAGGCTCGCCCTTGAAGCAAGCAGGAGATGCAGGTGGTGTATTCATGTTCTACCGACGATAGCAAGATAAAGTATTATATTTTCAAAAAAGCGAGTGAGATTTTGTGGAATCTCGCTCGCTTTTTTGTCTATTGGATGTAAACCAGTAAATAGACCTGCTGATTGCACTTTTATTTCTCTGAAAACTAGGATGGTAAGTTCCATTCTATCCACAGCGTTTGAGAAGCTATATGCTGTTCCGGAAAAAGCTCCATATTAAAGACCTTTCGGATGAGGCACTCGTGACCCGATACAAGGATCATGGGGAACCTGCATGTTTGGGTGAGCTCTATGAGCGCTACATGCACGTAGTCTTCCTGGTCTGTATGAAGTACGTGAAGGATGAAAGTACAAGTGAGGATCTTGCCATGCAGATTTTTGAAAAACTCATGGTCGATCTTCGGAAGTATGAGATCAAAACGTTTAAATATTGGTTACATTCTGTCGTGCGCAATCACTGCCTCATTCATCTGGATAAGGAAAAAAAACGTAGAGTAAAACGGGAGCGCTTGCAGCAGGATATGGTGGAGAATGGAGAGGATCGTGTGATAGACTTTGGGTTAGAGGTGCAAATGGACAAAGAGTTGCAGCTACAGCAGATGGAGCAGGCATTGACCAAGCTAAAATTGGAGCAACGTGTGTGTGTGGAGTTGTTCTTTTTGCAGAAAAAGAGTTATCAAGAAGTAGCCTCAGAGACAGGTTATACCCTCAAACAGGTCAAAAGCTATATACAGAATGGCAAGCGCAACTTGAAAATCCGAATGGAACAAATGTCCGTAGAGGATTCGTATCATGAGTGAAGATTTTAGTCAACATACAGGAGTGGGTTTGATGCAGGATCTAGATCGGCTAGGTGCTTATGTGGAGGGGAAGCTCTCGGCGGAGGAAATGGCTGAGACAGAGGCTTACATTGCGCAGGATCCTTTGCTACAGGATATGGTAGAGGGACTGAGGGAGTTGGAAAATCCTGAAGAGATTCGTGGCCGGATTCAGCAGATGCGTCTCCGCCACCAATCTCGTTTGCTTGACCAGGCGAAAAAGCGAGCCCAGCTTTCAAAGAGAAAGTTTCGTGTGCAACCCCAGCGGTATCTCCAGCTTTCTCTGGGCTTGGCGGCAGGTCTAGCCTTGACTTTGCTGAGCATCTACCTCATCTACAAGTTGAAGCCCTCGGGACAGGTGGCAGAGCCAATGGCGATGCGTGAGCAGGTGCAGCAGGGATCACCAGACTTGAAATCTATACAGTCTCCCCTACCTCCTTCAGCAGAATTAAATAAGGATGCAGTGAAAGGGAACGCAGCAGAACAACTAGATGAGCTAACATCTACTGAGTCTACATCTCCTCCCCAAAAGGATCAGGCTAAGCAGGAACTCAGACCTACAGTCTCTACTTCTGATGAATCAGGAGGTGATGCGTTCGCAGATCCATCTCCTGTGCAATCTGTACCACCTCTAGTTCCTAAGAGGGATCAATTTAAACAGGAACCCAGACCTACAGTCTCTAATTCTGATGAGGGTGCGTACGAAGTTTCAGCTCCTAGTCCAAAGCCTGCAACAGTACCTTCTATGAATGACTTTGCGAATAAAGACGGCCTACCTAAATCGACTACAACTCCCATCTTAGAAGATGAGTCTGTTACAGAACGTAAAGTCATGCTAGACTCCGCAGATCCTAGGAGATATTATGAAGGAGCCATAGATGATGGAGAGATCGTCATCCAGGATGAAAGGCCAGATAAAAAGGATGCGGCCCCACTCTCTCAAGAGCAGAATTTTCAATATTACAAAGGAGCTAAGCCTACCGATGAACCGACTTTTGGACTTACATCAGGCTACCTATACACCGCTTTATTGGAAGAAGGAATCAAAGCTTATGATCAGGAGGATTTTGAAACAGCGACGAATCGATTCAGCGAAATCCTACTGACTGAGCCCACACATGTGATTGCACGTCACTATACAGGCCTGATTGCCTTCCTGAAAGAGGACTTCAAAGCATCTATAGCAAGTTTCAAATATGTCTTGCCTGCCTCTCCTGTTTTTGACGAGAGCCAATACTATATGGCGCAAGCCTATATAAAACTCAATAAGAAGTGGAGGGCACAAAAAATTCTTGAGCAGATCGTCAAATCTCAAGGAACCTACCATAAGGAAGCAGAAGCGTTGTTGAAAAACCTGTGAATAAATTCTGGACGATTAGCTGTAGATTTGTCTTGTGGCAAATAACAATGAAGCTACATATCGCATAGAACTCCCACAGTTCGAAGGTCCATTTGATCTCCTCCTATTTTTCATTGAGCGAGATGAATTGGACATCCACGATATCCCCATCGCGCAGATCACACAGGATTTCCTAAACTACATCCAAGCCATGCGCGAGATGAACATAGAGCTAGCGGCTGAATTTATTTTAGTGGCTAGTACGCTTATGCGCATCAAAGCCAAGATGCTTATTCCTCGACCTGTCCTCAATGAGCAAGGAGAAGAAATAGACCCCCGTGAGGAGCTTGTTCGGCGCCTGCTAGAATACAAGCGCTACAAGGAGATCCTAGGTGAACTGGCCCAAATGGAGACTGATAGCCAGGAGCGCATCAATAGAGGATTTGTTAAAAAGGAAGAGGAATTGTTTATGCAGAGTGATTTTCCTGAGGAAGAGTTGGCAGATTTAGATCTCTATCAGATCATGCGCGCCTTCAAGCGGATCTGGGTGCGTCACCATGAGAAGCTACAGCGTCCGCAGCATGTCATCAAGCAATATCCTTATACCCTCGCCGAAGTCAAAGAGCGGCTCGTCAACCGTGTAGCTGGCGGTGCGCGCGTAGACTTCATCACCATGATCATGGAAGAGGGTAGTCGAATCTTTGCTGTATTTGCTTTCCTTTCTGTACTCGAACTCGTCCAACTTCAGAAGCTACAGCTTACTGTGGGGGAAGGATTCAACAATTTTTGGATTGAAGGCAAGGAACCCGTGGAGGATGAAAGTATAGATGAAGGGGAAGTAGAAAACGATTTTTTAGAAGAAGCAGAGGAATAATATAAAGATACCTTCCTTTCTTACATCTCTTCATTTTTTTGTTTGGCTCATTTCAACCCCCTTTCACTTATTTTAATACGAATTTTAGTAATAATCTTTCACTTGTGAAGGAGAAAAACACCTAATATTGAAAGAATATTTCCTCATATATTTATTACATTAAATGTATTATTTGTAAAATAAAATAAATGGATATACTTTTGAAACAGATAGGCATTACGCCAGATACAGAAGCTAGGGGTTAGGGTTGACTCTCCGACATGGATTGAGTCCCCTAATTTTTTTTTGAAGAAAGATGAGTAAAGAAATCCCATCCCGAGTCTCAATGCTCGGGATTAAACATTAAAAAAATTATGTTACAGAATGTTTGGTATGGTGCTTCCTATAACTTTTGGCTTAATACCACCCATCCTTTGCCCTCCTGTCGGGGGTCCCATATTACTTGATCAAAGACTGTCCCTACTTGCCCCTGCGTACTTGTCCCCATGAGAATGATGAGTTGGCTACTTGCCCAGTCAGATAATTTCTTCATAAACGTAGGAGAAAATATTGCCAGATTTTCAGGGTAAAGATGTATGGCATGTAGATTATTTTGTGTGGCCACTTGGAAGGAGATCAGTGTTTCAATGAATATATGGAGCTTTTGTTGATGTTCAGGAGAAGCTTTCTGTGAGTTCCATGCGATTAATTCGTTCTGATTTGTACGCATCATGAATTGAAGGACAAAAGCATCTTCCAAGCGAATCGAGTCTCCATATTGTACATGACGATTCCATTCGCTGAGGTATTCCAACGCTTGCTGATTGGAAGACTGATCGGCTTGGGGATTAAATAAGGAGTTTCCTCCCAGCGTGAGTCCACTATCCTGACTCAATTGATAGATTTTTTGTAGTGTCAACCATACTGGGTGCTGACTAGGTGCTAGCTGGATACTTAGCCATCCCAATTCATCTCCCATGCTGTGGAGAGCCTGATTCCACTCTCTCAAGACTGCCTGTAACTGTATGTGTACTTCCTTGATGAGACTATAAGATTCTCCAACCTTATGTATCAGGGTAGCATAAGCTTGAGAAAGCTCATCCTTAATTTTTTGAAGGGTCTGATTTTCTTCCCACTCTTGAAGTGTTGCTAACCATGAGAAGACCTCCTCATTCGTTTTGAATGACTCCGACCAGTTGAAGATAGTCGATGATCCGAAGTAACTTCTCAGGTTGTGGGCTTCAGTGGAAATTTCTCCAGTCAGCTCCATGGACAATTGATGCTGAGTGCGTGCTTCATCCAGTAGGTCTGTCAGCGACCCTTGGATAAGCTCTTCTTCTTGATCTATCTCGGTTGGAGGTTCTACCTGCTGCCAAAGGTGCCAATGCTGCAGCTCTTGATCGATCTTCTCAAGGGCTGATTTGTGCTGATCTTCCTGCTGACTCCACCATACTTCACGTTGGGCGTGGGCAGCTCTCGCTTCTTCTAGTGCATTTTCTTGGACGCGAAGTACCTTTTTTAGCTTTTCTACCTCTTGTACGAGTTCAGCTTGGGGATCTATATACTGTACTTTATCGTACCAATAAGTGAACAGGGCCTCTGGGGTATCGAGTTTGGGAGATACTTTTTTCTTGGCGGAGCCATTCACTTCCTGGATAGCCTGTGTTACCTCCTGATCGATAGCCTTCAGACGTGCTTCGAATGTTTCACGACTGGTCATGACTTGATCCTGTAGCATCAAGTGACTGCTACTTATTTGATGTAGGGATTGGATACTGTCTGCTCTGTGCTTCGCCAGATTTTCTAGGATTGCGTGGATCTTTTCTTGCTGCTGGTGCTGGATGATGCGATCAGCAGCAGAAGCTGTTTCACGTTGTTTTTTCGCTTGTACCTGCTCAACTTCCGCAAGGGTGAGGTTAAGATTTTTCTGAACTTGTCGAATACGTTGGCGATATTTCTTTTCTAGACTTTCCTGCTGTTGTCTAAGATCTTTTTCTTCCTCTTGAAAGACTTTTTGTAGCGCTTCCAATTGAAATTTAAGTTCGTCGACTTCCTGATATAATTCTTCGGTGGTGGGGCCTTTTTTCTCCACCTCTCCCAGATCAAGATGGATGCCATAGAGGAGATCATTGAGTCGGACGACACTGGGGTTGAGATAGCTATGGAATAATACCTCTTCTTTGATGACTTTTCCAATGGTTTTTTGCCAGCCTGGATACCTATTTTCCAGCCATCCGAAGAAGCTCTGATTTCGTTTTTCAATCCAATGGCGGAGTCGGTCTAGCCTCTGCTGGATAGGGGCTTGCTTCAGGGCATTTTTTTCTTGTGCTGCCTGCAACTTCCACTCGATGAGTGCTTGTTCTCCTTTTCTACTGGATTCTAGATGATCCAACTCAGAGCGGTAGACTTCAAGTTGATGTTGAAGCTCTAATTCATGGATAGGAGCTGAATGTTCTTCTTTGGTCTGTACTTGGGATTGTTGAGAGGAGAGAAAGTTATATCCTTGAGAGATGCGTGCGTTGGCAGCCTGGAGGTGATGATAAAACGCGCTTTGTATTTCTGTGAGGGACTGTTCGTAGTTCTGATGGAGCTGTTGCACCTCGCTGGTGTATTGCTGTGCGGCTTTTGTCTTGGCAGGTTCATAGGCTGCTTCAATCATCGCCTGAGTAGAGGCTTTCCGAGCGGCTGGCTTCATCTCAGAAAGATGCGTTTTTAAGAATTCTTCCCAATTTGCTTGCCAAGTTGGAGCCTCTATCCCCTGGTATTGCGCTATTTTTTCCTCTGCTCTGCTCACTCGCTCTTCTGCTAATCCCAGTGCTTTGACGGTTTGGTATAAAGCATCCTTTTTCTTTTGGATATTTTCTATGTATAGATCAAGCTCCTGAGACGATTGTTCGCCTATGTTTGCTAATTCTGTAAGCGTACGAGCCTTTGCGTTTTCTGCTTCTCTAGCTGCTGCTTGAAGTTGTGGTTGTAGATGACCGATGTATTTTCGGATGTCTTGAAATTGTTGGTAGCGCTTGCCGAGTGCTTGAAAGCGAGATTCATTGCGCTCAAATACCTGGACATCTGTCCAATTTTGATGGAAGTCTTTGACTTGTTGACTGAGTACCTTCGGATCTAGGGTGAGCGTATCCGCAATCGATCTAAGCAATGTCCGTTTGAGTCGGATGGATTGTGAGGATTTTCCTGCATACTGGAGCTGGTCTAGCCAATCCCGTGGATGACTACTTTTACTCAACTCAAAGCTGGCCCATTTTTTCTTTGCGGCTCCTTTGAGTTTTCCATATAGGATATTGTGATATTCTTGTGAAGATGCAATGGGATCGCTGTGATGGATCTTTTTATTTCGGAGGCTTTTAAAAAGGTCGGTAGGGGAAAGGGATTCTTGAGATTTACCTAAAAATACCTCTTCCTCAAATGGATTTTGGATGAGACTTACTTTTATTCCTTTGTCCCAATAGAAAGCGGCTGAGAAGGGTTGCGTTTGATTTTTTGCTTGAAAAATGATCCAGGATTTAGCCTCTGGAAAAAGTTTTTTGGCTTTATCGTCATTTTCTCTCAAGAAAAAATCCCACGACTCTCCAAAAAATAGATGGAAAACTTGTAGGTAGGCCAGACTCTGTGAAGGTTCTGGAGAGAGGATGAGGGTAGACTGATCAAGGGAAAGTTGGGTGTAAGAATGCCCCAAACTTTGGATGAAAATTACTTTTTGAAGTTGACCCAATGATTGATCCATAGAGTGGCTTTCGTCGAAAAAATAGTGATAAATGAGGATTTACAAGATTAGGGGCATTACCAAAGAAAGTGGGCTTCACTTTCCTGAGGTCTTTTGTACGGCTTCCATCATGTGGAGGAGATAGTGCATAGAATCTAGTAATATAAACTGACTTCCTGCTTCATCCAGAAACGCTAGCCAGCCTTCTCGTTCCAGATTTTTTAGCATATTTTTGAGCTTTTCGCCTAGATCTTCTCCTCCCTTGACTGGTAGTTTTCGCATCAGATTTCTGACTTTGGGTTGCTGCGTGATGAGGTGGAGCAAATCTGCTGTGGCATGGGGACGGCCTAAGCTCAAGTGAGGATCTTGGTACAGGAGAATTTCTATATAATCTAGGTAGCGAAAGAGTTTTTCCAACTTATCCTCACTGGTGCTTCGGTTTTCTTCCCTTGAAAAATAGAAGTATCCAGGTCCCTTGGATAGTTCAAATCCCAAAGGGAGAAAGTATCCATGCAAGGCTTCAAAGTAAGCTTCTACAGCTTGATAGAGCGATTGATGTGTATGGTCTTGACTATTTTGACTAAGGAATAGACCCTTGCTAAGCCATTCGAAAATAGCAGCTGTTTTGATGGGAAGATGCAGTTCTGACATGAAAAATTCGTTGGATCATCACAACTTAGGAGGGTACAAAGATAGAAAAGTAGGGACTATTTTGACGAGGTTTTGGGCTTGCGGTTGTAGTGAATGTCTTTTTTATCTGTGCGGAGAAATGGCTGTGGATGAAGGAGCTGGAAGGCCTGCTGTAAAAATTCTTCCGGGCCGCTAGCTTGGGCTATGGTGAGCTTCCAATCTTTTCGTGTGGCTTCAGCATGAACCTGTCCTAGTTCAGGTGTGACATGAACCTTGATTTCGGTTTTGGCCAATGGATGGGATATCAGGATGAGCTGTTGTTTGCGAAGCTGGACGACATCGGCCCGAAATTGTCCCTGTCCCCTTACTTTGACAAGTGCCTCTGTCAAGGCTTCCCATGTTGCCTCTGTGTTGTCCTTTTTTTGAAACCACTTCATCTCAAATTCGTTAATAATCCGATCTGCCCAAAAGATACAAAAGATGTCGCTTGGTGGCATGAAAAGGGAAGGAAGATGCCTTAGAAGCATGGATAGTTATAAGCTAAATATTATTCCTACCTTTAGTCTCATCACCAATCAAACCCTTATGCAACAAAGACTCCTATGGCTGACCTGTTTGGGAATCTTCCTCTGGTCATGCAATAGCTCCCAGCCCCAAGAGCAGGAAGTATCTGCTTTAGATTCTGCGACGATATCAGAGTCTGCAAGCCGCGTAAAGGATACAGCACAGACGAGATCCGTCGCTCCAAGAGAGGATGCCACGCCGCTTTCCGTGGAAGATGTGGCTAGTTTGGTTCTGCAAGCACTCAAAGAAAAGGACTGGGAGACCGTCGCCGATTATGTTCATAGCAGCCAAGGCGTGTGTTTCACACCTGAAGTATATGTCTCAGACAAGGACCAGACCTTGATGGCTGACCAACTTCGTTCTGCTGATGTCCGCAACCAAAAGCGAAATTGGGGGGATATGTACGGGGAGGAAACAGGAAATAAACTGCAGACTTTTGATGAATACTACAGTCGGTACATCATGGATGTAGACTTTACGAAGGCAGAGGAGGTGAATTTTAATAAGGACGTGCAAAGAGGCAATAGCATCAACAATGCACGAACGGCTTTCGAAGCGCCCTACATTGTGGAATATTATATCCCAGGAGTAAATCCAGATTTTGGAGGGATGGATTGGCGGTCGCTGCGACTGGTTTTTGGGAAAGATGGTAACGGATGGGGGCTTGTCGGTGTCATACATGGTGCCTGGACTCCCTAATGCTGTGAGTGAGTGAAAATAGAATCGGATAGGGAGCCTAAGAGACTAAATGTGGTTCTCTCTTCTTTTAAATAATCATATATGAATAAAGCGAGTCAAACGCCCGTATTAATTGTAGGTACAGAGACTGAGGCGCGCATGGCCCTCGATATTGCTAATGAGCTGGACGTCTTAGTGTATGGATTTTTGACAGATGATCCTGAGCTGGTGCATAAGGAAATCAATGACATTTTGATTGCGGCAGAATTGGGGAGTAAGGATGGGCAGACCCTTTTGAAGGATGAGGGAGTGAAAATAATTGTAGCAGAAAGAGACCCTTCGGACCGACGCCAATTACAGGTATACATCGAGGATCGGAAAGCAGAAATTATCACCCTATTTCATCCGATGAACAGTGTCTCTCCTCACACCATCATCGGAAAAGGAAATCTTGCTGGACCTGGGCTTGTGGTAGGAGCCAATGCAGAGATGGGAGATTTTAACTTGCTGGGAACTTATGTCTCTGTGGGCATAGATGCCATGGTCGGCAACTACTGTACGATACAGGATGGCGTACGAATTGGAGACAATGTAGAGATTGAGGATGAGGTATTCATCGGAATTGGTGCAGTGATTCACCCTGGTGTGAAGATTGGCCACAAAGCTTCTGTTGCGGCAGGTTCTATCGTATTGCAGGACGTACCTGACGAGACTTCTGTCTTTGGCAATCCAGCGAAGCCTGTATAGGTAATAGGTAAGGGATTCAAAGCTGTCCCACACACTCATCCTGTGAATCCCGAAATCCTGCTCAAAAGACGAGGAATCCTGTAGAGAACGGATCTTACCTTGTCCTACACATTCATCCTATGAATCTCAAAATCCTGCTCAAAAGACGAGGAATCCTGTACCGAGAACGGATATTACCTTGTCTTACATATTCATCCTATGAATCTCAAAATCCTGCTCAAAAGACGAGGAATCCTGTAGAGAACGGATCTTACCTTGTCCCACACACTCATCCTGTGAATCCCGAAATCCTGCTCAAAAGACGAGGAATCCTGTAGAGAACGGATCTTACCTTGTCCCACACACTCATTCTGTGAATCTCAAAGTTCTGCTCAAAAGACAGAAAATATGAAGAATCTCGGATACAGTAGTTCCCTTCTATTGCAACAAAAAAGCTCTTACCTGCTGGTAGGAGCTTTTTCTATAAAGTCTTTCAAATACATATATGTCGAATTGATGTACAATTCGTCCTGTGGTATCACAAGAACACTAGGCTTACTCTTCAGTACCTGTCACCACTTGCTTTCCGCGGTAGTATCCACTCTCCAGGCTCACGCGGTGGTAAAGCGTAGCTTCTCCACTCTCTGGATCGATATAATAGGTTCTAGGCTTCAGCTTGAGATGCGTTCTTCTCTTGTCTCTTCTTGTCTTCGAAATTTTTCGCTTGGGATGCGCCATAACTCCTACAGCTTATAGTTTATTACTCGTGAATCAGTCTAGTTTGTCTTTGAGCTTCTTGAGAGCGGCCCAGCGAGGATCGATTTCTTCTTCCTCGTCTTCTGTTTCCTCTCCTTCGTCTTCAATCAGACCGAGTGCCTTAAGGACCGCTTCGTCGCAGATATGCACTTCAGGATCTGGAACAAATCGCATAGGGAGTGAGAGGTGGATGAAGTCATAGATTTCTTGTACAAGCGAAAGCTGTGTATCGTCAGGATCTATGTTGATGACTTCTTCCGTATCATATTTTACATTCTCTCTAAAGGAATAGACCAGCTTGTATGATACATCAAAGGGGTGTGGATAAGGTTCGCCACATCGGTCGCAATTTACTTCGGCCCACCCTGTAATGTGCCAATCTGTATCCATATGTCCTTTCGTTTTCTGGATTCGAATGGACAGATTGATCTCCCCTTTATGTATGAGGGAATGCTCAAAATTCTCAAAAAACGGAGCAGAAACAGTGAAAGTTTCTACCTGTTCGCCTACGCGAAGGAGGGGTACGTTAAGAGAATATTCTCTTGCAAATTTTTTGTCGTACGCCATGGTTTTCTCCTTTCGGCTCGCAAAGTTAATAAAAAATTAATCCAAATTCTAAATAAAAAATACACAAGTCTAGGTTTCCCTTACACTATATCAAATGACACAGGACGACTTATCTTATAAAAGCGCTCCAATAGAGAATTGAATGTAGTCTGCAATTGCCTTATGCGCCTTGATGTATACCCCTGCGTAGAAGTTTACCCTATGCCCTTCATGGATGGGATATAGGTAGAATTGTGGCCCAATGTACATTCCCCATTGGTCGGCAACCTGTGGATTGGGCCTCAGGTAGTAAAAGCCTCGGGTGACAATGCCCATTCTCCTAAATAAAAACTCATGTCCTGCCCAGAAGGAAAGTACGTGAGGTGAACCATAATTGCTGATTTCCTGTATGTCATGGTCTCTGATGAACTGCTGAATGGCGCGATCGTATTCCCATCCGACGCCTGCCATTACGTGGTAGATCTTTCCTAGGTACAATCCTCCCCCCATCTTGAGATGGTAGACAGGATAGGTAGGTCCACCAAATATCTTTTCTTCCTTAAATCCTAACCCGCTTTGGAGTATAAGGTGTAAGACATTCGTTTTTCTGAATAGGAGATCTTTTTTGTGTGCGTGTTCGGGTGCTTGATGTCTGTAAGTAATGCCGACTCGTAGTTGGAGAGAATTAAGACCTAGGTTGGGTTGCTTGTATTTGGAGTTGGACTGATGGGCTACGAGGGTCCCCAAGCGCAATCCCCAATGAGGTGTAAGCTGTGTGGTGAGTAGGAGTCCAAGTTCTGGGTGAATGTTGAGGTGGCTACTGATGGCATTGTTGAGAGGGTTCTCAGTAGGATGAAATGTACGGGTGTTGTAGGCGAGGCCCATCCCGAAGCGACCATAGAGGGAAAAGGGTTTGTAACGCGCCAAAGGATAGTCAATGAAGGGGCGGAGAGAATAAGAGGTGCCTAATATGGGCGTATTCCCGTAGTCTAAAAAAGAAAATATCCAACCTACACGTGGCTGATGTAAGGCGGGTTCCCATGGAGCTTCTCCCAGAGTTTGACGGGCCATCTCGATCTGAATCGATCGGGCAGACTTTGGCAATTCGAAAATCATGTTTTCCCTGTGCTTTACGGTATTGCCCCAGAGTAAGTCTACGCTCCACTCACGTGATTGAAGAAACTGTTGGATTTTGGGATGCTTAGATTGGGCTGGGAGTAGAGATAGCCCAAGCAGCAAAAAGACCCATATGCAGGTAAAGGTTTTCACAAGATATCTACATAAAAATGGCCGCCATTGCGGCGGCACATGCAAGGAGTCTTGGAAGGTTAAACAATAAATTAAGCCTAAAAATAAAGAGAAAATTCTAATTCCGAAATGAAAATTTCGCTTGGGATTGTAAATTTAAAGAGAAGCACATTTGATAACATATATGTAATACCTTTTTTGTTAATTAAGATGATGGAAGAAAGTAGGGAGGATGTGACGTACTACTGGGCCAGGGAATCCGCTATCCCTATGAGGGCTCATCCTGCGGAGTCCGCCGAGATGATCAATCAGTTGATTTTTGGCGATACATGTCGGAAATTAGAAGAAGACGGCTCGTGGACGAAGATCAAGCATACCTACGATGGATATGAGGGCTGGGTAGATACCAAGATGCTTGAAGCGCAAGATCTGGATGCCATAGATACAAAAGCTGAATGGCATATGGTGGTTTTTGCTGCCGTGCAATGGGAGGATGGGACGCTTCAGCACTTGCCAGCAGGTGCATTTGTACCCTTGATAGATGAAGGAAATGTGTGGCGGCTAGCCATTGGGCAGTCAAAGGGGATTATCATGAAAGGATCTTCCCTGTTGCAGCAACAAGCTCGACATAAGTTGGTAGAGGTAGGTAGTGTCTTCATGAACACGCCCTATTTGTGGGGGGGATGTAGTGGGTTTGGAATTGACTGTTCGGGCTTGATGCAAAGGGTGTATAGGAGCTGTGGGATTTTCATTCCGAGGGACTCGAGTGTTCAAGCTAAGCAAGGTGTCAGGATCGACTGGACAGATAGGGAGGCAGGCGATCTCGCCTTTTTCACCAAACCTAACAAAAGTCATATTACGCACGTAGGAATGGTGGGAGGCGATGACAAGATCATCCATGCCTCAGGAAAAGTACGAGTCGATCAACTGACAGAAAAAGGAATTATTCATTCTACTAATCATAAACTCAGTTATCACTTGGTAAACATTCAACGATGTTAATTCGCGAAAGTGTATTAGTTCTTAACCAGGATTACCAGGCAATAGGCGTATGCTCTGTGGAGCGAGCTTTTGTCCTGGTCTTATTAAAAAAAGCGGAGATGCTTTCGGATTTTCCCGATCGGAAACTCCGCTCTGTGACAGCTGATTTCAGCTTTCCCTCTATCATCCGTCTGTATCGCTATGTGAGCCTGCCTTACAAGCGTGTGAATCTTTCTCGCCACAATGTGTTTAAGCGCGACCGCAACCGCTGCGTGTACTGTGGGTCCAAGGATTCTTTGACGATTGATCATGTTATACCTAAATCGCTAGGAGGACGTGATACCTGGGATAATCTGGTGACAGCCTGTCAGAAGTGCAATGCGAAAAAAGGCAGTATGACCCTTGAGCAATCAGGTATGGAGTTGAGCTACAAGCCTTTTCGCCCTAGTTTTGTGATGTTCTTGAGTAATTTTGCTGGTGAGGTACGCGAAGATTGGAAGCCTTACCTGTACATGTCTTAATCCCGAAGCGAGCACCCCTCATTTTTCGCTTCTTCCCCCCTTTCCCGCCCATATACGGTAGGAGGTGATTGCTACCTCTTTTCTGGAACAGAATTTTTATGTTGTATGATATTTTGGATGGTGTTTCCTGTAGTGGGAGATGTTGTGGGTGGTTTGTTGAGCAGGATTTAAGGATCTGCAGGATTGCGTGCTTGTGAAAAGGTGTAGAGTTGCTTCTGCTTTGGGTCGGCACCTAACTTCGTAGCTTCTTCATTTATTAGTTTCCTGACCGAGTATGCTGGGAGGGTTTAGAGCAGGATTTAAGGATTTAAGGATTTGCAGGATTGCGTGCTTGTGAAAGGGTGTAGGGTTGCTTCTGCTTTGGGTCGGCACCTAACTTCGTAGCTTCTTCATTTATTAGTTTCCTGACTGAGCATGCTGGGAGGGTTTAGAGCAGGATTTAAGGATTTGTAGGATGTTGAGTGTAGCACTATACTGTTCTGCGTAACTAGATCTCTTCCTGACTGAGTATGCTGGGAGGGTTTAGGGCAGGATGATAGGATTTGTAGGATGGTGGGGGGGAAGCTCAGCATGATTACCAGATGGCTTCGCAGATGACTCGACGTTCTAGGAGGGCATGGGGTTTGGGTGCATTGGCGGCGCGGTAGGCCCAAGGGCGATAAGGAATCTTGACGATGCGGCGTTTGGGGATGCCGTAGTCTTTGTGAAGGTTGCGGGCGATGAGTTTGATCCGCTTGGTGTTGAGCTTGCGCTGCTTGTTTTGGAAGCGAGGGCTCAAATTCTCGGCGGAGAGACGGACGGACATCTCAGGGTTGAGGTGGAGCATGAAGGCAATGTAGCTGAGCTGCTCATCGTAGCTGTATTCGAGTTCTGTCGTACCTTCTTTGAAGTAAAGGATGGGAAACACACACTTTTTCTTATTGTCCAGGGTATCCATGCCGAGGAAGTCCATTTCATATTGGGCAAAAGACGGTAGGAAGGTGCCTAGAAATACGATGAAGAAAATGAAGCGTGCCATAGAGTACAGGAGCTTTGAAGACAAGGAATCGATCAAAGGTGGAGAGCAAACAGTGTAAGCTGTTTTAGGCATTACAATTGAGCTCGTTTCCCTTATAAAATTACCTTTATTTTTAATCAAAAACGAAAAAAGCGAAAAGGTAGTATATGAATATTTGGAAAAAGAAAGGAAGTGTAAGGCGTATCTTGTGAAGTGACATAAGTTTAGCCAATCGATTCATGCTGAAAATGGATGCTAATGATCAAAAATGCGCATATGATTCTCCAGACTCTCAACAAAAAAGAGCCACTTTAGGTAAAGATGACTCCACTTATTCTATGTATTTGTTCCTATCTCCGCTCCTTCAGCAAGGCCTGGAAAGCCTTCATCTCGTCGCGTAGCCTCGCTGCCTCCAAAAAGTCGAGGTCCTTAGCAGCCTTCTCCATTTCCTTGCGGATGTTGGAGATTTTTTTCTTTAGCTCATCCTCACTCATGTATTCTGCTGCCGCTTCTGCCGCTACATTGACCTCTTCCTCAAACTCCTCAAAGTTCTTCGCACGGATGCCCAAAGCCGATTTGAAGATGTCCTTAGACTCGCGACTGACCGTCTTAGGAGTGATGCCATGCTTTTCATTGTAGGCAATCTGCTTGGCACGGCGATACTCAGTTTCATCTAGGAGCTGCTTCATGGAATCCGTGATTTTGTCGCCATACATGATCACCCGACCATCCACATGACGCGCCGCACGGCCTGCCGTCTGTATCAAGGATTGACCTGAGCGAAGGAAACCTTCCTTGTCCGCATCCAATATTGCGACAAGTGCCACCTCTGGCAAGTCCAAGCCCTCACGCAGCAGGTTGACCCCTACTAAGACGTCAAATTTTCCCTCTCTCAACTCCCGCAAAATATCGACACGGTCAAGCGCATCAATGTCAGAGTGGATATAGCGCGCCTTGATGTCCAAGTCGTGGAGGTAGCGCGTCAATTCTTCCGACATGCGTTTGGTCAACGTAGTCACGAGTACGCGGTTGCCTTTTTTGACTTCGTTGTCTACCTCGTCGAGGAGGTCGTCTACCTGGTTGTCGCAGGGGCGCACTTCTACAGGAGGATCTAGCAGACCTGTCGGTCTTACAATCTGCTCGACGACTACCCCCGCACTTTTTTCCAATTCATACTCCGCAGGGGTCGCACTCATGTAGATGGCCTGATTGACCAGCGAGTTGAACTCGTCAAACTTCTGGGGACGGTTGTCCAGCGCCGAAGGCAAACGAAATCCGTGTTCCACGAGGGTAAATTTCCGTGAGCGGTCTCCATGATACATGCCCCGCACCTGTGGCAAGGTCACGTGACTTTCATCGATCACTAATAAGAAATCGTCAGGGAAGTAATCCACCAGGCAATAAGGGCGACTCCCTGGCTTACGACGTGATAGGTATCTGCTATAGTTCTCGATCCCCGAGCAGTACCCCAACTCGCGCATCATCTCCAGATCGTATTCGGTGCGTTCCTTGAGACGGTTGGCTTCCAGATACATGCCTTGCGCTTCGAAGTACTCGACTTGCTTGACAAGATCTGCTTGAATTTCCTCGATGGATTGGTTGAGGGCTTCCCGACGGGTTACAAAGAGGTTGGCAGGATACATCGTGTAATCGCGCAACTCTTCGATTTTTCTTCCTGTTTCTAGATCGAATCGCTGGATTTTTTCGATTTCATCTCCAAAGAAGAGGAAACGAATCCCAAAATCGTCATAGGCAGGATAGACATCGATGGTATCACCTTTGACGCGAAACTTCCCTGGTTCCAGCATCGTCTGGGTACGACTATAAAATAGGCGCACCAGTTTATCGAGAAAGGCATTTTGTGAAATGACCTGTCCCACATTCGCATAATAGACATTGGCCTCGAAGTCTTCGGGTTTCCCGATACCATAAATACAAGATACAGAGGCTACCACGATCACATCACGCCTTCCCGAGATCAAAGCTGTAGTTGCCCTCAATCGTAGCTTTTCGATGTCTTGATTGATCGAAAGGTCCTTTTCTATATAGGTATTGCTCGAAGGGATGTAGGCTTCGGGCTGGTAATAATCATAGTAAGAGATGAAATACTCGACGAGGTTATTAGGAAAAAACTCCAAAAACTCGCCATAAAGCTGAGCAGCTAGCGTCTTGTTGTGGCTGATGATCAGCGTGGGACGATTGAGTTTGGCGATGGTATTGGCAACAGTGAAGGTCTTACCTGAACCTGTCACCCCTAGGAGCACCTGATGGTTTTCGCCTGTTTCGACCCCTTCTACGAGTTGTTCGATGGCTTGCGGCTGATCACCCGCAGGTTTATATTTAGAGACGAGTTGAAATTTGTGATCACTCATATATGATTTGGCATAGGATGAACCTCTAATTACGAAATCTAATTCCAAAAGGATATGTTTGAAAAATCTTTTTTGGAGGGGAAAGACCTAAGCTTATAATTTTGAATCTGATACCTTGAACGTAGGTAAATTCTTTGCAGCATAATATCGCTACATTCACTTGTCTAAGAGAATATGAATATTGGATTTGAGGCGAAACGCGTGTTTCAAAACTTTACAGGTCTGGGCAACTACAGCCGAAGCCTCATCCATAATTTACTCAAGTTTTATCCTGAAACACAGGCCCATCTTTTTGCGCCCAAAATCGTCTCCCATCCACGAACCCAGTTTTTCTTAGATCATCCGCGCGTACAAACCTATGCACCCCAGCACCCCTTTCGTGCTTGGTGGCGGTCCTACGGAATGTCAGCCTTTGTCAAAAATCAAAAAGTAGATGTTTTTCATGGACTGAGTCATGAGCTTCCCTTTGGATTGGAGAACCATGGCATCCCAAAAGTGGTGACAATACACGATCTGATTTTTCTTCGATATCCTCACCTCTACCAAAATATAGACCGAAAGATCTATACAGCAAAGCTGAAGCATGCATGTCAGGCAGCGGATCGGATCATTGCCATCAGTGCGCATACGGCGCAAGATTTACAGGAATTGATACAAGTACCTGAGGAAAAGATCTCTCTTATTTACCAGACCTGTGATGATATTTTTTGGGAGGAGGAAATACGTGATGTAAGAGTAAAATATCGTCTTCCTTCTGAATACCTGATCTACGTTGGCTCTGTCATTCCTCGAAAAAATCTTCTGCTCATTGTCCAGGCTATGGACCTGCTTCCCCCAACCTTGCGGGTCCCTCTCATCGTCATAGGTAATGGGAAGGCATACTTACAGCAGGTCAAGCGGCAGATTGCACAGCGAGGATTAGAGGGTCTCTTTATCTTTTTGACTGAAGCGGAGTTTGCAGATTTTCCTTCTTTGTATGCAGGGGCCATATTTAGCCTCTACCCGTCAGATTATGAGGGCTTTGGCATTCCGATTTTGGAATCGCTCGTCTCAGGTACACCTGCTATCGTGACAAAGGCGTCCTCCTTACCTGAAGCAGGCGGTCCAGGTGCTCTGTACATGGATGCTATGACAGCAGAAGATTTGATGGAGAAAATGCAAGACATGATAGAAGATAAGGCCAAAAGAGAACGCTTGGCGCAGGCAGGACTTGCCCATGTCGAAAAATTTCGTCCAGGTAGGTTGACGACGGAGCTTTACGGTCTTTATGAAGAAATCAAACGGTCGTCTACGGTTTGAGCGCGTTTCAATCCGTGATACAATCTACTTGATCGATTACTTTTTGCGTGTGATGGCGAAATGCATCAATTCCTTAAGTGCTTTTTGAGAGGCGGATACTGGGAAGCTATCTAGGATCTCTTCCGCTTCTTTGACATACTGATACATGACTTCTCGTGAGTAATCCAGCCCTCCATTGTCCTTGACATAGTCGATGAGATATTTCACCTTTTGGGGATCGGTATTGTGCCGACGCACGATGTTGATCAGTTTGCGACGCTCTCCCCAACTGGATTTATTGAGGACGTGAATGAGGGGCAGTGTCAGTTTCCGTTCTTTGATGTCGATGGCGCGCGGTTTCCCGATGTCATCTTGACCATAGTCAAACAGGTCATCTTTAATCTGGAAGGCAATGCCAACCTTTTCTCCGAAGAGATGCATTTTGGCACTTATCTCAGGATCTTCAGTGGTACTTCGTGCGCCTACTTGACAGCAGGAAGCGAAGAGCGAAGCCGTTTTGGCTGTGATGATGTCGAGATAGACAGCTTCGTCGATATTGAGTTTACGCGCTTTCTCCATTTGGAGTAGTTCCCCTTCGCTGATGAGTTTGACTGCATTCGATACAATCTTCAGTAGCTCAAAATCATCGTGTTCTAGTGCCATAAGGAGCCCTCGGGACAAAAGAAAGTCGCCAGCGAGAACTGCAATTTTATTTTTCCAGAGTGCATTGACAGAAAAGAAGCCTCTACGTTCATTGGAATCGTCTACCACGTCATCATGGATCAAGGTAGCCGTATGCAAGAGTTCGATTAGGGCAGCCCCTCGATAGGTCGAGGGCGTGATACCACCGCAGAGATCTGCACTAAAGAGTACGAGCATGGGGCGCATCTGCTTCCCCTTACGTTTGAGCAGGTAGCCCATGATACGTTCGAGTAGACTTACGTCACTGTTCATTGCCGAATGAAAATATCGCTCAAAATATTCGAGTTCTTTGGCAATGGGGGCTTGTATCGTCTGAAGCGTTAAACTCATATATGAAGTAAAACTACAATTATTGATCTTATATTAATAAAAAACCTTCCGCATTGTTAGGTAGGAAGTAGAAACATCTCTTGAGTTATACGGTAAAATAAAGAGAACAGACACGCTTATAAGAGAATTTGACACGCTTAAAAGAATCCTCTTTTAATAGGATGAATGGAGGATTATTTACTATTTTATTTTGCGAAATAATGCCTTGTAACTAATTCATATCATGAATTATCATATAGGGAAAAATGTAAGTTTCTTCATATTAAGTTGAGGGAAAGAATGGTGCTTTTGTTTGAGAAATGACATTAAAACATAAAGCATTTTAGCAAACTAGTAAGTGTGTAGACGAGAAGTTTGAGTAGCAGGATATGCATCGACATCGTCTTCCTAAAAAGACTAAACCATTTCCTTTGAGGGAAATCTAATTGTATAAAAGGGACATGTACATATTATACATATATGGTCAAGTTAAAAGCCTATCACAGGGCTTGAGCCAATTCAACACCATGTAAGGGAACACTCCCCAAAACACTGAGAAGACATCTTTGAGACATGAGGCATTATCTAATTGGATTACTATTTTTTATACTATGCGTCGCAGGTACTCAGGTGCGCGCAACGCATATTGTGGGGGCGGAACTGATTTACAATTGCGTCAATAGTCAGACAAATACCTACAATCTAGAACTGATCCTCTATCGAGATTGCGAAAATGGACAGGCCGACTACGATGCCTCTATCCAGATTTTCATTTTTGATAGTGTGGGTAACTTTGTACAGGTAGCTACCTCGCTAGTACCCAATAATACACCACAGCTGATTCCTAATGGACTGAGCGCATGCGTCGCTTCTCCACCTAATATATGCGTAGAAGAAGGAGTGTACAGAACGACCGTCACGCTGCCTCCTATCACAGGTGGGTACAATATTGCTTGGGCAAGATGCTGTCGTAACCAGGCCATTACCAATCTCTTCAATCCTTTGGGCCAAGGGATTACGTTTCTTGCCCGCATACCAGGTACAGGTGTTGCCCAGTGCAATTCTATGCCACAGTTTGACCAAGTACCTCCTATCTTCCTCTGTGTAGATCAGCAATTTACCTTTGATCACTCTGCCACAGATCTCGATGGGGATTCCCTTGTATATGCACTGACCAATCCCTACACAGGACTTAACACTCAAGGACTAGGTGCTGGTAACCCCATGCAGGGAGGTAATCCTCCTACTGTCACGCAGTTCAATAACCCAATGGGTCCTCCTCCTTATAGCACAGTAAGTTTTCAGACAGGCTACTCCTTTACAGATCCTTTTGGTTCCAATGACTTTACAATAGATCCTCTGACAGGCTTCATATCTGTTACACCCGATCAAACGGGGATATTTGTCTTCTCCATCTCTGTGTTTGAATATCGAAATGGGGCTTTTATCAGTGAGAATAGGCGGGATTTTCAGATCAATGTAATTCAATGCTTGACCCAGGGACAGCCTCCAGCGATTAACCATGACTTGACGGGGCTCAATACCAACGGGGATACCATCATCGTAGGTGGAGGAGTGCCCTTCTGCTACGATTTGACTTTGCAAGATCCCATTGCAGGTGATGTAGTGAATGCCTTCCCTGTGAGTGCCGTCTTTGGTACAGGAGCTTTCTTTCCACCAGCAGCGACTTTCACTTTCACACAGCCTACCACCAACACCATACAAGGGCAAGTGTGCTGGGAACCTTCTTGTGATTATAGTGGACAGACCATCCCCATCATTGTGGGAGGACGTGACCTCGGAGACTGCCAAAACTTCTCAGATGTATTTGATACCGTTTGGGTACGTATACTCGACCCTGTCAATACTCCTCCTGTCATTACCCCAGATTATACAGGACTCAATGTGAATGGGGATACCATCATCATAGATGCAGAGGATCAACTGTGCTATGACATCACCGTAAACGATCCAGACATCCAAGATTCCTTATTCGCTGCGGGCATCACGGCCTTGTTTACAAGTGGAAGTGCGACCTTCACCCAGACGGGAACCAACCCTATCACAGGGCAGGTCTGCTGGACACCGAGTTGTGATGACGAAGGGCAAACCTTTCCGATGGTCATTCAGGCTTCGGATTTCGCCCCTTGTAAAAACGGGACCAATGTTCAGACCACCATATTTGTGCGGGTAGAAGCACCCGACAATGACCCTCCCCAGTTATCCAGCGACCTCACAGGCAATGTTTTCTCAGACGATACAGTATTTGTCTTGGTTGAAGACCCTTTTTGTTTTGATTATACCTCTACAGATCCCAATACGGGTGATACGCTAAGCTTCACGCCCATCAGTAGCATCTTTACAGACCCTGGAGGTCCGACTGTAACAAGTACTGGAGTGAACCCACTTTCGGGCCAGATCTGCTGGACACCGAGCTGTGATTTTGAAAATCAAGTGGTGGAGTTGATCTTCCAGGTCGAGGACCAGGGCCAATGTTCCAATTTAGGACTGGCCTTTGATACGGTGTATATTTCGGTACAGTCTGTACCCAATGATCCGCCTGTGATCACCTCTGATTTGACAGGAGCTGGAACATTTAATGGGGATACCATCGTCGTTGACGCACTGGATGGCTTTTGCTACACATTTACAGCGACGGATGTGAATGGAGGGGACGTACTGACGGCTTTTGCCCAAAGTCCTATCTTCAGCCAGCCTGATGGGCCCTCTTTTACCTCTTCAGGGTCGAATCCTGTCACAGGTCAGATTTGTTGGACACCCAGTTGTGATTTTGTCGGACAGGTAGTGCCTCTAGTAATTGGTACCAATGATGATGCTTCCTGCTCTGCTCAGGGTGACGATTTTGATACAGTCTATGTGCAGATCGATCTTCCTCCTAATGATCCTCCCACAGCCACGACGGATCTGACAGGTTTGACGACAGATGGAGATACGATATTTGTAGGGGCAGAGGAACCATTTTGTTATACGGTCACCTTTGATGATATCAACCTTCAGGATACGCTTTCAGGTTTTACCGTTTCTCCTGAGTTTTCGGGGCCTGACTCTGCTACATTCATCGTCACAGGCGTGAACCCACTGACCGCACAGATTTGCTGGACACCTGATTGTGACAATGAAGGTCAAGTCATTCCCTTGATTGTAGGTGCCCGCGATAATGGCGATTGTAACAACATCAAGGAGGTACTAGATACCGTTTATATTAAAGTCTCCGATCCTCAGACCGTCGCACCAATTGTGGACCATGATTTATCAGGCGTACCCAATGTCGTCAATGATACCATCATACTGGAAATTGGAGAAGGAGCATGTTATTCATTCTACATTGCAGACCAAACGACAGATGGGGGCGTAGATTTCGAGTTTGAATTTGAGAATCAGTTTGGGCTAAATCTACCAATTACGGCATTTAATATCATCGAGCGCAATGACTCTATACTAGGAGAGGTATGCTTCGATGCGGATTGTTCCAATGGAGGGACGACGTATCGCAGCATAGTGACAGGCTTGGATGAGGAAGTATGCCCGCCCTTCAAAACGAGTAGCGACACCATCTTCATCAAGGTCAATACAGACTTCCGCTCCTTTGCGGGGCAGGACACTTTCTTCTGCGAAGGCACAGGAGGGGTACAACTAAATGTCACACCTATCGGCGGAGCCGCTCCTTATTTCTACCAATGGTTCTGTGACGATCCAAGTGGCTGTGGATTTTCGCCCAATGGCAATCAGGTCAATCCGACAGTCAATCCCACCGATACGACCATTTACTCTGTACAGGTGACAGACAACAATGGCTGTACCAGTGAGATCGATAATATACAGGTGAATGTCAATAAACTCCCCATTGTGGATGCAGGACCCGATACCTTCCGCTGCGAAGGCGCGCCAGGTATTCGACTTCAAGGCAATGTCATCAATCCATTGCAAGCACCAGGTCCCTATACCTATAGTTGGGATCCTGATGTCAGCCTGAATGATCCGACGACAGTTGATCCTTTTGCCACGCCCGACACGACGACCATCTATACCTTGATTGTGGGGTCTTCCAATGGTTGTTCGAGCTTCACGACGACGGTCAACCCTCTGAGTACCATCACAGTGGAGGTAAGGCCGAGACCTGACGTAGAAGCAGGACCTGATATTGACTTGTGTTTGGGAGATACCGCCAACCTTTCAGGTTTTGCGACAGGTGCAGGTCCAGGCTACGATTATTTCTGGACCCCTGCTACGGGATTGAATGATTCGTCTGATCAGCAGACCGCCGTGTCACCTTCAGCGACGACGACTTACTTCTTTATCTCTAGATCCAATGGTTGTCGGAGTGTAGCAGACTCTGTGACTGTGACCGTGCATACAGTCCCGACAGTATTACCTTCTTCTGTCTATGATATTTGTGCGCTTGATTCTGTGGAATTAAAAGCAATTGCAGGAGGGGATTTACAAACGGATGAATTTAGCTATCAGTGGAGCCCTGCAGTAGGTTTGGATGATCCTACATCGGCTACCCCTATGGCAAGTCCCGATACGACGACAAATTATACCATCGTGGCGACTTCTCGTTTTGGATGTGGCAGTAAGGATGTGGTAGTTCCTGTACAAGTCAGACCGACGCCTACGATTGAGTTGGCCAATGATACGACGATATGTGAAGGGGATACGATTGCCTTGGTGAATAATTTTAGAATCCTGGGAGACAATCCTACACAGCCGACTTTCTTCACATGGACACCTATTCAAAACTTGAGTAGTCCCTTGGTTCGTGAACCGCTCGCCTACCCTGATGAGAATACGCTGTATATCGTGGAAACAAGGATCGGTGCCTGCGCCAGTGTAGACAGCATCTTCATTGATGTGACCCCAGCGGTAGTTCTAACGGTAGAAGCAGATACGACCCGCAGTTGCTCAGCTGACTCTGTTCAGCTCTTTGCGGTAGGTCCAGATCCTTTGAATGCCACCTACCAGTGGTTTCCAACAGAAGGACTGAGCGATCCTACCATCCCCAACCCTATGGCTTCACCTGATACAACCACGACTTACACTGTTAGAGTTACGCAAGTCGGTTGTGATGCGAATGAGGGTATCGAATTAGACGTCATTCCTTCTCCTGTAGTAGATTTCTTCCACACGGTCTCTGTAGGTTGTCCTGACGTGACGGTCAGTTTTGTAGAAAATACAGAGAATGCCCTCTTTTATATCTGGGATCTAGGCGATGGTTCTCCTGTGACCAATGTGCCCAATCCTACGCGAACCTACTCGACACCAGGAGTCTATACCGTTTCTTTGACAGCAGTAGGAGAGGCAGGATGTGAGACTGTGATTTCGAGACCCATTGTAGAAGTATTTGCGCCTGGACAGGCTTCCTTTGTAACAGATCCAGATCGAGAAACACCCCTTATCCTTCCAGGTGCTGAAGTGAATTTCTCCAATACATCAACAGGTGCTGTGGAGTATTACTGGGAATTTGGAGATGGAGGGGTATCTACGGCAGAGAATCCTATGCATACCTATCAATCACCTGGAAATTATATTGTGAAGCTGATCACGAGAGACGCAGGAGGCTGTATCGATGAATATACCTATGGTCCGATTATGGTTATCGAGCCTGATTTAGATATTCCGAACGTCTTTACACCGAATGGCGACGGGTACAATGACGCTTTCCGCGTGACCTACAATGGGAAATCTACTTTCCGTATGGACATCGTCGATAGATGGGGACGCACGCTGGCCGAAGGCATCACGAATCCAACTACTGGTTGGGATGGCAGAACAGCCGAAGGCGATGAAGCGGGAGCAGGTGTTTACTATTACGTGATTTATATTGGGGACCGATTGTACAAGGGAGACCTAACACTACTGAGATAAATGGAAATTAATGACCAAATGATCGACCACTTAGCCCAGTTGGCGAAGTTGACGTTCAAAGAGGAGGAAAAGGATCAGATCAAGCAGGATTTGCAACAGATGATTGATTTTGTAGGCAAGCTCCAAGAGATTGATACGACAGGTAAAGATCCTCTGATCCATATGACCCTAGATCCAGGTCCTCTGAGAGCAGATGTGGTGGAGGAAGGAAAAGGAGCATTCGCTACGTTGAAGAATGCACCGAAAAAGACAGATGAATTTTTCGTCGTCCCAAAAGTTATTCAAAAATAAGTGTAACCATTAGGTGATTCCTACTTAAAAGTTAAAGGCCGGCGTACACCACGTGTTCCGGCCAATCTTTGTTATGTTTGTGATATGGATCTGAAGCGTCTACCTTACTTACCGATACAATACTTTTACTTTGAGTTTGCTAAGCCACATCGTGCGGTATTTTTAGGCCTACTTTTCTTGATCGCCCTTAGTGCGATTGGATTTGGGCTGAGTGTGAGTTATCCCTATGTATTTTCACATGAGATAGAATCTGTTTCTGAAGTTGTCCCCCAGTCAGCCCAACTGGGAGAGATTCGTGCAAATTATCGTACCTACGATCTGGATTTTCCTGTCTTTTTACAGAAAGTCTCCTTCTCAGCAGGGCCTATTTTGCCCGAGCTTTCTCTCTTTCAGGTTTTTATGGGGTTTCAGTTACTGCTTTGGGCATTCGTCCTGGTATTGAGCACCCATATCAAGTCCTATGCAGCCTATGTGGGTTTCTTATTATATGCCCTATTCTTCCACTTTACTGGGGGTGTAAGATTGTTGTTTCCAGCAGGAGGTGCTGTAGGTTGGGGAATGGAATTCGGTCTGATTCTCCTGATTTTGGGGTTGGCCTATCTGTTCCAATCTGACATACTGAGATGGGGGATAGGATGGAGACTTTTACTGTTTGGAGGAATACATGCCGTTTTGTACGTGATTGCCCTTTCTCAAGCAGATCCTTTGTATACCTATGAAATCCTGACCAGCTTGTATTTCTACGAACTTTTCCTGGCAGGCGCCTTTATCCTATTTGTCAGCAAAGATCTCAATAATCTGATTCTTCTCATTGGGACTAACAGACCTGACAAGTCACAAAGATGGTCATTTCCCTTGATTTTGGCAGGTTTGCTGCTCATGATTGTGATCAGCTTCCTATGGGTAAATGAGCTGTTTGGTTTGGGATTGTTGGGGGGAATGAGCCTTTCGATTCGACCTACACATGCCTTGGCTTTAGTAGCCTTTTTCACTGTTTTTACTTCCCAAAACCAATTTCATCAAGTCAAAAGCTGGCTTTCCTCTCAGATTGTATATAGTGGACTTTTGCTCACTTGGGCAGGTATCAGCCTAAGCTTTTTTGGAGTCAATGTATGGATAGGTGACCAGCTATTTGTGTACACGCTGGATCATTTTATCGCCATGAGTTTTCTGACAGTGGGAGTGTTTCACGCTTTCTTTGTGCTCTTTAACCATATCCGTCTCCTCCGCCAAAAGATCAATCTGTACTACCTCCTCACACAGGGCCGAGAATTTGGATTTATGGCTGTCTGGTTGCTTTCTCTTGGGGGGATTGTCGTATTGCAAGGGACACAGCGATGGAAGACTTCCTTTTTGGTAGTACAGACTTATACGTTGCAGTTGGGAGATCAGGCATGGCTGGCAGGAGATATTCCTATGGCTAAAAAAGCCTATCAACTGGCCATCGAGCAAGCAAAGAGTAGTGTCAAGGGCAATTACAACATGGGCGCACTGGTCGTGTCTACCTCTGATAAGCCCTGGAATGCCATTCCTTATTATGCAGATGCTACAGAAGTTTTTGAGTTTGTCCCTGCGAGGCTGAATGCGGCTCAGATCATGGAGTTGTACGGGCAAAATTCAGAAGCCGAGAAAATCCTTCAGCAAGGATTGAATAGGCAAGAAGGCCAGCCAGAGCTTTCGAACAATTTGGCATTGATCATGGAGGGAAAGTTGCTTCCTGACTCTGCTATTCAGTTATACAAAGCCGCTTTGACGTTGAATCCGAATCGGGCAAGTCTCAGCTCGAATCTGGCACTCCTGTATGAATCTTATGGAAGAAGTACAGAAGCAGCGGACTTCATGCAACTGGCACGTAAGAGCGACAAGGAAAACCTTTTTGTACAGTCCAATGAACTGGCAAGAGTACTGATTTTAGGGGGTAAACTTACTCCTGAGTCATATACGGGTATCGGAGCAGATTATTACAGTACCTATCACTATCAATTGAGCAAGGGGAATCAAGATACCTTAGGCAATGATCTGATTGAGAAGGTAGCCAAAGAGGGAAAGCAAGCCGAAGCCCTGTTGTGGGATGGCTGGAAAAAATTCAAAATGGATTCTGTAGAAGTAGGTCTGTCTCGTCTTTCATTTTTAGCACTCTCTCAACCCAAATATGCCAGTCAAGCTTACTATCTGATGGGCTTGCACTTTGTAGAGACGGATGTCCCTGAGATAGCCAAAGATTATTTTTTAAAAAGTGAGGAGAGCGGATTGGCGAAAGCAGGTTACGCTGCAGCTGTTATGGATATCGATCTAGGATGGAAAGAAAGTGCGCGTCAGAAGCTTTCTGAGACGCGGGTAAAAAGTGATGAACTCTTCGAACTGTGTTCCAAAGAGATTGCGATTCTTCTCAAGGCATATGGACAGGACCTCTATGCAGAGCTTGAGTGGCCTTTGGTGGATCTATCTTTTGATGAAATGATGCGAATCGGAATCTATGCCGATAGCATGTCGCAGTATATCACGGCGCTTGAGGCCTTTCGTCAGGTGATAGAAGCCTATCCAGAGGCCTCTGAGCCTTACCTGGAAATGGGAAAAATCTATAATAAGTATCAAGATCCCCTAGCCCTCGAAAATATCCCGTTTGGTCTTGAGAAAGCACCTGAATCGACAGTGCTAAAAGTCGAGCAAGCCCAAGCCTTCATCTATCAAAAGACACTCGATCAAGCGGAGAAGCTCCTGGTATCGCTACCAGAACCTGCTTTGCTGTCAAAGCAAGTGATGGGAAGCCTCAAACTCGCCCAAGGAGATACGGTAGCTGCGATCCAGACCTGGGAGGAGACGTTGGAAGAAAATCCTTTGTACAAGCCATCTATACTTGCCTTATGTAAGCTGTACAAGGCCTCGAACCAGTATGATGCGGGAATTGAGTTGACTGAGAGAGCCATTTCACACAATGAATTCAACCCAGACTATTGGTTATACTATGCGCATTTTTCTCGCCAGTGGGGATATATAGAGGATGCCAGGATCGGTGCTTCTCGCGCTTTGGAACTGATTCCTGAGAGTGAGCTTGCTAAGCGAAGCAAGGTGGAAGAGGAGTTTGCTATAGAACTGAAGCAAGCAAATCCAGAAGGTTAAGATATAGCAACATGTATTTATATCAATACATCCAGATATAAATACTGCACACTATATCTAGTTTCTTACTTAATGTTGCATTAACTTAAAAGGTGTAAGTTGCAGTGAGTGGTTGAGTAGCATCCCAACATGATACGTAGGTAGATTGGGAACCTATATTCACCACTTTTCCATTACCTAGATAGCATTTTGTAAACGGCTTCCTGCTCCTATGATCCCAGAAGGAAAGTACATCAACAGAGACCTTAGTTGGCTGTCATTCAATTATCGTGTGCTGCTAGAAGCAAGCGATGACAGCTTACCTATTTATGAGCGATTGAAGTTCCTGGCGATATACTCCTCGAATATGGGAGAATTCTACAGGGTACGAGTCGCTTCTATCCAGCGTTTGCTTCAACTGAGCAAGAAGATTTCTCCCGATGAAAAGGAAAAGCTAAAGGCAAATGAGGCATTATTAGAAGCGATCCATAAGGAGGTTTTTCGGCAGCAAGAGACATTTGGGGATATTTTTCATCAGCAAGTTCTGCCTAAGTTAGCCGAACACAACATCGTCCTACTATTAGATACGCCCAGCTATATTGCCCATCAAGAGTTTGTGAGGAATTTTTTTGACGAAGAAATTACGCCTTATCTGCATCCCGAGTTGCT
Source organism: Bacteroidota bacterium (assembly GCA_039820545.1). Classification (GTDB taxonomy): domain Bacteria; phylum Bacteroidota; class Bacteroidia; order J057; family J057; genus JALEFZ01. The sequence continues at coordinate 7,231 of JBCBPW010000040.1, read as the reverse complement.
GCGTAAGAATAAGATTCTCCATTTCCTACGTGATACTACTCTCTATTTAGCTGTGAAGCTTCGCAATCGCCCTCGAAATTATGAACAATTGCTGCCTGCTGAAAAATTGATCCTCGCAGAGAAGAAGCGCGTGCGCTATGCATTGATTCAGATCCCTACGCATTATTTTCCGCGATTTATTGAGTTGCCCTCGATTGATGGGGTGCGTTACTATGCCTTTTTGGACGATGTCATCCGCTATAATTTAGAACGGGTTTTTCATGGTTACGACGTGCTTTCTTCACATAGTGTCAAGCTCAACCGAAATGCAGACTTGCTGATCGAAGATGAAGATGATGGCAATCTGGTCAAGAAAGTCGCCAATAGCCTGAAAAAACGAAGAGTGGGGCTGCCTTCTCGTTTCCTCTATGATCAGGAGATGCCTTCAGTTATGCTCAAATATTTAAGGGATACCTTTGAGTTGAAAAAACGCGAATTGGTTCCTGGCGGGCGTTATCACAGCTTTTTTGACTTTTTTGGTTTTCCCAATCCACAGGCACCTGAACTAGAAAGGGAGCCTACCCCCCCACTTCCAGTGACGGAGTTTGGACTATACGCCAATATTTTTGCTGCCTTGCAAGTCAAGAGTTGGTTACTCCATTTTCCTTATCACTCTTACGACCATGTGATCAGCTTCCTCAATCAAGCGGCGGTCGATTCCCAAGTAAAAGAAATTTATGCTACCCAATATCGTGTGGCTTCTCACTCTCAAGTAGTGAGTGCCTTGATCCGTGCAGCCCAAAATGGGAAAAAGGTCACTGTATTTGTAGAGATCAAAGCGCGATTTGATGAAGCCTCTAACTTGAAGTCAGCCCAGGAAATGGAGGAGGCAGGCGTCAAAACCATTTACAGTATTCCAGGCCTGAAAGTCCACGCCAAAGTCGCCATGGTACTTCGACAAGCAGCGGATGGCACCGAAAAAGGATATGCTTTCTTGAGTACAGGCAATTTCAACGAAAAAACAGCACGAATTTATACTGACCAGGGATATTTGACCAGTCGCCCTGAGATCATACGAGAACTCAAAGAACTATTTGCACATTTAGTAGACCGTACGTACATCCCCAAAGCTTTTCAGACCTTATTAGTCGCCCAGTTTGGGTTGAGGGAGCGCTTTGCTGAGATGCTTCGATTTGAAATGCAAGAAGCACAAGCGGGTAGATCTTCGGGAATTTTTATCAAACTCAACAATCTGGAAGATCGCAAGATGATCGACCTCTTGTATGAGGCGAGCCAGGCTGGAGTCGAGGTGAAGTTACTCATAAGAGGAATTTGCTGCTTGCGACCTGGAGTACCTGGATTGAGTGAGAATATTACCGTGCGTAGGATTGTCGATCAGTTCTTGGAACACTCTCGGATTTTTATTTTCCACAATGCAGGAAATGAAACGTATTATCTGGGATCGGCAGATTGGATGAGGCGCAACCTGAACCGAAGAATAGAAGTGGCCTTCCCTATTGTGGAACCCAACTTGCAAGCGGAGCTAAAAGAACTCATGAATATCCAATGGGCTGATAATGTAAAGGCCGTAACGCTAAATGAACATCTGGAGAATATCCCGATAAAGAATGATCAACCTCCCATCAGAACACAGCTAGAAATATATGAGCGTGTCAAACAAGGACTCCTCGGCAAAAATCCTTCCTCACCTCCCATCCCGCTCCTCTTATCTTCCCACAGCTGACCCTGTGGGATACGCGACGCTTGAAACCCTTTCTCAGGCTCAACAGTTCAACCGTTGGATGGCATCTATAATTATCTCTTGGTTAAAACCTGGGGAGTCACTGGAAATTGGAGCAGGCATCGGCAACCTCTCCCACCTCATACTGGAAGCCTCCTTTCCATTGACAGTATCTGATGTACACACGGATTATTTGAGGCTCCTGAAACAGAGATTTACCCAACATTCTCACTTCAAGGGATGTCACAGACTAGATATTGGGCGTAAAGATCATACTACAGGACTCCAACAAAATTGTCAGCCCTTCAAAAATGTGTTTGCCCTCAATGTCATTGAGCATGTAGAAAATGATCAGCAGGCGTTGGCCAACTGCCATGAATTGCTTGCTCCTGGTGGGCGAGCGATCATACTAGTTCCCGCTTTTCCATGGCTCTACAATGTATTTGATAAGCATCTGGGCCATTTTCGAAGATATACCCAAAAAGGCCTACAGGAAAAAATGCAATCTGTAGGATTCCGCATCATCCATTGCCAATACTTCAATGCAATCGGGATATTGGGCTGGGCCTTTTCAGGATCTTTGCTGCGAAAAACCCAAATTCCCACAAGTCAAATGAAAGGCTTTGATTTGATGGTTCCTTTTTTTCGAAAAATAGATCCTCTATTTCAATCTTTTGTGGGCCTATCGTTATGTTGTGTCGGAGAAAAACTTCCCTCCTGAAATACTCGAAAAAACCCCTAATTTGCAGGACGATTATATTCAGTCTTAGGGTTGCTGAGTTGTCTTTCGCATGATCTCTTCACTCTCACTATTGCATGCTGAGCGTAAGCTCCTATCGCATCTGGAGCAAAGCATCCAGCAAGGTCAACCTGTGTCTGTACATGTTGCATTGTCATTTGTCAATCATGACTATGAACGATTAGAGCAATTGCTGAGAGCAGGGATCATCTATTTGCGGAAACATACTCTTGCGCTACATGTAGGCGTGGAATATACGCCCTCAACTTGGAACACAAGATTAGCGCAAGCGGTCAGCATATGGGGAGCATGGCAGAATCCCGCGTTAGGAGGAAGCATAGTTGAAAAATCTCGTCTGCTGTGCGAAGCAGGAGAGCTCGCGTTGATATATCTAGAAAAGCAGGGGTTGAAAAGTCTAGATGGGGAGCGACGTAGACAGTGGCTGGAAGATTTTCAGGCATTTCGAGCAGCCTTCATTTTACCCATTCATCAGACGCAGCGCAGCAAATCTACACTTCAGCCTTGGTTGAGCGCCTTCTTGGAGGGAGTAGATGATTTGTTTGAGTTGGAGAAAACATATCTGATTGAGGAAAAACAGGACCGCATGGAGCTGTCTGAAAAGACGGATAGACAAAAACAGGTGGAAGCATTACAGAATATGCGGGCGAGCCAGGAACGGACGCTCGTTTTATTTGAGAAACTGAGTGAGAGTTCAGCGGTTTTCTGGTCAGGGAGACGGGATATTCAGCCACGTATTTTGCCGAGCTATATATACAGCATACAAGGCCAAAAGGTAGCCCGAAAGTTAAAGGTCAAGACTCTCAACCGAACAGACATCGAACCTAACCTGATTCTTTCCTCACAGCAACCCTTGCCAACTGTGGAGAGTGGACTTACGCACTGGTGGATGGATTTTCTAAATCAAAAGAAGGACCTTATGCGATTTCTTGTAGAATATTCGGCACTCAAAGACCATTCATGGGAAGAGAAGCAAGCATGGTACTATTCGGGGATCTTACAATATGGAGCTTCTTTGAAGCGTGGAAAGCAGCAGGTAGAAGTGAACGGTCAACAATTTGAAGCCTTTTTTCCAGATAATTGATAGGTAAAACATTCAGATTTCGTCAGAAATAAAACCTTCTCTCATTGCCCCACTTTACACTTAGATCTTAAATACTGAAATAGTCTAGCAGTATTTCACATGATAAAGATTTGCTTCCATTTTATTTTTACCTGTATATTCCGATAGGAAAACCAAAAGGGCAAAATTGGAAGGTTGTCTAGAGGATATCTGGAAGTTGGGGGATTTTCAGGGTATCATGTTAGGCAAAGAGGTGTGCACACAGCAATGGGAAGGGGAGGCGAGGGAAAAAGTAACGCATACGTACTCAATGTAGGACTGGAAATTGATTGAGGCAATCGATCGGTTTTCTCAACTTTGTAACGGCATTCATGGATCTATCAGAGAATCCGCATAAATCGGAAAAAGTCGCATTTAAGAAGCTTTTTGATCAATACTACGACGGAATCAGAAATTTCCTGTATTACAAGTCGGGAAATATCGAGTTGGCGGAGGATTTGACACAAGAGGCATTTATGATTTTATGGCGCAAAAGAGAAAATATTGATCCCGACAAGGTCAAGAGTTATCTCTATACCATTGCCCACAATCTCTTCCTCAATGAAGTCAAGCATCAGAAGGTGGTGATGAAGTACAATCAACAACCCATGGCGACAACTACGCAAGAGACGCCTCAGTATTTGATGGAGGAAGAAGAGTTTAGGCAGAAGCTGGAAAATGCAATTGCTCAACTCCCCGAGAAGAATCGGGTGGTGTTTTTGATGAACAGAATTGAAAAATTGACGTATCGAGAGATCGCGGAGCGGTTAGAGTTGAGTGTCAAGGCGGTAGAGAAGCGCATGCACAAAGCGTTGATCCAACTTCGGGAGCTGTACCCACGTATATAAATATCCATTCTAGATTTCTTGTTACTTGCACTTGGTTCAAGTAGGCACAGAATCTGTAGGAAGTCAATATCAGCGATTTACAAGAAAAAAATAAGATTCAAAGTTCGATAATGAGTAGGGTATTTCGCTGTGGCGTTGTATGATAAGTGAATTGGAAAAAATTACGATATGAGTAACGGTTTATCCAACGATGATATCCTTGCCAAATTCCTAAACTATGAAATGGACGCGGCAGAGCTTCCCTCAAACGAGGAGATTCAGTCGTGGATGGAGTTGGCGGATCAAGCAGCTACGTTGGATGTTCCTGCGACTAAAACAAAGGAAAAAGCATGGGCTGAGTTGGAGGCAAAAATTTCTGCCGAAGAATCCACAACAGCTACCATTCGTCCACTAGCTGCTGAGACATCTAACAAACAAAACTTTGCGCCTTGGTTGGCGAGTGCAGCGGCGGCTATCGCCCTGCTGATAGGGGTGTATTTTTTCTGGCCTTCAAGCGATGGCGTATTCCATACAGGTCCAGGAGAGATTGCATCCGTAGAGCTTCCCGATGGCTCTCGTGTGACTTTGAATGAGAATTCTTCTCTTAATTTTGACAGTGAAAACTGGAAAGCTGATCGTAAGGTGCAGTTTGAGGGAGAAGGATTTTTTCAGGTGAAAAAAGGAGAAACTTTCACGGTTCAAACCCCCAATTTGAACGTGCAGGTTCTAGGTACCAGCTTTGGTGTCAATACTTCTACGGATCTTACATCTGTAGCTTGTGTGACAGGTAAAGTAAAAGTATTTGATCCTGAAGATGAGTCGGTCAACGAAGTCATCACTTCCCGAGAATTTGTACATGTAGACCATGTCCAATCTCAAATAGAGCTAGGTAAGCGTGAAATGAATGAAGCGAATGTGGAATTGCCTGCCTATGCAGCCAAAAAACTTTCCTTCAGTAACACTCCGATAAACGAAGTTTTAACGGCTGTCGGAGAACAATTTAACGTCGAAATTGTCTATAATGAACAAGACGTTAAGAGGTATACGGGAACATTTTACACAAATAGCTTAGTAGAAGCCCTTCAATTTATTTGCGAACCCATGGGTTTTCAGTTTATATTTGAAGGAGAAGAATCCGTCCTTATCCAGACCAAATAATTTCGGCTAGGATAAGGATCGGGAAAATGTCGCCCGCTCATGTCCTGGAGACTCCTAAGTCTGACCCTGTTTCTGCTCATTTTTTCCCTTAAAACTAAGGGACAGGGGGAGGTACGCGTGATAGACGAGTCATTCCACAAACAGTCACTCTCTCTAGTTCTTGATTTATTAAAAGAGAAGTACGGTCAAGAGTTCAACTTCGATGCCTCTTCTCTCTCAAAGGTCAAAGTAACCTGCGAGTTGCATGGTCATTCTTTTGAAGAAGTACTCCCAGTACTTTTAGAAAATACATCCCTCACCTTTCGCAAGGTGGGGGAATTTTATTTGATCAACCCCATCAAACGTAAGCAGATTCGTATACGTGGGATTGTCCGAGATGCTTCCACAAGATTTCCGTTGGGGTATGCGACCATCAGAGCACAAGGTCGAGAAGAAATCGGGGTATATGCCGATAGTACAGGACAGTTTCTGTTGGAGCTGAGAGAAGGGGAAGTAGATACACTTTTAGTATCCCACGTGGGATACTTTGTCCACAAGGTTCCATTCAGCACGGGTATGGGACGGAAGTACCTCACCCTTCGTATTCACCGTGACGAAAGTCTACTCCCTACCGTCGAGATTGCAGACAATCATTTTCACGGACCTCGAACCATCAAAATTTCAGATGCCCCAGGCGAGGTGCGGATAGATCCCGTCAAGTCGAGCCTGCTTTCAGGATTTGGGGAGCCAGATTTGTTTAGAGCTTTGCAAATGATTCCTGGTGTCTCATCAGCCGATGAATCCGCTTCCAATCTCAATGTACGCGGAGGCCAGCCCTCACAAAATCTTATCTTACTCGATGGAATTACCTTGTATCAGCCCTCCCACTTCTTTGGTCTCTTGGGTACAGTTAATACACATGCAATCAAAGATGTTTCGCTTTTTAGAGGAGGATATGATGCGAGATATGGAGGACGTACCGCAGGAGTAATTGACATCACAGGGAGACCAGGACAAACGACAGAAGATTCCTATGGAAGTAGCATGAACCTTCTGAATTTGAATGGATATCTAGAGGTACCCCTCAAAAAAGAGAAACTCTCGGTGATGGTGGCAGGCCGTTCATCCTACTCCAATCCCGATCAGTTGGAGATTGGACCCTATCAAAATCTCATCTTACAAAGAGTACAAGAAAGCTATCTCTACTCTAGAGAAGAAGTCGATCCTCTGTATAGATTTAGAGACTTTAATACTAAATTGGTCTGGTTGGCAAGTGATGAGGATCTATTTTCTGCTAGCATTTATGGGAGTTATGACCAGTTGAAGTATAATATTCCACAGTTTGATAAGGAGCAACAAGTCGATATGATCACGAAAGGGGTGAGCCTTGGGTGGAATCGACAATGGAATAAGCGCTGGTATAGCAAGACAAATTTGACTTATTCAGGCTATCAACAAAAATTCCGATCAAAAGCGGAGCGTTCTGATTTTCAGATTGCCACCGATCAATATAATGTTATCCATGATCTTGCGATTCGCCACGATCATGAATGGGAAGTCAACAGAAGAGATAAATTTGAAGCAGGCGTCTTTTTTACGCAGCTCTCTACTTCTTTCTTGGATCGATACACAGTTGATACATTGACATTCCGTGACAACAATTCAGCACAGACCGGAGGCTTGCTGGG
>JBCBPW010000039.1:0-58658 GCA_039820545.1 Bacteroidota bacterium | reverse complement strand
CTGCAACGCCTTCTTTCACAGTGACCTCAACTGGACTCTTCACGATCCACACCTTGGTTTACAATGCTGATTCTACCAGCTCTGACTTCTTAGATCTATCGGTTGTCCAGTTTGGTACGACCACAGGTGGAGATGTCGTCGGATTGGTGACAGCGAATGGCATCTGTGCGAGCCTAGATGTAGCAGGCGCACCGATCAATGTCAATGCTTGTGTAGCAGACGCTGGAACGATCAAAGCTGAATTTAGCAGTGTGTCATTGGTAAATGGAACGGCTACATTGACAGGTATTCCACAAGGAAATGCCACGGTCCCCGCAGGTTATTCGACACTGTATGTCCTCACCTCAGGCAATAACTTGGTGATTGAGCAGGTATCCACTACGCCAACGTTCACTGTGACGACAACTGGTGATTACACCATCCATACATTGATCTACAATGCGGATCCTACTTCTTCTGACTTCCTGGATCTATCTGTAGTAGTTTTTGGAACAACAACAGGCGTAGATGTATTGAATCTCGTAGCACAAAATGGCATCTGTGCTTCCCTAGACGTAGCAGGCGCAGGCGTAAATGTAAGCGACTGTTTGGCTGATGCTGGAACGATCACGCCTGACTTTACGACCATCTCACAGATGGGTGGATCTGCGACTTTGACTGCGACACCTGATGGCAACATCAACGTCCCTGCTGGCTACTCTGTCATCTATGTGTTGACATCAGGTCAAAATCTTGTGATTGAGCAAGTGGCTGCTACGCCTTCATTTACGGTAACAGGAACAGGACTCTACACGATCCACACATTGGTTTACAATGCAGACTCTACCAGCTCTGACTTCTTGGATTTGTCAGTTGTGCAGTTGGGTACGACCACAGGTGTAGATGTGTTGAACTTGATCAATCAGAATGGAATCTGTGCCAGTCTGGATGTACCAGGAGCGCCTATCAGTGTGACGCCTATGATCATCTTCAACTTCATCGAGCTAGAGATTATGCCTCAGTTCCGCACAGCGGGTTCTGTCACACTGAGCTGGGAGGTTTCTTCTACCATTGCAGATGGTGTGATGATCGTAGAGAAAAGTGTAGACGGTGTCGTATACACAGGTATCGAAGTCATCGAAATGCTTGCTACACGCGATGCGGCTGAAATCTTCCAAGCGCGCGATGCCGCTTCTGACAATGCCGAGGTTTACTACCGCGTCAAGTTCATCGATCCTACGGGACTCTTTGCTTACTCTGACGTCGTATCCTCAAGTGATGCACAGCTTCGTGAGACTGAGTATGTGGCATTCCCCAACCCTGTAGAAGATATGTTGACCATCGATTATCCTGTAGAAGGTATTCGCCTCTACCAAGTGATCGATTTGTCGGGCCGTATCATGGCGCAAGGTGAGCTAGAATTCACATTGGGTACACAGCCTCAGATAGACATGAGCAGAATGAATCCTGGCGTTTATCAGATCATGCTGATTGATACAGCTACAGGAGACAAAGCAATGATTAAAGCGATCAAGAACTAGATCGAAATAAGCAAACGCTAGACGTATATTGTAATTGTGATTAGGGGAAGGGAGTCCTGTAACGGGGCTCCCTTTATTTTTTATTTGTGGTCTGCAATGAATGCTTGGACATCCGCGGTAGAGATATAGGGATTGGCCCCTTTAGAGGAAGCAACCATGGCTCCGAGCGCACAAGCAAAGTCGAGACAGGTCTTGACAGGAGCTTTCTGTACCCACTGGCTCAAGAAAGCAGCCAGAAAACTATCTCCTGCCCCAATGGTGTCCTCAACTGATACAGTGTAGCCAGGATGCTCAGTAGGTTCTCCCTCTGATGGGATAAAAATGGATCCATTCGCACCGCGCGTCACGATGATTCCCTCTATTTCATACTTATGAATCAGGGCATGGGCACGCTCCTGATCATCTTTGAATACCCCTAGCCAATCTGTGAGCTCTGCCAATTCGTGGTGATTGATTTTGAGGAGATGGGCATATTGAAATAGCTGGGTCAGCAAGCTGCGGTTGTAGAATGGCGGTCTTAAGTTGACATCTAGTACATTAAATGTGGAGACTTTGAGGAGGGAAATAAGAGTGTCTCTCGAAGTAGCTTCCCGCGCGGCCAGGGTTTCATACACAAATGCATGACTCGCTTTCACCTTTTCTACCAAAGCGTCCTCAAGGGTAATGAAGTCCCAAGCTACAGGAGCGACGATTTCATATTGGACCTCTTGTGCATCATCCATGTTGACATTCACTGTCCCTGTAGCATGGGTCGGGTCGATCTGAATCCAATCTGTGGGAAGTTTCCTTTCTTGGAGGAATGTAAGTAGGCTATTCCCTAAATCGTCCTGGCCTACTTTACTAATCAAACTGGTAGCTACACCCAGATTATGGAGATGGACAGCGACATTCATGGGAGCGCCACCAGGCTGCTTGCCCGCAGGTAATAAATCCCAGAGCATTTCGCCAAATACTGAGATATGAGGTCTGTATTCCATTGTGAAGAGATTTAAAGCAGGTGAATATAAGGGATATCTTAGGGAATCACCTCTTCTCCTCTCCATCAATATTCCCAACGTTGTTTTTGTGGGTTATAGAAAGTGAAGCCAAACTTGATCTGCGAGGCAATGGCATTTTCAAGATTGGTATAAGCATTGACCCAGTTGACGTTGACCTTCATACGCTGCTTACGAATGCGGAAGGGATAGTTTAGTCCTACATATGCTTCTGTGTGGAAGAAGTTGCCATCTTGTACCAGTAAGGTCCCAATACCTGCGGTCAGTTCGAGTTTGGTACGTTTGATGAGTGGTACTTTATCCAGTAAAGTGCCTGCAAAGTCGTGATGATAATGGCCTTCTAAAAAAGCATTTTGTGTACTAATGGTAGGACCTAAGAGGTTGAATGCCAAGAGTGGATGGACAAAGAAATAGGGATCTGAACCTCGGATGAAACGGAAATCTGTAAACCGAATGTTGTCTGCTTGTAGAAAAGTTCCTCCATATACTTTATATCTAGCAAAACCCAAAGTGGCCAAGCGGATCTCATGCTCTATTTGCAGAGAGATGTAATCGTAATTCAGGTCGCTTTGGAATACATCGGGTATGGCTTTTTTATATATCACAGTGAAGGTCGGCCAATCACTTCCCCGCAACACCTTGCGATAGGGCTCCATATAGTAGCGCTGTCCAGGTGTATAGGTAAGCTTGACTTGGGTGATGAATTCCTTGTACGGATCAAAGACACGAGGCGTATTCAATTCACCAAATAGATCCTCTGTCCACTCCGCCAAGTCTAGCTGATCAATGGCCCTACGGTCGGCAAAGTCTACCCCTACACTCAGGTATAGTCCATTGAGCACTTCTATTCTGTGACCAAAGCCAATGAATCTTTTGTTGATAAAGTTGGATCTACTTAGGATCGAGACAAAGCGATCGAAGTTATTAACCAAATTGTAGACATCGCCTCCTCGTATATAAGCAGAAGCGAAGCGTCTGGGTGCATAGGTAAATCTTACCCGTGCATTGCCTTTTATATCTTGATTGTTGAATCCATAGTCGATCTGTCCACGGACATACAACTGCGTGCCCCTTTGAAACGTCTTGCGGATACTCCCACCGAGTTGGTGCCTGTATCCTCCCACGCCAAAAGGCTGAAGCTGCTCAGTAAATGCATCCATCCTGTATCGCATCTTGCGCGCTCGGTCGCGGTAGGCAATCCCATTGAACAGGAAATCCAGGATTCCCAATCGGTTGAATATCGAGTCTTGCTCACGAAGATACTCTGCACTCGATCTGAAGGCCATGATAGAGTCTTGTGTATCTACAAACTCGGTTTCCTCCTCCGAGAGGGCCATGGGTCGCAGGGTTTCCCACGAGGAGCTGTCCTGTTCAAAGGCTTCTTTCTCTACTCGGATAAGCTCATTGCGGAAAAAACTGCGAGGGTAGGTGAGGTTCCACTGAGGATTGCTGTGGGAGGTAAATGTGCTACCGTAGAGATGACGTTTCCCTTCCTTGATCGAATACAGATACGATTCTTCTTTGAGTGCCCAATACTGATCATCCACCTTTTGAAACTCCTGTGTCAGTTCAAAAGCTGCATAGTAAACCAGTGAACTGGGCATGACTTTGAGTTTTACCGACTTGATGGCCCACTCTCCATCTACGATGACCATCTCTCCTCTAAATAAAGCACCTTGAGAGTTGCGGGGCTTGACAGAGATTCGATAGTGGACGCGGCCGTTTTCGTAGTATTTTTCTTCTAGCTTATACTTATACGTCAACTGCCAAGAGGTACTGTGGAAGGGAGATACGAAAGATCTGTCTCCCAAGCGAGGAATGATCAAGAGGTTGTCGAGAAAGTCAAAAGTGGCTTCTTTTCCACCTGGGATAAATAAGTAAGGGTTGGTAAAATCTGTTTTATAATCGGTGAGATCGCCTGATTCGCCCTCAAAGGAAACCGTGACATTTTCGCTAATTTCTTGCTCGTAGTCGCGGTATGCGTGGACGATCGATTTATATTTTTCGGGTTGCTGAAAGTAGGAGGTATACTGACTCTCGAGTAGGTTCACCGTCCGAAGGTGGGTATCGATCAAAGGAATCAAACCAGGATTATTAAGCGAAGGGAGTGTATCCTCGCGAAGAGTGACTTTGATGTAAAGTTCTTCCTGAAACGTTTCATACTGTCTCTTCAGCCTACGTTTGTTCTGAATGACTTGTTTGATGATGGCGTATGCAGGATCCTTTTTAGAGGCCCTGATATTTACCTCATCTAGCTGTACGTCTTGAGGTTGGAGAAAAATATTGACAGCTGTATTTCCTTGGACTGAGATCCGCTTTTCTAGGGTTGCAAAGCCCAGCCGTGTAAAAGTGACCTTGTAATTTCCCGCAGGTAGATCCAGGACGAATCTTCCTTCATTGTTTGTGAGTGCAGCAGCATTTGATCCTTTGATGGTGACTCTGACGCCAGGGAGAGGGTCGTTGTTTGGGGTCATAACTAGGCCTTTAAGCTGATAGGCATGGCCCAGTAGGAAGGAACAAACGAAAAAAATGATGAGTAATAAGTGTTTCATCCAAAAGATTCAGACAGTCTCTATACTATATCTACGTGGAGCAGACTTTGAGGGGATTTGAATTGGTCGATTTTACTTTGAGAATGGTCTAAAAATCAGGTAGCTCTGTAAGCTTATCCCCATGCATCCAAATAAAATCCGCGAAGAAGATCAACATACATGGTCATATACCTAGGTTGTTCACGAAAGTTTGATCCATATTCAAAAAAAGTCTCAAATCTCCCTTTGGGAGACGTAGATAAGTAGGGAGAGGTTGTCTAGAGGGTAGAATTATTTAAGAACGAGGGGGCAAAGGCATACTAAAGGTAAAAATAGCGCCTTCTCCTACCTTTCCATCGGCAGAGATTGCTCCTCCATGGCGTTTGATGATCCGCGATACATTGGCAAGGCCAATGCCCGTCCCTTTAAATTCGCTACGTTTATGCAGACTTTGGAAGACCTTGAAAAGTTTTCCCTTGAGCTGATTATCAAAGCCTGCCCCATTATCTGAAATTTTGAAAACGACTGCTTGTTCTACAGTCTCTACATATACATTGATTTTGGGCTGCTCTGTGTACTGGGTAAACTTGACCGCATTGGAGAATAGATTTTGGAAAACAATCTCTATCATACTCTTATCAGCAAAAATCATAGGGATGGGACCGATATTCCATTCGATTTGACGATTCTGGGTTTCGGATTCAAAGAGGCGTTTGATTCCATCTACGATTGCTTTTCCATTTAGCCATTGACGATCCATTTGAATGTTTCTATTGCGGCTATATGCTAGCAATTCTTCGATCATCTTGCTCAATCTTTGAGACGAAGACGTGATATTTTCCACGAATATTTGTTCTTCGGGATCTAATTTGGAGGCTGCTACTTTTTGCAGCATATCAGCGTAGGCAAGTACGTGACGTAGGGGAGCGCGCAGATCATGAGAGACTGTGGCAATCATTTGTTCCAGATCTGTGTTGGCTTGGGCCATCCGTGCCTCCGCTTCCTTGATAGAGGTCACATCCTGAACAGATCCTACGACCTGCTGCGCATTGATCCTTTCTCCCAGTCGGAGGCGTATCCACTTGATGTTACCATTTGGGAGCACAATTCGATAATCACCATTGATATTTTTGAGTCCTAGTTCTAGCTTTTCCATGATACGGTTAAGCTCTTGTAGATCCTCGGGGTGGAGCCTATCGCTAATTCTTTCGCTGAGATTGAAATTGTCAATGTTTTCTCTATCCTCTAGCTCATAGATTTCCATGATCTGAGGAGTATGAATCAGCTCTTGAGTATGGATATTCCAAATAAACGAAGCGGTCTGACTCACGCGCTCTCCTACTCGCAGAATGTACCGCTTCCGTTCTCTTTCTACTTCTTCTTGTTTCTTTTCTGTGACATCTTGCGCTGTCCCGATGAGTTGATGAGGGGCTTTGAAATACTCCCATTTGAAGCGCAACCACCGAATGTCTCCATTGGGATGTACCACTCTGTATTCGGGCTCTGGCCACGGTGAAGCTTGTTTGAGGAGCATCTGGATATTCCATGCAATGTCTCGATCTTCTGCATGAACCATCTCGAGGGTGCGCTTAATAAAGTCTCTTTGTTCGACTTCTCCCTGCTCGATTCCATGCAGGCGCCAGAGATTGGGCGATGCTTCAAAGTCGCCTGTTTGGATATTGAAAATACAGAATCCCAATTGGCCGACCTCCTCTCCTTTTTCGATCATCTTGGCAAGCTGGATTTGTCTGCTTTGCCTTTTTTCATCATCTATCCGCTGTACAGTACCAATGATTGCCTTTCCTGCGTGAACAATGATACCATGACGGACCCACCGATACCCTCCTTCTTCGTTGAGCACCCTATAATCAAAGGGGGAGATTTTGATCCCTTTTTTGACAAGCTTTATTCTGGAATAGTGGATTGGCATATCATCTGGATGTACACGTTCATGCAGACGTGCCATAAAATTTTGACCTGTCAGACCATCAGGATTCATCCCAAGCGTCGTGACTAATCCATCTGTCCAGGTGACTTCATTTGTTTGTAAATCGCGTTTATATATCCCGTGTTTTCCTACTTCTTCGCCAGTATGAAGAAGTTCGATCGTCGTTTTAAGGTGTTGCACTTGTGCCTTGAGTTGATGGATCTCTTCTTCTTGTGCAGCAGATGTAGTGGGCCTTGGCGATAAACTTTCCATATAAACTTAGATTACCAAACAATCATATCTTTTCAGTAGGCTGTATAAACATTCATTTTCCAGGGTTAGAGAGGATTTTCTTGAGCCTGATGTATCTATTGGGCCCCGTTTTTTAATCAATGAATGACCTTCAGAACTATAAAACCTTATATGTGAATCTCCTACACAAATCATGGACATTTTCACTAAAGACAAAAAAAGTAAGTGTTGGGTAAATACGAATCCTTATATGGTCAGCAATCTTTCATTATACATTTTTTCATATATGAATATTCCATGAAGAAAAAAACGAAGTATTATTTGATCCAAATAGAAGATTGTCAGGTATTTGGTTCTCATAGGGTGAAGAAAAAGCGTGTAAAAGACCCCATAATTTTTATCCTTTTCCATAGTTGGATTACATAAAAAAGTGTCAGCCTTAGAAACAAGCTAAAGCAATTTCTCCCTCTCTTTTCTCTTGCTGCCCCCATTTTTATCTTCTAATTTTGACCTATGGTTCAACATCAATTCGATAGGAGTGTAGCGATATTGCGCTTAGCAGTAGGGACAATTTTAATTGGAAAGGGATGGGATCTTGCTGGGCAGCTTGACTTCAACGGATATTTGGCTATCCCTCTGGTTGTATTGGGTATAGGTGCCTGGATCATACCTGCGACTTTTTCTTTGGGAATGGTCCCTTGGTGGCTGGCAACTTCTCTGATGTTGTATCTGGCGATCGATTCCTGTATCGCACATGATTATATCGTGATACAGCTTTTTGAGCATGCCATCCAGTTTGGGACTCCCTTGCTGATGGGATACTACTTACATCAGAAGCTCTCTACTGATCGCTCCATACGCTGGGCCAAAATATTAATCGCGATCACTTTCTTATGTCATGGCTTATATGCTCTGGGTGTATATGCTCAGCCTGCACACTTCCTCATGATGACTCAGGAGATTTTAGGGGTGTCAACAGATGAGGCCCGTGTATTTCTCCATGTCATGGGGGCATTGGATCTGTGGATGGTCGTGGCGCTGTTTGTTCCTTCTCAGCAGAGAGCAGCCTTGATATATGCCATCATATGGGGGCTACTCACGGCGATTGCTCGAACATGGGCTTTTGGAGTTTTCAAAGGGCCTGGGTGGTCTCATACCTTACAGGAAATTGTCCCGCAGACGGTCTTCAGATTGGCACATGGATTATTGCCACTTTGGGTGTTCTATTGGGTACAAAAGAACAGAGGCTAGTGAATGATGTAGCTTTTTATCCTTTATTCTGAATGTATGATTTGGTGCCAATGTTCTATATTCGCAAGCAAAATATAAAGACTACTACATGAAAGAGGCTTTCATCATAGACGCTGTTCGTACGCCCTTCGGAAAATTTAGAGGTACGCTTTCTCCCATTCGCACGGACGATCTCGCGGCCTTGCCGATCAAGGAACTTCTCCATCGTCAGACCCAACTTGCGCCAGATGCCATCGACGATGTGATACTGGGTTGTGCCAATCAAGCAGGAGAAGATAACCGAAATGTAGCTAGGATGGCTTTGTTGCTCGCAGGTCTTCCTTTCACCGTACCAGGAGAAACGCTCAATCGTTTGTGCTCTTCGGGAATGTCGACGGTGATCCATGCAAATCGTGCCATCAAAGCAGGAGATGGGGATGTCTTTATCTCGGGCGGGGTAGAGCATATGACGAGAGGACCCTTTGTGATGTCCAAGGCTTCTTCCGCTTTTGGTAGAGACGTGAAGATGGAAGATACCAGCTTTGGCTGGCGCTTTGTCAATCCTCGTATGCATGAACTATATGGGACAGATCCTATGGGAGTCACGGCGGAGAATCTGGTCGAAATTTTTCAGATTAGCCGAGAAGATCAGGATAAATTCGCATATAATTCCCAGCAAAAAGCGGCCAAGGCACAAGCTGAAGGCCGTCTAGCAGAGGAAATTGTAGCAGTTGAGATTCCACAGCGGAAAAAAGATCCGATCATTTTCAATCAAGATGAATTCATCAAGCCGCAGACCTCACTTGAGATCCTAGCCAAATTGCGTACAGCTTTCAGAAAGCAGGAAAATGGAGGTACAGTCACCGCAGGCAATGCCTCTGGCTTGAACGATGGAGCTGCCGCGATGTTGGTCGCCTCTGAAGAAGGCATCAAAACACACAACCTCCAGCCGATGGCACGTATTGTCGGTTCGGCTGTGGTAGGGGTAGAGCCTCGTATCATGGGCATAGGCCCTGTATATGCTGCCCAAAAAGCCTTGGAGAAAACAGGCTTGACCCTCAAAGAAATGGATATACTGGAACTCAATGAAGCATTTGCTGCTCAAGTGCTGGCTTGTACACGCAAACTCGGTGTAGACGATGAGGATCCCAGAATCAATCCCAATGGAGGAGCGATTGCGATTGGACATCCTCTGGGAGTATCAGGTACCCGAATTTTGCAAACGGCAGCTATCGAACTACACAAACAACAAAAGCGCTATGCACTTGTGGCCATGTGTGTCGGTGTGGGACAAGGATATGCGACTATACTTGAGCGCGTGTAATACATGATTCTCATAGATGAGTGGGTCTCGTAGTTTCTATGTAGAGGTGTCAATTTATCGCATCTCTGTATATAAAACGAATCCTATCTGAATATATTTGTGATAATGTGTAATATATTGATTATTAGTTTGTTATGTGTGGGATTGGATGAAGAATACCTGTTTTTTATTCCTCCCAATTACAGCAGTTTTTCTTCCAGAATTGAACCATCACACTTACAAATACAGTTTGCACACCTATAGATAAAATCCGCTCGTTGGTAAAGAACCGATTGTCTCCTTCGTGAAAAGGTGGCATATTTGATCATACGAAATAACAAAGGCACAACCTTTGAAAGCACAGACAAGCGGATGGTACTCAAAACACAAAAGCACAACCAACGGGTATCGTTCGGGTTTTAAGCACAATGTGATACGGAAAGTATCATGGACCTAGGACTAGGTCTAAGCACAATCATGAAGCACAAGGCTCCCACAAGGTAAATACCTCTGGGGGCTTTTTTTATTTGCTTAGACCATGTTTGGAACTTCAAATTTGCAAAAAGTTTGCGCTTTCAGAACCTAGATCCTACAAAATGGCTTTCGCTAGAACCTGGAATCTCTGCTCTTGGGCTAGATTTTCATTGTTCTAAACATGATCTTGGGTACAACGCACTTTTTTTAAGTGAATCCAGCAAAGCACGGTTGAATATTTCTACTCCTTCCTGATTCAAATGGTGTGCATCATAAAAGTGGAGACTGTCTACTAGTGGGAGTTTCTCATTGAAGTTTTGAAAGTCTCCTAGCTGATGGAATATCTTATCATAAACCTCCTGATTGAGATAACTTTGATAAGCAGTAGAGGTGATTGGGGCATAGACCAAGGTCACGGAAATGCCACGAGCTTCCAGGTCAGAAAGGATAGCTTCAAAGGCGCGCAATTGATCCGTATGGACGCCCCAATTTCTCTTGGGTAAATAGGGATATGGATAAGGAATAGCTTTTTTCTGCACATATCCTCCTGAGATGTAAGTATCCTTTTCTTCTGGCTTGTAAGGAGCCTCCTGATATGTCTTCCTTCCCCCCCAAAGATCTAGCAGCCATACATATAGAAAGGTGTTAGCTACTTTGATGTGGGGAATATCCCATAGCATATTCCATGCATATGTGTCTAATGTATCATTCGAAATCACATCGACAGCTGATTCTACCCCATCTAATTCCATTGCTCCTGGATAAACCTCATAAATGACATGCTTTGGATGGAGTTGATTCAAGTATCGATTGAGTAAGACTTGGGTTTGAAGGGGCGACTGAGAGGAGGAGCCAAGGTTGAACACACGATAGCCCTCAGCTTCAAAGAGCCTGGTGTCAAATCCTCTGTACGCATGGGAAGAGCCTAAGAATAAAATATCTACTTCACCGGTATGCTTCACTTCCTCCATACGCGTGTGCATGTGACCTGTCCCTCCCTGCACAAATAGCAGATTGGGTTTGAGAAATTGTGGAAAGACAGCACCCCAAAGCAAAAGTAATAAGGGATACGCAATCGTCAGCAGTAGCCCAAATTGGAGGATATGTAGGAGAAATTTCTTCATCAGAACTGAAAGTAAATAAAGGGTGTCTCACTTGTTTTCATATACATACCAATCATAAAAATCAGGAATATATACACACTCCATCTATACAGTTGTGGGCGATTTTTACCCCAATGCTGGATCGCATACAGTGACCCGCGTCCTCGCCACTCGATCAAGATGAACCACACAATCAATAGGAGGGTCATAGCCAGTGCGCCCATTTGACCTGGGATCACAGGGAATGACAATAGTTCGTGGGAGAACATATGCTGAATGTACATAAGGGCATGTGGGAGGCTTTCTGCTCGAAAGAAAATCCAGGCAAGCATGACCAGTAAGAACGTAAGTAAGATCTGCCCTAACTCCACAAAACTAGGAAATATCCTTCCCTTGGCGACAATATGGAGGTATTTTCGATTGCGCTGGAGCAGCAGCAAGGGGAGAAAATAGAGGGCATGTAGCCCCCCCCAGATGATAAAGGTCCAGTTGGCCCCATGCCAGAAACCACTAACCAGAAAAATGGCGAATGTATTGCGTATTTGTTTCATTCTCCCTCCTCTGCTCCCCCCCAGCGGTATATAGAGATAGTCCCTAAACCATGTGGAGAGGGAGATATGCCACCTACGCCAAAACTCCGCCACATCTCTAGAGAAGTAGGGAAAAGCAAAGTTTTGCATCAAGTCAAAGCCAAAGAGACGGGCTGTCCCAATAGCCATATCAGAGTAGCCTGAGAAGTCTCCATAGATCTGAAAGGTGAAGAAAAAAGCTCCCAGTAGAAGCGCACTTCCTTCGTAGGGAGTTTGAGGATCAAAAAAGAGGTCGGCGAAGATCGCGCAATTGTCGGCAATGACTACCTTTTTAAAAAGCCCCCACAAGATTTGTTTGAGGCCATCTGTCGCTTTTGCATGGTCAAAGACGCGTGCGCGCTCAAACTGAGGAAGCAGCTGGGCTGCCCGCTCGATAGGACCCGCCACAAGCTGAGGAAAGAAACTGACATAACCTGCAAATGCGATGAAATCTCGTGTCGGTTGAAGCTTCCCTTTGTAGATGTCGAGGGTATAGCTCAGCGTTTGAAACGTGTAGAAGCTGATCCCGACAGGCAGGATGAATCGCAAAGGCGCAGCCTCTATCTGCATGCCTAGCAGGGTGAAAGCTTCAACAAAGTTGAGGAGGAAAAAATCGAAATACTTGAAAAAGCCGAGCATGCCGAGGTTGGCAAGGAGACTGATCCCAAGAAGGTATTTTCGTAAGTGTGCCTGAGTAGTCCTAGCTAGTTGAAGCCCTACGAGGTAGTCTATGACTGTGCTGATGAAAATAAGCGAAAGAAAGCGATAATCCCACCATCCATAGAATATATAGCTTGCAACCAAAAGAAGGATGTTTTGCCCTTTGAGATTGCGGTTCAGGATGAACCAATACAAGCCAAAGACAGCGGGAAGAAAGAGGGCAAAATCCAGGGAGTTGAACAGCATACAAGATCCATGACTTACATCTGAGGCGGATGATGGCTACAAATCTTTGCTCAGCTACCCCAAGAGACCCCTAAATTAAGGGATAATGTTGAATAAATGGAGCGACATCCTTGCAACTGCTGCTAAGAGAAAACCAAGCTTGAATCATAGACAGTCTTCCTATGTCTACGATTCAAGCAAATATCCCATTAGGTTTTGTTACAGCCCAAGGCCTTATTGAGCACGCCACAAGCTCCCTTGTTTTTTCCTTTGCCTCCAGCTACAAGGTCGAGGAGATCGTCCGAAAGCTCAATTGTCTCTTCATCTACAGGGAGGGATATGTAGATTTTGTATGGATCAGACATATCCACTACTTCAAATTCAAATCCATCAGGTAGTTGAAAAGTCTCTCCAGTCTCTCGCTGAAGGACTTCAATAGGATTCTCTATAAATTCTCTTTTGAAGGCGGCATCGGTATAGCTGCGTTCGATTAGGGGGGCGACTTTTTCCTGAAGCTTTTCTCTCAGCTCTATATCGAGATAGTGGCCTGAAGGTTTGTTGAAATCCATAAGTTTATAGCTTAAAATGTTAAAACACTACACATAAATTACCCCTGTCTAAAACTGAATAATCTGTCAAAAAAACTTAGTTCATATTGGAGAGGATGGGAATCTTGCTAAATGGGATATAGGAGCTTTTGGGCTAACACTATGTGAATGAAAATGATAGTTGATGGGAATTCACAATGTCTTATTCTGGAAGGATAAAATTTTTGCAGATTTAGCGCGATAAATATGGTCTGATATACTTATTACACTATTCAATGATTACCTATCAACTAGAACCTCATCTCTCGGTAGCTGAATTTAGGGAGATCCTGATCCACTCCACTTTGGGAGAAAGGCGGCCTGTAGATGAACCCGATCGATTAGAAGGAATGCTCCAGCATGCCAACCTTATTTTGACAGCCCGCGAGGAAGGAAAGATTGTAGGCGTTTCTCGCGCATGGACTGATTTTGTCTATTGTACCTATTTGTCAGACTTAGCTGTAGATCAAGCCTATCAGAAACAGGGGATTGGGAAAGCGTTGATTCAGCGGACGAGGGAGCAAGCACCTCAAGCTACCCTGATTTTGCTAGCGGCACCAGCAGCCGAAGCGTACTACCCCAGGATCGGTATGCATCAGCATGCACACTGCTATTATTTGAAATCTGAAGATGAACTTCTATGATCAAGTGGCTATTTCTGTTATGCTTGCTTTGTTTGGCAGGGTTCTCCTCACATAATAATCCTTGCTGGATCATGATGCCTAGAGAGGGAAATGGAGATTGGGGAAATCAAGTTTGGTTACTGCCTTCGAGTGTAAAGCTCAATATCTACGACATCTATGAAAATCCAATGGGAGAGAAATGGGGTGTGTTATCCAGCGATGGGACTGGGACGTTGAAAATTGAGGTTAGCCCTGGAAAAGCACTGAGGGTAAACCATGAGGATCTCGCGTATATCGGTCATTTTGGTCATGTGTATATAAAGGCCAAACCCTCTCATAACCCTGATTATCTAAAAGTATTTTGGCATACAAGAGGAGGAGGATTTTTTGTCAGAAAGAAAGATTTGACGGCTTTTGAGTTGGATCGATTCACCTATCGCGATTTGCTCAAGCAAAAGATGAGGCATGCACAGGTAGAAGGACATCGTATTGGCGGCGTTCCTGTAGGTGTCAACTTAGATAAGCGTTGTCTGAATCTTCGTGAGAGCCCTTCACCCACATCTGCTACAATCGTTTGTATGCCAGGAAATCAATGGGATACACACAACGTAATTCACCTCAATATACTAGAGATGGATGGCGATTGGGCACGTGTGGAGGCTATCTGGACGGTAGCGGATGATGCATGTGATGCTTTAAAAGGTTGTCCTTGTCAGGAGACTAACAGGCAGAGGGGCTGGGTCAAGGCCATTGGTGATAATGGTTTTCCCAATATATGGTTTGCAGTGACAAGTTATTGAGCGGACTCAAGAATCATTCTTGGGATTTTGACGACAGATTGTATGCTTAGGTTGTTGTGAGTAGGCCATATGTGGATATGTCAGATGCCTTTCATGTTGGTGGGATATGCTTCTTTTGGGATGAAAATATAATTGTGAAGCATGAGTGAAAGGATATGGTTTAGGGTATGTGTGTGTATACGTCAATAGGTGAATCGCAAAAGCGCAATAGCATATGGGTTTATGGAGTCTGAGGGGCTATCAAAGGGCTGAAAGTTGACGTACTTACAGATGCTTATAGCGTGTTAAGTACGTATACAATGTATATGCGTCCCTAAGGCTTGCACTAGTATGGATTTTGGCATGTAAATACTCTTTTTACAGTCCGAAGAAGCTAAAATCAACGATTGCTCGTGTTGACAGTCTCAAAAATCCACATGAGATCGTCTTTTCTTATCATGCTAAAAAGACATGGAATAAATCAGAAAAGGTCTAGCCCTCACGAAGGACTAGACCTAAAAATATCTCAAAAGTAACTTAGGAATCAGAAACTTTAATTGCCGTCCATACGGCTAGGAAGTCGCGCTGTAGGGAATGTGTACTGCCGTATAGGATGCCCTCTTTCAAGAAGAAAGTGGTGTTATATTCGCCACTATTGTCTCCAGATACCAAGGCTCCATACAAAATACCTCTTTGGGTGTTGAATCTTCCTTCCCTGATTTTGACACCCTTGCGATAAAATGTACCATAGAAGCCCTTGTCATCTACTCTTCGAATGCGCATCATCGCAAAATTGTCATCGGTAATATCCTGAGGTGTCATGTCTAGCTGCCACGTACCAATCAATAGAGAAGGGTTGGGCCCTTCTTGTGTAGAGGTTTGAGCAAAAAGAAGGGAAAAGCAGAGGAAAAAAAGTGCCAAGAATTTCATAGCCTGATTTTTTGATGTGAGAAAAAGGATATGGCACAAAGAAGAGGGACTGGTACTTGATTTTCGTCTCATTTTTTTAATTGAACCCTCTAGAAGCACAGATACATGACTCAATTAGCTAATTGAATCCTCTGGAAATGTCTTAAGTTCACTCGGCGAGATGCCCAGATGTTTTTTGACGGCACGGTTGAATGAGGATTTTGAGTTGAAGCCCGCCTCTAGGGCGATGCTGAGCAACGTATACTTTTGGTTTTGGGGCTCCTTGAGTAATTGTTGGACCTCGGCTACCCGCCATGTATTGACATACTCATTGAATCGAGTTTGAAGAACCTCCTTGAGACTCTGTGAGATGAGGTAGGGTTTCACCTCTAGGTGATCTGCGACTATTTGTAGGGATAAATCTGGTTGGGTATACAGCTTGTCCTTGCGCATTTTTTCTTCTAGGAGTCGAGCAATTTGCTCTAGCTGTACCTTTTTATCCTGAGGAAGCGCTACTTTCTCTTTCACTCCTTCTTCATCTTTACGTTTGAAACCCTCAATTCCTACCCAATAAGTCAAAATAGATACCCCCACGAAGAAAGGGAAATAAAAGAATCGGTTGAAGTAAAAGTAGTCGCCACTAAGGATGACCTTGTAAACGAGAAGATCTACAAAGAGAATGGTCAATACCACAAGGAAGTACCATTTGAATGCAAGAACAATCCGTCGAATCCACGCGATTCTTTGTGGGGCAATAGCATCAGCCGTTCCAGCATCCTTCAAAGCCTGCTCGGCAAAAAAAGCATATGCAACAATCGATATGCTAGCGATGATATAAATGGTCGAGTAGTTCATCCAGACCACATATCCCCAGTAGCCAGCCCAGGAAAGACTCTCCCTGGTCCCCTCCCAATATAGATTTTGCAATCTGACGAAAATGCTGAAGCTGATTTGAATCGCCAAAGGAAGAAAGTGAATCCAGTCCTTACGTGTAAGATGAAACTTGGGTACAATCTGAGCTTTGACATAGAAGTAGAGTAGAGGACCAATCACCCAACTTAGGTCCAGCATGAAGTAGTACCATGTATCATAGTATCCCAGCCCAAACAAGCGCATGCTTTGGACAAGGAGACGATAAGAGAGGAGAAATAGAAGCATGGCCAGAAGTCTATTTCCTATCCGATTGCCTTTTTTTCCTGTCCACAAAATACTGCCATACACGCCTCCTTGAACAGCGCCAATCAGAAAGAGAACAATGGTGAGCGTACTGAGTAAATCCATATAACGAATGCAAAATAGGTTGATGGGGTAGTACAGGCGGACGGGAAATTCAGGCAAAATCTAACATCAGCCATAGATTCACTCGTATCATCTGAGCCGTTTGCTGAGCGTAATCCTTGGAATATTAAGTGCGCGCCCTATGGCCTTACCCTCGCGATAGCACTGTGTCCGCAAACTCAGATAGCCTTCAGGAATCTCAAAAGGTCCTACATAGCGCTGACTATATTTGACAGGATAGGTATTGTCAATGGAATAATAGATCTCAAGATCGGGAATCGGGTTGGATAATTTACACATCAGTTTGTCTCCTTCTTTAAATAGCTCAATCTGTGGATCATACACCGCCTTGCAAATGTTGACGCCCCCCACATCGAATCGTAGGAAGTGATCTTCCGTCCTGCGTACGAAATCGTTCCAATCCTTTGCATATTTAGGACTCCACAAGCACTCTGCCAAGGCAAATGCCCTAGGATAAGTCATGTAGAAGGCAAAATCGAGTGTCGGGATAGCCTCTGTCCACAAATTACCCTGCCCCCCGAGAATCAAATCTGCACGTATGCCTTCTGGCATGGGATCGAACTGGTACACTTTCTCAAGGTAGAGATCATTGTAGATGGGGTTTTCTTCGCTGTGGTCTCCTTGGGTATAGTCAAGATAGGCAAAAGTAGTCGGTGACATCACAACTGCGTGGCCCATACTGGCAGCCTCAATCCCCCCTTTCATACCACGCCAACTCATCACAGCTACATCTGTTGGTAGCTCGCCCTCCAGGATTTCATCCCATCCGATCATCTTTTTTCCTTTGCTCCGAATGATCTCATGCACCCTTCCTACAAAATATGCCTGCAACTCGTGGCTGTCTGCTAGATTCGTTTCTTTCATAAATGCCTGTACATCCGCACTCTCTTCCCAGTAGCCTTTGTAGCACTCGTCTCCACCCATATGAATATATGTGCCTGGAAAAAGCGAAGCGACCTCTGTGAATACATCATCGATGAAACGGTATACAGCTTCGTCTGCGGGATTTAGGGTGTTTTCGATGAGCATCTTGAATTTGCCATTGCCATACCACTCGGCAAACTTGGCGCCTGGGTTCACAAACTTGGGCTTCTTCTGCGTGGATAGTTCAGGATAGGCGGCAAGTGCTGCCATGCTATGTCCTGGCATGTCAATCTCAGGGACAATGGTAATATGGCGATCCGCTGCGTACTGAATGATATCCTTGATTTCTTCTTGTGTATAAAAACCTCCATAAGTAGCAGGTTCTCCAGGATGAGGATAGGCTCTTTGCGCACCAAATCTTCCTGTCCTCTCCACTCGCCATGCACCTACTTCGGTGAGCTTGGGACGGGATTTGATTTCGATTCTCCAACCTTCGTCGTCTGTCAGGTGCCAGTGGAGACGGTTGAATTTGTAGGTAGCCATTTGATCGATAAAGGCTTTGACATCGTCAGGCGGAAAAAAATGTCTACTGACATCGAGCATCAGACCGCGCCACTGGAATCTGGGATAGTCTGTAATGGTGCAGGTAGGGATGAAAACGGTAGAGCCATCATGGGGCAGTCGCTTTCCAAAGTCTGGGGGAAGGAGTTGCTTCAGTGTTTGAATCCCGTAGAAAATACCTTGGGCATCCACTGCTTGGATGAGGATTTTATCCCTTGTGACCTTTAAGATATAGCCCTCCTTACCACACCTAGATATAAGCGATTCCTCCAGCTGAACCACAATCTTTGGTGCTCCTGGCTGTGAGTCCCGTTTGTAAATGTCTAATCCCTTTGCTTTGAGAAATATCTGAAAGTCTGTGACATGAGCATATATCTCAGGTTTATCCATGGGATACTCAAGTACGGTAAGGCTATCTAAAAGGAAAACAACCTTGGCATTACCCGCTTCGAAAGAGGCAGGCTGAGGGATGAGGGTATGTTGGGAGAAAAGCGTGTGCACCCCAAAAAGCATCAATAGAAACGTAACACGGAGAAACATAGGCTAGAAATAAAGATCTATGAGGAAAAATATAATTAATCCATGAAGAAAGTTATATATAAAAATTGTGACTAAGAAAAATGACATATGCAACATGAAACATGTTTATGTTTTTTCCCAAATTTCGTAATATGAAGATGAGATGAACCCTTAGAAGATAAATGCATGGAATCCTCTTTTTTGACTGACGTATTGTTGCCCGCCTCTCTCTTTATCATCATGCTGGGTATGGGGCTGTCGCTGGTGATTGATGACTTCCGTCGGGTCTTCTCTCAGCCCAAGGCAGCTTTGGTTGGATTAAGCAATCAGCTGATTTTTCTGCCGTTGATCGGCTTCGGCTTGACGCAGGTGATTCCGATGTCCAACTCCTTTGCCATCGGATTGATGCTGATCGCCGCCTGCCCAGGTGGTGTGACAAGCAACTTGATCAGCCACGTATCCAGGGGAGATACGGCTTTGTCTATTAGTCTTACTGCGATAAGTAGCTTGATTAGCTTGTTGACCATTCCACTGATTGTGGGTTTTGCTTTCGATTATTTCAGTGAGTCAGGCCAGGTGGTCGATGTAGATGAAGTGGGGATGCTCTTGCAAATAGTGGTCATCGTCATCATTCCTGTTGGGTTGGGGATGGTTGTTCGCTCGCGAAAGGCAGCTTTCGCTATAAGGATGGATCGTCCTGTGCGGATCGTCTCTACCGTTTTATTTCTGGTGATTCTACTTT
Organism: Bacteroidota bacterium; assembly: GCA_039820545.1. GTDB lineage: Bacteria > Bacteroidota > Bacteroidia > J057 > J057 > JALEFZ01. The sequence continues at coordinate 38,986 of JBCBPW010000039.1, read as the reverse complement.
CGATCATCATCAAGGAGCGAGCAAGTATCGTCGACTCTGTCAGCCAGATTGGCCTAGCAACAGGAGCTTTAAACGTGTTGACGATGTCCCTTGGATTTTTGACTGCCCGCCTATTTCGTCTCGACCTCAAGCAGTCTATTACCATCTCTATTGAATCAGGCATTCAAAATGGAACCTTGGCAATTGTGATTGCCGTGACAGTATTGGCAAATACGACGCTTTCAATCCCAGCAGCAGTTTACAGCCTACTGATGTTTGTTTCGGGTGGTTTTATGATGTTTTATTTTGGTAGAAGGAAGGATCTAGTGGAAGAAAAGGTAGCAGAGAGATAAAAATTAGGCACCTGCCGCCGCAGGTGCCCCCCCTGAACGAAACCGCAATGCGTTTCGCTTTTGATTAAATAAAGTAGGTAAGAACGAAAGATTTCCTTTTTGCCTACACAATCGGTAAACGGTGACTTACCCTACCCTTTGTCAAGCAAAAGCTGAAAAATCGTATATGATGATGGCAAATTCCTTCATGTGAGAAGAGATAAGCTACCATTCTGCATGTTTACCCATCTCAAACACTCTTATGGCTGGGATTTTTTCTCCCAAAATTTATCTGCCCGCTTTTGTAGATTTTCTCGATTTTTGCTCCATCTACGGAAGACATATTCCGCAGGATGAAAGAGGTAAAGCTTACCCCCGACGATTTCCCAAACCTCACCAGAGATTTCGTACCTCCCATTGAATGCCATGCCATAGGCACAATAACCTCCATACTCAGGTAGATAAGCTTGGGGACTAGCTGCGAATGAATCTGCATGTACCTGGGAGGTGAACAACCATCGGACCCCACCATAGGATATTTGATATTGGTCTATTCCCTTTTGAGCTTTATGTTCGGTGAAATAGGCTACGACATCATAACCATCTATGGCAAGTCCTTCTATCTGAAAGAAGGCTTGTTTTGTGTTATCCTGTGCTTGGAGGTTTGCCATCCACGAGCAGAAGGCAGTAAGAAGGAAGAAGTATTTTAACAGCATATTTTCTTGGCATAGTAACCTATATGAATCAGTCTTTTGATGAGATAGCCGACAGATGGAGGATTAAGATCATATTTGAAACTTCAATCATGGTCTAAATCAATGAAAAAAGCTCCTACTGAGAGCAGGAGCAACAAAAGCGATAAAGTGAACCTATTTTTTATCGAGTCACGTTGGTTTCGAATGCTGCATAATATCGATCTGCTACAAACTGAGCTCCTGCTTCATTGTAATGTACATCGTCCGCCAGCAGGTCATCGTTAAATCCTGTTGCCATATCTATCACAATAACTTTGGAACTGTTTGTGGCCTTAGCGGTTGCGATCGCAGGGATGCCTGCATTGTATGCCAGGAACCGTTCAGTAATTTCAGTTGTCATGAACGCTGTTTTGCCAGGAGCAATTTGTTCAATTAGAATAACTGCATTGGGATTCAGTCCCTGGATCAAGTCGATGATCTCCTCCAAGTTGTTGAGTGTAGCCGCTGCTGTGGCTCCCGCATCTGCTAGGTCATTTCCCCCGATTCCTACGAGTACGACCTCCGGTGTTTTGGAGAAGGTCTTGTTCTTGAGCGTTTCTATCAAGCCTACCGTTGTCTCACCTCCCAATCCTTCATGATCTGTATCGAAACAGCGATTGAGCACCAGCGGGTATTCACCAGGATCCTGTCGTGTGCCGATAAAGTCGATATCCCAGTTATCTTCTATTAAACGCTTCCAAAGGTTGAATCGGTAGCTTTCAAATTCAGATCGGAGTCCCTCGACACGTGAGTCACCCAAGGTCAATACTTCAATGGTGGCATCGGTAAATGTGGTTTCTTCACCTTCACACTCTACGATTTCGGTCTTACAAGAACACAAGGCTAGGACGAATACACTGATGATTAGTTTGTGAGAAAAACGCATATTCAAAATTTTATTAAGGATATTTTATGACACCATTTGGTGCCGTGCTTCCATTCAAGAATCGTGATGAGCAGGTCTACCCTACATGGCGTGCAAAAGTTTTGTGTGTAGTGATTCGTATGAGAATGATTCAGGAATATCTCCGAAGTCTTTACAAGAAAAAAGGCTGCCTCAACAAGAGACAGCCCGATCTATAGATATAGGATACTTTTACTGAATGGAATCCTGCGGCATGACGGCCACTTGAGGTTCTTCTGCTCCTTCTTTTGCGATGGCAACTTCAATCTGTGTCTGATCCCATGCAAGTACCATGGTAGGCGAGCTTTCTCCTTCGAGTGTGATAGTAAATTGTTCCAACGTTTCTGTCAGAGCAGTTGCGGGTACGACGACTTGAAGTACGTCTCCATCTGCTTCTCGACTCGCTACGGGCTTAAAATCTTCCATTTTGATACCCCAGTCGTAGGACTTCTCGTTGAAAATGACGGTCCAGGTATCTTGTTGGGGGATGGTCCAGAGGGTGTAAGTCCCTGCTTGGAGTGGCTGCCCCTCGACCAAGAGATCTTGGTTGGTTGTGAAAGTAGTCGCTTCATTGGCGCCTGTACGCCATACTTCTCCGTAAGGAACCAATCCTCCGAAGATGATACGGTCCTTTTTGTAAGGACGGTTGTAAAAGATAGAGACCTCCCAATCGCCTGATGTAAATGCAATTTTTCCTTCAGGACTGTGGTTTTTGGTCGTCATCAATGCATAACCCACGTATCCACCAAATAATAGAACGATGGCTCCAATGCCGATCAGGATACGCTTGACTGTTTTACTCATAATGCTCAAAGTTAGAGAGAGTGTAGTTGGGAGAATAAATGCTAATTGAATAATGAATCAGGGTGACTTTTGAGATTAGACGTTTGCCATTCAAATTAATTGTACAAGTGGCCTTTCATTTTCTATAAAAATCTAGGTTGAGGCTGGGAAGATCTGTATGTCCTCCATGTTGGATTCTCAAAATTTAGGAATGATTTTGAAAATCAAAAATATACGGAAAATTGAAAAAGAAACGACGAATGGTCATTTAAAAGCAGTCGAAGGTCATATTGGGCCGATCTTTGGCAGTTCCGTTCTAAATCGACTTTTGTAGATGACATATAGTACGTTTAAGGAAAAGGATCTCCTTATTTTCGTTCCTAGGCACTTTTTAAACTGTTCCTGCCAAGTCCTTACACCTTATAATCCTCGATTCTTCTATTTGAGTCATCCTTTTGGCATGAGAAGAGAAATAACATATCAGAAGTTACAAAGACAGAACGAAAGTGGATGTACAGCAGATCGAGACTCATTTACAGGATGATGTATAGGTAAATAATCAGAAAAAGGATCAAAAATGGAGTATGACATAAGAAGAGAATAAAAAGAATGTATACGCTCCTGTCCTAAATGATGTATAACACCTGAATTGAGTGTATTTGAATAAGTTTACCTTTTGTTTAAGATCTTACATATTTTATTATGTGTGTTGTTTTTTATTTGTAAAATTTCGGTTTTAGGTATGTTCAGGCTATCCTATTTTTGTTGCATAATTAAGCTCCTTTAAAACTACTTTTTCATGCAACAACTAAAGATACTCCTTATTCTTTTTGTAGCTTTTGCTTGCTTTGAAACCGTCATTGCCCAGCCTTTGGATACAGATCCCAAAATGGACGATCCAAAGGATGGATCACGAAAGCCAAACCATCCTAAGAAAACCCTAAAGGATGAGGATGGAAAAATATACTGGCAATTGAGTCTTCCCGTATACGTCAATATCACCTCTTCTGAAGAGGGAAAAGGTGAGTCTTACCGAATGACTGAGGTGACTTCTCCTACGATGGAAAAGTTTGCCAATCCCATGTATTTTGATGGCCATGGTACACACTATATTAGGCACAAAGATTATATGGCAGGGATTCCTGAGCAGGAAGTTTCTTTTCCTGTGTATGTAGATGGCTTGGCACCTACTACCAAGATCCTGTACAATGATGCACCTAAGTACACCTCAAATGAAGTCACCTTTTATGGGAAAGGGCTGGCTGCCACACTCAGCAGTAAGGACCAAATGGCTGGTCTAGAACAAATTCTATTTGCGACCAATGGTTCAAGTTTTGGTTTGTACAAAGATGAAATCAAGTTTGGAGAAGAGCGGACCTACAAGTTTGAGTATTATGCAGTGGACCGCGTCGGAAATGATGAGAAGGTGCATGTAGAGGCCTTTACTGTAGACCATACGGCACCTAAGACCAACTACAAACTTCAGGGTACACGTCTAGATATGATTTTTTCTTCCAAAGTGAACATTGATCTCTTTGCCAAAGACAATGGAGCAGGCGTAAAGCGCATAAATTGGAAGGTGGACGAGGCACCTGAGGCAATCCTAAGAGGAAAAATTAATGTGGCCTATCTTAAGGATGGAGACCATGTCCTGACCTATCGAGCGACAGACCGCGTAGCCAATGAAGAAGAGGTGCAGACCCTAAAGTTTTATCTGGATAAAATTGCCCCTGTCGTCACGGCAGAAATCAAGGGAGATGTGTACCGTGCCAAGGGAAAGGCCTATGTCTCGGAGCGTTCTATGATCAGCTTGTCAGCTACGGACAATAAAGCAGGTGTAAAGACAATCTTTTTCACACAAGATGGACGTCCGTTTACGGAGTATGCAGAGCCCTTTCAGCTCAAGGGAGGTCAGGGTGCCCACTACGTGAAGTTCAAAGGGCAGGATAAGGTAGACAATATCGGCGCCTTGAAGAGTGACGATGACTTGGCCAATTTGATGCTAGATCTATCTGCTCCCAAGATCAACCATGCCTATGTGGGGCCACAGTTTAAGACGCGCGATACGACTTTTATCACGAGTGAGACAAAGGTTCGTCTGACAGCTACAGACTACCAGTCGGGTGTACAGACACTCAACTATAAGCTAGATGGTGAGGAAGAGGAGTTCAAAGAGCCTTTCACTGTGGAGAAGGACGGATATCATAAGGTAGATTATTTTGCCAAGGACAATGTGAACAACTTAGCCGAAAATGACTTCTTCATGGTCGTGGACAATGACGGGCCAGAGATCTACCATCACTTTAGTATGCAAAATGTCGGGATGGCGAAGATGGACGAGGAAGGTGAGGTACCTGTGTATTCTACGCACAACTTGCTTTATCTAGCAGCTACAGATGAGGCCGTAGGAACAAATAAGATTTTCTACACGATGGATGAGAATATGGAACGTTTGTATGCAGGTCCTATCAAGGGCATCTCAAAAGGCTTCCACACATTGAAGATCCGTGCAGTAGACTACTTAGGCAATGAGACAACTTCTGATATCATCAACTTTATGATCAAGTAATCAGAAAAAGATACTTCAACTGATAGAGGCCTTTTCACATGTGGGAAGGCCTCGTTTTTGTGTGTGCATCACAATTCTGCCAACTCCTCCATACTCAGACATGTGAGTCGCTGAATCTTTTCGAGGGACATCCCGTCGAGTTTCATCGCACGAGCAACTTCCATTTTTGCGGTTTCAGCTATATTATTGATGTCGCGATAGTGCTTCAGGCTACTTTCGTAGGCTTCCAGCTCATCTTTAGACAGCTTGGCGATTTCGGCTGCTTGAAATAGCTTTTGAAAGATGCGTTCCTGCAATTTTTGGGGACGATTTTGTAGTTCAGCAAGATGACGAAACACATATAGCCATTTTTCAAACGGCGTCTCTAGTTCAGCTTCGGTTTTTGTGAATTTGGGCAGTTCGATATAGATGAATTTCAGTTTGTCAGAGAAAACCTCACATTCCTGATCCTTCAATTCTACCAGATGATAGTAGGCTTGCTCGTCCTTATGATCAGAAAAAACGAAGTCCAGAATCCCGATGGTGTAAACAGGATACAGTTTAAAATTCCAGTTTCCTTGTTGAGCCTGCGCTTGAATGGGAAAAGAGGCATAATAGAGGCAGCGATCCTGGAAGTAGTTCTGTTTGGCTTTCTGGATTTCTACAATAAATCGCTCCCCCGAATCTGAGGTACAGTATAGATCAAATATGGCTTTTCTATCCACCGCCTGAGGACCCAAATGTTCGTTGGGAGAGTAGCTGAGCTCCTTGATCTGATGACGGGCAGGCAAAACCTGATTGAGAAAATCGATCAAAAGCTCTTTATTCGGTTCTGTCCCGAACAACTTCTTAAAGCCAAAATCCGTGAGGGGATTTACATATTTCTCTACCAGAAAACTCATAAGTGAGAATATAGGAGACCAGACTTCTTTTGTCTAGGGTAAAAATATAAAGTTTTTTCTCCTTTTGGGCTATTGTTTCTCTTGATTCTTAGACTTATATGTGTGAATAAGTGGCTGTCTAGTAGTAGTTTAAGGCTGAAGTAAAATATGCATACGCTGAGATTACCCCATATCAATAGTTGCACAAATCCTCAGGACCGACCCTTTTACTCCATCTAGCAGACAATAGTTTTGCATAGTGAATGTGGAAGAGGCCATAGCTACCCAGCGAATACCCATCATTTACCTCTACCAGACAGGTCGCTACTTCAGCAGGATCATATCCACATTCTTGGTCATTTCTCAAAATAGAAATAATGCGCATCTGCTTATGTCTATAAGCAAATGCGCAGGTTGATTAAGGGTAAAAAGCGATGACGTATGCGGGCACTATTTTGTCGCTCTGGGGAGAAAATACAGGGCCGCAAAGCCTGCCACAAAATGCAGGATATTGATGAGTAAGCCAGCTTTTGCTGTAGCTACGCCAGGACCTAAGAAGGGCATGACCCCATAGAGAAATAGAAAAGCAATACCTACAATTCGCCAGATTCTGATGCCTCTATCTCCATATCTTCTATGCAAGAGTCCCAGGATCAGTCCTCCAATCAAGGTCAACACCACTGTAGCAACACCTGACTTCATCGCAAAATCTGAGACGGGCTCAAATTCTTCTGTTCCCTGAATAAAGGGCGTTTCCAGTGGTGAGTTACCCAGTAAAAGGGCCAAGCCAACATTTACAGCGCCTGCCACGGCGCCAATTAAGAGGGCGTTTAGGAGTATCTTTTTCATGATATGAATTTCATATATGAGCAAAGGAATCCCATTAATCTAGATTAAGAATTTGTGCGCTGACGTCTGGCGCGGTCTCCCTTGACTTTGCTCAACGCCTCTGGTGTGATGCCAAGGTAGGATGCGACCATCTTTTGGGGAACCCGCTGAATGATGTCGGGATAGGCCGAGAGGAAGTGATCGTAGCGTTCGAGGGCAGAGGCACTCATGAGCATGATGACACGTTGCTGGAGCACACGAAGTCTTCTCACGAGATAGCGCGTTTGGTCATAGGACCTCCCCAAGAGGTGAAGGACCTCATCCATTTTTCTTTTATCAATCACCTCTATCTCTGTGTGTTCAAGCGCATCAATGTACAGTTCGCAAGGCTCGTCTAGCATGACGCTGTCTCCCATGATCCAATCTTCTGAAGCAAACATGAAGATGTGAATTCTACCATTTCCATCCATACTGTAGCTTCGAAGCAGTCCTTTTTTGACATAGTAGACGTTGGAAATAGGATCACCTGCCCTTTGTAGTATGGTCCCTTTCGGTACTGATTGCGCATGAATCAGATCTTTGAGGGCCTGTATAGCCGTATGGGATTGTTGCGGATCAATGCCAACTTTTGCCAGGAAATCAGACATAGAAATTAGCGTGGAGGAGATGAGTAGAAATGTTTCATTTGAATATAGCTAAAATTAAATCATGAGGTAGAATATATATGTAAAAATGTCAATGCAAATCGATGGAAAATTATCCTGATTTTTCTTTCCCTTAAAACAAAACCACCACCTTTTGTCGTTTAGCTCATATCCTTAATCCAGATGGTATGAAAGCGTTTGAAGAATTCCTTTCGCAGTACATAGACCCTGAAACGCTCTCTTTCAAGGGGAGTACAGAAGAGGCGGCAAGATTCTATTTTGAGTATAGAGCCTCTATCGAGGCACTGGTAAATACACGGTTGGCCGCCCAGGAGCATGCTTTGGGGATCTTACGGCGCGCTTTTGGGAAAGAAGGTTTGAACTACAAGCACAGTGAAGGGAATGCCGAAGGCTTTGGGGCAACAGTCGATCCGACGGGTAGGATTTATTATCATGTGGAGGTGCCTCCCTTGCTAGCGGTGAAGCCCTTGCTAAAAGTCCGTGTAGAACTCAGCAGCGCAGTACAGCCCTTTAAGCAGCAGTTGATCGACGAGATCGAAGATCAGATCGAGAATCCCTATCTCTATTTGGTCGAACCTCTAGAAGGTCCTGAAACTCGACAGCTCTTACGGGCCCGCTTTCCTTTTTCGCCCGACATGATGCTAGAAGAGACACAACTGAGCGCGTTTATTCAGCAGAAGTTTCAGGAGAAACTAGCACCCTTGATGGATCAGGTGGTAGAGAAAGCGACCTTTTTGATTTATAAAGACATCGGATTGGATTGGGAAGGAAATGGAGCATCCGAATCATGAATGACGTGTGACAATAGCATCTTCATAGTTCCAAACGGGAATATTAAGAAAGGTGCTGAGTTGGGCTGCGTCTTCTTTGATTTGATCCTTATCTGCATGGTCCAGGACCATGATTCGCTTACTATCTTTGAGCACAAGGTTCAACTCATAGCTTTTATAGTCAGATTTACCCCCTTTTACATGCTCCATCAAGATCTGTAAGGCTACGATATCATGTAGGGGAATGGAGGGATAGGTGGACGATTCTTTTTTAAATGTTTTTCCTCTGAAATAATAGCCCAATTCCTTATCAAATATCCTTCGCTGATCTGCCTTGATCCAAAGTCCTACGCCCAAAGCCATGAACCCTAACCCTGCTAGGTGAAGCCAGAGGGGGCTAGATTCTTCTCTGATAAATGGTCCCACGAATGTGATCAGCCCCAACAGTACGACGAGTCCATTGTAGACCCATGCCCTTCGCGCAGCTTTGAAACCCATGCGTGTAGGAGAAGGCTGATAGCGTCTTTGTGTCTTAATGAAGTTTCCTCCCTGCTCCAGTGGCGTCCAATCGATCTCCGTCGCCAGAGGATGTCCGAAGATACGGGGGTCAATGTCTATATATGGTGTCTTTCTACTCAAGGGAGGAAGTTTGTGAAGGAAATCTTCGGCCTTACGCACGGAAGAAAAATCGTGAGAAAATAAATAGAAAGGAAATCATTTGGGAGAATGTATCTTACGCAAAAAGTGATACATCAACCTATACTATCTTTCAGTTATCATGCCTGATTACACGAGTTACACACCTACTCAGCTTATTCAGATGTTGGAGAATAAAGCGGATTACAAGCCCGAGGCAATAGCAGCAGCTTCAGAAGAATGGGAAAGGCGTGGCCTCAAACGCAAAGAAGCCAAAAAAATCGCCGAAGGCATGATGCGAGATAGGATCCGTCGCTTTCTGAGCCGCAAGAGTCGCCTCCTCTTTCGTCCAGGTGATATGGTATTTCCTGAAAGCTACTTCCTCTCTCAAAATGCAGTCAAGAGAATTTTTGGTGAGGAATACAGACGCTGGAAGGATCGCAAAAATATGTTTGGGGATAGCAGCCAAAATGCAGATCCTAGCCTGTTTTGAGGATGAATTTCAGCACATTTAAAAAAATCCTCGAAAAATTGCTCATAACTCTTGACCCTTACCTTACGTCATAGTGTACCTTTGTTTCAAATGAATCATAAGACGGAAAGAAAAGGCGTGGAGTAAGGCGAAATCCACGTGTCGTACTTTCAAGCTTGGTTTTCTTCGTCTCATTTTCTATCAACATGAAGCGATTCGGTGTCAAAGAACTGTCCAGTATGTCAGGTGTGACGGTGCGCACGTTACATTACTACGATCAGATAGGCCTCCTCAAACCTTCCGAAAGGACGGCGTCAGGCTATCGGTATTATCATGAGGAAGAATGGATTCGGCTGCAGCAGATTCTCTTCTATCGAGAGCTGGACTTTCCACTCAAATCCATCAAAGAGATCCTGGAGGCACCAGATTTTGACTTGATGGAAACCTTGAAAGGGCACAAAACCGCTTTGATCCAGCGTCAGTATCGCATCAGTCGGTTGCTGGCTACACTTGACCGTACCATTGAAACCATTCAAAAAGGAAACATCATGAAAGATCCCAAAGAACTATATGAAGGCTTGCCCAAGGAAGTGGGAAGTACCTACCGCGACGAGGCCATCAAAGAATATGGCCATGAGATGGTCGAGCAAGCTGAAAAAGACTTGGTGAAGCTCGGCAAAGACGGCTTTAAAAAGCTACAAGCGGAGTTTGATGCCCTCAACGAGGAACTGTTTGTCATGCGAAACAAAGATCCACAATCATCGGCTGTCCAGACACTGATCGCACGTCACTATGAGATGATCCAAAAGTTTTGGGGGACGAGCGTCCAGGCGGAGCATCAGTTGGCTACCTATGCAGGCCTCGGCGACCTCTACATACAAGACGAACGCTATACCATGATGGAGGGGGAGCCACAGCCGAGATTTGCCGTATTTTTGAAAAATGCCATGCGGCATTTTGTAGCAGAAAAGCAGCAGTAGCACCTCCTGATTAGGCTCCCATTTTCTCTTCAATTTCCTTGATCATCCCCTGTACGTAGGGATTCCCAGGATTGCGTTCGAGCGCCTTACGATAGTTGATAAGGGCTAGTTCTAGTTGCTCATCTGCTAAGTAGGCTTCGCCCAGGCTATCGTAGACATTGGAAGAGTTGGGATATGTCTCGACATTTATCTGAAAAATGCGGATGGCGTCTTGCAGTCGTCCGCTTCCTCTAAGTGCATATCCCATACTATTGAGGATATTTTCAAAATTATGATCAGGAAGCTGCTGCTTATATTGCTGAAAGGTCACAAGTGCTTGGTCGATAGAGTCTTGAAGAAATGCTTGGATAAGCGACTCTTCAGCCAATTGTCCTGCATTTTGTGCCGTTGAATCTACGATACTGGCGAGGTGATCGATGATATAGTTGTGGATGGAAACGTAACGAGATCCACTACTCAGATAGATGAGGGTCAGGTCTTGATCGGGGAATATGCGAAAACCACTCACACCTCCTCCCGTGAATCCGTAAGACTCCGTTTCATTCGCTGGATAAATTCCCCAACCGTACAGAAAGTCATCTTCTTCGTTTTTGAAAGGGTAGCGCGTCCACATTTGCTTTTGGGTTTGCGTGGAGATCATGTCATTCTCCCTAAATCTCTGTGCCCAATCTATGAATGCCGTCAAGCTGATATTCAATCCATTGGCAGCATGACCTTTGACTCCTGCGGCGTATCGCGTGGGTACAAACTGCGCTTTGGAATCATCGTATTCATACTTGCTGATCCGATTGGGAATTTCTATTTGGGAATTGGAAGAGAGCAGCACTTCGGAGGTTCCTTGGGGGAATTGATTTGCTATGAGGAATTCTGCGAATGTACTTCCTGTCACCTTTTCGATGATGCGTGCAAGGAACCAATAGTTGGTCTGGTTGTAGCTGAATCGCGCTCCTGTCTCAAAGTCGAATCCATCGGCGATCAGCAGTTCTAGCATTGCTTGGTCTGATGTATCTGGATATCGAACCATATTAGGCAGGCCAGAGCCGTGGGCGAGCATGTCACCGATCTGTACTTGGCTCCATTCGTCGGGGAGGTCGTCTAGGTATTTGGTGATCGGATCATCTAAGGATATTTTTCCTTGCTCTATCAGCTGAAAAATAGCAGTAGAAGAGAGTAGTTTTGTCGATGAGTATACCCTGAGCATATGGTGGGCATTGAGAGGCTCTTGGGTTTCGAGGGAAGCTAGGCCGAGACAGTTTTGGTAGATCACTTCTCCTTTTTGAATAATGGCGATGGCCATCCCTGGAACTTCGTGTAGTGCTTGTGTGGCCGTGAGATAGGCATCTATTTCCGTTTGAAGTGATGGGGGGAGGGTAGTGGTAGATGGGGCATGACAAGCAAAAAGGAAGACACTAATGAGGAAAGCAATCAGAGAGAAACGGCGGATCATAGGTCGGTTATTTATCGAGTAGAAAGACACGATGAACCTAAGAAAATACCTGCCATCAAGAACTAGGGAATCTTGTGAAAATGAAAGGAAAGGTCAGAAAAGTAAGATGGATGCCCAGATTTTCATCCAGGCATCCTGTAGTAGGTATGATGTAGTATAGCTCCATGCACGCCATTCACACCAAGTTTTTTAATCTCTTCTAACAGGGCAACTCCGCGCAAGGCTGCCAAAGGCACTTTTTTCTGCCGTACAATCAAAAGGGATCAGTGTAGGAGAAGATTCGACTCGCTAGCGCCAACGTCTCGTTGGTGCTACTCCCCCAAATCCTCTTCCTCTGTAGTATCTACCACCTCTACCACCTTCCTTTTAACCAAATAGTATTTATGTCCATCCTTCACGTCAAAGTGGGGTTTGGGATCGACTCTATACACAGTCATGACCGAATCAATATCCCTCGGTGGGTCTGCCAATGCCTTGAGTTCCTGAAACCATGTGGTGCTGCCCACCTGTGCATCATCTAGCTTGATGTCCCACATTTTGGCTAGTTCGAAGTTGGCTTCGTACAGGTCTGCTTCGCTCAGATTGGCATGACGCAGATCCGCTTTGCGGAAGTTGGCTTGCTCCAGATAACATCTGGAGAGATTGGCGGAGTTGAGATCAGCCTCTTGCAGGTCGGCTGCCATGAGATTGATATCCGATAGGTTGCGGTCGTGCAGGTAAGCCTCAGCCAAGTCTGCCTGCTTGAAGATCGACGCCCGTTTGATCGAGTCCATATCCTCCTCATCCAGCTCACTGGTCAGGAGTGAAAACAAGAGTTGCCCGCGTTCGGGACTGAGTTCAGGGCTAAGTGTATCGGCTGCCGTGAGGTATTTATAGGGCTTGAAGGACCTACTGAGTGCTTCGATTCGCCCGATCAATTGCTGAGAGATGTGCTGGTGACCAGGAAAGGTCTTGCCTGGATTTTCCAATTCCCATCGCTCACGTTCGATTTGCTGCTGTTGCTTTTCGTAGGTGATGGCGTCCAAGACATTGCCCAGCTCGAAGATCAGGCCGTTTCGTCTCTGGGACTCGATCAACTGCGACTGTCGGTCGATCTTGACATTTTGCTGCATGATCAGCGTGTTTTGTCTATTCAAGAGCCATGTTTGCAGGCCAATGAAAAGGATAGGACCTAGGGCGGCCAAAATGGTAAATGCGCCTACACGAATAAACCGGGCGATGACATGGGCTAGGACATTGCCGAGTGTATCGGTCGTCACGCGTGCGGTTTTGACCTCTTCAAACAATTGCTTGGTGCTATCTGACAGCTTTTTCCCCAGGAAAATATCTACAGCCTTTCGTCCGATGAGAACATTCATTTGAAACTGTTGAACGGCTTTATTCTGAAAGACCGCTTCCTTCATTTGGTATTCGAGCAGTTTGCGCTTGAGGGCGCTATTTTCTGCTTCGAGTTGGGAAAGTTTATCTTGGGGTTCCTGAGGGACTTCCATTAGGGTAAAGGCTAAAAATTGACCAGCACGAATTTACCATTTTTCGTAACAAAAATTGTACCTGTGTAAGGGGGAGAAGTAATTCGTTGGGTATACATGTGTAACGAAAATGGTCTAAATCAAGTAGATAACGGGTGGAAGGGAGCTTATGGTATATGTGGAAATTCCAGGTAGAGTCTATGCAAGTCGGATAATTCCTGGATTTGGTGTCTTGAGCGGAGCGGAATCCTTCAAGGGATGGTGTGAAACACCCGGAGGATTAAAGGCCGTGATGGTCCCCTTGAGCGACACTCAATCCCTGATTGTAGAGAGTCGCCTCATGGTAGGCTTCGCCGCCAATCTTGAGAAAGAAGGCTTACTCGTCTATGCCGTGAACACCTCCAAGGAAAGAGGAACAGGCCCTATCGTCGTCAAACCTGGTGTGACTACTACAGGAACGAAAAAGGATGCGCTGATGGCTGTGGGGGATACCTACACCTATGAGGGCGTGAGTGTGGAGGTATTGGATTCGAAGGCGGGGAGTGATGTGGTACGGATGAGGTTGTAGGAGGAGATGATTGAAGTGGTCGGATTTTCCCAACCATCTCATCACGTAGAAAGGAAATAGTGTATACTGTCACAGTTTAACTAACCCATGAAAACCTACTATATCTACATCACAACCAATCCCCAGCGATCAGTACTCTACACAGGAGTAACCAATGATTTGAATCGCAGATTGAAAGAACACTATGAAAATAGAGGTTTGCCTACATCGTTTGCTGGTAAATATTACTGCTACAACCTGATTTACTTTGAGACTTTTTCTGGAATTCAACAAGCGATTATTCGAGAAAAAGAGATCAAAAAGTGGAGACGAAGCAAGAAAGAAGCCTTAATCAATAGTTTGAATCCTAAATGGGAGTTTCTAACGCCTCCTTTTTAGTTAGCGAAGCCTGTCTTCCTGATCTCGAAGTTTCTCTGGAGAGAGGAAGGATCTAAGGCAGGATGACTTGAGATGAAATCTCCTATCTAGTATCCTGTAGGTAATACCCGTTTGGTTCTCTCTCCCTACTTCGTAGCGGGATCGAGATGACCGTACGGACGTAGTTGATGAGTAGGCGAAGCCCCATTCTAAACAGTGAAACTACCAACAAACTAGCGAAGCCTGTCTTCCTGACGATCCCTCCTGAAGGGAGAGAGGAAGGATCTAGGATAGCATGTATGGAGATGAAATCTCCCCGTTTGGTTCTCTCTCCCTACTTCGTAGCGGAATCGAGATGACCGTACGGACGTAGTTGATGAGTAGGCGAAGCCCTATTCTAAACAGTGAAACCACCACCAAACTAGCGAAGCCTGTCTTCCTGACGATCCCTCCTGAAGGGAGAGAGGAAGGATCTAGGACAGCATGTTTGGAGATGAAATCTCCTATAGGTAGGCTCGTTTAGTTCTCTTTTCCTACTTCATATCGGGCTAAAGATTGTGGAAATAGATAGACTAAAATAAACTCCCAGAGAAGAACAACCAGCTCTTAAAATCACCCCCCACAAAAAAAGCCTCCCCATTTCTGAGGAAGCTTATCTTTATCTACGAATGAGCTGGCGTCAACCTCTCGTTGACACTACCGACTCAAATACATATTTCTCTCATTGTACGCTTTCACAAAAAACGGATCCTGCAAGTCCTCGATGAAGTAGATCTTCTCGCCCGTACTCTTCATCTCGGGGCCGAGGGCCTTGTCTACATTCGGGAATTTGTGGAAGCTGAAGACAGGTACCTTGATGGCGTAACCCTTGAGCTTGGGCTCAAACTTGAAGTCTTTCAACTTATGTGTACCCAGCATGATTTTCGTGGCGTAGTTGACGTAGGGAATCTCGTGGGCCTTGGCGATGAATGGCACCGTACGTGACGCACGTGGATTCGCCTCGATGATGTAGACCTGTCCGTCCTTGACGGCCCACTGGATGTTGATCAAGCCCTTGATCTGCATGGCCTTGGCCAACTTGTGGGAGATCGCCTCTACCTGCTGGATGACATCGTCCGAAAGATCAAATGTTGGCAGCACCGCCATAGAGTCTCCTGAGTGGATGCCCGCAGGCTCGATATGCTCCATCATTCCGATGATGCGCACGTCTTCCCCATCCGCGATGGCGTCTACCTCTCCCTCGATGGCACCATCTAAGAAGTGGTCCACCAAGACCTTATTGCCAGGAACCTCCGAGAGGATCTTGATCACGTGGCGTGTCAACTCCTCATCGTTGATGACGATCCGCATGTCCTGTCCACCGAGTACGTACGAAGGACGAACCAACACAGGATAACCCACACGATTGGCAATCTCAATGGCTTCTTCTGCATTGGAAGCTTCGCCAAAGTCAGGATAAGGAATCTCTAAGTCGCGCAGGAGCGATGAAAATCGCCCGCGATCCTCCGCCATATCCATCATGTCGAAGCTCGTTCCCAAAATCGGGATGTTGTAGCGATCCAACTTCTCCGCCAACTTCAAGGCCGTCTGCCCACCGAGCTGGACGATGACGCCCTCAGGCTTCTCATGCTGGATGATGTCGTATATATGCTCCCAGAAGACAGGTTCAAAGTAGAGTTTATCCGCGACATTGAAGTCGGTGGAAACGGTCTCGGGGTTACAGTTGATCATGACGGTTTCGAAGTCCATCTCCTTAGAAGCCAAAACCCCATGCACACAGCAATAGTCAAATTCGATTCCCTGGCCGATGCGGTTGGGACCCGATCCGAAGATCACGACTTTTTTGCGATCCGTGACGACGGACTCATTTTCTTCATCGAAGGTAGAATAGTAATAAGGCGTTTCCGCCTCAAACTCCGCTGCACACGTATCTACCAGCTTGTAGACACGATTGACCTTGAGTTCTTGACGTCGCTTGTAGATCTGACTCTCCAGGCAGCTCATCAAGTGGGCAATCTGACGATCGGCATAGCCGTTTTTCTTGGCTTCGAGCATGACCTCATGCGGGATGGTGTCTACTGTGTATCGAGAAATCTCTTTCTCCAACTGCACCATATACTCAATCTCACGGAGGAACCACATGTCGATTTTCGTCGCATCAAAGACGGCCTTCAAAGGCACGCCCAAGTGCATGGCATCTTTCACGTGGAAGATGCGGTCATCCGATGGGTTCTTGAGCGATTCCATGATCTTACTCAGGTCGCGAAGTTCTTTACCATCCGCTCCCATGCCATTTCGCTTGATCTCAAGCGATTGCGCCGCCTTTTGCAGGGCCTCATTGAAGGAGCGTCCGATGCCCATGACTTCTCCTACAGCTTTCATCGAAAGGCCTAAGTGGGGATCGGCTCCTGGGAATTTGGCGAAGTTCCAGCGCGGAATCTTCACGATGACATAGTCTAGCGTCGGCTCGAAGAAGGCCGAAGTATTTTTGGTGATCTGATTGCTCAGTTCGTCGAGGTGATAGCCGACGGCCAGTTTGGCAGCGATACGTGCGATGGGGTATCCTGTGGCTTTAGAGGCGAGGGCAGACGAACGAGAAACCCGAGGGTTGATCTCAATGGCGATGATACCTTGATCTTCGGGATTGACGGCGAACTGTACGTTACAGCCACCAGCAAACTCACCCAGTTCATCGAGGATGCGGAAGGCATAGTTGCGCATCTCTTGGTAAGTCGTATCAGGCAGCGTCATCGCAGGTGCTACCGTGATGGAGTCCCCTGTATGCACGCCCATAGGGTCCACGTTTTCGATCGTACAGACGACAATTTTGTTGCCTGCCAGGTCACGCATGACCTCTAGCTCATATTCTTTCCATCCGAAGATGCTCTGCTCGATCAGAACTTGGTGTACAGGACTGGCCTCTAGACCAAATTTCAGCAAGCCATCAAAGTCCTTGGGATCATTGACAAAAGCACCTCCAGCACCTCCCAATGTGTAGGAAGCACGAATCACGAGCGGGAATCCCACGCGTTGGGCGATCTCTTTTCCTTTGAGGAAGGAGTTGGCGGTCTCAGCGCTCAAGACAGGGACACCAATCTCATTCATGGTCTGACGGAAGATCTCGCGATCCTCGGCTTTGTCAATCGCCGAGATGTCAGATCCCAAAATCTGTACATTATATTTTTCCCAGATACCTGCTTTGGCACACTCTACGGCTAGGTTCAAAGCCGTTTGTCCTCCCATCGTAGGCAGCACCGCATCGATTTTCTGCTTTTGCAGGATCTCCTCGATTGAGGTACGTGTCAATGGAAGCAAATAGACATCATCCGCAGTCACGGGGTCTGTCATGATGGTTGCTGGGTTGGAATTGATGAGGGCGACGCGGATGCCTTCTTCTTTGAGGGCAAGTGAAGCCTGGGAGCCAGAGTAGTCAAATTCGCAGGCCTGACCGATGACGATGGGCCCGCTACCGATGATGAGAACAGACTTAATGGAAGGATCTAATGGCATGTGGGGTCAAAATTTTCGCAAAGCTAGTACATCTCACGAATTGACCCAAGTAAATTTCATAATTCGTCGGATTAAATATGAAATGATGAATATGAAGCAAAAAAATCCCCGACTCGTAAGAGCCAGGGAAGATATGATTGAACCTGAAAAATGAAGCTTGAAATTGTCTACAGTCTCGCAGCATCTTTCGGTTTGATGATCTTTTTGGACTGCCAGTTGCCATCGTCTACCCGAATCATCAGCGTATAGCGTCCTTGTGGCCATTTGTCAATCTGGTAAGGAATCTCCGTCCCGATGGGTAGATGCTTGGCCTCTTTGTACTTGATCATTTTCCCTGCCTCATCGTACCATTTGAGTTCGAGATGCGAAACGCGGATTTTCTGTACGCGTATGGAGAATTTACCCAAGAGTCGGTCTTCCACAAGTACAAGGTTGGAGTTGGGGTCCATGCCTGTCATCTTGATTCCTTGACTTTCTTCGGGCTTGAGTACAAACTCCTCTGAATAAGGTACCCACTCGTTGGCTTCTTCCTCTGCACTTTCGTAGTCTAAGTCTTTGGCCCATTCGAGTATTTCGCCATCTTCTTGGCTAGTGCTTTCTTCCTCGTCTCCACGAAGCATCTCGTCTGACGCGTCAGAGGTAGTAGCTACGGCTACCGCTTCGCTTTCTTCTGCCCAGCCATCCCATTCGTCGCTTTGTGCGACACGCAGCGTCGACGCATCATCTGACTCCGAATCTGACGCTAACTCAAGCTCAGGCTCAGGCATAGGACCAAAGTCCTCGGGATATCCCAGGTAGCCTGCATAGAGGGGCATGGAACGCATAATTTGTGCCTGTCCACTCATAGGAGCAGCAAGCAGAAAAATCATTCCGACAAGTATCATTTGCCTGGAAGATAATGTAAGGCTGTAAAGAGAAACTAAGGGGGACATAGGCTTTGTTATACAAGTGTTTATATGGTCTTTTTATGTCAGAAATCGTATGGATTTGATTTGTTCAAATGTCGGAGGATTCTTCACGAATTCCTGTGTACGATGTCTGGATGGTTATTTCTTTGAAATATCTTGTAAAAAAATAGATTTGACTGAAAAAATGAAATTCAATCATTCTCTAAGATCCTGTTTGGAACAATGAAAATCTAGCTAAAGCACAAACTTTTCGCAGATTTGAGGTTTATCACATGGTCCAATAGATCATTTTCAAAAAATAGGCCATATGTATTTTCTTCTCTTCATGCGTCAAAAAATGGGCCACATTAGCTGTTTTTACGCATAGGAAACAATTTTTTCTATATGTACCCTGGTGGTATGCCTGTGTGGGAGAGAGGAAAATACCAATAATTGATGATTTATACCTGTGAAATGAACGTTTACGTGTTTGGTAAATTGCGCATAAGATAAGAGAATGGAAGTTGAGAGGAAAGAAACTTCTAGAAAAAGCAGAAAATTCGGCAAGAATAAATGGCTTCACACAAAAAGGATGATGACACATCATGTGCAATGGATCTATGTAATCTGTTGTTATCTCTATCTTGAATTTGAGTAGATACCCATCAGTCCTTCACTTTTGATCCAATTATTGTTAATTCCGACCTATGTTAAGGAAAAAAGTAGCTATTTCGTCCCATTTTAAGTAGAGGATCAGTTGGATAGTTATGTAGAGAGCCATTAAAAGATACGATTAAAATTAGAGGGTAATTCTGTATGCCCCCTATCTACTACTTGTTCAAAAACCGCACTTTTTTGGCTATTTACCCCTTGATTATCAATGAGACTTCCCCTAATTTTGCAACTTCAAATTTCTTTCCAAACAATAACTAAACTTCTGGCCACATGGCAATGAAACTGTCCGCCTTCAACCTGGAAATTCCAGAAGAGCTCATCGCACAGTATCCACAAGAACCCCGAGACGAGTGTCGCTTATTAGTTGCAGACCGTAAAACGGGAAAGATTGAGCACAAGGTTTTTAAAGATATTCTGGATTATTTCGATGAAGGAGATGTAGTGGTCCTGAATGATACCCGCGTATTCCCCGCGCGTTTGATTGGTCAAAAAGAAAAAACAGGCGCTCAGATTGAAGTATTCTTACTTCGGGAGCTCAATGCCAAGCAAAAGCTGTGGGACGTACTCGTAGAGCCCGCACGTAAAATCCGCGTTGGGAATAAATTATTTTTTGGCGAAAATGACCTTGTCGCAGAAGTGGTAGATAATACGACCTCTCGTGGACGGACCATCCGCTTCTTATTTGATGGAGAAAATGAGGAACTGCATAGCCTGATCGATAAGCTCGGAAAGACTCCTATTCCTCCTTATATCTCACGAGAAGTCGAGCCACGCGATCGCGACGACTACCAGACAGTATTTGCCAAGAATGTAGGGGCTGTAGCTGCACCGACTGCGGGACTGCATTTTACACGCGAATTGCTGAAGCGCTTCGAACTCAAGGGCATTGAAGAGTCTTACGTGACGCTACACATTGGCATTGGTACATTTAATCCTGTGGAGGTAGAGGATCTCTCCAAGCACCGTATGGATTCAGAGTACTACATCATCCCAGATCGGACCAAGGACATGGTCAATGACGCCAAGAAAGGCAAGCGCAATATCCTGGCTGTAGGTAACTCTGTCATGCGCGCCCTGGAATCCTCTGTCTCAGCTAGCCGCATGTTGAATCCAGCAGATGGATGGACAGATAAGTTTATCTATCCTCCCTATGAATTTCATATCGCCAATTCTTTCCTGACCAACCTGCACCGTCCCAAGTCTACACTACTGATGATGGTCGCTGCTTTTATGGGATATGAATTCATGATGGAAGCATACGAGGAAGCCATCAAGGAAAAATATCGCTTCTATAGCTACGGCGATGCGATGTTGGTCCTGTAGCAGATCAGAAAAGAAACATCTCCTGTAGAGATGTCTGTATATGAAAAATTAAGACCGCTATATCCAGAGATCACAATCTGTGCATGTAGCGGTCTTTCTTATGTAGTGGTTGAAAACATGAACACTGAAAAATGAAACCTACAAACTGTCACGCTGTAATCGTCGCTGGAGGCTCTGGCAAGCGAATGGGAGCAAAGGTTCCCAAGCAATTTTTGGATTTGGGGGGAATGCCCATTTTGGTACGTACGGTTAAGCGGTTTCTAGAAGCGTTGGAGGGGGGAATGATTGTCTTGGTATTGCCAGCAGACCAACAGGATGTATGGCATGAATTATCGCAAAGTCATATAGAAGAGGAAGCAAAAGAAAGAGTATATCTCTGCACAGGTGGTATCTCTCGTACGGCGTCTGTTTGGGCGGGTATCCAGCAAGTCTATGCAAGGGTGGATGAGCCTGCGGAGCACTTAGTGGCCATACACGATGGGGTGCGTCCCTTTGTATCGGTAGATGTGGTCGAACATGCTTTCCAGTTGGCGGATCTGCAGGGAGGAGCCGTGACCTGCGTACCTGTCAAGGCATCGATCCGTAAGCAACGATCAGATGGAACCTCCGAGCCCGTCGACCGATCCGAGTATTGGGAGGTACAAACCCCACAGACGTTTCAGCTAGATGCGATTTATCAGGCCTTTCACAAAAGGCCACACGATCAATTTACAGACGATGCTTCCCTTTTTCAGGCGATGGGCGGTACAGTGGTCATCAACTCGGGCAGCTATGACAACATCAAGATTACTACACCTGAGGACATGTCGGTAGGAGAGGGGATATTAAAGAGGCAATATTAATTTGAGAAGTACACGGTAAATATACAAATTTCTATTCTATAACTTCCTCATCAGAACAAACGCATCAAACCTGATGCGTTTGTTCTGATAAAACTAACCTTGTTTACCAATCTTTATTTTTGGTACGTTTGCCCTATCTGTCTATTGTTTGATCTATTTAGGGAGTGGCGCATTTCATCAATCATCCTCTGAAACTCTTCGGGAATATTTTTTCTTGTTTTGGCTACTTGTTCAAAATGAAAGAGAAATTTTCTAAGTAGAATCTGATCTTGTTCATCTTGGAGAATTAATTGGCCAGCTTTATTAAAAAACGACATGAATTGAATGTTATCTATTCCCTTAAGAGCAACCCTAATGGCATCAACATTTGGCTCTTTCTGCCAGGCAAACTCTTCTATGTCTTTAAGAGATCTGTTTATTAATGATATTTCACAAGTATCATTTGCATATTGTCTGATTAATAAGTCCTGTCCACTTTCTTCGAGCTCTTTCCTTAAATCTTCAAGATCATCCGAGTGAGTTTTTTCTAGTTCTTTAATTTTTTCCTGATGTTGTTTCTGAATTTCCTCTAGCTCCTTTTGATATTTTTCGTTTTCTCTAATTGTACCAAAGAAATAGGTAGCAATTGCAACTAGAATTCCACCTGAAGAGGACATCACAATCGTTGCGGCACTATTCTCTGTTATAAATGGGAATGATGAAACCAATGCTAATAAAAAGCCTAAAACAATGCCTACAATACTGATACTTTTGTTAAAGTCTTTCATGTCTAAGTCTCTTAATGTATGGATATTGTATATAAATATGATGAATGTTGACGTTAATGTGTCGATGTCAACCGATCTTTTGTAGTATATTTCAATATAAAGATAATCTTATATTGGAATAGTTTAAATTTTTTTAGACAATAACTCATTTTACCTATAACAAGATATAAGGTTCATCTACAACTTAAGATACGCAATGGTCTTTAGATTACTTCAACTGCATTACTTTTTACAAAAACACCTCGAAGTTATCCGTGTCCTTCCAGAAGGGGAGCTTTGTCCGAAACTTGATCAAAGGCTCTGGATCGAGTGCCGCTGATAGCACAGTCTGATCCCCCGAATTGTAAGCTATGACCTCCCCAAAAGGGTTGACAATCATGGAAGAACCAGAGTACTCAATATTTTTCCCATCAACGCCCACGCGATTGACTGCGGCTACATAGCATTGGTTTTCGATGGCACGTGCCTTCAGCAAGGCTTCCCAATGGGCGATCCTAGGCTTGGGCCAGTTGGCGACATAAATTAATAGATCGTAGCTCAACCTTCCCTCATGATCCGCTTTATTGCGACTCCAAACGGGAAAGCGTAAGTCATAGCAGATCAAAGGTGCTACCCGCCAATCTTTCCATTCACAGCGCACAAACTCCTCGCCTTCCATGTAGTAATCGTGCTCATCCGCCATGCGAAATAGATGCCTTTTGTCATACTCCACCACGATATCCTCTTCATCCACCATCAGGAAACGATTGTAATAGGAACCTTTTTCTTTGATGATCAAACTACCTCCGATCCAGGCCTTGTACTGGTGCGCCATCTGATGCATCCAATCCTGGGTTTTGCCCTCCATCATCTCATAGTTTGTCTCTACGTCATTGGTAAAACCCGTCGTAAACATCTCAGGAAGGAGAATGATGTCTGTAGAACCGTCCAGCGTCTGGAGCATGGACTCCGCCAACTGACGATTGGCCTCTGGATCATGCCAGGCAAGATCCATTTGTAGTAGCGTGATATGTAAAGGGTTCATGGGCAGTTTGAATCGATTGAATGACAAGATCAACATCCAGAATCATTTTTCAGAATCATTTTTCATTTTTCAGAAAGAAAAACCAAGTCTATGAAAATCCCTTGCTATCTCGCCTCGTGCAGTGAGACATTGTCGAACGATCCCCCCTCTCAAAGTCTTGTAATAAATCCTTTGTCCTACCATATATCTTATTAATTTGCCGACATATATTAAATCAATATTCCATCCATGAGTATTATAGTCGACATTTCTGCCAGAGAAATTCTGGATTCCCGTGGTAATCCTACCGTTGAAGTAGAAGTCATGACGGAAGGAGGCATCGTAGGCCGCGCAGCCGTGCCCTCAGGTGCAAGTACCGGAATGAATGAAGCCATCGAGCTCAGAGATAAAGACGATCGCTACATGGGCAAAGGCGTACAAAAGGCCGTAGCTCACGTGAATGATGTCATCGCTCCCGAAATTTCAGGTTATGCTGCTACCGATCAGGTACATATTGATCAAGCCTTGCTAGAACTAGATGGAACCGAAAATAAAGGAAAACTCGGTGCCAACGCCATCTTGGGTGTGTCATTAGCTGTAGCCAAAGCCGCTGCGCAGGAGCATGGCCTTCCCCTCTACCGCTACATCGGAGGGACCAACGCGCGTCAGCTCCCTGTACCCATGATGAACATCATCAATGGAGGCAGCCACGCAGACAATTCTGTCGACATCCAGGAGTTCATGATCATGCCCGTCAAGGCGGAGACTTTTGGTGAGGCCCTACGCATGGGAGCCGAAACCTTCCACCACCTCAAGAGCGTACTCAAAGCCAAAGGCCTCTCTACTAATGTCGGAGATGAAGGCGGATTTGCGCCCAACCTGAAGTCCAATGAAGAAGCTGTCACCATCATCCTCGAAGCCATCGAGAAGGCAGGTTACCGTCCAGGTGAGGACATCTACCTCGCACTAGATGCGGCAAGCTCCGAGTTTTATGACCGTGAGAAGGGACGTTATGTATTCCGTTTTTCTTCTGGTGATGAACTGACCTCCGAAGACATGGTGTCTTACTGGGCCGACTGGTGCAAGAAGTATCCCATCGTTTCTATCGAAGATGGATTGGACGAAGACGATTGGACAGGATGGAAGAAGCTGACTGATGCCTTGGGGCAGGAAGTACAGTTGGTAGGAGATGACTTGTTTGTGACCAACACAAAGTTCCTCCAGCGTGGAATCACAGAGGGGGTAGGCAACTCTATTCTTGTCAAGGTAAACCAGATTGGTTCCCTGACTGAGACCATCGACGCGGTACAGTTGGCCAAAATCAACAAGTATACCAGCATCATGTCTCACCGATCAGGCGAGACAGAAGATACGACCATTGCCGACCTTGCCGTCGCCTTGAATACAGGCCAGATCAAGACAGGTTCTGCCTCTCGTTCGGATAGAATCGCGAAGTACAATCAGCTACTCCGTATCGAAGAAGAGCTAGGTAGCGCAGGGATCTACGCAGGATCTTTGTTCCCATTTGTATAAATAATGATAGAAGCTCGAACGATCAGATCGAGCCTTTCCTTTTTTGAAATAAAAAGAGCCACCCTTATCGGTGGCTTTTTTATCTTTGGTCAGAGTCAGCATATTTCTTCTGTAAGCACATTCATTCTCCTCCCTCTCTTCCTATATCTTTCAACTTCTCTTCCAGAGGATCGCTTTTTGGTTTTTTCTTCAAAATGATCCCAAAGTATACCCCATAGATGATAAGGAAACTTCCCATCGTAATCCACATGAATCGCTGGTTTAGGCCGATCATGTAGTTGGCGAGGTCTCTAGGAGGCAAATCAGGCATGTAGTATCGTCCCACCACCTGCTTACAAAATCGAATGAACGACCATGTAAACCCCCAAGTCATGAGTAAGTACAAACCCATAACCTTGGCATCATGTCCCCTTTTGTTCCCTACCCAGACGTAGAGAATCAACATGCAGGCGAGCACCGCCATGAGAAATATCCATCCGTAAAATGAGAACATCCAGTAGATTTATTTAAACAGGGTTCATGTAAGCAGAAATCGTATGTTACATCCTATAAGTTGACGGACAGAGAAATAGGGCGATAGAAAATGATTCTGTAGTCTAGGATTGAAACCACCAGCCTACATTATGTCACCCTTTCAGGGTTCAAAACAGGTTCATTTTCCTGAAGGGACAGTGTCATATAGCATGTGGAGTTTAGTCCCATGCTCAAAGCTCCATTCTCCCAATCCCCTTGCTCTCAGCTTACCACTCGATTTGTTCCTTATTCAAAAATGAGCTAATGCCACGTTTGCAGTCATCTGTTCCACGCGCATAGGCATTCATTTTCGCCGAAAATTCTACGGCCTTACTTAACGGAAACTCCTGCACGTCTGCGATCATCTTCTTGGTCAATTGCATCGAAGCAGAAGAGTTTTGCTTGCATAAGCGCTGGGTAAAGTCGGTTACATAAACTTCTATTTCATCGGCAGGAATCACCTTATTGAGCATATGATAGTCTGCCGCTGTGTCTGCGGAGATCAATTCTCCTGATAGCATGAGTTCTTTGGCACGGGTTTCCCCTACTTTTCGCAACAAAAAGGTCATCACGATCGCAGGTACAAATCCGATGCGCACTTCTGTATAGCCAAACTTGGCCTCAGGCACCGTAAAGGCAAAGTCACAGACGGTCATCAATCCGCAACCGCCCGCGATGGCATGCCCTTCTACTTGGGCAACGACGACTTTAGTCGCGCGGTATATGGTCAAGAACAAATCTGCTAAAGAGGAGGAATCGGCTAGGTTTTGCTCGAAGGAGAATCCCTGCAATTTTCGTAGGTAATCCAGGTCGGCTCCCGCACAAAAGGCTTTCCCATTGGCTTTGAGCAGGATGACTTTGATCTCTGGATTTCCTTCTGCTGCCATAATCGCATCTTTCAGTTCCGCGACCATGACATCGTTCAATGCATTTCTTTTCTCTGGACGATTGAGGGTAATGATGGCTACCCGATCTTGTATTTGATATTGAAGAAGTGTGTATACCTGCATATAAATGACATCAAAATTTGTCGAAGATAAGGAAGAACTCAGGATAATGAAGCCTATTGACGTGAGGAAATGCATCTCAAACACGACTGGGACAGTCTGATCATGTAGGGAAAGAGAAATAATTTTTTGGGGTTCATATGTAAGGCACAAAATTTGTTAAAGTATGTAGCAGTCATCCCAGCTTTCGAAAGATACTGTAAAGCCTAATTCCAGGGTGGAATGGAAAGACTGACTGAATGGGTGGGGAAAAATTGGGTGTGACAACTTTGAAGGATTGATCCCGTAACAAAGAAAGATCATCCATCGATTTGACTTGATTAAAAGACATATTGTAGAGTAATCTGCATATTCAATAGAAAATATTCTCAGGAAGTTAGGGGCCATCAAGGATTTTCGCTATTTTTAGAAATACAGAAGCCAATTTCTACCTGAAATTTTAGTCATCCAAACTTTTTGGAATAGAACGGATTTACGGTCATATGAAAGGAAAAGTATTTATTTCCAGCCTGGTATTTGCCTCATTGTGGATTTTTAGTTCCTACACATTCTATCCTGGCGGAAGAGACAGAGGAGAAGTGTTAATGGATCTGATGATCAGAGGCTTGGAAGAATATCACTATCAACCTGTCGCGATCAACGATGATTTCTCAGGCAAAGTTTTTAACGAGTATCTCGATCGCCTAGACTACAATAAGCGGTTTTTGCTCCAAGGAGATATCGATGCATTCAATGCCTTTCAAGATAAGGTAGACGACGAAATTAAGGAGCATTCCTTCCAACTGTTTGATCTTTCCGTTCAGAAGATTGATCAGCGCGTCAAAGAAGCAGAGGAGATCGTGGAAGACATTCTGGCGAAACCCTTTGATTTTACCATCGAAGAGTCCATCGAGACAGATCCCGAAAAATTATCCTACGCAAACACAGAAGCGGAACTACGCGAACGCTGGCGCAAAGAACTCAAGTATCGAACGCTCTCTCGCGTAGCGACTTCCCTCAAGCGTCAGGAAACAAAGCAAGAAGAGGACGAAGAGGACTTTGAACCAAAGTCTATGAAGGAGTTGGAGAAAGAGGCAAGAGAAAAAGTCATGAAAAACTATGAGCGCTACTTCAAGCGACTCAAAGGCCTAAATGAAACAGACCGATTGGCTGTCTATTTCAACTCTATCGCCAATATTTATGATCCACATACAAGTTACTTCCCTCCCAAAGATAAGGAAGACTTCGATATAGATATGTCGGGTAGATTCGAAGGAATCGGTGCCCAACTCCGAGAAGAAGATGGCTACATCAAGGTCGTTCGTATCATCCCTGGGAGCGCTTCTTTCCGTCAAGGAGATCTTCAACCCAATGATGTCATCCTCAAAGTAGCCCAATCGAAAGAAGATGCTGTGGATGTGGTCGGTATGGATATGGACGAAGCCGTGAGCATGATTCGTGGCCCAAAAGGAACCACAGTCAAACTTACAGTCAGACATCCCGATGGAGCGGAGAAAATAATTCCGATCAAGCGTGACATTGTAGAGCTAGAAGAAACCTACGCCAAGTCCTCTATCATTAAAGATGAAGCCACTGGCAAACGTATGGGCTTTATCCATTTGCCAAAATTCTACGCAGACTTTGGCGGTACGGGTGGTCCTAGCAGTGCAGAAGATATTGCCCGTGAATTGGTGAAGCTTAAAGAGGCTGAAGTAGACGGAATCACCCTAGACCTTAGAAATAATGGAGGAGGTTCGCTCGGAGAAGTAATTGAAATGACAGGCTTGTTTATCAAGCGCGGTCCTGTCGTGCAGGTACGCTCACGCAATGCACCGAGCAGCATTCTCTCTGACAAAAACGCTGCAATTGTATACGATGGTCCATTGGTCGTGATGGTAAATGCTTTTAGTGCTTCTGCTTCTGAGATCTTGGCTGCTGCCATTCAAGATTACGGTCGAGGTGTCATTGTGGGGAGCCCTTCTACTTTTGGAAAAGGGACGGTTCAACGCTTCCTGAATCTGGATAGATTCGTATCAGGGGGAGCAGACCTCAAGCCGCTAGGAGATGTGAAGCTGACGATGCAGAAGTTCTACCGTATCAATGGTGGGGCAACACAACTCAAGGGGGTCGTACCTGATATTGTGCTTCCTGACCAGTACAGCTTGCTCAAGACGGGTGAGAAAGACTACGAATACTCTATGGAATGGGACGAGATTCCAGCTGCCAATTATGAGAAATTCAACAAGAGTGTAGACGGAAAAGTAAGTAACCTCTCGCGCAAAAGCAGCAAGCGCGTAAGCGAAAATGAGACTTTCCAGTTGATTGAGGAAAACGCGGCTAGATACAAGCGAAACAGTGACCGTACCAGCTACCCACTTCAGATGGATGCCTACCGTCAAATGCGTAAAGATCTAGATGATGAATCCAAAAAATATAAAGACATCAGCAAGAAGATCGATGATATGACGGTCTCCTATGTCGATTCAGACGCTTCCTTTATCCGAAGTGACTCTACGCGCCAGAAGCGATACGACAACTGGTTCAAAAACCTAGGCAAAGATCCCTACATCTATGAGTCTCTTCAGATCTTACAGGATATGCAGTAGACACTCATTTATAGAAATATCACATAAGGCTGTCTGTTTCAGGCAGTCTTTTCTTTTGTCATATGTAACAATTATCCCATTATTCAATTCCTCTCCTGTAGATACTTTTTGTTATTGAGAGAAATTTCAATTATTGAATAATGTTGGATCCGTTTATTGCATCAGATATTGATGAAGTTGCTCCACTGATTTTGCAAAACCCTTCTGCACCTAAGATGATATTAGTAGGAGAGCAAGCGACTGAGGACTTAGGGACCTATATTTCATCTTGGGGTGCGTTAGGCATCCCTTTCATAGGAGGCCTATTTCCAGGAGTGTTGGTTGACGCTAGAAAGAGTGAGACAGATATCTTGGTTTATCATCTACCCAAAAGGACGACCTTCTTTAGCGTACATGCTTTGGACCGCTTACCGATTCAGCTCCCCGATACGCTTCATGTGGAGATGGCCGAGACTTACCAGACAGCGTTAGTCTGGATAGATGGACTGTCGCCTCATATTGCTTCCTTTTTGTCTTCTCTATACAATCTCTTTGGCAGTGAAATAGACTACCTAGGGGGAGGTGCAGGATCACTCAGTTTAAGTCCTCAGCCCTGTGTATTTAGCCACAAGGGTTTCTTTCAAGATACCGCGGTGATCGCGATGATTCCTATGCCGATCAAACTAGGCGTGCGACACGGCTGGCAAAAGCTCAAAGGCCCCCTTATAGCCACAAAGACAATGGGGAATGTCGTAGAGCAACTCAACTGGGACAATGCTTTCGAAGTATATAGAGGGGTCATAGAGGAAGATGGACAAGCCTTGCTAGGGGAACACAATTTCTTTGACATCGCCAAAGGCTATCCTTTTGGACTTTATAAAGAAAATGCAGAGGATGTAGTCAGAGACCCTATCCGAGTAGGCGAAGACGGAAAACTGGTATGTGTAGGGGAGGTAGGAGAGCATGCTGTATTGAATATCCTGAGGGGACAGCCCCATCATCTGATCGAAGCCGCCTCAAAAGCTGCAGCGGACTGTGAGCTAAGATCTGAGGAAGAAGGGAAGCATATGCTCATCATTGACTGCATCTCTAGGGTCCTTTTTTTAGAGGAAGATTTCTCCAAAGAATTACACGTCATTTCAGATTCGCGTACCGTGCGCCAAGCAGGTATCCGTGCTTCAGGAGCCTTGACACTGGGCGAGATCTCTTCTTATGGCGAAGGATTGGTTGAATTTTTTAATAAAACGATTGTATTAGGGGTCTTCTATGAACGCCATTGACTCTGGAATTATCCAAGACATCTCTCTTTTGTATGAGCTTTCCCTTTCCATAGGAAAGTCCCAAACCCTAGAAGAGAACTGTCAATATTTCCTAACGACGCTCATGAGAAGAGCCAACTTGGATACGGCAGTTGTATGGGTCAAAAGCTCCTATCAGACTTTTTTGGCGTCTGATGAAGATACCTATGAGTTTGTATATGGGCAGCCCCAGGCCAAAGTTATCAAGCACCATTTACTGCCCCTACATCCTATCGTCCATAAGCTCAAAGAAGGCAAGTCCCTCATTATTTCTAATGATCAGGAGGAGTTCAGCCTACTTAGTACAGGGCACAAAAGTACCAAAGGCCATATCGCGATATTTAAGCTAGGAGACGTGGGAATCTTGAGTTTACACGGCCAGGGAAACTCACGCTTTTTTCGACCTGCATGGCACAATAAAATTGAGGGGGTGCTTGCCCAATTTGCCCAGTCACTAGATGGAAATCTGGCGCATCGCAGATTACTTTGGGAGATTGAGGAGCGCAAGAGCATGGAGATCCAAATGCTACAGTCCAAGGAGGCTGAAGAGCAGTTTTTTGCCAATATGAGCCATGAGATTCGGACTCCTCTCAATGGAATGTTGGGGATGATGAATCTGGTGCTAGGGACTGCGTTGACAGAAGAGCAAAGAGAATATGTCAATGACATGAAAGTGGCGAGTAAAACATTGCTAGCCATTCTGAATGATATTCTTGACTATTCTAAAATTAAACAGGGGAAAATTGACATTGAACGCATCAAATTTGAGATAAAGGACAATCTCACCTCTCTGTATCACATTGCGAGGGCAAAAGGCAAAGAACAAGGCGTCAAAGTAAATCTTGTATTAGATGTTGACTCACCCAAATACATCTTAGGAGATCCTGTCCGCCTTAATCAAATCCTGGAAAATCTAATAAACAACGCCTTGAAGTTCACCTCTGAGGGAGAGGTCAATATTCGTATGCGTCTTCTCAACCAAGAGGATAAAAATATACAGCTTGAATTTCAGGTACAGGATACAGGAATTGGGATACCAGAAGAGAAGCAGGCACATATATTTGAGCACTTTGCACAGGCAGGATCTGATACGGCACGTAAGTTTGGAGGAACGGGACTGGGACTTGCCATCGTGCGTCAACTGCTCGATTTGATGGAGGGAGAGATTCATCTTGAAAGTAAGGTAGGGGAGGGCAGCACCTTTACTGTCATCTTGCCCTTTGTGTTGGCAGACCCACATACATTTTCTGAGCAGGGCAACAAGACGCATTCGGCTTATGGCCATGTGAAAGAGGATCTGTCTGGACACCACATTCTTGTTGTAGAGGATACCTATATGAATCAAAAGGTCATCCAACGGATGCTTCAGAAATGGGGGGCAGAAGTATCCATTGCTTCCAATGGGAAAAAAGCTTTTGAGCTGATGCAGGTAGGCACATATGATTTGGTTCTCATGGATGTACATATGCCCGAAATGGATGGGTATGAGGCGACAGAGTTGATCAGGAGAGAGCTTCCATCTACGGTAAGTCGCGTACCCATCATCGCATTGACAGCATCTGTACGAGAAACGGTCAAGCGTAAAGTACTTGAGGTGGGTATGGATGGATATATTATCAAACCCTTTGAACCCCGCAGTCTTTACAAAATGATTCGATTTTACCTCAACAAAAGAAAGCCGCAGGAGGTCGTTGTAGGAGATTCTCTTCCTTCTTCTCCTAGCAGTAGCAGTCTCAAGGAAATAGATACAGGCTACCTCATGGAGCTTTCGGGGGGAGACAGAGAATTTGTAAAAGAGATGATGGCGATTTTTTTGGAGCAAACGCCCATAGAATTAGGGCATCTCAGGAAGAGTATCGAGCGTCAGGAGTGGCAGGTAATCAGTCGGCAGGCTCATAAACTCAAATATCCTTTCTCGAGTATGGGACGAAATGACCTGAGGCTAGTATTGGCCGACATAGAGCTCCAAGCTAAAAATGAACAAGACAAAGGATGTATCCAGCGACTTTTTGATGAACTGACAGAAGAAACCCGCAAGATGCTACAAGTTCTCAGGCAATATTGAGTAGGAGAGAGAGGAGAAATGAAGAATATATGTGGGCAAAGGTAGATGAGAAAGCTTTGTAGAAACGTTATTCATAACATTTCTACAAAGCATGATCAATATATCTACTCCGCAATCTGACTGACTGATAGCTTGCGGTTCACCTTCTTGATGAGGCCACTCAGTACCTTTCCAGGTCCGACTTCCTGAAACTCTGTTGCACCGTCTTGTTCCATCTGCTGGATGGTATGCGTCCAACGGACAGGAGCCGTCAGTTGCTTGAGGATATTTTCTTTGATCGCAGACTTATGTGTATGGGGCTTGGCCGTCACGTTTTGGTACACAGGGACACGTGCATCGTCGAAGGGGGTAGCTTCGATCCCTTCGGCTAGTTCGATGCGGGCAGGTTCCATAAGTGGAGAGTGGAAGGCTCCGTTTACGGGGAGTTCTAGGGCACGACGTGCTCCTCTTTCTTGCGCTAGCTCGATCGCACGGGTGATACCCGCCTTACTGCCAGAGATGACGAGCTGTCCGATGGTATTGTAGTTGGCGGGTACGACGATTTCGCCTTCCTCGCTGACGATTTTACAGATTGCTTCTACGGCTTGATCTTCCATACCTAAGATGGCAGCCATGGTAGACTCTTGGCTGTCACAGGCTTTCTGCATGGCATTGGCCCGGATAGCAACTAGGCGTAGGCCATCCTCAAATGAGAGTGCCCCAGCAGCTGCAAGTGCAGAAAACTCACCCAAGGAATGTCCAGCTACCATTTGCGCGGTATCTGCCAACTGATGTACCTGTGCGGCAATGACAGAATGGATGTAAATGGAAGGTTGTGTTACAGAAGTCCGTTTTAGATCGGCCTCTGCACCCTCAAACATAATCGACTGGATGTCAAAACCAAGTACTTGATTGGCGGTCTCAAATAGGCTTTTAGCCAGATCAGAATTCTCGAAAAGGGATTTACCCATGCCGGGAAACTGAGAGCCCTGTCCAGGGAATACGAGCGCTTTCATTATTTTTTTCGATATATTGAAAGAATAGTCGCGCAAATATATACACTCATCGCTAAAACATGAAAATATCCTTACAAGATCAAGTCATTTTACTGACTGGGGCAAGTAGAGGGATCGGAAAAGGGATTGCATCACTGCTTCGGCAGACCCAAGCAACCGTTGCTGTACATTATGGGCGGAGCAAAGAATCGGCTGAAGCACTCGCAAGTGAAATTGGCAATGGAAGCCTGGCTTTCCAAGCAGATTTGTCCCAGCCTCTTGCAGCTCGCCAGTTGGCACATGATGTCATGGCGCATTATGGGAGGGTAGATGGATTGGTGAATAATGCAGGTATCGCATTTGAAATGGAGGAGGAAGGAGATTTTGACACATGGGTCGACCAATGGGAGCAGACCCTCCATGTGAACCTATTGGCAGCAGCTGTACTTTGTCGAGAGTTGATCCCGCATTTCATACAGCATGGAGGGGGAAGAATTGTACATATATCTTCTAGAGCAGCATTTCGAGGGGATACTACTGCCTACATGGCCTATGCTGCTTCCAAGGGAGGGATGGTATCACTGAGCAGGTCTATCGCTAGAGGATATGGGAAGCAAGGTATCAAGTCCTTTGTAGTAGCACCTGGCTTCATTCAGACAGAGATGGCCCAGCAGTTCATCGATGTGTATGGGGAGCAGTTTGTACGGGATGATTTGGCTTTGGATACGCTGACACAGCCCAAGGATCTGGCACCTACTGTCGTATTTTTACTGAGCGGATGGATGGATCATGCTACAGGCTGTACCATAGACGTGAATGCGGGAAGTTATGTACACTAAGAAAATGTCACTTTTTTAAGTAGAACTTAATCACTTACATAACGAGTCTGGTTCGGTGTAAGTAATTGATTTTCAGTGAAATTTTCACAATGAATACGAGGAGTTGTTTGAATACGAAGATGGTTATTTGACTAAATATAAAGAAGTTTGATATATTACGATTTTTGGAATTGTGTAAGGGTTTTCCCCGCTTTGATTCTTGATCTTGCACATAAGGAGATACCTTTAAGCAAATCAAAAAAACGTTCTCCTTATGTTTATTCCTAACAACTTCACACAAGTATCAACTGCTCCGACCTCTTTCTCCACAAGACAAGTTAAGCCCAAGTCAAAGAATCATAAGATGCTGATATCCATTGGTTTTGGACTCGTGCCCACCGTATTTTTGGTGCTTGCACACTTCGGGATCATATAAGATAACCTGCATGAATGGTTGCTGAGTATGTATAAATGGTAGAAAAATTGGTATGAATGGTATTTATTTTCTAATTTGATGTATCAATCAGTACTTGATCGCTAAATATTTGATCATATAGAAAATTTTACCTGTTAACCCGTTCATTCATGCTACAAACTGCTACTCCTACTCGCTCAGGTTCCAGTATTCTTGAAAAACTAGGCGGTACCAAACTCATAGGTTCTATGGCTTTTGGCCTCATCGCTACGCTCGCACTCGTAGTCGCACACTACGCCTGATAAAACTTACACATACTGGCAAGAAAAAGGGAAGCACTCGCCTCCCTTTTTTTATTCCTCATTTTCTTCCTCTACATCGAACCTGTTGGCTCGATAGACATTGGGCAACTCTTCCAACTTTTTCAACAGGCTTTTCAGCTCGTCTGTATTTTGGACAAATACGTGGAACACACCCTCAAATAAGCCTTCATGAGAGTCGATCGTCAACCTTCGGATGTTGCGTTTCATGCGCATGGAGATCACTTTGATCAACTCATTGAGCATCCCCTGCTTGTCTACGCCTATGATCTTGATGGCCACAAGGAACTCGACGTCTGACTGCCCTTCAGCCCACTTGGCCTTGATAATTTGCGATCCAAAGCTCGACATGAGAGAAATCGCTTTGGGACAGGAGGTCCGGTGAATGACGACTTTATCTTCATGAACAAACCCCAAGATCTCATCCCCTGGGACGGGGCGACAGCATTTGCCAAGCACATAATGGTCTATATCGCCCTTTTTACCCAGGACCAACGTCTCAGGATCGACTCCTAAATCCTCCAGGCGAGATTGAAAAATCTGCTGACGATCCTTCCACTGAACCATCTCTTGGGTATCAAATTCTTTTCCCTCTTCTTTGAGACGGATAAACTCCTGGATTTTCTGCGTGTCGATTTTGTGTGATCCCAGCAAATAGAAAAACTCTTCTTCATTGGGAATCACAAAATAGACCAGCAATTCCTGCATCACAGGATGGTTCTCATTGACGCCATACTTGGCCGCTCGCCAGTTAAAGAGTGCCTTGCCTTGCTCCACCACCTCCTTGCGCTGCATTTTGAGGGCGTGTTTGATATAGTCTTTGGCACGGGGTGTCCGTACATAGCGAAGCCATTCTTTTGTCGGCTTGGCTTTGCGAGAGGTCAGTACCTCGACTGTATCTCCAGAGCGCAGTTCGTGATCGAGGACTTCGACCTTTTGGTTGACACGTGCACCGATCGCGGCGCTTCCTAGGTCTGTGTGGATCTTGAAGGCAAAGTCCAGAACCGTGGCGTGGACGGGAAGCCGAATCATCTCTCCCTTGGGTGTGAAGACGATGACATCATTGGGCTGTAGATTTTCTTTGAACTCGCGTACAGCTTCCAGCGCATTTAAGCTTGGATTGGCCAGGACCTCTCGGATTTGGGCAATCCACTCTGACAGGAATGCTTCCTCTTCATTGTCTCCCTTATAGATCCAGTGAGCGGCAATACCCTTTTCGGCTACCTCGTCCATACGTGAGGTACGGATTTGAAGCTCAATCCATCTCCCATCAGGCCCGCGTAGCGTGGTGTGTAGCGACTCATAGCCATTTTCCTTGGGATGAGTGATCCAATCTCGTAGCCTTTTGGGATTGGGACGATAGAGCCCTGAAAGGACAGAATATATTTTCCAGCAATCCTCGCGTTCCTTCCCCTCTCGCGTCTCCAATATGATCCTAATGGCATACAGGTCGTAGATTTCTTCATAGGGTAGGCGCTTTCTTTCCATCTTCTGATAGACAGAATAAATGGACTTGTACCGACTCTTGACGGTATATTTCAGTCCTGTACTGCGCAGCGCTTTTCGTACATCTTCGATAAACTTTTGGATGTAAAGCTGGGCTTCTTCTTTACTGGCTTGGACCTTTTCGGAGATTTCATTGTACTGCTTCGAATCACTGTATTTGAATGAGAGATCTTCTAACTCCGTTTTGATCTCGTATAGGCCGAGACGGTGGGCCAGCGGCGCATAGATATACATCGTCTCTGAGGCGATTTTCAGGACTTTCTCTTGCCTCATAGCACCTAGCGTACGCATGTTGTGGAGGCGATCTGCCAACTTGATCAAGATCACACGTACGTCGTCCGAGATGGTCAGCAGGATCTTGCGGAAGGTCTCCGCTTGTAGAGAGACGAGCTCACTCTTGACTTCAGAACTGGCTATTTTGGTCAGCCCATTGGTGATCTCCATGATTTTGGGACCAAATTGGCGTTTGATATCGGAGAGCTCAATGTCTGTATCTTCCACAACATCGTGGATCAGGGCACAGGCTGTAGCTACTGCGTCCTTGAGCCCCATCTCTTTGACAATGATGGTGGCTACTGCTAGGGGATGCAAGATATAAGGCTCACCCGATTTGCGTCTTGTGTCCTTATGGGCTTCCCGTGCAAATTCAAAAGCCTTGGTGACCATGCGCTTATCCTGCCTATTGAGGTTTCGGAGCTGGCGCATGAGGCTTTTAAAGACGCGATCTATTTCTTTTTGGTATTGTTTTTCTTGTACTGCTGTTACTTCCATAGATCCCTGAGGATGAAGATGTCAGAATGCTTGAAATACGTAGGAGCGAGCCTTGGGTTAGGCTAGAAAAAAGAAAAATAAAACAATTTGCCCGTAGTGTTTTCATAAAAGAAAAAAACGTCTATATTTGCAAACCCAAAACAAACAGCTCTTTTGTACATGCGGATGTGGTGAAATTGGTAGACACGCTAGATTTAGGATCTTGTGCCGCAAGGCGTGGGGGTTCGAGTCCCTTCATCCGCACTCTTACATGCAAGCCTCAAAATATAGATGAGGCACAAAATATAAGTGCTTCCTACTTCAGGAAGCATTCTTTTTATCAACATTTCAAATCTGTAGTGTCTTGAATATTTCTCTACAACATAAGGAAAATCTCACAGCAGACTTAACCTTTACGCTAGAACCTGCCGACTATAAAGACAAAGTTACGGCAAAGATCAAGGAATACGGAAAGCAGATTAACCTTCCAGGGTTTAGAAAAGGAAAAATTCCTCTCGGTGTATTGAAAAAGATGGTAGGAACCTCTATCATGATTGAAGAGATCAATCAGATGGTTTCCCAAAATCTATACGATTACATCAACGAAAAGGAGCTAGATGTACTGGGTGATCCCGTCCCCCAAAGTCAGATGAAAGAAGAAGATTTTGACCTCTCTTTTCAAAGTGACCTCACATTTGTATTTGAAGTAGGACTGGCCCCTGAGTTTGAGGCTACAACAAAATTTGGGGATCTTCCGCCGCGCTACCAAATTAAGGTAGACGAAACCTTCCTTGAAAAGGAGATCGGAATCTATCAAGATCGTTTTGGCGAGTCAAGTACGCCAGAGGATGTAGCCAAAGGTGACATTGTGTTTGGCCAAGCGAACTTTGAAGAAGAAGGGGAAGAAGCAGAACCAGTAGAAGAAGCTACTGAAGGAGAAGAAGTAGCTGAGGAGGACGATAACAAAGGAATTTACGTACCGCTGAATCCCAATAGACTCGAAAATGAAGCAATATTTGCTTCTTTGGAAGGGAAAAATGTAGGGGATAAAGTCGATGTAGACTACAAACTGATCGCAGATGAGCCTCAAGCCTTGGCAGATTTGCTGTTCATAGATGTAGAGCAGGCTACCGAGTTGCTGGAAAAGCCGAGCAAATATGAGATCAAGCGTGTCAACCGTGTAGTGAAAGCAGAAGTCAATGAGGAATTTTATGGCAAGGTAGCCGAATCCCTCAAGTGGGAGGTAGGAGAAGAACCATTGACTGAAGAAGACTTTAAAGCACGTCTATCGGAGAGTGTACTCGGAAATCTGGAGAAGAATGCGCGTGTGTATTTTCACAATAAGCTGACAGACAAGGTGATTGATGCGCATGACCTTGAGCTTCCAGATACTTTTTTGAAGAACTGGTTGGTGAAAACCAATGAGAATAAGACAGAAGAAGACATTGAGAATGAATACCCAGACTTCAAGCGCTCCCTGACATGGACTTTGGTCGAAGGAAAGTTGATCAAGAAGTACGATGTCAAGGTAAATGACGATGAAATCGATGATCGTCTCAAGCAAAATCTACTCGGTAACCTTACCATGCAGATGGGAAGCGAGCCAGATGAAGCGCTTCTGAAGTCTTACATGGAGTATATGAAGCAAGATCAAAACTCTATGCAAGGGATCTTCCGTCAGGTTTTGTCTGAGAAGGTACTTACAGCACTCGAAGAGGAGATCGGACCTGAGGTGACAGAGATAGATGCGACCGATTTTATGAATCTTGTCGATGAGGAGCGCAAGAATAACTGAGACCCTGTTTGAAACAATAAAAATCTAGCTAAAAAGCAGAGATTTTAAGTTCTGACGAAAGCTAGTTT
>JBCBPW010000038.1:0-62081 GCA_039820545.1 Bacteroidota bacterium | reverse complement strand
TATATCAGATAATTGTACAATGGTTTCGTATTCGATAAGCTCAGCTTTGTTCGTAATAAAAAACCTCAAACCTATATTGGAAGGCTTTACAAATTGAATCCCTCCCAATGTGCTGACAAGCGATCCTAATGAGATATCTGTACTGTCTATATTTGCCATGATTCCCTCTCCGAATCGCATATGTTTTTGAAGGACAGTATCTACCTCATATTGACTCTTTTCGATCTCATGTTTGATCGTCGTCAATGTTTTTTGGATGTATGCGCGGTTGTCGTTGTTTTCCTTCATTTGATTGAGAAAAGCGGCAATCAGAACACCAATCACGACAATGGCAATCTCTTTCAGAAAGAGGAGGATCTTATGCTTCTTTGTTTCCATGGGATCAATAGGAATAGATGATTTATTAGGAAGATTAAAATAAAAAACGAGAGGCACAATTTATGCCTCTCATTTTATCACGTTCAGAAATATATAAAATTATTATCCCAGTACCTTCTTCACCTCATCGGCTACAATCCTGCCTGAGATCAAGGAAGGTGGCACACCAGGACCAGGTACCGTCAGCTGACCTGTGTAATATAGATTCTTGACTTTTTGAGCCTTAAGCTTAGGCTTGAAGAAGGCTGTCTGGAAGAGGGTATTGGCGAGTCCATAGGCATTGCCCTTGAAGGAGTGGTAATCCTTCTCGAAGTCGCTCATCGCATAGCCCCGCTTGAGAACCACGTGGTCACGGACATTTGTTCCGATATGCTTCTCAAAGCGCTCCATGATCATATGATAGTATTTCTCCCGCATCTCTTCACTGTCTTCTAGACCTGGGGCAAGGGGAACCAGGAAGAAGAGGTTTTCATGTCCTTCGGGTGCCGTACTCGCATCTGTACGAGAAGTCGCCGATACATAGAAGAGTGGCTTAGAAGGCCATTTGGGATTTTCGTAGATCTCCTGTGCATGCAGATCAAAGTCCTCATCAAAGAAGAGGTTGTGGTGCTTGACCTGTGGCAAAGTCTTATTCAAACCTATGTAGAAAAGTAGGCTCGAGGGCGACATGGTCCGCTTTTCCCAGTAGTCGAAGCTGTATCCGCGATGTGCAGGATCGAGCAGCGTCTGGTCTGTATGACGATAGTCGCTGTTGGCGATGACGAGGTCGGCATCCCATTCACCATTGGTGGTGATGAGGCGTGTGGCACGGCCGTTTTCGACGTGAATCTTGCGAACTTCTGTATTCAACTCGATGTGGACCCCCATCTCCTGGGCAAGGGAAACCATCGCCTTGACGATTTCATGCATGCCACCCATCGGAAACCATGTACCGAGGGTAAGATCTGCATGGTTCATCATGCTGTAGAGTGCAGGCGTATTTTCGGGTGTCGCCCCAAGGAAAAGGACAGGAAATTCGAGGAGTTTGAGCAGTTTGGGATGCGAAAAATATTGTCGCACGTGTTTGCTCATCGACTTGAACATCTGAATGCGGAAGCTTTCCTTGATCAGACGAAAATCAAAAAATTCGAATATGCTGTGAGAAGGGCGAAATACATAATCGCGCATGCCCACTTCATATTTGTAGGCGGCTTGCTTCAAAAACTCTCTCAGCCCTTGGCTACTTCCAGGCTCGATAGACTCAAACAGAGCTTCTAGTTCACCCATGTTTGCTGGAATGTCGATGTACTCCTCACCCTCTTCAAAGTACACCCTGTAGGCAGGATCTAGTCTTTTCAGTTCGTAGTAGTCTGAGACTGATTTCCCAAAAAGATTGAAAAATGCTTCGAATACATCTGGCATCCAGTACCAACTGGGGCCCATATCAAATGTAAAACCATCCTTCTTCCACTGACGCGCGCGTCCTCCTGGTTGTTCATTTTTCTCTAGAATGGTTACCTTATAGCCTTCTTTGCCAAGTAAGGCAGCTGATGCGAGGCCAGCGAAGCCCGACCCGATAATGACTATATGTTGAGGTTCCTTCATGTAATAGGGTTGATTTCTCCGTAAATATGCGACTTCTCTAAACAAGAATAAATTTTTGTTGAGATGAGAAGACAAAATCGAATAAGATAAACAATGTTTTGGAGCTTTGGTTTTTCCAATAGCCTAATTTCTCTAAGTCATACATTGAAAAATCCAATAAATTGAATTTTTGTAGCCATTGTGGCAGTTCCCAACTCATCATGACAGTGCCTGCTGGAGACAATCGTCCTCGACAGGTATGCATGAATTGTCATACGATTCACTATTCCAATCCCAAAATGGTCGTCGGCTGTCTACCTGTATTTGAAGATCGAATCCTCCTCTGCAAGAGAGCCATCGAGCCGAGATCAGGATACTGGAATCTACCCGCGGGATATTTAGAAAATGGTGAGACGGTTCAGGATGGAGCCAAAAGGGAGACGCTTGAGGAAGCAGGGGTAGAGGTGGAAATTGTGCGCATGCATTGTGTGTACAATATTCCCCGAATCAATCAAGTGTATCTATTTTTTCTTGCCCAAATGTCCTCACCTCAATGGGAGGCAGGAGAAGAAACACTAGAAATTGGCTTGTATAAGCCTGAAGATATTCCCTTTGCTGAGATGGCCTTCCCTTCTTCGACCTTTGCTATTAAGCAATATTTGGCCCATCAGCATGAAGACTTCCAAGGTGTACACATGGGAGGTTGGCAAGGGTAAACATCATCATACAGGAAAAGGTATACCAACGAACAATCTTTAACCTGAACGGAATCTCAATTTCCCTCGCGAAACCCATTTTTTTTCCAATCAGAGGCAGAAAATGCCACCAAAATTTCTTCATATATAAAAAATACTATAATTTGATAGAAGAAATCTTTCTCTTTTTGTATTTTAATGAAAAGGTAAAGAAAATTGGCTCTTGATTGCCTGTATATCAAGGGCATTTGTTACATTTGGAAAAAGGGATACGTGTTGGTTGAATATTATTTTCCCCAGTCGATTTCACCAGCTCGCCTTGACCGCTACCTTTCAGGGGGGTGGTTTAGGAGCGGTCCCTCTTTGTTCCGAACCCAGGTACTTTGTCTCGAAGGCGGCGTATTCCCCGTAGTCAATATCCGCACCCAACTCGAAGGTTATACTTTTTCCAAATCCCTCCGCAAAATCCTTCGCAAAAACGATGAGCGTTTCCGTGTAGAGGTCGGCATGGCTTCGGTAGATGCGGCTAAGGAATCTCTTTATACGCAGCACAAGCATCGATTTAAAGGGTTTATTTATGAGACACTGGAGGAGTTCCTATTCTCAGGTGAGATCGGAGATCTATTTGATACATGGGAAGTAAGGGTATATGATCAGCTAGAATTGATTGCTGTATCTTATTTTGACAGAGGAAAGGGAAGTCTTGCCAGTCTCCTAGCTCTATTTCATCCTGCTTATGAGTCTTTCAGCATGGGGCTTTACACGATGCTTAAGGAAGTTCAGTATGGGATAGAGGCAGGATTTAAATTATATTATCCAGGTTACATCCTGAAAGACTTCTCAGGTTTTGATTATAAGCTGCGTCTGGGATATAATCAGTACTATAATTGGAAGGGGAAATGGCGAAAAATGGATCGTCTGTCAGAAGAACTGTTTTCTCTAGATAAAATCCAGTATAGCATTGAAAATGTCCTCAAACATTTAGATGCATTAGGGATTCATTATCAAGTCCTCTACTATCCCTTCTTTGCGATGGGCTATCTAGAGATGATTGAGGAAGACTTTCTGCGCAGCGTCATCTATATCAAGTTAGATCACGCCAAGCGCGCTTTTGATCCCAATCTACAGATGGTGATTGAGTACGTGATCGAAGAAGATCTCTTTTACCTCTCATGGGTCCGGCCCAATCATGACTATGTGGATATGATGAACGCCGAGTTTTCGGAAAATTTCTTCAAAGGTCAAGTAGTCGATGAGGGTATGCTCGTTCGAGACCACTTGCTCTGTATGGAAAACTCAGCCTCGGCAGTAGTAGCTAAGGCTGCCCGTTTTATCCATGAAGAGGATACATTCCTCACAGGTTCATGGCTGTAAGCCTGCCTATTTTGCCTTCCGACCAGATTCCATCTATTGGTTTTTCTGCCCAAACATCTGTAACATCGCATTCAGTTTGCGTGAATGCGTCATGGAAGTATATTCTTCTCCTACTTTAGAAAGCCGTCCAATCCAATCTTCCATTTTATGAGAGCGATTATTCAGCGTGTGTCATTTAGCCAAGTCGAAGTGGAGGGAGAACTTATAGGAGAAATTCCTCATGGACTTATGGTTCTTCTGGGCATTACCCACAGCGATACTGAAAAAGACATTGATTGGATCATACGGAAGGTGGTCAATATGCGCATCTTCAACGATGAGATAGGAAAAATGAATCTCTCCGTACAGGATATCAAAGGGGGAATTCAAGTCATCTCTCAGTTTACTCTTTTTGCGGAGACTCAGAAGGGAAATCGTCCTTCCTACCTGCGCTCTGCTCCCCCCAATATCTCTGAGCCGCTTTACGAACGCTTCGTGCAGAAGTTGAAGTTAGTCTTTGACGGTCCTGTAGCCACAGGAAAATTTGGTGCCTATATGCAGGTTTCCCTCCTCAATGACGGACCTGTAACGATCTTACTAGATTCGCATCAACCTAATCTCTGATTTTTGCGAAGTTTGGGAGAATGAATAACCATGTCCTAAAGGAGCGGCTGTATCAGCTCGGAGACCATCCGTTTTCGATGGGGGGAATGCTAGGTCTAGGGCTTACACTGCGTGTATTTCTGCTTGCTTTTCTGTGGCCTGAAGTTTTGATTGGGGACAGTACCTTTTTTCTGGAGGATGCTGCCCGCATCCTGAATGGTCAACCTTTGGATGGATATTGGCCCCCTGCTTTGGCATATATACTCGCTTTCTTTCTCAGCTTAGGTTTCAGTTCTACAGGAGCAGGCGTGTCAGCGAGTTTACTGTTTGGGCTGTTGCTTCATGTGGTTTGGGAAAAATTAGGACAGTTTTATTTAACCCGAATCCAACGAAACTTGGGACATCTCCTATGGGCTGTTTATCCAGCCTTTGTCTATCAATCCCTTGTGATCCAATCCTATCTACCTGCGACGGTCTTGTTTCTGACGATTGTGTGGATGCTGCATCTGCAGGGCAAGTTGATTTCGCTCTTAGCAGGTGTCCTCATGGGCATGTTGGTGCTGCTAAGACCTGGATTTCTGGCTATGCTTCCCGTTTTGGTCTGGCTTTCTTGGAAAAGGAAACTGCCTTGGGGAGGATGGATGCTAGGATTGATTCCCATGGCATTGCTGATCGGTTGGTGGTCGATCCAGATCCACGAAGATACAGGACGCTGGGTTAGGATCAATGATGCTTCGGCCTACAACCTTTATCTGGGCAATAATCCCTGGACTCCTTCTTTGCGAAGCTGGTGGCTCGGATCACATGATGTATCTGACGATCCTGCTTTCGCTGGCTTCGTAGCTGAGCGTGACAGCTTGCAGAACTTGCCTGCGGACCAGCGCCAGCGTGGCTATACAAAACGTGTCGTCTCACACGTATCTGATGCCCCATTTACCTTCTTGGGAAGGGTAGGGATACGTTTTGCTAATTTCTGGGGATTCGATTCCCTGGCTGGTGGAAGCCTATTTTTACATCATCAGGTACTGGGGTTGCTCGCGCTAGGAGGAGACATACTTTGTTTTGGATGGCTCATGTGGATATTTAGCAGGGGAATGGGACGAGCATCAAAGGAGGTGAGGTTATTTGCTTTGAACATGATCTTCTTTTTTATGGTTCCTTATCTGATCGCCTTTGCTCATCCTTCCTATCATTTGCCTTTGCTTCCCCTTCTGCTCATGATGGGGCTAGGGGTGAAAAAAAGCAAGGAGCAAAAAAATCGAAAGATGACTTACTTTCTAGTTATCGGCATTTTTTTGCTCATTCAACTTCTATGGATAGGGCAATTGATCATGCGATAGTAGGGAAAAGGAATAGGAGGGCATCTTAATCG
Source organism: Bacteroidota bacterium (assembly GCA_039820545.1). Lineage (GTDB taxonomy): Bacteria > Bacteroidota > Bacteroidia > J057 > J057 > JALEFZ01. Next base: position 56,117 of record JBCBPW010000038.1, on the reverse strand, counting down.
TAACTGCTCGATGGCTTGTCTTTTAAGGCTGGCATTAACTACACAGAATATTCAACAATGACATTACAAGAAGCGCAGAAGACCGTAGATGATTGGATCAACAGTATCGGGGTACGGTATTTTTCGGAGTTGACCAATATGGCGATGCTGATGGAGGAGGTAGGAGAAGTCTCCCGAATCATGGCCCGAAAGTACGGAGACCAATCTTTCAAGAAGTCAGATGAAGAAGTGAATCTCGCAGACGAAATGGCAGACGTATTGTTTGTGCTTATCTGCCTTGCCAACCAGACTGGAGTGGATCTAGAGGAAGCATTCCGAAAGAATATCGAAAAGAAAACCAAACGAGATGCGACAAGGCACAAGGAGAATAAGAAACTGCAGTGAATAGGGAAAAGACCAAGAGACAGGAGAGCCGATCCTTTAAGGGATGATGTCCCTCCATGTACCATTAACTAAATTTTTAGGTTGACAGGGAAATTATAAATACAGTATTTTAGCAGGAATATTTAACCCATCGGAAATGAATAAAGTGTTTTTCTACCTTTTGGGCGTGGTGCTCGCACTGAGCATGATCGGGTGTGGATCATCCGCCGTCGCTCAAAAAGAGACAGAAGGCTATAAAATCGAGGTTGCCGCTAATAATTTTACGGGATCTGAAGCCTATCTGGCTTACTATTATGGAGACAAGCAATACATCAAGGATACTGTGCCTGCGACGGCGGGTTCCTTTGTGTTTGAAGCAGATACCAATCTGCCTGGAGGCATCTATTTGGTCGTTTTTCCTCCCAAGAATACCTATTTTGAGATCATTGTAGACAAGGACCAGAAGTTTGCTTTGGAGACGGATACTACTGACTTCGTGGCGAATATGAAGGTGAAAGGCTCGAAGGACAATGAGTTGTTCTATAAGGATTTATTATACCTTGCAGATAAGCGTAAGGAGGCGCAGAATATTCAAACGGAGCTGACCAAAACAGGAGATCCTGCCACCAAAGCGAAGCTACAGGAAGATCAAAAGAAGCTCAATGAAGAAGTCATGAGCTACAGAAAGGAGTTTGTGGAGGACAATCCTGATTTCCTGTACGCCCACGTCATCAAAGGAATGCAAGATCCTGAAGTACCCGACCCTCCCAAGGATGAGAATGGAAATGTGACAGACTCTACGTTTACATTCCGTTACTATAAGGCACATTTCTTCGACGATCTTGATCTGGCCGATGACCGTATGCTCCGCACGCCCGTGCTCTACAACCGTGTCAACACCTACATGGAGCGCCTGACAGCAAAATACATTCCTGACTCCGTCATCAAATCTGTGGATTATATCCTCGACCAGATGAAGGACAATGAGACGAATTTCCAGTTCTTCTTGGTCAACTTCCTCAACAAGTATGCTGTGGGAGACGGCAAGAAAATCATGGGAATGGATGCAGTCTATGTGCACATGGTCGAGAAGTATTATCGCTATCCTGAAATGACTCCTTGGGTCAATGATTCCAATCGTGAGAAGATGCTAGAGCGTGCCGTTTCCATGTCACCGGTGTTGATTGGAAATACAGCTCCTGACTTCACGGTGCAGGACGATAAAGGCACTTACCAGACCTTGTCTCAAGTACAAGCCGATTGGCTGATCGTGTATTTCTGGGATTACGGATGTGGACACTGCAAGAAAGTGACGCCTAGACTCACAGAGACCTTTAAAAAGTACAATTTGGCTGATAAAGGTGTGAAAATCATGACCATCAACATCAATGGCGATGTAGATGAGTGGAAAGAAAAACTGGGAACCTATGAGCTGAACATGGAAGGGGCGATCATCAATACAGAAGATATCCGACGCAGATCGGGATCTACACAGTTCTACGATATCAACTCTACGCCACGGATGTTTATCTTAGATAAAAATAAGATCATCAAGGCTAAGCAGATCGGTGTACCCCAGATGCTACAAGTATTTAGTCGCGAGTTGGGCTTCGAAGTAGCAGAAGAAGACAAGGTAGAAACAGATTTCTCAGATATAGAAGAAGACGAGGAAGGGAAGTAAGAGAAAGAAGAAATATATAAGAGAGAGGCGAGTCTATACAAACAACATAGACTCGCTTTTTTTTTGATCATCTTTAACACCATGAGAAAATGAATCCATCCACATGTTTACGCTTTTCTGCACTCCTTGCCATTCTCCTCCTAGGACTTTCCGCTCCTACTTGGGCGCAGGGAGGTCCTGAAGGACACAGAATCGAAGTATCCATCCCCAATTATGCAGGTGAAATTGCTTGTATGGCGTATTACTTTGGGGACAAACAGTATATCCGCGATACAGTACCTAACACCCAAGGAGCCTTTGTCTTTGAGGCTGATACCAACCTGCCAGGAGGGATGTATCTGGTTTTCTTCCCTCCCCAGAATGACTATTTTGAGATCGTAGTGGACAAGGACCAATATTTTCAACTTGAGACAGATACAAGTGATTTTGTCTCTCATATGAAGGTGAAGGGTTCAGAAGAAAATACGCGCTTTTATGAAGACTTACAGTTCTTGGCATCGAAGCGGAAAGAGGCAGAGGAGTTGCAAAAACAGATGCGTGAGGTAGAAGATTCTGAAGTCTTAGCACAGCTCAAACGAACACAAGAGGGCATTGCAGGAGAGGTGATGGATCAACGTCTACAATTGGTGAATGAAAATCCTGATTTTTTGTATGCCAAGATGATAAAAGGCATGCAGGAGCCACAGATTCCCGAAGCACCCAAGGATGAGAATGGTCACATATTAGACTCGACCTTTGCTTTTCACTACTATAAGGCGCATTTCTTTGATGGGCTAGACATGAATGATGAAAGGATGCTTCGTACATCTGTTCTATTCAACCGAGTCCAAGTTTATATGGATCGACTTACGTACACCTACCAACCTGACTCAGTGATCCAGTCGATAGATTACATATTGAGTTTGATGAAGGAAAGCAAGCCCAACTTTCGGTTCTTCCTCTCTCATTTTTACAACACGTATAGCAAATCACCTATCATGGGAATGGATGCAGTTCCTGTACATTTGGGGCTGACCTATTATCGCTATCCCGAAATCACGCCTTGGATACCAGACTCGACTCGGAGAAAAATGCTTAGTCAGTTGCTGCCAAAAGCTAGGGTGCTTGTGGGGAATCAGGCCCCAGATCTCAATTTGATAGATGATCAAGGAAAAGAGCAGATATTATCTCAAATAGAATCAGAATGGACGATTGTATATTTCTGGGATTATGGCTGCGGTTTTTGTAAGAAAGTAACCCCTAAGCTCGCAGAAGCCTTTACAAAATATCAATTGGCAGAAAAAGACATAACACTTTTGACCATCAATACAAATGGCGATGTGGAGGAATGGAAAAAGAAGTTGGTGGATTACAACTTAGACTTTGAAGGAGCCATTCACACGGAGGATATTTATGAACGATCGCGTGCGCAAGCGCTGTATGATGTGCTGGCAGTTCCTCGCATATTTGTCTTGGACAAGGACAAAAATATAGTAGCTAAGCAAATCGGTGTGCCACAGATGCTTCAGTTATTTAGTCGCGCGATGGATTTTGAGCTGGAGGAGGCAGACAAGGTCGTGGATCAGGAAGAGGATAAGTAGCCTATAAAATAGCGTTATGTACCACACGCTGTCATCCCGCTGCTCAGATATGAAAAAACAAGCGTCCACCTGTCTAAGGGTGGACGCTTACTTATTTGAGCGTAAGTAAGTGGACAGATGTAATCAGGTTATGTACGATAATTTACATCTTGACTACTAGTACTTTAAAGTCTGATTTCTTGAGCGTAGCGAAATCCCTCACGGGATGACCTCTTACATCTGTCTGTCTACTTATATACGTTCTACTCCTTGATCATCTCTAGATTGTTCAAGAATATGTAGGGTGCTTCAATGTAGAAGGAGAGGTTACTGTAGCGCCTATGGGCAATCATCTTCCTAGCAGGATTGAAAAGGAAGATGGCAGGTTGGTCATCTATGAGGATTTTCTGTAGCGTGATGGCATCTGCTCGGGCTTGCTCAGGATTGGTATTACTACTGATCTTATCGATTAATTCATCTGCTCGCTCGTTGGCATATCCAAAGAGGTTGAAACTACTTGTGCTTCGATACACCCCTTCAAAAGGGTAAGGGAGAGAGGGAACAATCAGTGGTAGGAGTACAGCATCATACTGGCCAGAAATGATGGCAGAAATCTTGAAGCCAGAGTTGTCTGGCGTTGCTTCGATCCCATAAGTTTTGAGGTCATTGGCGATCTCTTTTACCATGTCAGCTTCTAGGACGTTGGTCGTGCGATAAAGAAAGTTGAAGGAGAAAGGAATACGGACACCATCGACTTCTTTGTCTAGGATGCCATCTCCGTCTGTGTCTTCCCAGCCCGCTTCCTTGAGATAGTATCGTGTACTATCAGGATTGTAGGTTGCAATAGGGAGAGTCGCGTCAAAGTAAGGATTATTTTCGGAGATAGGTCCCGCTACACGCTTTCCGTCTAGTTCTAGTCGCTTAAATAAAAGGTCATCCCAGTCTACGCCCAATAAGAAGGCACGTCGCACACGCTTGTCATCAAATAATTTGGGATGGGTCACGCCATCGGGTTGATTGTTGAGACCAATCATAGAGACGGTCCCTCTTCCTGTACGCTTCACTTTGTAGTGCTGATTGACTTGGGAGTCGGCTTTGAGGACTTTATACACATCGGGCACTAGCTTGCAGGATACATCGACCGATTGCTGTCGGATGCTTTCGATTAATGCTTGATCATCAGGGATAATGCGGAAGGTAATCTGAGGTGGATATTGTTTAGACGTTATTTTCTCTAGATTTTTCCCCCAATAATTTTCATTGCGCGTGTACACCAGGCGTTCTCCCTGTATCCACTCTGTTATATGATAAGGCCCTGAGCCATTTTGGAGGTTTTTGGGGTCTGTACCATATTTAGGATCGTTGAACTCGTCGGCCCACGCGATCAAGGCTGCATCTTTCTGGAGCGCTTCATTTTCTACTAACTCTGCGAGAGAATAGGCACCTAAGGCATCATCGGGATCGTAGAATCTACGATCTAGGATAAAGATGATGGATCCAAAGTAAGGATTATAATGATAGGACTCACTACAGATAATGGTGAGCTTACGCGGATTATCAGGGTATAATTGAATATCTTGTAGTGTTGACAGGAATGCGCGCTTGCCAGCTGTATTGGCTAAGGGAAACATAGTCGCTTTGGCAGAGAAAACGAAGTCCGCCGCCGTTATAGGTGCACCATCTGGCCATTTAGCTTCTTCTCGTATCTCATACGTAAATCTCAACCCATCCTCTGAAACCTCTGGGAAGGTCTTTGCCAGTATAGGGGTAATCTCAGTTGTTTTAGGGTCCAATGTAGTAAGCCGTTCATAGCTGTAAAGTGCCATTTCTGAAATGTAACTTTCTGAGCTGATCAAAGGGTGCATAGAGCTAGGATCTTTCAGAATATGGGATGTCACATTTCCCCCCAATGTTCCTCGATAAATGATCTTACCCTCTTTTTCTTGATATAGCCCTCCCTCATCAGAGTTTGACTTACATGCCAGAAATAGAAGGAGTATGGAGATTCCCCAAAAATATTTGAAATTCATGCAATAGGGTTTTTACGTTTGAACTAAATTAGGAAAAATGTAAGAGCTATTTTCCCCAACAGGGAAATGTTCATATAAGATTAGTTCAATATACATGATATCTGTTCAAAATCTAACCAAAATTTACGGGACGCAGCGTGCGATTGATCAGCTGAGTTTTGAGGCGAAAAAGGGCGAAATATTGGGTTTTCTGGGACCCAACGGAGCAGGAAAGAGTACGACGATGAAAATCGTGACAGGATTTCTCTCTCCTACAGAAGGGACTGCGACAGTGGATGGATACAACGTAGCTGAAAATCCACTCGAGGTAAAGCAAAAGATCGGCTATTTGCCAGAACATAATCCCTTGTATCTAGACATGTATGTACACGAGTCCCTGCAGATGGTGGCCGAGATGTACCAAGTCTTTCCTAAATCTAGAGCGGAACGAAAAAATCGTATCGCTGAAGTCATTGAGCAAACGGGACTTGGACGTGAGCAGCATAAAAAAATTGGGGCACTCTCCAAGGGGTATCGCCAACGTGTGGGGTTGGCACAAGCACTGATCCATGATCCTGAAGTCCTTATCTTGGATGAACCTACTTCAGGGTTGGATCCCAATCAGATTGTGGATATCCGCCAACTCGTCAGAGAGGTAGGAGCCGACAAGACCGTTATTTTTTCTTCTCATATTCTCTCTGAAGTAGAAGCCATTGCAGACCGTGTAGTCATTATCAATCGCGGAAAGATCGTGGCCGATCAGCCCATTGCACAGCTTCGCCGTATGGCTGAGGATGAGGTTCAACTCATCGTTGAGTTTGAAGGAGAGATCATCGATACTGCTGAGTTGAAGGCTTGGGATCATGTCAAAAGGATCGAATCACCCCAAGCAAGCATGTTACATATCTATACAGGTCCTGAAGTGGACATCCGAAAGCAACTTTTTGAGCTGTGTGTCAAGCAGGAAAAGGTGATGATTGGTTTGCAAAAGCATACATTTACCCTCGAAGATGCTTTCAGGAAATTGACGGCTTAGGCCCGCTTCTTCCTTCGGAAATAGATGACGCCCAAAACCAAGATACACATTCCTGCCAGTAAGAGATACCAGCGCTCTACAGGCCATGCGAGTAAGGGGACCTGTACGGGATCATTGTTGCCGACCAATACAAAAGTCCCCCAATAGTGTGGGAATGTATGGGCGTCCTGCGCTTGAAGGTAATCGAATTTAGCTCTCTGCAAGGCCTCTGCTTGTGGGACACCTACACGAATCAGTTCAAAAAAGCGTTCCATGATCTCAGAGGTGGCTTGATCGTTGGCTTGCCAGAGCGACATGACGATGTTGTCACAGCCTGCATACTTGAATGCGCGGGCAAGACTCATGATGCCCTCTCCTCTTTGCCATTTTCCATATCCCGTTTGGCAAGCACTGAGTACGGCCAGTCGAGCGTCCAGATTCATTCTATACACCTCAAAAGCATTTAAGAAACCATCTTCTTTTTGTTGTTGATCCTCCTCCATGACGAGCCCAGAGAAAGTAGCTAGGCTGTCATCAATATAGGTATGGGTCGCAAAATGAAGAATCTGAGCGTCCTCGATATACTTTTTGAGCTCGTACTCGGTAGCCTTAGTGCCATCCAGCATACGACCTCCCAAGAGTTGATGGGCTTTTTTGACCTCATCGCGATTGTATTGCAAGGGGGCAAATCGGCTAGAGAAAATACGCGACATGTTGCGGGCACTGGGTTGTCCCACTTGATAGTTGGGTGCAAGGCCGAGATAGAAATTGCGCGCACCACCTTTCTGATGATTTTGCAATAAGAGAGAAGCTCCATATTCACGCCATATCGTGTATTTTTTCCCTATGTAAGGCAAAGAGGCATAGTCAACTTCACTTGCCGTATCAATGGGTTGATCGATCAATAAACTAAAGGGAAGGTAGCCCAAGGGACCATCTGGAATGATGAGGATTTCCTTATACTTTGCCGTATCCACTTGAGAAAGGATGGGATGTAAGAGCTTTTGGTAGAGTTCGTGGCCATTTTGGGCAAGCTTTTGGTACAAAGCAGGATCGTAAGCCTTATTTTCTGCCAACTGTCCATCGTGAATCAGAGAGAGATATTCATCCAAGGTCTGTCCAAGCATGACGTTGACACTGTCTATATGGATGACCAGACTATCCTGCGTACAGCCATAAGCCATAAAAGGACCTCCAATCCAGAAGTACTGGATGAGCAAAGTCTGAGGCTGAATCATGGCGCGGATATCTTCTGGAAATATCAATTGCTGATCATATTTGAGCTGAAAGTATTTGGGATAAGCTTGTTCTAAGTAACTGATCCAATCCTGGTAAGCCGTGCGGGCATTGATCCACGCTTTTTCCAGTTCTTGTGAGGTAACCCCCTGAAAGACCCTCGCATTGAATCGGTTCTGCTCGGCTCGGTTGAGTTCTTGCAGCAGCCGTCTCCCTTCAGCCAGCGTTTGGTCTGGGATAGAGGCAAATGAAAGGGCTTGTTGTGTCTGAATGCCTTGCCTTAGTAGTAGCGATTTACTTTTGTCTGCATAAGCAAAGGCTTCTTCTAGATAATAGAGATCGCCCGTTTGCTGATAGACAACAAAATCAATGTATTGCAGGGCATAAAAACTCATCCAGAACTCATCAATCAGACTGATAATGGGATCTTCGTATCCAATCCGTGTTTGGATCATGTCCATCCATGTGATGAGAATTTTGTAGGGAATCCGCGCTTTTTTCGCCTCTACATTTTCCTTCAGAATGCTTGCTTCCCCCAATTTGGTAAAACAAGTAAGAATCGTACGTATGTCCGTGAGACGAAAATTTTCAGGATCAGCAAGTTGTGATAGATCCTTCTGTACATCCACACGTGGAAACAGAGCTTCTAGCGCGTGCATGATATAGACCTCAGCAGAATCAAACTGACCTATTTCTCCAAATAAGAACCCCACCAAGTTGTAGGCATCTACTCGACTGATACTGCCGGGAGCGGATACGTTTTCTTCGATCTCCATGCATTTTTTTGCATGATAAAAGGCGCGATCAAAATCCTGCTGTATCTGGTAGCCCAGTGCCATATTGCTGTGCGTCAATGAAGCTTGAGGGTGCTTATCGACAACGGAGGCTGGGAGTAAGTCCAAGGCTTTTTGATAATGAACAATACCTTGCGCTAGCTGTCCCAATCTTTGGTATATCGATCCATAGTTGAGATAGATAAGGGAAAGCTCTGCAGGCATACCATTGGGAAGGGAGTCCAAATAGGTCTTGGCTTGATTTAAGTCTTGAAGAGCAGGTTCATATTCTTCTCGTGCGATGTGAATGTTGGAGGAAGAAATGTGAAGGGAAACCCAAATCTCTTGATCTGGATACCGCATCCGTTGCTGCTGGGCTGATGTCATGGCTTTCTGGACCAAGCCAGCAGCCTTGGATATGGCTCCTGTGCGTCGGGCGATAGAGGATTGACGAATGAACATCCTGGGATAAAGGGGATGCCTTTCAGGTAGAATACTCTCTGCCCGCTCCAGGATTTGTTCTCCTCTTTCGTAGTCGCCTGTCAACCAGCATACATGTGAAGCAAGAACATCTAGCTCAGCTTGTAAGAGATGAGAGGTGAAATTTCCTTGAGTGAGAATCCTTTGTCCTTGCTTAAAAGCCCAAGCAGAGGAATCATATTTTCCGAGATCTAGATATAATTCTGCCATTTCCGTCCAACATCCCATCTCTACATAAAGGGAAGGAAGGCGTCGCATGAGGATAGGGCGTAGAATTTCCATATCCTTTTTTGCCTCAGTTAAGAAGCCTCTTTTTCTATTTTGCTGTATGTGTAGGATGCGATACATGCTCCTCAGATCGTGATCCCATGTGGTTAAGGTATCAACGGGAACAATTGGAAGCAGATGCTTGCTGCGCCTCCATTTATCTTCCATCCAGTGGACAAGCACGTGTTGATCGTAGCTCAAACTTTGTGTACGAGCTTGTTTTAGCGCAGCCCGAATGCGTTCAGGAACCCCAGTAAAAGCCTGTGTTTCAAGCCAAGTTCCTACGAGTAAGGCTCGGCTGGTTATGTCTACACGATCTCCAACGTGCGACTTTGGAAGTATCGAAGCCTGCTTTTGTACTTCTTCATAGGCTCCCTGTAAATAGTAGGCTTCCCCTAGCTTTTTGTTTAGGTAGGCTTTAAGTAGATGGCCAGGAAGTGTCGAATGTAGATATGTCCCTCTTTTGAGTAGGGTCAAGTAATCCGAATCGTTTTGCCCTGTCTTTCTCCCGAGTGCTACTTCCAAGCAGATAGCCCAGACAAGCGCCGCCGTATCCTGATCGAATTTTCCCGAAAGCACCCACGCGTCCAACTGCTTATAAGAGTCAGAAAAATCGACTGTATCCTGTGCTTGTAGCGTCGCATCCATCCAGGCAATATCTGCAAGGGCACTGGGAAATTGGGTACGTGCTTGCTTGAGAAGGGGCAAGGCTAAAGGAGCTTGCTGGTACCATAGGTATTGGATGCCCTTTTCTAGAAGGACGGAAGTGTGGGTAGGGGCATGATCTATTTGGCTAAAAGCAGGGAGTATCATACCTCCCCAAAGGAGCAGAACAAGACTCAGTTTCCGTCTCAGCATATCATCAGTCCGTAGGATGGCGTAGTAGGTTTTTATTACGAAAAAGGAAGTGTGAGGGAGATAAAAATCATGATAATTTTTTGAAAGAGAGAGAAAAAATAATCAAAAGATTGGAAATGTTCTATGTTTCATCACCTTATAAAAGGTTTTATAGAACTGGTAGACAACAAAAGCTACATTTCTCGGTATCATTCCTGCAGGCATATTAACTTTGTGCTGGATGAGGAGAAAATATCCTCTCATATTATTCGACTGAAGAAGAAAATAGATAGATCATGGCAAAAAGACGTGGCAGGGCAGAAGGGGAAGACCAGGAAGACCGCAAACGGATTACTGGCGACAGACTCAAGCAGCTACTCAATATTTTCCAGTACGTCACTCCCTACAAATGGTACTTCATTGGAGGCCTAGGGTTTCTCGTCATTTCTACGGGGATGACCTTTGTCTTTTTAGGTGTGATTCAGGAAGTCTTTGGACTCGTATCCAATTCTATGGATCCAGAGAGTCTGAAAAAGCTCTCAGAAGAATTAGCCAAAGATCCCGAGTGGAAGGATAAATTTTGGAACCTTGGATTCATTATCGGTGGGGTTTTGATCTCTCAGGCGATTGCTTCCTTTTTCCGTATCACCTTATTTGCTGAGGTGACGCAGCGGAGCATGGCTGATATTCGCAATGATGTCTACAAGAAGCTCGTCTCTCTAGGCGTACCTTTTTTTGAAAAGCGCCGCATTGGGGAGTTGACAAGCAGGATTACAGCAGACATCGCGCAGCTAGAGTCTACGATACAGGTTTCCATTGCAGAGTTTTTGCGCCAGATATTTACCCTCATCGGAGGACTGATCTACTTATTCATTATCTCTCCTTTTTTGACCTTTGTGATGCTAGGGACCTTCCCAGTGGCCATCATCATTGCCATGCTTGTGGGACGTTACATCCGCAAAGTATCCAAGAAGGCACAAGACGAACTCGCCGCTGCGAATGTCGTCGTAGAGGAAACCCTTCACTCGATCCGCAATGTGAAGTCCTTTGTCAATGAATTATTTGAGGTAGTGAAGTTCCGTAAGCATATGGACGAAGTCGTCGTGTATGGGATCAAAGCAGCGCGTGCCAGAGCATTATTTGCTGTGGTATTGATTGTGGCTGTATTTGGTGGGATCACGGTCGTGATGCTGACAGGAGCCTACTTGGTAGGGGAGGGGACAGACCTGAAGTTAGACGATATGTTTACCTTCCTACTTGTGACAGTCTTTATTGGGGGATCCATTGCAGGTTTGGGTGATCTCTATGGTCAATTGCAGAAAAGTATTGGTGCCTCTGAGCGGGTGTGGAATATCTTGGGAGAAAAACCAGAGGCAGAGGTCGTGGAGATTGCCGAAACGGATCAAATTCAGCTTACTGGAGACATCCAATTTGAGGAAGTACGTTTTACTTATCCCACTCGTGAGGATGTGGAGGTACTGCGTGGCATCAACATAGAAGTAGCAGCAGGGAGTAAAGTTGCCTTGGCGGGACACTCGGGTGCGGGTAAATCCACGATTGCGCAGCTTTTGCTTCGTTTTTATGATGTGAATGCAGGGCAGCTCCTCATTGATGGGAAGCCTATTGACTCCTACGAGTTGCGTCGGTTTCGCCAGCAGGTGGGTGTCGTGCCCCAGGAGGTCATGCTCTTTGGCGGGAGCATCCGCGAGAACATCGCCTACGGCCGCATCGGGGCTTCTGACGAGGAGATCATCCAGGCTGCCCAGCAAGCCAACGCTTGGGAATTCATCCAGTCTTTCCCTGAGGGATTGGACACCTTGGTCGGGGACCGTGGCGTGAAGCTCTCGGGTGGACAGAAGCAGCGCATCGCGATTGCACGTGCCATCCTGAAGGATCCGACCATCCTCATCTTGGATGAGGCGACGAGTTCGCTAGACGCGGAGTCTGAGCACCTCGTGCAGTCCGCCCTCAACAAACTCATGGAAGGCCGCACAACTGTCATCATTGCTCACCGCTTGAGCACCATCCGCAACGTAGACTGTATCTATGTGCTAGACGAAGGGCAGATCATCGAAGCAGGAACGCATCAAGAACTGGCAGGAAGAGAAGATGGGGCGTATAATAATCTGCTGAGGTTGCAGTTGGAGGGAGAATAGAGTGTGGATGTGTACGTGATTTCCTCTTTGGCAGGTGGCATATGATTTTGTGTGGGTAATGTGTAAATTATAGGCAAAGGGACAGTAACCCTCTCAATGGATTTATTATCCTACTTAAGGGTTAATTCTTCATCAAATTTTGAGGATATCCCTTCTTATGATGTGATCCTTTAAAAAATGGCGGAACGTAAATTCGATAGAATCTACACGCTCGAAGAATATCTCCAGCTTGAGAAAGCAGAGCCACAAACGAGATATGAGTATGTGGATGGGATGATTTATGCCATGGCAGGGGGGACGATCAAGCACGGGATGCTGATCAGTAATACTTTATACTGGGTTCGTGAGTCACTCAAGCAAAAGGGTAGTACCTGCAAAACGTTTAGTGGGGATGTAAAAGTTGCCATACCTTCCTCAAATGCCTACTTACATCCAGATGTTTTTGTTGTATGTGGAGCGATTGACGATGAGGAAAATCCCAATCAGGCAATTAAGAACCCCAAGTTGATCATAGAGGTACTTTCTCCTTCTACTCAAAACTACGATCAAACCCACAAGTTTAGGTTGTATCGCTCATTGGCTAGTGTGGATGAGCATGTGTTGATTGATCAAGAGAAAGCGATTATTGAGTCCTTTATGAAAACCGCTGATGATCAATGGCGGATTCGGACATTTGTAGGGTTGGCACAGACATTTGAGCTTAGATCAATAGGGGTTCAAATTCGGATGCAGGACATCTACCAAGATGTCATGTAGTCGGATGCTGTAGCTCGACAGATCTCGATCTTTAAGTTCGGGATGAATCTCTAAAGCTGTAAAATGGGATCACCCCAGGGTCCATTTAACTACTGTTTATTTGTACGATTCCTCAGCCAGCGCGAACGTCTCGTTGGTGCTAGGACGATGATATATGATTTTATAGAGGCAATGTGTAAATTAAAAGCGAGAGGATTTTTTCCCTGGATTTATTGCAATCTAAAGATGTCTACATGAGTATTCATTTGAACATACCTTCAGACCTTAATGCTTCAGAGTTTGATCTTAAAATGCTGTTTGCAAGTAAACTATTTGACGAAGGGCTTATTAGTTCGGGACAAGGTGCTAAGATGGTAGGCATCAGTAGACGGGCATTTATTGAGATATTGGGTCATTACAATGTCTCAGTATTCCAAACAAGTGTAGAAGAGCTTGAGGAAGATATAGCCAATGCCTAAACGAATTGTGATTGCAGATGCAAGTGTTTTAATTGGGTTGAATCAGATTGATTGTCTGGATCTTTTAAAGGAAATGTATACTTCTGTTGAAATCACTTCTATTGTAAAGGAGGAGATAGGGATCATCCAGCCCGCATGGATAAAAATTAATGACAATTACAATAGCGCTATTTTTAGATCTCTTATTCCTAGACTAGATCAAGGAGAAGCCAGTTCCATTGCGCTAGCTTTAGAATATGAGGATTCCTTATTGATTATTGACGAGCGGAAAGGACGCAATCAAGCCAAAGAGATGGGTGTGCGAATCACGGGGCTCTTAGGAATTATTATTCGTGCAAAGAAAGTGGGTTTAATAGCTTCGGGTAAAGAGAAGTTAGAGACCCTGTTCAATTAAGGGTTTCATATTTCTCCGAAATTATACGCTCTTGTACTTAAAGAAATGAAAGAGAAATAACCTAGCCCTACACAAACGTATTCAAAACCCAAATTTCCTCCCCTCGAATCTCATACTTGAAGCGGTTCAATGGCCTCGGTGGAGGCCCATCTATCACCCTCCCTAGCTTGTCATAGGTGCCTTCGTGGCAGGGGCAGGCAAAGAGCTCCTCATTTTCTTCCCACTTGACGGTGCATTTTTTGTGGGTGCAGACCAAGGAAAATATGGTCAATTCATCGTCTAAATAAGTCAAGAAAATCTGTTTACGGTTGAATTTTCCTACGAATGTACCTGCTGCTTCCAGTTCACCTACCGTACACACCCGCATCTCAGGCTCGTCCAACAAGCCACAAGCAGGCACCGTCGCCAGCGCACAAGCACCTGCTGCCAGCGTTCCGCTTCTTTTCAGAAATTCTTTCCGTGTGATTTTTGCCATGATTCCAGACTTGCAGGAAAACAGAGATCAGATCTGAAAAGTAACTCGTCTGCCCTCTGTTATCTCTCGTCTCAATGTCTATCTATTGATGATCTTCGCAATATACTTGCCCAGGACATCAAACTCTAGGTTCACCTCGTCGCCGACCTTCAACTGGTGGAAGTTGGTATGCTCGTAGGTGTAGGGAATGATGGTCACTGAGAAGCGATCCGATTCCGCATCCACTACTGTCAGGCTGACGCCGTTGATGGTGACAGAGCCCTTGTCCACCAGCAAGTGCTGATGCTGCGGGTCAAAGCCGAAGGCATACATCCACGAACCATCGACTTCCTCTACCGATAGGACCTTGCCTACGGTATCCACATGTCCCTGGACAAAATGTCCATCTAGCCGCGCCCCCATCTGCATACACAGTTCGATGTTGACCTTCGTACCAGCAGTCCAGTGGTTGAGGTGCGTCTTTTTCAGGGTCTCGTCTACTGCCGTCACACGGTAGGTAAACTCCAGTTCATCTTGCTGCTCGATGTCCGTGACAGTCAAGCAGACCCCATTGTGGGAGATGCTCTGGTCTACATGGATCTCCTCCTCAAAGGGAGCCTTGATCGTAAATATTCTATTTGTACCCTCTACGGCGACATTTTTTACTTGTCCGAGGGATTTGATGATGCCTGTAAACATAGATTGTATCCTTTAGAGGTGCTGATTTATCCCAATTATAGGATGCGTGCTTACCTCGTCATTATGCTATTCCTTGAGCATATTACTGAATCTTGAGGAAAATGTTTCTGTAAGTGTAGGGAGCTAAGGCAAAAGGAAAAGCGAGACCTTCACCACACATGGGGAAATCTCGCTTCTCGAATACCATAAGACCCTAGACAGGATTATTCCTCAACATCTCTCATCACCCTTCAAACTCATTGAAGTCGTCCGAAGAGGGCGCATTCTTGATTTCTTCCTCTTTTTTCTCGTTGACCGAGCGGCAGTTGAGGTTGATATTAAAACCTTCGGGGCGATCAAATCTGACCTTGGTCATGTTGATTCGATTGTCTGCGAAGACAGATTTCATGTACAAGGCCCAAATGGGAAGGGCCATGTTCGCACCTTGGCCATACTTGATGGAGCGGAAATGCACGCGGCGATCTGAAGCTCCGACCCACACACCTGTCACGAGTTCAGGCGTCACACCGATGAACCATCCATCGGATTGATTTTGGGTCGTTCCTGTTTTTCCCCCGATTTCATTGCGGAACTGATACTTGAAGCGTAGGCGCATAGCCGTACCTTGATCGACTACACCTTTCAGCAGCTCGATCATTTCATAGGCATGCTCAGGTTTCATCACCTCTTGCGTCTTGGTCTTGGATTGCCATAATACTTCTCCAAAACGATTTTCGATGCGGGTGATGAGGATGGGCTCGATATTCACACCCATATTGGCCCAAGTGGAGTAGGCAGAGGCCAGTTCCAGCACGCTCAGATCGGTTGTACCTAAGCAGAGAGAAGGAACCTCATCTAACTCAGACTTGATGCCCATCTTGTACGCAAACTCAGCCACTGCTGTAGGCGTTGTATAATCTTTCATCAGACGAGCTGTGATGAGATTGACAGAGTTGGCTAGTCCCCGCTTCAGCGTCATTTTTCCTCCAAAACTTCCATCTGAATTCTTGGGTTTCCAGGTTCCCCCTCCCTCATCAGGAAAAGTCACAGGCTGGTTGAGTACCTCTTCGCAAGGCGTGTACCCATTGGCGACGACAGTCCCGTATACAAAAGGCTTGAAGGTCGAACCCACCTGACGCTTGCCCTGGGCTACGTGATCGTACTGGAAGTATTTGTAATTGATCCCACCGACCCACGCTTTGACGTGGCCGTTGGAAGGATCGACTGATACCATACCTGTTTCCAAGAAGCGCGCATAGTGACGGATGCTGTCCATCGGACTAAATTTGATGGTCTTCTCCCCCTTCCAGGTAAATACCGTCATCTCCCGCTTCGTATTGAACTCTTTATCAATTTCTTTGGGAGAGAGTCCCCGCTTTTTTGCAGAGATATAGCGATACGATTGACGTTTGAGATCATCGAGGATCTTAGGATCCGCTTTGAATAAGCGATCGCCCCTTCTCTCCACCTTGTCAAAAGTTGATTGTAATTCTGTCAGATGCTCTCTCACGGCACTCTCTGCGTGGGCCTGCATACGCGAGTCGATGGAAGTATAGACTTTCAAGCCATCTGTGTACAGGCTATAATTGTTGTCTTCGCACCATTCTTTGAGCCAAGAGCGGATATGTTCGCGGAAGTAAGTCGCCAATCCCTTAATGTGTTCCTGTTCCTGCTTCACAAGCGACTGGGAGATCGGAATGGCCTTGAGGCTGTCTACATTGTATTGGGCATCCAAGAAGTCATACTTCGCCATTTGTTCGATGACGATGTTGCGGCGATTCTCCGTGCGCTCTGGGTAGCGGAAGGGATTGTAGACTCCCTGTCCTTTGAGCATACCCACTACCAGTGCCGCTTCTTCTACGGTGAGATCCTTTGCATTTTTGTCAAACAGACGTCGAGCGGTGGTCTCGATCCCATAGGAATTACCCCAAATATTGACCGTATTGAGATAGGCTTCCATGATCTCTTGCTTGGTAAATCGACGTTCGATATAGGCGGAGACCAGATATTCTTTCAATTTGCGGATGTACTTACTTTCGCCTCCTACCTCATCGTAGAGGTTGCGCGAAAGCTGCATGGTAATGGTCGAGCCCCCACGCACTTCTTCTCCTTTGATAATGCTAAATAGGATCGAGAAAAAAGACTTGGGATCGACTCCGCTATGCCCGTAGAAGCGTACATCCTCTGTCGCAATCAGTGCATTGACTACCCAGGGAGATACATCGTTGAGTCGGACATTCACGCGGTTTTCCTTGGAGTAATAGCGCGACAGCACCACCCCGTCGGCGGAGATCAACTGCGTCGACAGATCAGATTCTGGATTCTCGATCAAAGTCATAGGCGGCAGATCTGTAGCCAGAAAGCCCAAAAATCCAATCGAGATGAAAAATAAGACTCCCACGAATATCAAGAACCCTTTGCGCATGGGTTTATACTTACCCTTGGTTTTGCGTTTGGGCGCTTCAAACGTCGACTTTTTGGGAGGCGATGTAGAAGGCTGCTCTGCAGGTGTGGGAGATGTATTGGAATCGTTGGAAGACATATATTTTCAGTCGTATTTGATATAGTGCGTACGAATTTGCGTTCAAGAAGTTGAACCGAAACAGGAAGTGCTATGAATGAAGGAAAAATCTCTTTTATAGGAAAATGAGAAACTCGTCCTTTTCGATCCTACGGGAAAGATAAAATTCCATTTCATCGGGTACAAATATCATTCCTCCCCTAACATAACGTGGTAGCAATTATTTTTGGGATGGAAATGAGGGTTGGTGGTCTCTTTTTGAGAATTTGCGCGGTCATTTTGAAAAAATGTAGAACGCTATTTTTATGTTTAGGGAATACAGATGTCAAAATAAGACAGATAGGCATCTCCATTTTAGCAACCCATCCCTTGTATCTTTTTTCGTAAATGTGAAATTTCATGGGATCAACATCAAGTGCTATGAAACTTCTTTTTTCCTCCCTTCTTACCTTTCTCCTTCTTCTGGCTAATACATATAGCCTAGCACAGGAAGTCACAGATCAAGACTTTGAAACGATTCTAGGTGACGACTGGAAGGGGACCTTGACCTATATGGACTACCAGAGCGGCAAGAAAGTCGGCATTCCTGTCGAGCTCAAGGTCAGCCAGATCAAGGAAGGCCAATATCTACTCGAATACAGTTTTCCCGAAGAACCCAAGGCTAATAGCCAGTCCAAGATCAAGCTTAGCAAGGACGGAAAGAAATTGGATAAGAATCGGGTGCTCTCTAGAGAGGATTTGGAAGGCAATACCGTCAAAGTAGTATGTCTTGGAGACGGAAAAGACGATGGGAAGAAAGCCACATTATTCTACACGTACACCTTTGACAGCAAGGAATTTGTGATCCGAAAGGACGTGCAGTACTCTCTTGGGAACCAAGCACCCTTCTTTCGGAATGAGTTTCGATTCACGAGATAAGTGTATCCCTACAAACGCCACGCTTCTTCTAGATTGCCCCGATGAAAGCGGAGACTCTTTTTCTGACCACTTACTTTGAGGTGGATGATATTTTGTTGGGCCTCAAATAGATCCGTCAGCACTTTATGTCGAAAGGAAAAAGTCTGCGGATCTGTTACATCCATAAATTCTAAATAGCACCAGACGACGTCGTCCTTGTATTCCTTTCCGACAAACTCAAAGCCTTTCTTTTCCCCATTCACCCTTACCTCAAAGTTTTTGTCCAAATAGGTCATGAGGTAGCGGTCTGTTTCTTCGTACTCCTTCTCTGTTGCCATGTGTAGCTTGGGCGTCCCTTGCGCTTCGAGTGCTTCCTCTACATCCTCAATATTGAGTTTCATGCTCACCTCTAGGCTCTGATTCGCCTCATTGAAATATATCTCCGTCACACTCATATAAAATGGGTGAAGGACCATCGCCATTAACAACATCATCTTTGTCATGCCCTAAAGATAGGGATTCAGACACAATTCGCGTAAGGATAAAATGCGGGATGCCTATTTGACCGTCAATCCATTCTCAATTGCAATCTTGACCAGTTCCAGTTTGTTCTTAGCATTGAGCTTCTTCAGCAAGTTGCGTCGATGAGTAATCACAGTTTTCCTACTGATCATGAGATGGTCGGCTATTTCATCATCCGACATAGCGTCTCCGATCAAGGTAAGTACCTCCTGCTCACGCGAGGTGAGTCGGCGATTGATCATGTTAGCCTTTTGCTGGTGGTGTTCCTGTGCGGAGAGGTCCAAGAAATTGGAATTGTTGATGGCATGGTTGAGGTGCCTGATGAAGATCATGATGAAGGTCGGACGACCAATCTTGTCGTACTTCAACGCTACAGATCGTACCAAATCCCAATTGTAGTCTCCCTGAAAGTCGGAGATGCGATAAAGGGACTCATAGCTTTCGGCTTTGAAGCGGCGGAAGTAGTCGAGATCATTGAGGAGGCGTGAGAGATCACGAGGATGGATCATATCTGCTAAGGTGATGGGGCGATTGCGATCCTGTTTTTGCCAGTTGTATCCTGATAGACGATTGAAGAGCCACGAAACAGTTAGTCGATCGGTATCTACGATGGCAGCAGAAGTATCTGTCAGCTTACCGAAACATTGGAAAAGTTGGTCAGGAGTGACTTGTTGTTTCTCTTCGATGGGTAGATTTTCCCAAAGTACGGGAGGAAAGTTGTTTTTCTCTCTTGTTTTCAAGGATTGACTCATATTCATGTCGGGTTCAAAAATAGATGGCCTGTGTGATGTACATATACTATACTTACAATATGAAAGAAATCCTATCTGAAATTCTTGTCAAAAAGGCTGAATTTCTCCACCCTATGGATGAGAAAGGGATCTTCATTGGGGAGGGAAAATAGGGTGTGTATTCAATCAAAATTGGGTCTTCGAGACAGAAAACACGAACTGAAAAAAGTGCCAAAAATCCTGAAAAAAGTGAGCTTGCTTGAGTGTATGGCAGGATTTTCAGTATCTGATGTTTCTGCCAAAAAGCATAGGGCGACTGATAAAAAATCTATTTTTTAGGCTAAACTGATAATCCTGCCAGGGAAACTGATAATTACTCCAATTGGGGGAGATTCTTCCTACTTCTTGGGGTTAAATCGGGCGAAAGGGGGCTTT
Organism: Bacteroidota bacterium; assembly: GCA_039820545.1. GTDB lineage: Bacteria > Bacteroidota > Bacteroidia > J057 > J057 > JALEFZ01. The sequence goes on along the minus strand of JBCBPW010000038.1, from coordinate 35,895 downwards.
TTTTCGCAAGCTCCTCAGGCCTGCCTTTCTTGCTTTCAGAAACTTCAGTCGCGACGATGTTTCGATTCAAAATCAAAACGTTCACAAAAATTTCGATCACATGAATATGCAATTGATGCGACAGCCAATAAAATGGCTAGGGATGTGGCTGTGGTTCTGTGGAGTGTTGCTGTCTCTCCAGACAGCATACGGACAAAGCTCCCCAGAGAACACTTTTAAAGATAAATATGCGCTGCGCAACTATGTATTTGGAAAGCTAGATACAGCAAATTTTCCCTCTGGTATCCTTTGGGATAGAAGTGAAATGAATAGTCGCCTACCTGAATTAGGTCAACACGATGCACCCATTTTATTGACACTTGATGATTGGTACATGGCTTATTATGAATTGGAAGATGGAAGAAATAAGCCTGGGACAGATGACGCCATGATTGCATTTTATGAGAAGCTCAAATTGAAGGTGAATGAGCGATCTCTTGAAGATAATGTCCCTGTGATTCCCATTGGAGTACTTATGTATCAATATCATACATTCAAAACCGATGCCATTGAGCAAGGGCATCTTAAGTACAATCAGGGAACCGAAAGACTAGAAGAGGCGACAGGAGTAAGTACAGATGTTTACGATGAAAAGATAGCTGTAGCAGTTACCCCCTTGATGGATGCAGTAAAGCCTGGGGAAGTAAGATTTGTATTGGACCGTGAGTTCTTCAAAGAGAATGTAGGAGAAGACCTAGCAGGACTGGATATTGACCTCGCAGATGGTCAGGGATTTAGATATTTGGCATGGGGGGAAGAAGTAGTAGTCAGCTATGCACCTGATCAAGAAGTCACGATCAGGATGCGCGCAAATGTTGACGGAGACACCTATTTATTTTCTCACCCTTTAGTGGTTACACCATATGAGAGCCCAGAGTCTGCCGTGACTTTTGATTCAGAGTTTACGATTGCAGTTCCTACTGTCATACCCACTCAATATTCTGCCCTTCACCTAGGATTTGTATTAGGCAAAGTCGGTGTAAAGTATGGATGTGCAGATAAGAAAGTACGTAAACCTGTTATTTTAGTCACAGGTTTTACGCCTCAAAATGTAGGTACAGTCCCAGGTGCTTTCCTCCCAGAATTTATCACTTCCACACCATCAGATAAGATCGAAGGTTACAATACGAATGGATTTGTCGATATGCTTGTATCTAAGGGGTATGATGTATACATCATTGTTTGGGATAATGGAGATGATCACGTAGTAAACAATTCGGCATTGCTTGAGCAATTAATCAAGACAATTAATCAAGATAAGGCAGCAAATGACAGCCACTTTGAGAATATCATTGTCAGTTGGAGTTTAGGGGCACTGACGGCAAGGCACACACTCCTAAAAATGGAGAAAGATTTTTATGACGGGACTTCTACTGCGCATCATCACTCTCGGATCTATTTCTCTATCGAGGGAGAGCATCAAGGAGCCAATGTCCCATTGGGTGCCCAGCATGCCACGAATCCCTCTACGATAGGAGGTGCAGCTTTGTCAGGTATTTTAAACTCACCCACCTCAACAGAGATTTTGATGTACCATTTCAGTCAGACGGGTACTGCTGCCAATCCAGGGCAGGGACCACATCCTAATCGCATCGCATACCTTGCAGAGATGGGATCCCAGGAACACAACTTTGTGAAGACACCTGGTAATCCTTACCCCTCAACTACTCGAAATGTAGGAATATCGGTAGGGAGCAACCAAGGAAATGGTTATGGCATTCCAGCAGGTACCCAGTTATACCAAGTAAATCGAGTCAATGTTCCGGGTGTAAGAAGAACTTACTGGTCGGTAGGACCGAACACAGAAGTATTCAGATTAGAGAATCGCAATTTTGTATGGCAAAATTGGAGTACGACAGAGTCAAGAGTCACTAATGGGAATGCTTTAGCAATCGACAATGCAGCAGGTAGCTATGGAGGAGTAGGTTCACTTAAGAGTTGGCATAACATTGTGGCAACGATTATGACTGCAAATCCTTTGAATTTGAATTGGTCTTGGACCATTGCCAAGGATTGCTTCAATCCTACAATCGGGGCACTAGATATTCGCGAGACAGGAGAATTGGATTTGAGTTATGATATCAGAGATCTTCTTTTTGTTAGTCCGACTACTTCAGGTGGAGATAAAGGTTTTCCTCACCACAAGAAACCAAACTATGCCGCCACCCCCTTTGATGCGATCCTGGCACCTAGTAGCAATGATTTCCATGATCCAGGACCAACGAATAGCATATGGGAAGGCTTCCTAGAAGATGAAATCATGCCCGACAATTTGGAACTACAAAATAGAAGAGTGGGAGAGAGCTATTCGCAGAAGGCGTCAGGGCTCACTTATAGAGCAGATTTCGAAGCACTAGCTACCATCGAAGCAGGTAAAGCCTTAAATCAAAGAACACCTCAGCAAGATTTTGTGATACAAGACAATGCACGTGTTCGTATGCGTGCAGGTAATAGCATCACCTTTAAGCCTGGTTTTGAAGCTGATGAAGGAAGTTATCTCTACGCAGAAATCAACAACTCGTGTGCAGGTGGATATAACGGCAATCGTTCGACTCCTCCCGCACCTCCTACAGGAATTGTGGCTGATCAAATCTCAGACGATGAATATCCATGGACTGAGGAAAAAGGGTTGACGCAGAATCCTCTAGAAAACATCCGATGGAGAATTGCTCCAAACCCTGCAAACGACCAAGCGCGTATCCAGATTCAACTTGAAGCTCCTGCCAATCTACAAATTACGATTCGCGACATGAATGGACGAATTATTTCTAGTGTGGCCTCAGGTCAGGATTTCTATGCAGGATTCCATCAAGTAGAAGTCTCTACAGCACAACTTGCTTCTGGTTTGTACATGTGTGAGCTTTTACAAGGTCCGAATCGATATGTACAAAAGCTTGTGGTTTCCCACTAAAACTTGATCACATCACTTTCATCACACTTCATTTTTTCATTACAACAACCTTTTTTTAAAATAAATCGTCATGAAATTTCTCAATCAATATATCATTCTCGTTACGCTGTTTATCCTTTCTTCTCTTCAGGTTTCTGCTCAGTTAAGCGTAGGTAGTACCAACTTGGGTACAGGCCAAGTCCTTGCAGGAGGAGGAACTAAGTATACCAATTCGGCAGTCTTCCAGGCTATCGGTTCTTCTTCCAATCCGCACGCCATTTATCTAGGCCGCAACGGATGGAATACTTACACGATCATGTCTGTGACGGGTAACAGTCTCAGCAACCGTGGACTTGCTTTCAAAGTATACGACGGCCTATCTGGGGTAGGAAAGAATACCATTTATATGAATAAACTAGGTATGGTAGGGATTGGTACAGCTTCTTTGCTGAGTGATTCTAAAGTAAAACTCGAGCTTAACGAGGATGCCGCTTCAGGAACAAGTGATCGTCTTTTCTTCCGTATGAACGCAGACGGGGGGAGCTACAACGGTGCTGTACGCCCTGGCGATATGGCCATTATCTGGACAGATATGGATTCACCCTCTAGCCGCAACAACGATGCAGGATTGGTACTGGCTCCTTGGGCAGATGGTAAGCGTGGCCTACGTATCGCAGCAAATGGAAATGTCAGCATAGGCGTCACACACTGGGATGTAAAAGGAGATGCCTATAAGCTAGCTGTCAACGGTGGCATCATTTGCGAAGAACTCAAAGTACAGACTTACGCCAACTGGCCCGACTACGTATTCGCTGATGACTATGAGCGTATGGATTTGACAGAATTGGAGAACTATATAGAAGAAAATAATCACTTGCCCAATATCCCAGCAGCCACAGTTGTAGAGTCTGAAGGAATCGAAGTAGCCAAGATGACAACACTTCAGATGGAGAAGATCGAAGAATTGACTTTGTACATCTTAGAACTAAACAAGCGTATCGCACAATTGGAGCAAGAAGTAAAAAATGAGCAGAATTAATTCTTTTCATTCAAAGAGGAAAGACCAGATTTGGTAGAGATGATCCGCCTTTCAGTAGATACTTTGAAGATTGAGCTTTCAGTCTTCAAAGTATTTGTTTTTTTCATCGAGTGGTGAAAGTTTTTCATCCTTTGAACAGCAGTGCCTGTTCTCTGTTAAAAAGGTAGAAAAACACTCCATACAATCTTCCTTACTCGAAGGAATGTTGTAGTTTAAAGCCTTAGAAAATCTTACTGCTTAACACTTACACTCATATGAAGAAGATACTGTTTGTTATCTTGTGTCTGGCTGGTTTGGTAAGTCTGCCTCTACATGCACAAGAAAACACCAACAAAAACAAGTTCCGCCAACTGGAGCAGGAAATCCCTACGCCCAATGTCTACCGCAATGCGGCAGGTGCTCCCAGTGCTGCCTACTGGCAAAACCGCGCCGATTACAACATGGACATCACCCTGGATGACGAAAATCAGCGCATCTATGGCGAGGAGACCATTACCTATCACAATGAATCGCCAGATGCATTGACTTACCTTTGGTTGCAACTCGACCAAAACGTACGTGCAAAAACCTCCGATTCTTACAAGACAGAAACAGGCAGTATCTCAGATAATAATGACCAAGTCCCCTTTTCCTACATCGTAGAACAATTGCGTACAGAGGAATTCGAAGGCGGTTTCAATATAGACTTTGTCAAGACGACAGATGGAAAGGATCTTCCTTTCACGATCAATCAAACGATGATGCGTGTAGACCTGCCCGAGGCACTCAAGTCAGGCAAGTCCTACGCCTTCCGTGTCAAGTGGTGGTACAACATCAACGACCGTAACAAACCCATCGGAGGCAACGGACGTGGACGCTCTGGGTTTGAATACTTCCCAGAAGACGAAAATCATATCTACACCATCGCACAGTTTTATCCCCGCATGTGTGTGTACAACGACGTCTATGGATGGCAAAATAAGCAGTTCCTTGGCAGAGGAGAGTTTACGCTTTCTTTTGGTGACTATAATGTGCGCATCACCACGCCCGAAGACCACGTGCTAGGCGCAACAGGAGAGTTGCAAAATATGAAAGACGTGATGACAGCGGCACAGCGCGAGCGTTTTGAGCAAGCCAAAAACAGCAGCGATCCCGTAATGATCGTGACACAAGAAGAGGCGACAGAAGCCGAAAAAGAAGATGCCACAGCAACGAAGACCTGGGAGTTCAAGGCCAAAAATGTGCGCGACTTCGCCTTTGCTTCCTCTCGTAAGTACCTTTGGGACGCCCAAGGCGTGAAGTTTGGCGATCGTACGGTCATGGCCATGTCCTACTATCCCAAGGAAGCCAATCCCCTCTGGGGCATGTACTCCACACGAGCTGTCGCGCATACCTTGGATGTCTACTCCAAGTACACCTTCGATTATCCTTATCCTGTAGCGATCTCCGCACACATCAACAATATCGGGATGGAATATCCCATGATCTGCTTCAATGGCTATCGTCCCGAAGCGGACGGAACCTACTCTAAGCGTGCCAAGTATGGTCTGATATCTGTCGTCATCCACGAGGTAGGACACAACTACTTCCCGATGATCGTCAATTCTGACGAGCGCCAGTGGACATGGATGGACGAAGGCTTGAACTCCTTCTTGCAATATCTATCTGAGCAGGAGTGGGAGCGTGGCTATCCCTCTCGTCGTGGTCCCGCTTACAAGATCGCGGACTACATGAAAGGAGACAAGGATAGAATCGTTCCGATCATGACCAACTCTGAGTCTATCTGGCAGTTTGGAAACAACGCCTATGGCAAGCCTGCCACAGCGTTAAATATTCTTCGAGAAACGGTCATGGGGCGTGAGTTATTCGACTTTGCTTTCAAGACATATTCGCAGCGTTGGATGTTCAAACAGCCGAGTCCTGCGGATTTCTTCCGCACGATGGAAGATGCTTCAGGTACAGATCTGGACTGGTTCTGGAGAGGATGGTTCTACACCACCGATCACGTAGACATGTCCATCGACGACGTGAAGTGGTATCGCATCAGCACGCAGGACCCCGAAGTCGAGAAGCCGCTGGCAGCGGATGATCGTGAGGAGCGCTTCATCGGCAACAAGCGCAACAAGGAGCAAATCAAGGAGACCTTGGTCGATCGCGTACCTTCTCTGAAGGATTACTACAATGAATACGATCCGTCTAAAGTGTCGATTCTCGATAAGTTGGAGTACAACTACCTCATGCAGAATCTTTCGGATGAAGACAAAGAGCTGTTGAACCTGGACCGCAACTTCTATGAAGTGCATTTTAGCAATGTAGGAGGTTTGGTTATGCCCTTGATTTTGGAGTTTACCTATGCAGATGGGACAAAAGAAGTCAAGCGGATCCCCGCAGAGATTTGGAGAAAGGATTCTGAGAAGATCGTGAAGACATTCATCTTAGAAAAAGAAGTAGTAAGTATCGAGATGGACCCTTTCCTTGAAACAGCAGATACAGATTTTTCCAACAACTTCTGGCCTCCACGTGCTGCGCCTTCTCGCTTTGATCTATTCAAGCAGCAGCAGGCCGGTCCCAATCCGATGCAGATTGACCGTCGTGTGAAGGAGCTGCAAGAGCAAGGACAGCTACCTGCGGGATCAGATAAGTAATGAGAGAGTCGTCTTACTTCCTCAAGAACAGATATACAAGAGTTCTGATAGAGAGAGACCATAGTTCCAGTAGGGGCTGTGGTCTTTTTAGATTTACGCATAGAGGAGGCAGGATGAGGGTTTTCTAGAAAAGCCCTGTCACAATTTCCTTCGCTTCAGGGTCTTGAAATAAAACATGTCCTCCATCGAAATCATTCGCCAACAAGAAGCCCGCCTTCGCGAAGCCATGCTCCAGGCAGATGTCCTCACGCTAGATGAGCTGATTCATGACCAATTGACCTTTTTGCTCCCTTCAGGACATCTCATTTCCAAAGAAAGGGACCTCCACAATTATCGAAGAGGCTATATGTTTTTAAGTGAAATAACCCATGAGGACTTAGAGATTCAAGTTCACGCTGAGACAGCAATTGTGACTGTAATGGCTAAATTAAAGGGACTATTCCAAAACGAAGCCTTCGAGGGACGGTTTCGCTATTTGCGCGTGTGGAAGTGTGTAGAGGGAAAATGGCAAATACTGGCAGGAAGTAGTGTGCATTTGGGATAATGATGCGAGTAGATAATTAGACAATGAACCAACGCTAACCCTGCCAGCGCCAACGTCCCGTTGGTACTACTAACCTAATTTTTCTCCCTCCCGAATGTCCCGCTTCCCCCCTGTCTTTTCTACCAGTTTCGTCTCTTTGATGATCATTTCGTGCGAAAACGCCTTACACATGTCATAAATAGTGAGCGCAGCTACTGAGGCACCCGTGAGTGCTTCCATCTCTACCCCTGTTTTACCGGTGATTTTGACTCGGCATCGGATGCGTAGATGCGATCTATCCATCGGCTCAATGTGGATCTTGATTCCCTCGATCATCAAGGGATGACACAAGGGGATGAGGTTGGCCGTCTGCTTGACTGCCTGCGTTCCCGCAATGATGGCCGTATGAAATACAGGCCCTTTTTTGGTTTGAATTTCGCCTCCTTGTAGTTGATCCATGATGATGGTAGGTAAAAACATCAAGGACTCGGCAATCGCCACACGTTCGGTCACGTTTTTCTGGCTGACATCCACCATGGAGGGATTGCCTTGAGCGTCTAAATGGGAAAAAGATTCTGACACAGGTAAATCGTTTAGCTTACAAATTTAGCACAGAGAAATTTTTTTAAGAACGAAAAAAATCTTTTTCCAAAATTGAAAAAAATCTTATTTTCACAATCAGCTATATAAATACAAAAAAAGAGAAAATAGTCGCCCCTTTTTTCTAAAGGGTTATATGAGCTATATACGACTGGTTCATCTTTAACTACCCATTCTCATTCTTAATTGCCTCGCATTCAGCTATCCTTTTGGATGAGCTGCTGGCTCTTTTCATTTTCTTTGTAAATCATAACCCCATTTTATTCATGTTGCAACGACTACTACTACGCAGCGTAATCTTACTCTTGTTCTCTGGCGGAATGCTCCGCGCACAGACAGATGTGATCATGCAGGGTTATTACTGGAATAGCAATCCAGGTGACCTTACGACCAATCAAGGAGGGATCTGGTGGGATACCCTTGCCAGTGTCGCACCTATATTGAGAGATGCTGGATTCAAGACCGTGTGGACGCCACCCGCAAACAAAGGCTTCGCGGGCCGCTTTGACATGGGCTTCGGACTCTACGATTATTATGACTTTGGCGAATTTGATCAGAAAGGGACCATTCGTACCCGTCATGGCGACGCCCAACAGTTCAGGGATATGATGGATTCCTTGCATGCCAATGGCCTCCTCGTCATGGCTGATGTGGTCCTCAATCACCGTGCAGGGGCCGAAGAACAACAACCCGAGGATTGTGACGGAGGCGACGGCGTGCTGGACCTACGGTTTACCAAATTTCGTCCTGCCAGTGGCAGAATGGACATGAACGCGTGGGACTTTCATCCCAATTTTCAAGCGTGCAACCTAGATCCGCCCTATCGCAACCGCGTATTTTTTGAAGACCTCAGTTATTTCAACTTCCTCAATCAGGAGTTGGACCCCAACCTCCCCAACAATGGATGGTATTTTGGTCCTCACAATCTAGGTCGCGTAGGGGACTCCCTCATCGTTTGGGGAAGGTATTTATTGGACGAAGTAGGATTTGACGAGCTGCGTCTGGATGCTGTCAAGCATGTCGAGCCAGGCTTTATCTCGCCCTTTTTAGTCGAAATGGCCAATGGCAACCAGCCTTTTGCTGTCGGAGAGTTTTTTGACGGGAATCTGGGTGCCCTCAAAGGATATCAGGGAGAAGTAGAGACTTTCGCCAATAACTTCGGACCGAGTGCAGGATCGAATCCCAAGGAGGCCAATATGGCACTCTTCGACTTCAACCTTCGTTTTGCCCTCAGAGACATGGCCAACAATGGCGGTGGAGGCTACAACATGGGCAACCTCAACAGTGCAGGACTCAAATTCAATCCCGCAGGTGGACTGGATGGGGAAGACATCGTGACCTTCATCGAGAATCATGATACCGATCGCGTAGGATACCGTGAGTCGCAGAATGGAAATGTAGACCTACAAGTGGGCAATACCTCACTGGAATTATTTACGGATAGTGGGCATGATCCCGTTTTTCAAGACAAGCACATGGCCTATGCCTATATCATGGCCGCTGAGGGGCGTCCCACAGTTTTCTGGAAAGACTATTTCTGGTTTGGGTTAGATGAAGAACTCAAGTGGCAAATGGCCATGCGATCTGCGACTGCCAAAGGCGGCTCACTCCCCATGGTCGCGCTGAATGCTTTCTTCACACAGTTGAATGATCAGGATTTCTTCGTGATGACCCGTAGCGGGACAGGAAGCAATCAGGATGGTGCCGTCTTTGCCATCAATGACAATCAGTTCTCCCAGGGTTCGGCTTTTGTCAATACGCCCTATAGCAACCTGGAAATGAAGGATTATTCCGATGCCTTCCTATTTATTCAGACGCAGGTATTTGCAGATGGACGCTCAGAGGTCAGAGCCAATGGCCGTAACTATGCATGGTGGGCACCTACAGGAATTTACCCCACACCTCCCGACGAGGTAGCATCCTCCTTTACCCTTGGCAATCATCAGGGCGCCAAGCTCCATTTCCTCACGCTGAATGCTTCCAATGCATCAAGTTTCATCGTCAACGGTGCCCCTATTCAGCCTGGAGATCAGGTGGCCATCACGCCTCAAGGTAATACTACAGCTGTAGGGCTCGGCCGTGTCGGGCAATCCTTTGAATGGGATGGTGTGCATGACATGATCATAGAAGTCTTGGGTGGAGCCAATGCTTTCGAAGCCAAAGGAGGACTCCAAAATGGACAGAGCTTCGATGTGTGGGTATTTGACAAAAGCCTGAATCAGCAAGTCTTGGCAGGTTCTGTCACATTTGCCAATAACGGAACCAACTTTAGCTTTTCTGCCGATCGTCCAGGCTCACGTGGAGGTTCATCTCCTTTTGGACTTACGACAAATGCCGAGGGAACCTATTCTGTAGGAGGTATTTCGCAGATTACAGCTTTTAATGCTGACTGTACAGGTCCCAATGATCCCAATATTGCCATGAGTGGAAATAGTATCGCCATTCCCAATGGGGCGACAGGTTTCAGTACCAATGATGGGAGGGACGTAGGAACTGTATCGCTGGGATTATCGGGAAATGCCATTTTCACTATTGATAATTCAACGGGGGGAGGCGATCTCAACATCTCTCAGATTGCGAGTTCCAATCCCGCTTTCTCCATCAACATTATTCCTAATGTCATTTTTGCAGGAGGTTCAGGTGTATTTGCTGTCAGCTTTGCCCCTACGACAGAGGGGGTACAAACGACCACCATACGCATTGAAAGCGATGACTGCAATGAAGGCAGCTATACATTTGACGTTACAGGCAATGGGCAGTGTCGCGTGCCGACTTTCGCATCGCAGGTCACAGAGGTGAGTTGTATAGGAGGAAGTGATGGAGCGATAGAGCTTACAGGGGTAGCAGATGGAAACGCACCATTTTCTTATTCACTCGATGGAGGAACGACCTTCCAATCAAGCAATGTATTCACAGGACTGACAGCTGGGAGCTACACAGCGAAAGTGCAAGATGCTTTGGGTTGTACGTCGGCAGACTTGATTGTGACAGTAGGTGTCGGTGTAGACCAAACCCCTCCTGTCATCAATTGCCAGAATGTGAGCTTAGAATTGGATGCCAATGCGGAGGCGGTATTGCAAGTAGGAGATGCGTTAGTGTCTGCTTCGGATAATTGTGGAGATTCCGCTTCCTTCATCTACACCTTGAGTCAGGAAAACTTTGACTGTAACGACCTGGGTGTGCAGGATGTGGTACTTTCTGTCGCTGATCTAGGAGGACAGGTGAGTACCTGTACCTTGCAGGTGGCGATTTTGGGAAATAATCTTCCCGATGTAGACAATGACCAGATCCCCGACTGTGCCGATCCTATCAATAATGATTTGGCGGGAATTCAGGCGAAAGTATTTGATGATCAAAATGGCGACGGCATACAAGGAAGCAATGAACCTGGGATATCAGGTGTAGTAGTCAAACTTTTGCGTTCCAATAACTCTAAGATCAAGCAGATACAGACTGATGCGAATGGGATTGCCAGCTTCTTCAATTTGGCCGATGGGCAGCAGGTAAAGTTAGAGTTTGTCCTCCCTTCTAACCATGCTTTTGCTTTGAAGGATCAAGGCACAAATGAAGGCAAGGACTCAGATGCTTCTACATCCAATGGTCGTACAGCTCTGTTTACCACGGTCGCAGGACAGATCATTCAAGATGTAGATGCGGGACTCTTGGTTCCAGGCACAGTAGAAGCCTTTGTCTGGGACGATCGCAATGGCGATGGCATACAGGGAAGCAATGAGCCAGGAATACCGAATGTAGTGGTAAAACTGCTACGGGAAAATAACTCTAAGATCAAGCAAATCTCTACGGATGCGAGTGGGGTGGCGACTTTGACGAATGTCCCGACGAATCAAAAGGTGAAGCTAGAATTTGTACGTCCTTCGAATCATGCCTTTACAGATAAGGATCAAGGGACCAATGAGGGCAAAGACTCCGATGCATCGACTTCGAATGGTCGTACAGCTACCTTCCAGTTGGACCAAGGCAGCCAACTCTACAAGGCGACGGATGCAGGGCTATTGGCTCCAGGTACAGTAGAAGCTTTTGTCTGGGACGATCGCAATGGCGATGGGATACAAGGCAGCAACGAGCCAGGGATTCCCAATGTCGTGGTGAAGCTCCTCCGAGAGAACAATTCCAAGATCAAGCAGGTCTCTACGGATGCAAATGGGGTGGCAACTTTGACAAATGTTCCTACGGATCAGAAAGTGAAGCTAGAATTTGTGAAACCTTCCAATCATGCCTTTACAGACAAGGATCAAGGAACCAATGAGGGCAAGGACTCCGATGCATCGACTTCCAATGGTCGTACGGCAACTTTCCAATTGGACCAAGGCAGCCAACTTTACAAGGCGACAGATGCAGGGCTATTGGCCCCAGGCACAGTAGAAGCCTTTGTCTGGGACGATCGCAATGGCGATGGGATACAAGGAAGCAATGAGCCAGGAATACCGAATATAGTGGTGAAACTGCTACGGGAAAATAACTCCAAGATCAAGCAGGTCTCCACGGATGCGAATGGGGTGGCGATCTTGACGAATGTCCCTACGGATCAGAAGGTGAAGCTAGAATTTGTGAAACCTTCCAATCATGCCTTTACAGATAAGGATCAAGGGACCAATGAAGGCAAAGACTCCGATGCATCGACTTCGAATGGTCGTACGGCCACCTTCCAACTGGACCAAGGCAGCCAACTCTACAAGGCGACGGACGCAGGACTATTGGCCCCAGGTACAGTAGAAGCCTTTGTCTGGGATGATCTAAATGGCGATGGCATACAGGGAAGCAATGAGCCAGGAATACCGAATGTAGTGGTGAAACTGCTACGGGAAAATAACTCCAAGATCAAGCAAATCTCTACGGATGCGAATGGTGTGGCGACTTTGACGAATGTCCCTGCTGACCAAAAGGTGAAGTTAGAGTTTGTCAAACCTGCGAATCAATCCTTTACCCAAAAAGATCAGGGAAGCAATGAGGGAAAGGATTCGGATGCCTCGACTTCCAATGGGCGTACGGCTACCTTCCAGCTCTCTGATGGAAGTCAGGTCTATACAGCGATGGATGCGGGATTGACGCCTAGCAGCGGACAAGCGCGACAAGCTGCCATAAGTGAGCCTGTAGTTCTACCGACGATTTATCCCAATCCTTCAGAAGGTCGGATGATCTTGACAGACATCAAAGGATATGAGCAGATGACGATTTTTGATTTGAGTGGGAAACGCATCGAGAAGCGCACGATCGATCCCCAAGCAGGACAGCTGAAAATAGACCTGTCTCATTTGCCCAAGGGAGTCTATACCCTGGCACTTGAAGGTCAGAACATGGAGCAGTTTGCGCAGCGAATCATATTAAAATAAAATTTAACCACGTGTGATGTTAGATAGGGAGGCTTACGGGTCTCCCTTTCTACTTTTCTCCAAAAGCTTCAATCGCTGCTCGTACGCTTCCTCTTTCCAGTAGCAAACTTTTGGCCTCCTCATATGTCAATGTCGTATCTTCCATCACCATTCTCGTACCTCGATCGACCAATTTTTCATTGGCAAGCTGCATATCCACCATCTTGTTGCCTTTGACACGACCGAGCTTGATCATGACCGAGGTGGAAATCATATTGAGGATAAGTTTTTGTGCTGTTCCTGCCTTCATCCTGGTACTACCCGTCACAAACTCAGGTCCCACCACAGCAACGATCGGATAATCTACCTTCTCACTCAGTGGCGCGCCCTCGTTGCAGGTGATGCCTCCCGTCGCGATGCCATTTGCTTGACAGGCTTCCATCGCTCCCAGCACATAAGGCGTGGTCCCACTGGCAGTAATCCCGATGACGACGTCGCCTGTGTTGACCTTGTGGGCTTGCAGGTCTTTCCAGCCCATCTGACGGCTATCTTCGGCAAATTCGACGGCTTTTCTGATCGCAGAATCTCCCCCTGCAATCAGCCCGATGACCCATCCGTGAGGTACGCCATAAGTAGGCGGACATTCGGAAGCATCCACGATACCCAATCGACCGCTGGTTCCACTGCCCATATAAAAAAGTCTCCCCCCTTGTGCCATTTTCTCATGAACGACATCCACTAAAGCCTCGATCTGAGGAATGATACCTGCGATTACTTTGGGGACCTTGTGGTCTTCAGCATTGATGTGGGTGAGGAGTTCTTGAGTCGAAAGGGTTTCCAGATTTTGATAGAGCGAGGATTGTTCGGTGGTTTTTTTCATTGTGCATAATTTTTCCCCTGCGAATCAGATGTTTCTTTTGCAGACATACAACACATTCGTCCAAAAAATCCCGTTATTATGGAAACCAAAACCATTTTCATGAAAAAAATATTGCTAAGTGTTGCGCTATATGGGATGATCTTGCTCCCACTCACAGCGCAGACCACCTACACCTCGGCTGATTTTGCCGCAGTGGGAGACACCTTCGTGACGAGTCGCGTGACGGCTGGACTCAACGCACTTGATTTTGCTCAGACAGGTGCCAATTATACTTGGGTTTATGACAGTCTTCCCATCAGTGATCAAGATGTGCAGCGCTACCAAGATCCCGATGACGCGGGATATTTTCTGACTTGGTTGGCTGGCTGTGTGCTGGGAGGAGGAAATCCTTTCACTTGTCCAGGAATCTGGGCGAGTCTGACAGATATTGCAGAGCAAGAGTTGGATACCTTTTCGCTAGCAGGGATCAGCCTCCAAAATGGGGTCACTCATTATCGGAAAACAACAGGTACACTCGAAGCGACGATTTATGGCGTGACGCCCTCGGCAGCAGGCCTGGGACTGCCCATTGCCTCTAGTTATGACAATATTGATACTGTTTACCGTTTTCCTCTGACGTATCAGCAAGTAGATAGTTCAGATGCTGTGCTGAGAGCGAATCTCGGTGGAGGCATCGTATCGATTCAGCAGCAAAGTAGAGTAAATGAAGTGGACGGTTGGGGAAGTCTGACTACGCCCTTTGCAACGTATCCGCAAGTGCTGCGCATGAAGACTGTGATCACCAATGACGATAGTTTGACGATCACAGGAGGAACGACGATTCCCCTGCCCAGTACAGAAGTGGAATACAAATGGTTTGCTCCTGGGATTGGGAGACCCGTGATGGTCGCCAGTGGAAATATCACCCTCTTAGGGGAACTCATCACCGAGGTCAGGTATATCGATAGCTTGCGCTGCTTGGCACCCAATGCTTTCTTCCTCTTCTTTCCACCTGTCGCCTTGTTGGATAGTGCAACCTTAACTGCTGACATCAGTTTTTTCAATCAAAGTGGAAATGCAGATCAGTTCCAATGGGATTTTGGAGATGGAACTAACTCGACGGCGGAGACGCCCAGCCATACCTATACCAGCGCAGGCATCTATCCCGTACAGTTGATCGCTTGCAACAACATATGTAATCCCCTCGAATGCGATACATTTTCCTTACCCGTCACGGTGATCAATCCCTTTATTCCGAATGCAGATTTTGCCTTGGTCTCAGATACAGTCTGCGCCTCCGATACGGTGTTCTTTGACAATGTCTCTACAAATGCCAATACCTATGATTGGGATTTTGGCGATGGAAATGGATCGACAGAAGAGAATCCTACCCATCTTTATGCTGCATCAGGTGCTTATACCGTGACATTGATTACAGAAAATAATACCTTCTTTGATACAGTGACGCAAGATATTTTCGTACTCGCTGCCCCTGAGCCTGATCTCGGCTTCGATTTTACTTTGACGACCAATCAGGATACCGTGCTTTCTCCTGGCTTGTTTGATGGCTACGAATGGTCAACAGGTGAAATAACTGGCAGTATCAACCTAAATGGTGCTACACTAGGTGTAGGCGTATATGACTTCTTCGTAGATGTACAATCGCTCAATGGCTGCTCGGCCAGAGATTCTGTCCAGGTCACGGTGACTTTTCCTGTTTCCAATGATGAACGCGCCGAACCCTTTTGGAGTTTCTACCCTAATCCTGTAAAAGATCAACTGATTTTCAAGTCGGGATGGAAGGACGATGCTCAATTGGATATTTGGAATGCGCAGGGCCAGCGGGTATTCTCTCGTCTTATCAAACCAGGGGAAATCATAGAGATCGATACAAGAGATTGGGCTTCGGGCATGTATGTTGTGGGTTTTGAAGGGGAGAAAAGGAAATTGATGCGTTAGGACCCATGAGCCACGCCCTGGTGATGGTCCTACGATTGTTCCAAACATGATCTAAGATAATTGAGCTGGGAATGGTCCTGGCTCTTTCTATTTAGAGATGAGAAAGCGAACCCAAGAGGAAATTCCCAACGATTCTCGCTTGTGCTTTCATTTTGTCAGCATTCTTACCTTATATTTGATTTGCTAAACACTAAATCTGAGTTATTCTGATACATGAGTGAATCGAAGATAAAGAAGTTCGGGACCTTCCCGGTCTTTCTGACCTCCATTTCGACCATTCTAGGGGCGATCTTGTTCCTGCGATTTGGTTGGGCTGTGGGACAGCGAGGGCTAGGGGAGACACTCCTGATCGTTTTGGTCGGTCATCTGGTGACCATACCTACCTCGCTAGCCATTGCAGAGATCGCGACCAATCAACGTGTAGAAGGAGGTGGTGCCTACTACATCATTTCTCGCTCCTTTGGTCTCAACATTGGGGGCGCCATTGGGATCGCCCTTTACCTTTCACAGGCCATCAGTGTGGCCTTCTATGTGGTGGCCTTCGCCCAATCTACGGCTCCTGTTTTTGACTGGGTACAAACGGAGTTTGGCTACAACATTGACCATTTTGGCTATCGGCTGGTCAGTATTCCGACGATGGCACTATTGGCTATCTTGGTGATGACTCGTGGAGCCAATTCGGGTATGAGTGTACTCTACCTTGTAGCAGCTGTACTGGCCTTGTCCCTTGTTTTATTCTTCCTAGGGCCTCCCGAAGGCTTCGTAGTCCCCGAGACGGTTTCCTTCTATCAGGCATTCGATCCTGCCAATTTTACTCCCGAAGAGCTCAAAGAATTTGGGATAGAAGACATAGAACCTGTAGACTTCTTTCAGGTATTTACGATCATATTTCCCGCCTTTACAGGAATCATTGCAGGTTTGGGACTATCTGGAGATTTGAAAGATCCTGGAAAATCTATTCCGATTGGCACACTCTCAGCGACGGTCATTGGGATGGTCGTATATGTGGCCATCGCCTTCAAGTTTGCGTACACGCTGCCTCAGGGCGCACTAGTAGATAAAGACGCCCTCGTCATGCAAGACATTGCCCTTTGGGGACCGATCATTCCACTTGGATTGGCGTGTGCTGCAATTTCTTCTGCGCTAGGGTCTATACTGGTGGCTCCGCGCACGCTTCAAGCCCTGGGGGCAGATAAAGTATTACCCATCGAGCGTGGCAACAGGTGGCTATCCCAGATTCGCAAGCGCGACGAAGAACCCATCAATGGGGCGCTGATCAGTATCGTGATTGCTTTCATCTTTGTCTTTATCGGAGAGGTAGACCAGATTGCGGAGATCATCTCCATGTTCTTTATGGTGACTTATGGGGCGATTTGTTTGATCGCTGTCCTCGAACATTTCTCTGCGAATCCCGCCTATCGTCCTTCTTTCAATTCGCGTTGGTACTTCTCCCTGCCAGGTGCTTTGCTGACGATTTGGTTGATGTTCAAGATGAAGCCTTCCTATGCCTGGATGTCTATCGCATTGATGGTGGGGATGTATTTTTGGGTAAGTCGTGGAAATAAAAATCAAGGAGGGGGCATTGTCCGAATCTTCCAGGGAGTGATCTTTCAGACAAGTCGTACCCTCCGAGTCATGCTACAAAAAGCAGGAGGCAATAATACGGAGGAAGAATATTGGGTGCCCTCACTTATTTGTATCTCACAGGAATCATTTGATCGGATTGCGGCCTTTGACATGGTGCGATTCATTGCCCACCGATATGGGTTTGGGACCTACATTCACATGATCAAGGATTACTATTCTCGTTCTTCTGTCAATGCCTCTAAGGATATTCTGGATCGTCTCCTCAAACGAATCAAGGTCAGTAAATCCAATGTGTATGTGGACACTATGATCAGTCCATCTTACACCAGCGCAGTGGCGCAGACTTTACAGATCCCAGGTATTTCGGGCCAAAACAATAACATGATCCTCTTCGAGTACTCAGCGAGCAAGCCAGACAATGTGAAAGACATCGTGGACAATTACGGCTTGATCAAAGCAGCAGACTTCGACGTGGTGATCCTCCGTAGTACGGATAAAGGGTACGGATACAAGCACGAACTCCATCTGTGGTTGACGATGGAGGATTATGTAAATGGTAATTTGTTGATTCTCCTCTCATACATCATCTTGGGGCATCCTGAGTGGAAGGGAGGCGAGATCAAAATCTTTGCAATCTATCCAGAAGCAGAAGCAGGGAAGCAAAAAGAAAACCTCTTAAAACTCATCAATGATGGACGTCTAGCTATTTCTCCCAACAATGTCGAGGTGATCACCCAAAAAGGAGACCGCAGCTATAAATCTATCATCAATGAGCGCTCAGTCGACGCGGATTTGATCATGATGGGCTTCCGTACAGAGGCCTTGAAGGAAAATGCAGAGGATGTATTCACAGGCTATGACAATGTGGGGAATATGCTGTTTGTGAATACGGATAAGGCAAAGATCATCTCATAGGATATGAGAGACCGTCCCTAGATGAGACTTCAAGATGAGAGGCCGTTTCAATATATTGGAACTACAAGACGAGAGACTGAAAGTGTGAGTGCTTTCAGTCTCTGTCACTTTGGTCAGGAGACTAAAAGGTGTAGGGACTGTGTAGCTTGATGACTACGCAGAGTATTTTATAATTTGAAAAGTAATACCTTCCCAATTACCGATATTTTAAGTCCCAACTCTTGAGCGTAGCAAAATCCCTCTCGGGATCAGTTCTCAAAGTAGTTTTCACAGTCTCTAACGACTCTCTATGAGTGCTTGCATGACAGGAGGAAGCATGCTTTGATAGCGCTCACCCATAGAATGGGCAAAAATACCAGCTGTGAGGCCCTTGAAGTAAATCTGGTGCGTAAATTGGGTTTGGCCATCTTTCTCTGTCAAGAATCGATGCAGGTAAAAACTTCCCAGTGGCAACGGCATTTTCATGGTGTAGGATTGGCCTTCTACAAACTCTACCACTTCAAATTTTACTTTGGGCCCCTTATCAGGCGTGAGTTTTCCCTTGGCACCGAGCCGCCAGTCCCCCTCTAGGGTAGCAGATTGTAGGCCACTGTCCCATTCTTGCCATGTCGGTACATCTGTCCAAGCCTTCCAGATAGATTCAGGGGCAAGCGAGGTGGTTTCTGTGTGATGAAAGCTATGTTTGGTATCTACCAGTTGGGCGGAAGTTTGATTTTGAAGCATGATCAACGTAATGATAATGAGGAAATAACGCATAATGTCTTAAATCTTTCCTGCAAGATCGCTGCTAGATCATGAGATCTACTTGATGTATGGTAAGTAATGGAGAATGAGACATATCTAGCTTGTCATTCTGCCTCATGATGGGTTCAACAGTTGAGGAGTCTGATTTGCCAAAGTTTAAGATGTTGAATACTTATTTCGTCTTTTCGATCATTTAAACCTCTTATCTCAGAGGCAATCACAGGCATTTATTGACATGTGGCACATGAATTTCTTATGGTCTTCTTTTTTTCCCTCTTCTAATGGCAGATCTGATGAGTAGAAATAAAAGGCTGAGGAAGACTAAAAGTCCCATTCCTACAATGACTAATGCTTTTGATTCATTGGGGCCTACCATTGAGTAGAGAAGTAACTCTGTTCCCAACTGCTCACCATACTCAGAGTTGGTGAATAAAGCATAGCCCCAATCTTTCTCTGGGTCCATGGCAAACAAACAAGTGAAACCGTAATTATTGCCCCCATGTAGATACACATCAGTGAAGGGAAGGCGGGGCTTAAAAAAGCCTAAGGTGTAGTCAATCGAAATATCGTTTATCTCCTCCACAAAGGTGTGGACCTTCCACATTTCCTGAAATCCTTCAGGCGAAAGGCCTTCTTTGTTCATCATGGCGATCATCCATTTTGAGAAGTCCAGAGATTCTGTGTGAATAGATGCAGGCGCGACAAATTGATATCTTACCACACTGTCTCTGTCTCTTTCAGGACTAATCCACGCCCCTTGTTCATCGTAACCTTCGGCCTTGTGTGCCATTGCATATGCATCCTGTATGAATACCGTATGCTGCAATCCGAAGGGTTGTGCCACCTTCTCCTGAAATCTTGCCTCTAGCCCTTCCCAGTCGGTTCCTTCGATATGTTTCAACACCTTTGCCAGATATTGATACCCCTCGCCTGAGTAGTTGAAATCTGTTCCTGGATCAAACTTCAGAAAGAGCTTATTTTCAGGGTGGTCACTCCGCCAGTTGGGGAAGCCTGTGCGATGACATAGGACCATGCGTGCCGTAATTTGTTTATACCGCTCATCATAGGCGATGTCGGGATAGGGCAGATAGGTGTATAGGGGTTGGTCAAGGTCTAGTTTTCCTTCTTCTACATACTGCATCACAAAATGTGCGAATATAGACTTGGAGATGGAAGCAGCCTCAAAAATTGTCTCTGACGTCACGGGAAGGCTATCTTCCCTATTGGCAAACCCCTTGACGCGGTGATAGACAACTTCTCCATCGTTGATAAAGACGATGGACATTCCGGGGATGTCGAGTTGATCCATTTTTTCCGCTAGATAGGCATCTAGTTCCTCCTGAGGGATACCAAACCCAAAGTAGCTATCAATGTCTGACTCATTTTGTCCACAACCTGTAAGCATGTAGGCTAATGCCAAACAACATACGATTAGATAATTTCTCATGTAGCTCAATGTTCTCTCTCCTCTTAGTGGTTTTACAACATATCATCGTGAATATAGAGACTTGTATATATTGTAGGTTGCTTATTTGAGAAAGAAAACCCGTGAAAAACAGAACAACGGTCTACATTCAAAGCGGACCTTCCTTTTTCCTGTATTTTGTACGATTCTTGCAGCACATATATCCGAATGTGCGGATTCAAACGATTAATTCATCAAATTCCCCGTTTTTTATCATCTCGATATACCCAGCCATTTGTATGTTTCGGTACAATCATTCGTTCTCATTTTTTATTGACATATATTGATTACTGGATTTTTGATAGGATATATACACATGAACCACTTGAGATTATTGTTGAGAAATACGCTGATCGTGAGCTTGATGCTAGTGGGGAATATTTGCCTCATGCAAGCCCAAAACCTCAAACGACAGGTGCGCCTAGGCGTACAACCCACAAATTTGACGGAAGGTCAAGCCTCTACGCTCGGCCTTCCCAATGCCGACGGAATTTATATCCAATCTATCTTACCCGAATCCTCTGCTGAGGAGATAGGGCTACAGGCAGAAGATGTGATTTTGATGATCAATGATTTTGATGTGGCGAGCCTGGAGGATCTCAAGACGTCATTGCAGCCGCTACGAGAAGGGGACAATATCAAAATGGGGATTTGGCGGAGTGGTTCCAAGAAATTGCTCAAGGGCACACTCAAAGGAAAGCCCAAGGAAAGCTCGCCTCATGGAGAAATCCTTTACGATGAGGTCGCATTTGAGGATGGCTACCTTCGTGCGCTCGTCAATAAGCCCAATAGCGAGAAAGAAAAGCTTCCTGCCATTTTGCTGATTCCTGGCTATCCTTGTGCCTCCGTAGATGGCCTCCCTGGGTGGCATCCCTACAAGCAATTGGTAGAAGCCTTTGCAGAGCGTGGGTACGTGGTCATGCGCATCGAGAAGACGGGCTTAGGAGATTGTATGGATACGCCTTTTTGTGATGAGATAGAAATCGACGTCGAGGCCGCAGGATTTGCTGCCGGCTATGCCCATCTTAAGACGTACGATTTTGTCGATACAAGCAATATCTTCATCATGGGACACTCCCTAGGTGGACTGGAGGCACCAATACTGGCCGCCGATCCTGAAATAAATCCCAAAGGCGTCATGGTCTATGGTACGGTCTTATCTTCTTGGGGAGAATACCTAGCCAAGATGTTTCGCTTTCAGATGGTGAGGCTAGGCCAAGACTATGTGGAGATGGAAGCCAACCAAAGACATTTTATGCCGATTCTGTATGAGATGTATCACAATGGGACCCCTCCAGGAGATGTGGCAGCCACAGAGTCTGTGTACGATACCCTGCTCCGCAGGGAGTTTCAATGGGATGGCGGCAATATGATCTTCGGAAGAGACTATACATTTTGGAAGTCGGTACACGACCTGGATCTAGCTAAGTTATGGTCCCAGACAGATTCTTATGTACTGGCGATGTATGGCGAGGCCGACATCGAAGCTATTAGTCCTGCTGAGCATGAGGAAATCGTCCGCCTCGTCAATGCCTACCATCCGGATCGCGCGACTTACCAGTTCGTGCCTAAAACCAGCCATAGCTTTATCGAGGTAGGGAGCATGCAAGAGGGAATTGAGATCCAGCAAAATCCACCCTTGATGTTTCAGTACTATCAGACCAAGTTCAACGTCCAGATGGTCGAGGAAATGGTCAAGTGGATGAATGATAAGTTGGAGAAGGAGTTATAAGAAGCACTTGATCGAAAGCGCGCCTATAGTAAAAACTCAAAGGGGAAATGGAGATCTCTGCCAAGAGATGCGCCATTTCCATTTTTTCTCAATACACCAACAACCTCGGCTCTGTCATTTCCTCCATGGCATATCTAAGTCCCTCCCGTCCAAAACCCGAAGACTTTACGCCTCCGTAGGGCATCGAGTCCACCCGGAACCCGGGAATATTATTGATCATCAGGCCGCCTACTTCCAGCTCGTTGTGAGCTTGCTTCATGTGGTCGACCGAGTTGGTGAATACTCCTGCTTGTAGCCCGTACTGGGAGTCATTGACAGCGGCGATGGCTGCGTCGAAGTCAGCGACAGCCTCTACAATCGCCACAGGTCCAAAAACTTCCTCTGAGACGACCTTCATCTCATTTCGCGTAGCTGTCAGTAGGGTAGGGGCGTAGACAAACCGATCGGCTTCGATGGCCGTGCCCCCTGTTAGGACTTTGGCACCTTCCTTCTGTGCAGCTTCCACCCAAGATGCGATCCGTTTAAAGTGTGCTTTGTCGATCACAGGTCCATTGAGGATCGCCTCATCAGCGGGATTGCCCGACTGGATTTTTTCGATTTCTGCGACGAGCAAGGGGATAAATCTGTCAAAAATCGCCTGCTCCACGTAGATCCGTTGGGTGGAGATACATATTTGTCCTGCATAAAGGAAGGCTCCTACAGCAATCTTATGGGCCGCCTCTTCGAGCTTAGCCGTATGGTCTACGACGACAGCTGCATTTCCCCCTAGTTCTAGTGTCACTTTCTTTTTCCCACAGATCTCCTTCAAATGCCACCCTACCTTGGGCGAACCTGTAAAAGAAAGCATATGCATACGATCATCGCGGACGAGTTTTTCTGCCACAGGAATGTCACACATCAAGACATTGACAGCTCCCTCGGGGTAGCCGACTTGCTCAATCAATCCAGCAAAGGCCAAAGCGGTCAAAGGTGCGTAAGGAGAAGGCTTTAGGACAATCGAGCAACCTACTGCGAGTGCAGGGGCAATCTTGTGTAGGGCGAGATTGAGGGGGAAGTTGAAAGGAGAAATGGCGGCAATCGGCCCAATGGGAAAGCGTCGTGTCAGGGCTGTCCTCCCTTCTCCCGCAGCAAAATCAATGGGAATGGCTTCGCCAGAAAATCGCAAAGCCTCTGCTGCGGCAAACTCCAGCGTCGTCTGGCAACGTGCAATCTCGCCTCGGGCATACTGAATCGGTTTGCCCGCTTCTGCTGAGATTAACTGGGCAAAAAACTCGGCTTCTTGATGCAAAAGGTCTTTGAGCTGATACAACTTTTCGGAGCGCTTCCCCGCCGACCATGCTTTCATTTGTTGAAATCCCTTTTGAGAGCTGACTATGGCTGTTTCCATCTGGGCCATACTTGCTTTGGGCACCTCTGAGAGTAGAGATTGGTCGTATTTGTTGCGGACGGAGAGTAATTCGGTTCCACTTTTCACCCACTGACCATTGATATAATTGGCGTCGGGGAGTTTGGCTGATGTCATACTTTGGCGGTTTCGAGATAAGCCAAGTCGCAATAGTCGGGCCTATCTGCTACAGACTCATGGCGAAATGACTTGATGATTTCGGAGCGATAGATAAGAAAAGCACCTGGCATTTGCCAACCATCGCTCGTTTCTTTTCCTACCCATAGACCTTTGAAAAGACCTGCATCTATGCCTCGCAGCCAGGATTTCCATCCAAAGGCTTGCTCAAAGGTTGCTCTTTGGAGAGAAAAAGCCTCGTACAACTCTTTTTCTGGGTCTGAGATCCTAGCAACATCTGATAGTCCATACTTCTCGAAGAAGGGCTCTGCCTGTAAATCGCTTTCCATATGCACCACTATAATTTGACTGCCACTTGCTTCTATTTTTTCTCTGTCTCGTGCCAAATCCTTCATGGTCTCTCGACAAAACGTACACCCAAAGTGTCGAAGAAATACTAGGAGCGTAGGCTGCTGCTGGATGGCCTCATCCATGCGACGACCAAACTGGTCTTGAAACTGAGGGAGAATGGCTTTAGGGACTGGACTTTTACGTGTGTCAATATGATAGGCAATGGCTTCGTACCGCTCGAAGGTACGCCAAAGAGATTTTCCCAT
The DNA here is from genome assembly GCA_039820545.1 of Bacteroidota bacterium. Classification (GTDB taxonomy): domain Bacteria; phylum Bacteroidota; class Bacteroidia; order J057; family J057; genus JALEFZ01. Next base: position 11,471 of record JBCBPW010000038.1, on the reverse strand, counting down.
TGGATAAATCCATATGATATCATTGAAGGCGACAAAATATAAAATTTCAACAGGCAAATCGCCTATGAGGATATGAACCACAAATACGATAGTTGAAAGTATTTTGGCTACCCACAGCATAAAGGAAGCCATCCAAAACTTATCCAGATTCATACACTGGATGGATATACCCAGCCCCAGGCTAAAAGTCAGAATCCCATACAGGCGCACCAGGACAATATATCCTGGGATCGGTAAGTCTGCCAACTCAATGATATTCGTAGGGGCAATGAGGAAATCCAGGCCAATAAGCACATGATAAATAGCCGAGAGCAGCAAGATTCGGCGCTCCCAGTTGGCAGGTTTGGAAGTTGGAGTATGGATCATTTCTTATTTTCAGCTGTTTATTCAATTAGGAACAACCAAATACGATCCTTGTTTAGAAACTACTCCAATTATGGTATTGAATATTTTGAGTGAATAATAATGATCATGAATGAGTTAGGATCATATGTACTATGAAGAGACGTCGATGGATCGTGTCTCTACATGGTCTCCACCTCTCTACATAGAAAATGAATCCTCATACTCACAAATGAATAAGACCATATTTGGAGCAATGAAGTTCAGGTTCTGAAAGCACAAACTTTTCGCAGATTTGAAGTTTCAAATAGGGTCTCAATCAATCAAGGCTGGAAGCTGACCTCCAGCTCGAAATCGCCTACCCCTGTGTATGACTTGACCATGACGGTGTATGTTCCCGCAGGAGCATCTGTCAAAATGATGGTTTCGGAAGAACTGAGATCCGAAGCCCTCACATCGAAGACACTCATCGTAGGTGTACCCTCTCTCTTGACATACAAGTCAAAATCTGCATCATCGGGACCTGTCAGTGTTAGCCGCAGGTAATCCTGAACTTCAAAGTCATACAATCTGAATCCTTCCGATACATCGATATTGCCTTTGATGAGCTGAGTAAGTGGTAGTGGAGGATCCTCCTCCTCGGTAGGATCAGCTTCCTGCTCTCGCAAAGCGACGGCTCTCCTGACGGCTCTGCCTGCATTTACCTTCCCAAATCCAAACCATTCGGAATGTCCCTCCACATCATAGATACCCTTATTATGACCCAGAATAGGATCTGGATTTTCATCTGTGATTTTATCGGTAGTTTCTTCCAGGATGCGTTTGACTTCCCTAGCCGTAAGCTCAGGATTACTGGCAATGACCAAGGCAGCCACGCCAGCAGCAAGTGGGGTCGCACTAGAGGTCCCACCAAATCGCGCGGTGTAGAGACTATTTCTGCGGAAGCCCAAGCCTCTTGTTTCGTTATCCGTGGTTGTGATGCCTCGCCCTTCCACCCAAAGCTGGCTATTGAGGGGATGGAAGTTGTTGCTGGGGGCACAGACGGAAAGCTCTTTTCCCCAATTGCTGTAGATCGAGCGTTCATTGAGGCTGTTGGACGAGCCGACGGCCATGACGTCAGGATGGATCGCAAAGCCATTGAGAATGGGTTCTGTGGTTTCGACAATTCCTCTATTTCCTCTGTAGCGGAAAGAAGTATTGCCCATATCCATGAGGGGCGCGTTGTAGTTTCCAGCGGCAAATAGAATCAGACTACCTTTTCCTCTTGGTCCTCCACTCGTAGTGATCGCTTCAAATTTTTCGGTCAATGAGAGCGGTAGGGGAGAATAAACAGGAGGTGGTCCCCAGCTACAGGAGATGACGTCTGAGAAAGTAGCGGCAAAGTCAAAGATTTCCCATAGCTCTCGATCGCTGGCAGTAAGCGGAAAGCGAATGGGTTGAAGGGCACAGGCTGGAGCTGCCCCGACGACACCTTGTCCGTTTTCTTCGGCGACAGCGACACCCGCGCAGGGGGTACCATGATAGTCTTGGGCAAATGACTCAGGAAAGGGACTACTGTCTCCATCGACATAATCCTTGGGGGCGACGATTTTTCCCTCACCCTGGAAATCGGGATGGCTGATGTCTACTCCATCGTCGATGATCGCGATGGCGATATCACGGCTCCCTTTGGTGATGGCCCAAGCCTCTAAAATATCTACATCTGCCCCTGTGCGTAGCTGTATACCCCCTCGGTTGTCCAGGTGCCACTGCTCTGAAAACAGTATGTCAGATGGTGGATCTGCCGCTTCTTGACCCTGAAAGCGGTTGATAAGATTGGGCTCCGCGTAGGTGACTTCAGGAAGCTCGGCGAGCTCGTTGCTACATTTGATGGGATTCTTGGCCGTATCGCTCGTCACTTGTAGCAAGTAGAGATGCTCCTCTCCCAACTGCCGTAGGTAAAGTAAGCAATGGTCTCGAATGATTTGCTCGATTCTCCTGATGGGGGTACCCGAGGCGAATTTGACGATCATTTCTTCTGTGAGGTAGTAACGGGTATTAGCATCACTGGCAGGATTGTAAGCGTGGTGGCAGACTCCTTTGACTTGGTCTGAGCGAATCTTATCCATAGCTGAATTTAAGCTTTCAGCTTCGATCTGGACTTTATAGGTACTGTGATGGACGCGCTTCATTTGCCTGAAGCCTGGCAAACTCGTTACCTGTTCCTTTTGCTCTTCTTCTTTCAAGACGACAGTAAAATAGGTAGGCTCCTTCTCCAGCTTAATTTTCTTTCCCCCTCTCCATAGATAATCCTTGGACATGATGCGAGATATTTGGTTGTTAGTAGTCGAATCTGGTTGGATATACTTCTTTAGACAACGGATGATCAGGAATTATTCCATCCATCATTTCCCAGTCTTTGGTGAAATGCATGTATCTACCACAGATTTTGTACACGGCTTTCATCCACTTCATTATTTTGAGATGATTCCAGATAAGGCTTAGTTACAGTAAAAAATACCCAGTTGAATAAAGTAATTTTCCAACTGGGTATTCTGTCATGTAGATGTCACTGGAAGGGATTTAGGCCAGTTTTTCAATCGCCTCTTCCAACTGATGACGAAGATCTGTAGGTACTTCTCCCTGAAAATTAAGTGGGATCTCGTCTTCAAGATTGAGTTTGGTCAGAATACGGTGAATCTCTTCCTCAAATTGGATATCTAGGAGGGTTTGCTCGACCTCTGTGAGGTTTTGGGCTTCATCCTGATTCTTGTTGAGGAAGGCAATGATCTCTAGGTTTTCCAATTGAACCATGAGGTTTTGTTCCTCCTTATCGTATTTGCTCGAGACCTTTTGAAAGAATGAAATGAGCAATTTATAATTATTGCCTTGCGTCTCTAGAGACTTGACAAGCTGCTCAGTGGTATGTCGTGTATCCTCATTGAGGAAGGACTCATTGAGTCGGTGCTTGGCATTTTGTAGGTATCCTTCATTTTGATCGAGCAGCTCTTCAATACGCCTAGCTTTGCGATCAAAATCTTGTCTTTCCCTTTTTAGCTGTTCTATTTTTTCACGGATGCGATGTTCTAGTGGGATTTGCTGCGTTTGGGAGGGCTGAGGCGCTTCACGAAAAGCATCCACAACTTGAAGCTCTTCAGGTATTTGGGGGCGGGTGAAGTTGTAGGTGAGTAAGCCTAGCACGAGGAGTCCCACAGCCATGATGAGCGCGGTGTAAGGGGCCATGATGAAACCAATGCCTAGAAAACCTGCCAACATGGCAATCTGTACAGTGGCATAATGTGGTCTGTCTTCCTGAAAAATCACCCAGTGGATAAAAGGGGTAACTGCAGGGAAAAGCATCCATACAAACAAAGGTCCGTCTGTTATGCCTTGATCCATGATGATCTTTACGCCAAATACGAGGGCGGTAAAGGCAAGAACGATGATGCGGAATACTCTATAAAAATTTAGCTGATGAAGCTCTTTAAACTCAGGATTCATGGTGTGGATGAATTAGGGGATGAGGTTGTTAGATAGAATGATGGGAAAGGTTAAAAACCATTTATATGAACAAATTCTTATATCTAATATTACGGAATATCTTTAACAGATGTTTGATCTAAGAACAAGGATTATCAAAAATTTTCTTCTCCTACCCACTCAGCTTGCATCTATCCCTTTTTTTGAGGAAGCATCACAGTAAATATAGTGCCCTTTTCAAAGGTGCTTTTTACTTGAATCGTTCCTTCCAGTTGCGCTATCAGTGCTTTGGTAATGGCTAATCCCAGGCCTGTCGAAGGTTCTTGGGCAGTAGGTTTGGCCGTGAGGGTTTGATATTTTTGAAATAATTTTTGCTGATCCTGCTGGGAAATTCCTGGTCCTTCGTCTCTGACTCTTAGGTATAATCGGGAGGTATCTTCGGAAACCTGTAGTTGAATCCAGATGCTTTTGCCATGAGGAGAAAACTTGATCGCATTGGTGATCAAGTTGTCTAAAATCCTAGCATAAAAGTCTGAATCGGTCCACCAATACAGCGTTTCGATAGATGGAGGAGACTCCCAAATCAGCTTCTGCTCTTTTTGTGCAGCACGGCTACGATGTGTTTGAATAATTTGCTGCGTATAAGACAGCATTTCCTTTTGTACCCATTGCAGCTTGGGGCGCTGGTGGTCGAGCGAATCAATCTCCAGGAGGTTGCGCGCCAGTCGATTGCTTCGCTGGGTCTCATCCTGCATCATCCGTACCATCTGCTGCTGCTTTGGCTTAAGGTGGGGGTGATCCTGAATCATTTCCAACAGGCCGATTAGGTTGACGATGGGTCCTTGGATGTCGTGTGCTACTACTTGTAGCATGGCGTCTTTTTGCTCATTGATGTGCGACTGAACGGTCGTATTATTCTTGGATAAATATCGAAATCGAAAGAGGAAGCCTATAGTTAGAGCTAAGCAAAAACCCAAAATCAAGATGGATATAAATACAAATTGTTGTAGTTGAATGAGGATTTCTTGGCGTTCGCCCACCTCTCGTAGATGTTGCATCGCTTCTTGCCGCTGGCGCGTTTCGAATTGAAACGAAAGTTTCATGAGCATACTATCTAGTGCGTGGGCCTGAATAGAATCTTGAAAGGCTATTTCCTTCTCGTACGCTGTCAACGCATCCGCTTCTACAGGCTGTGCCGCTAGCTGTCCCCATCCTGCACAGAAGCAAAAAGCGAGAAATATTCCGCATACCCCTCTTGACCTGCATATACACCATGGATAGAGAAAGGCTAGACATATATTGCAGGGATTGGTCATGTCAAGATGGGGTTACAGGAATTTTAAGTTCGGCAAAAAACTGTGCGTTGAGCGGGTCTTTGGTTAAGGTGATGTGTGATCCAAGATGTAGGAGTTGAATATTGAGTTCCTGCTGGAAGGTGATCCATTCATGTGTTGATTCATGATTTTCTTGTTGATCTTGACGCAATAGCAGATCATCTACTAAAGGGATTTGGATTCTGAGTAAGTTGGGATGTGGGAGATCGACTTGAATGGAGACGTCTTGATGAGGAGATGATTGGATCCAGGGGTTTTGGAGAAATTGTCGGAGGATTTGCTTGAGATCATCTGAGACATAAAATTTAATTTTGTTTAGGCTCTTTGGGATGATTTTCCACTGCGGCTGGATACCTTTGGATGCGAGTGTAGCGGAAAAGGTGCGAATAAAAATAGCGAGTGTAACTGCTTCATGGGAGACATTTTCTAGACTTTTGAGTTTGCCCCAGTTGAGCAACCATTCATGGCTTCGTCCTGCCTCATTTTGAACCATCAGCAGGACTTCCTTTACATCTTCATGAAACCCTCCCTCTTCGATGAGCATGTGACTTAGCTGATGGATATTGGCTACTGGTGCCTTCAGATCATGCGCAATCGCATGGATAATCTGGTCTTTTTCGTGAGAGATTTCTTGTAAGACTTCATGCTGCTTCTTGAGTCGCTTATTTTGATCGTAGAGAAACATTAAGAAGAAGGAAAGACTGATGACACCCAGCACGCCACCTCCTGATAGCGCCCATCTCAAGGCAATCATGACGCGTTGTTGCCGACTGCTTTCCTCTAGATTTTGCTGGATGCGTTCTTGGCGATCCCGTTCAAATTCTTTGAGTCGATAGTTGATCTGTCGCTCTTGCGCTTGAGTGAATAGTCCTTCTTGGATCTTGGTGTATGCTTGCAGGTGTGCCAAAGCCAAGGTACGGTGGCCTCTCCCTTTTTCAATCAGATAGAGGTAATAGACTAGATCGGCTTGATAACTTTCAGATTGTAGGGTATCGGCGTAGGGCTGCGCTTTCGTGATGTAGTTGTAGGCATCTTCCCACTCCTTCCTTTTGATGTAGTAGTCACTCCATGCACAATAGGCATAGATAATCTCTGAGTGACTATTTACCATGAGTGCCTCCGTAGTTGCCTTCTTAAGCAAAGAAGGAACCTCTTCTATTTTGCCCTGAGCCACCAAGGCCTGTGCAAGGGAGGTCTGAGGGTAAATCACCTCTTGGGATTGGCTATAGGATTGGCTTAGTGCATGCGCTTTGCGATGAAAAAATAAGAGAGAGTCAGGCATCTCTAGGTAGTCATATTCTAGGGCCATATTGTGCAAGGCAATGATGCGACTTTGGGTATCTAGATATTGGTCGGATATATGTAGGACCTGCTGGTAGTACTGAATGGCTTGTCGATGGTCTATTTCCCCAACAGCTACCGCAAGATTGAGAAGGGATTGAAGTATTGTAGCAGAATCTTGTGAAAAAGAAGCAATATCGTATAGCCTGAGATTGAGCTGAGTGGCTTCATGGGTATATCCCAATTCTACACATGCTGCGCCTGCATTGATGAGACAGCAAACCCAGTTGGCCGTATCGTTGTATTTTTTAGCAAGATTTCTCCCTTCCTTACATACCTCCCACGCTTCCATGACGTCAAAATCGAGTAAATAGTAGGAGAGATCACAATAAATATCCAGTTTCTCTTGTTCAGGTGTGGGATCATGTAAGGCACGTTGAAGACTGTCAATAATCTCTGACTGCCCATAAATCTTTGAACAAGAGGTACAGATTATAAGAAGAAAGAGGAGTATGTAGTAGATGAGATGGATCACAGAAATCGACAGTATACTCAATACTAGAGCTTTTTTTCGGAAATGAAAATGTTTGAAGAGAATATACTTAACCTCTTGTATGTAAGTCGGTGGACAGATGTAATCAGGTTATGTTGAGTTCTTTGAAATCAATCCGAAATTCCTCTCCAAAATTTTCGAGGATGTAGGTGAGTCTCTTCTTTAGCGTTGTGAAGGATCGATAATCTTGAGGTTTTAGCCAATGATGCTTAATCATTCTCCATAAAATTTCGATCCTGTTGAGATGAGGACTATATCGAGGCAAGAAGAAGATGAACAATCCCTTTTCCTGCCACTCGATCATACGCTGATATAGTTCCTCTGCTCTATGTATAGGCGCATTATCAAAGACCAATACTCTGAATACTCCTTCGGGTGGAATCATCTTTTCTATGGCCTGTGCGACGAACTTACTATCCATAGATTTTGACCGAAAGAAAGTCTCTAATTGCATGTCTAATGACATAAAGCCTAGTACATTTATTCTCTCAGAGTCTTTAGGACAAATTCCCTTCTGTTGTCCTATGGGCTGCCATCCATAAGGAACCGAAGGTTTGAGTGAAAACCCACTTTCATCTGCAAAGAATAATTCAATATGGCCTCGCGTCCACAACTGAATCAACTGATCTAAGCGTTTCGCTCCCTCAAGTCGTTCAGTGGGATTCTGCCGCTCTTTAAGTGACTTCCTAAAACGCTTCCATCGGTAACCAAGACTTTTAAAAAACGCTTCAGAGTCTTGCGAGAGAGGGATACAGCAAACTCATCGGCTAGTTGATTGCGAACCAAGTCTAGCTTTTGAGATTCTTTATTTACAAGTGCTTTTACTCGTTTGACCAGTTCCTTATTACTGGTACTTAGTTTGGGAGGACGACCTGGTTTAGGCTTGTCTTTCAAACCTGCTATTCCTTCGGATTCCCAACGATCGAACCAACTACGGATCGTATCCTTCTTCACTTTGAAGATCTCAGATAGCTGAGGGATACGATATCCCTCGGAGCTTAGTAAAAGGGCATGACAACGAATACTTATTCGATGGTTACCACTACTACGGCGAAGCCCTTCAAGAGCGGACTTATCTGACTCACTCAAACTTACATATCTTGCTCTCATAAGACCAAAATACTAAATATTTACATCACCCGTTTTTATCTGTCCACCTACTTACCTACGAAAGCATGACCTGTTGTTGGCGGCACCTCTCATAAAAATCTAGATACGCCTCTTTGAGGTGGTAGGGCTTGCCTTCAGGTCCATTTTCTAAATAGTAGTAAAGCGTAGGTTTCGCATAGGAAAAATAGTCAACCATCGCAGCTGCAAAAATGAGCTGTACAGGTGCCTGTACTTTTTGGAGGATGCGCTCGGCCCCGCCAGAGAAATCTGTTTCGTCGAGCGATTGGTAGAGGGAATGGATCTTACCCTGAGGAAATATTTGTACCAGATTTTGTGGGTCTTCCAATAGTTGTGCGGAGTAATTGAGGCTTTGGATGACGCTGCGGTGCCCCAGCTTTACTGAGTAAGCTCCTGCGTATCGCAGCATGTGTCGCTGTTGTAGTTGCTCCTCAAGCATCATGACATGGTAGGATTTTCCCCACAGTCTCCTACATACCTCGTAGGCCCAGAATCCATCCCACCAACTCACATGGTTGCTCAGCAGAAGGATCGAGCGATCGGGAGCGAGCTGTGTGTCATCCTGGATGATCAAGTCATGGAATCGCATTTGGATGCTCCGTCTGCTGAAGACGCGCCAAAACCATCTTCCCAGCGGATGTTCCTTTGCTTCTAAGATCGTATAGCTCATGCTTGGACGGGATGTTGCTGGTTCACGAGGTCGCCCACGATGCGTGCTGAGAGCAGACAAAGGGGAATCCCTCCACCAGGGTGGACACTGCCTCCGCAGAAATACAGATTTTTGATCTTACGGCTGAAATTGGGGTGACGAAGAAAGGCCGCGAAGCGATTGTTGGAGCTGTTGCCGTAGAGTGCACCCAGGAATGAACCTGTTCGGGATTGGATAGTCCGTGGCTCCAGGATATGCTCCACTTCGATATAGGGCTGGATTTCTTTGCCTAGCATCTTGCTTACTTTCTTCAGGATAGAGATCCGTGCGGTTTCGATCATCTGATCCCAGTCCTGCCCTGCGTCATGGGGAACATTGATCATGGTGAACCAGTTTTCGCCTCCTGCAGGCGCATCTGCTGCGTGTTTTTTAGAGGAAATATGAATATATACCGTGGGATCGTGGTAGAGGTTTTTCTTCTCCCAGATATGGGCAAACTCTGCTTGATAGTCTTCGGTGAAAAAGATATTGTGAACATCCAACTCTGGAAATTCCTTTTTCATACCCCAATAGAAGATGAGCGCTGAGCTAGAGCGGGGTTGATTCAAGGTCTGTTCTGGTGCTTCTTGATCCCGCAAGAGCTTGCGATAAGTGGGGACGATGTCCACATTACTCACGACGACCTCTGCATGATGGATCTGTCCACCGACGGCGATTCCTACCGCTTGTCCGTTTTCCACCACGACGCGGTCGACAGGTGTACCAAAGTAAAACTCAATGCCGATATCCTGAGCCAGTCGATAGACGCTATCGGTGATTTGATAGATGCCACCTACGGGAAAATAAGCCCCCTTGTTGAACTCTAGGTGAGGAATGATATTGAGGGTGGCAGGTGCTTCGTAGGGGTTGGAGCCGTTGTAGGTCGCGTACCGGTTGAACAGCTGTACGACGCGTGGATCTTGAAAAAATTGGGTATTGGCCCGATTCATGGAACGGAAGGCATCCAGTTTGTGGAGTTGAAGGATAGACTGTAGGGTTTCCTTGCGGAGATAGGTGTCGAGTTTGTGTAGGGATCGTTCGAGAAAGACGTGATGGGTAATGTCATAAAGCTCTCGGCTCTTCGAGAGAAGGGAAAGAATACGGTCCTGGGATTCTCCCGTCTTTTTTTCGACTTCCTCTGCAAAACGTGCAGGATCAGCAAAGGCATCGAGGCGTGTCCCATCGGGGAAAAAATAGCGTGTGATCGGATCTAGGGTTTCATAGCTGTAGTAGTCTCTTGGATTTTTGCCTGTCAGTTCAAATAGGGCATCCACCTCCTCCGGCAAGGTAAACAAAGAGGGACCTGCGTCAAAGCGGTATCCTTGCAGATCAAATTGTGAGAGCTTCCCACCAGGATAGGCATTGGCTTCGTACACTTTTACTTCATACCCTTGGCTCCGCAGTCTCACGGCTGTCGCCAGTCCTCCGATTCCTGCCCCAATGACAATGGCTTGTACACCTGAATCCATCTTTTTCGTCTTTCTTTTTCTTTGTGTCAGATAATCCGAAAGTATAGAGAATTGTTTTCATATATGGAACATCCTGTACGAGGGGGATGTTTGTGAAGTTTAAGTTGAACAAGAACCATGAAAGAACAGATTTTGAAAAATTCGCTTTTCCTGCTTCTATGTCATATTTGTTCTCCTCTTTGTACTCAAGGTCCATACGAAATAGAAATAGTGGCAATCGAGTATTTTTTTACTCACTTAGAAGAGATAGATGCCTCCTTAAGTGTGGCTCAGATTACCTACGATGGGTATGTATCGTCTGAACTTGGAAGTATGTATGGAATAAGAGGGTTACATATTGATAGTCAAGATTTTGAAGAGGAGATTCTAACTTCTCCACAAGATACCCTATCCAATTTTGATCAGGCACGGCAGAGAGTACAAGTAGATTTTCGCCAGAGAAAAAAGGTCACAAGACCCAATATCTTGACTTCTGGATCCAAATTTGGCATGAAGGTATATCATAAGCTCAAATTTGGAGATGCCTACATGGTCCCAATCTGTCTCTATTGCATAAGATCAGGGGACCTGAAGGTGATTGAGATATTTTTTGACCATAATCAAACCATCTCACGTACCTATTTTCATTGGGTGACGATTGATTAATGCATATGCTTCTGGCTTGGTATCACCAACTAAGTGAGAAAGAAAGCGACCATTCCATTTCGTACTTCATAAAACGAGTGTAAAAACAATTTGGATATTCGTTCCTTTTCAATGAAAATAAAGCAAATCAAACCCACATGAACCATCGAAAACTATTCACAAAAGCCTCTCTTTTTCTTTTGTTGACAGCAATTTCTCTTCTAGCCTTTGGATGCTGGGTCTCCCAATTTGCCAAATACTACAACGATATGGGAGTCGAAGTAAATTGGGATCAGCAGATAACGTTTGATTATGAGCGTTATCAAATCCTACTTGATGGAGATATAGGTTTGCCACGTCGGTATTTACTCGACTTAGGAGGAGCAGATGTCAATTTTATGACAGAAGCAGATAGCATCACGCTATCAGAAAAGGGAAATATGCAATTGGTCAAAGGAGGCTGGGTTCAAGGAGCATCAAAAGAACGTAGCAGAGCGAAATACATGGTCGTAGATTCCCTTTGGAGCCCCCTTTTTACGGCAAAAAATTACCTTTCTGTCTATCTCCCTGTAGCAGAAAGGATATGTGAACTC
>JBCBPW010000037.1:0-63452 GCA_039820545.1 Bacteroidota bacterium | reverse complement strand
TGATAAAAAACACATATAATATTTCGTTTATGAGCTGATTTTTATAACAAAAAGCGTATCTCATGTGTATTTCTTCATAAGCAGGTCGTTCTAAGGGTTCTTTATCAATAGCTTAAAGCGAATAGGAAGGCAAATAGCAAGCTTTACAGGTTGAAGTAAATCATTTTGAAACCAGCCTAAGGATTGTAGGGATTCGTCTTTCCCTTGACTTCGATTTATCTAGTTAAGCTGTATCTTTAGACGCAAGAATTAGCACATGGAAGAAATCAAAATAGATTCTATTGAAGCGGCCCTAGAGGATATCAAAAAGGGCAAACTTGTGGTAGTAGTGGATGACGAGGATCGCGAGAATGAAGGAGATTTCATCGTAGCAGCTGAACATGCTACACCAGAAGTCATCAACTTCATGACCATCCACGGTCGAGGTCTCATTTGTGTTCCACTTACAGAAGCGAGATGTGAGGCATTGAGCCTCAACTTGTGGGAGGGCAGAAACACGGATCCACTTCAGACTGCATTCACGATTCCTGTCGATTACCTCAAAGATGGGGGGACGACGGGTATTTCGGCACAGGATCGCGCAAGCACTGTTCAGGCCCTCATTAATCCCGATACGCATCCCGATGACTTCACGCGTCCTGGACATATATTTCCGCTGAAAGCTAAGTCGGGAGGTGTTCTCAGGCGCGCAGGGCATACAGAAGCGGGAATCGATCTCGCACGCATGGCTGGCCTCAAACCCGCAGCTGTCATCGTAGAGATTATGAAAGAGGATGGAACCATGGCACGACTCCCTGATCTACGCAAAGTCGCCGATAAGTTTGACCTTAAACTAATCACCATCGAGTCTCTCATCCGCTACAGACTCAAACACGAATCCCTGATTAGAAGGGAAGTAACGGTGCATATGCCTACTGCATGGGGAGATTTCCAGATGACGGCTTACAAACAAATCAATACAGGAGAAACCCATCTGGCCATCTATAAAGGCGAATGGGAACCTGGCGAATCTGTCTTAGCACGTGTGCATTCCTCTTGCGTGACAGGTGATATATTTGGATCTTGTAGGTGTGACTGTGGCCCTCAACTAGAGAAAGCCTTGCAAATGATCGAGGCAGAAGGTAAAGGAATGGTCCTCTACATGCAGCAGGAAGGCCGTGGCATTGGACTGGTGAATAAACTCAAAGCCTATGAATTGCAAGAGCAAGGATATGATACCGTAGAAGCCAATCTGAAGCTGGGCTTTAAGATGGATGAACGCGACTATGGTGTAGGTGCCCAGATCCTACGTGATATGGGTGTCACTAAGATGCGCCTCATGACCAACAATCCCACCAAGCGTGCAGGATTGATTGGATATGGACTTGAGATCGTGGATATCGTATCAATTGAGATCCCTCCCAACCCTTACAATGAGCAGTACCTCATGACAAAGAAGTTAAAAATGGGGCACCAGATTCTCAAGCAAAAAAACCTTGATGTGAAAAAGGATGAGGAAACGCCCTCTTCCTTGCCGACACAGGCCGACGCTTAGCCTCACACTAGAATTTTTGGAACATGAATAAACGAGTCCCCCTGCTGATAGCATTTACAGGAATGCTAGGATTGGCAGGGGGACTTGCTTTGTTAGGGATGCAATGGTCAGAAGGCATCTGGGTATTCCCCTTGGATGATCCCTACATTCACTGGGCCATTGGAAGGGAAATATTTGCTTCAGGCAATTGGGGTCCTTCGCCCTTTCAATTTCAATTGAGTTCCTCTAGTCCCTTATTTAGCCTGAGTGTAGGGATTCCTCAGCTCCTAGGGATTTCACCTTTTTACTGGACACTGGTTGTACATGTCCTCATCGCCTTTTTTCTGCTTAAACTCTGGAAGTCGCAAGCCCTTTTTTCTTATGTACCCTTGTCAATTCAGCCCCTCGTACTTGTGCTGACTAGCCTCTTGCTCCCCCTTCATTTGTTGGTCCTGCTCGGGATGGAACATCTCCTGCATGTCTTTTTTTGCTGCTGGTTTTTAGTGGAGCTACAGAAGAAGCCAGAAGAAGCCTCGTGGATGAAATTGACCATGATCGGCATGATCATGATGGGGCTTCGATATGAGAGTCTATTTGTTCTCATCGCCTTTGTGATGGTACAGCGAAATAGAGATTCCCTTAAGATCTTTCTGTTAAGTACAACACCTATGATCCTGATAGGTGGTTATTCACTCGCAAAAGGAGGAACATTTTTCCCTATCTCAGTGCTAGGTAAAGGGTATTCTCCTACCGACACACTGACAGATTTTTTGTTATGGAGTGGCAGATGGATGGGCGTTTTGTATGAAAATCCCTTTATGCTCACGCTCGTTGTTCTGGTTTTATTCGCCCTTTATTTCCAAACTTCTATCCAAATCAAAAAAAGTGGCTGGATGCTCTTATGGACGCTAGGTGCGCATATCCAATTGGCGGAGGTCGGGGGATTTCGCTATGAGGCTTATTTGGTGGGAATGGTAGCCACACTGCTAATGGGAATACCCATGCAAAGGAAAACCTGGCAGACATTTGACTTGCATCAAAAAGCCATTGTAGGACTTTTGGCTTGTTTTCTCCTCCTACCTCTAGGCATGCGTACGGCCTTTTTCACCTACCAATATCCAACTTTTTGCCAGAATATTTACCAGCAGCCTTATCTCGTCGGACAGTTTCTAGCTACCTACTACAAAGGGCAATCCGTTGGAATGAACGACATCGGGGCAGGCAGTTATTTTGCGCAGTTGCAACTGACAGACATGGTGGGTATCGGAGATCAGGCGGTGCATAATATTCGTACGTCAGAAAGGTATGAAATCGCCGTCATGGACACGTTGACGCAGGATCGAGAGATGCGGATAGCCGTCGTACATGACATCTGGGTAGGCGCTGTAGTTCCTCATCACTGGACGAAAGTAGCCACTTGGACCATTCCTCACAATGTCATTTGCGCGGATGAGACCTTGAGTTTTTATGCGATAGAAGAAAATGAAGTCGAAGCACTCAAAAAAAATCTCATCGCATTTTCGGATCAAATTCCCTCAGCAGTTCACATCCAACTTATTCCTTTAGCAGATTCTGTTGATTCAGCGTCTTCAATACCTCACTCCGATAATTCCTCCCGATAGGTATTTCCTTCCCTGCAATCTCAACGAAACCTGCTGAATAGGCCTCTACTTTATCCAGAGAAATGATGAAGGAACGGTGGATGCGAATAAACTTATCTTCAGGTAATTTCTCCTCCATATATGAAATCCTTTGGTAAGCAGTTACAGATTTATCTGGCGAAAAAACTCGCACATAGTCTTTGAGACTTTCGATGTACAAAATCTCTTTGAGCAGGACCTTGACCATCTTCTTGTCGGACTTCAGATAGATGAAGGACTCCGCATATGGCTGCACGTCAGGTGCGAGATATTGAGTCACTTGCTCCTGCTTGGGCTGATTAATTTGGTAGACCTTGTTGACAGCACGCAAGAATCGATCAAAAGAAATCGGTTTCAGCAAATAATCGACTACGTCCAGTTCATAGCCTTGCAAAGCATAATCCCTGTAAGCAGTAGTAAATATTACTTTGGGCTTGTGGGAGATATTTTTTAGCAGCTCTATTCCTGTGAGCTTGGGCATCTGAATATCGAGAAAGAGTAGATCTATCGTATGTCGATTCAGAAAATTAAAGGCATCTACAGCGTTGTCTAGTCTGGCGACCATTTCCAGGCCGTCTATCTTTTCAATGTACGACTCCAGCACGTCTAGCGCCAAGGGTTCGTCGTCGACAATGATACATCTCAATGACATATAAATTGCGTATTTAAGCTAGTAATTTTTCACTATGGAACATCAGACACATATGCTTTGCATAAGCATAAGGCTGTAATTACGCACACTTCAGGTCTTCTGTCTCAAGTCTTAGACCTGTCGTCTCAACTCGCATTCAAGTGTGGCATTTCCTCCTCATTCAAGGAGGGGACATCTTGGGGTAAGCGCAAGACAATTAGATACGAATCTATCTCCTCTCTTACCTTGAGTTCGTAATGCTCACCATAGAGGAGTTCCAGCCTACGATTGACATTTTGCAAGCCGATTCCTCCAGATTGGTAGGGGTTATCGGGCTCTTTGCCTAGAGGCATGCGGCTATTCTCCACTTTAAAAATCAAGTTGTCCTCCTTGATCTGAAGGTTGATGGCAATCCACTTATCTTGTATGGTTTCACTTACCCCATGCTTGAAACTATTTTCGACAAATGGCAACAAGAGTAAGGGGGCAATGCGCACCATGGAAGGATCACCCGAAACATCGAAGAATATGTCTAAATCCTTTCCGTATCGAATTCGTTCTAGCGCGATGTAGTTGTGCAGGCTCTCAATCTCCTGTTCGAGGCCTACTTCAGGCGCCGAAGCATCATACAGCATATAGTTTACCATGCCTGAAAGCCGCAAAACGACTTCGGGGGCATCATCTGATTTCTTGAGGGTTAAAGCATACAGATTGTTCAGTGTGTTGAAGAGGAAATGGGGATGGATCTGTCCTTTAAGAAATTTCAACTCCGCTTCGAGTTTCTCTTCGATCATGGCTTGGGCTACCTGCTGCTCTTGGTACCAATATTTGAAAATCTTGATGACAGAAGTAAGCAGAAGGACAATCAGTACATCCAGTGAGGCATTGAGGATGGCTGGGATAATAAAAAACTGATCGCTGGGCAAGTCATATCCTGGTAGTCGAATGGGGAGAATAATGAAATAGTTGACCAAACGATGTAAAAAGCCTGTCAGGAAGAGTAAGAGTGCTGTCCCCGAAGCAAACATGAAATAATGACCTCGAAAAAAGTAGCGTGGAATCAGAAAATAGAGTGTAAAATAAACGGCCAGAATTTTCAGTGGTAGCAAAACAAGAGAGGCACCCAATGATTCTAAGGCATCGTATACCACGCCATTTTGAGTAAAAATCAAAAAGGCTTGGAAGAGAATATACGTCAGCCAGAATCCAATATGTGCCTGTACCCTATTCTCAATTAAGAGCTTTTCGATTAAAATTGGTTGTGATCGTCTTTGTTCCATCCCTTTATTTTACCATAAAAACTGATGAACGATTCAAAATAACTTTTTTTTTCGACTGTCAACCTTGTTCTCCTCCTAAACGACACGTCCTTTATCCCCAAAGGTGCATCAAGATGTCAGAGGGAAAAATTATATGTCAACGATTGACACATAAGCTAGATAAACATCCCTATTTCCTCGATAAAAGGTCCTTGTATATGCCCAAAAGGTATTTGCCGATGGAAACATGCTGCTTGCCTAAAACTCACATCTTTCTTTCGTGACTTCCGTTATATCCCTTGTATGCATTCACGAAGCATACCTATTACTAATAAAGCGTTAGAGTTGTGTGTACCCAGCGCATGTGACATGCCGCTGGGTGTTTTTTGTCTAATATTCAAGGCTACTGGCCTCCCAAATATCGGAAATAAGTCTCTACGTCGATATTAGATCCACAGGCAATGAGGCCGACCTTCTTCCCTTTCAATTCCTCTTTCAACGGTCCCAACAATGCTGCCAAGGAAGCCGCTCCTGCAGGCTCTGCTGCTAGTTTCATTTCCACAAACATATGACGCATCGCCGAACGCAGCTGGTGATCTTCTACCAAGACTACCTTCTTCAAGTACTTCTGACAAATCGCCATGCTGTAAGGCATCGAGAAGGGTGCGCCCAGGCTATCTGCGATGGTTCGCACTACGTCTATACTTTCTGTATGCCCTGACTGCAAGCTGCGATACATCGTATCTGCTCCTGTAGGTTCTACTCCATACACCTTACAGTTGGGCTGCAAAAGCTTCAGTGCCGTAGCCATACCTGCTGCCAGTCCTCCTCCACCGATCGGAATGATTACCGCATCCATATCAGGTACCTGATGGGCAAATTCATATCCAAGGGTAGCAGTCCCTGTTGCAGTCAGTTTGCCTTCAAAAGGGTGGATGAAGGTTCGCCCTTCCTCCCGCTGAATACGCTCTGCCTCAGCAAAAGCTTCCGTCACATTATCAACCAATACGACCTCCGCTCCGAGTGCTTGGCAGCGCTGGATACGAAATCGATTGGCGGAGCGCGGCATGACGACTTTGGAGGAAGTCCCGATGACTTGGGCAGCATAGCCTACAGCAATGGCATGGTTCCCTGCGGATACTGCTGTCACACCTTTGGTGAGCTGCTCAGGGGTCAGCGCCATCATATTGATCAATGCGCCACGAGGTTTGAAGCTCCCCGCTCGCTGGAGGAGTTCTAGCTTCACATGAACGATTGTCTCCTCACCGATCATTTCGTCTTTACCTGGTCCTTTCCATTCGTAGGTCGGAGTGTATCGGATGAGATCTTTCAATTTTTCCTGTGCGGCTTCAATTTCCTGTAGTGTAGGGGGGATCGCCTGTGTAGTAGATGCTTGTTCCATTGCCTCTTATTTGATGCAAAGACAAATATGCAAATTTTTTCATCTCCGATTAATCAAATTCTCATACCTTGGAAGCCTAGATCTTGGCTGTGTAAGCGCAAGTGATGGACATTCTGAATAATTTTCAGGAAGTTTTATCCGTAAATAGGGAGATGTAGAAGAATGAAAGCCTAACACAGGATATCCTATTTACCTATCAGGAGCACAGCCAATACAAGATATTACTACACTACTACTCAATACGATACGCTTTGATTGCATTCACTACTCAAATGAATTTCGAGCGCCGCAACTTATCGGATGCAGAGCTCCTGTCCTTGTACAAACAACTTCGTTTTCCACGCATGATAGAGGAAAAAATGTTGGTATTGTTGAGGCAAGGAAGGATCAGCAAGTGGTTTTCAGGCATAGGACAAGAAGCCATCTCTGTGGGGGTTTCTACTGCCCTTGAGTCTACTGATTATCTTCTCCCACTTCACCGTAACCTAGGCGTTTTCACCACTCGGCAACTGCCGCTCTATCGCCTGATCTGTCAATGGCTTGGAAAAGCAGATGGTTACACCCAAGGACGGGATCGCTCCTTCCATTTTGCCAGTCCTGAAGATCGTATCATCGGGATGATCTCCCATCTAGGAGCTATGCTCCCTGTCGCAGATGGTTTGGCATTGAGTGGACTATTGGAGGGAAATAAAACTATAGCCGCGGCCTTTTCAGGAGATGGAGGAACGAGTGAAGGCGATTTTCATGAAGCACTCAATGTGGCTGCCGTCTGGGATTTACCTGTGATTTTTGTCATTGAAAATAATGGATACGGCCTTTCCACACCTACTTCCGAGCAATACAGATGTAAAAAACTGTCTGACCGCGCCAGAGGATACGGAATCAAAGGGGTGACCATCGATGGAAACAATGTCCTTGAAGTATACCACACCGTCAAAGATCTGAGTCGCAGGATGCGGAAGAAACCTCAGCCTGTTTTGTTGGAGTGCCAAACCTTCCGTATGCGAGGCCATGAGGAAGCATCGGGAACGAAGTATGTACCTCAACATCTGTTTGAAGAATGGAAGGTTCGAGATCCCCTAAGCAATTATGAGGAATGGTTGATCGCGCAGGGGATTTTGAGTGAGGAGGAAAAAGTAAAAATCATCACTGGATTCAAGCAAGAAATCCAGGAAGCCGTGGATCGAGCATGGGCAGCTCCTGTCATTGAACCCCATAAAATAAAAGAATCACAAGAGGTCTTCAAAGACTTTGCAGTGCCTCAGGTGGAGGCTACAGGATCTCATCAAAGCATGCGCATGGTCGATGCCATTCAGGATGGCTTGCGCGTCGCGATGGAGACCTATCCAGACTTGGTCTTGATGGGGCAGGACATCGCCGAGTATGGCGGCGTCTTCAAAATTACCCAGGGCTTCGTCGAGCAATTTGGCAAGGAACGCGTGCGTAATACCCCTATCTGCGAGTCCGCTATCATCGGAACAGGTTTGGGTCTCTCCCTAGGCGGACATCGGGCCATGGTCGAGATGCAGTTTGCCGACTTCGTCTCCTGCGCCTACAATCAGATTGTCAATAACCTCGCCAAGACCCACTATCGCTGGGGCCACGCCCCAAATGTCGTTGTGCGAATGCCTACAGGAGCGGGCGTAGGCGCTGGGCCTTACCATTCCCAATCCAATGAGGCATGGTTTACTCAAGTAGCAGGTCTTAAGGTCATTTATCCCTCTACGCCTGAGGATGCCAAGGGTTTGCTGCTTTCCAGCTTCGCCGATCCGAATCCCATTCTTTTCTTTGAGCACAAAGCCCTGTATCGTTCGTTAGAAGCGGAAGTCGCAGCGGGTTATTACACCCTGCCGATTGGCAAAGCGCGAATCGTCCAAACGGGTGAGGAGGCCACCATCATCACCTACGGTCTGGGTGTCCACTGGGCGAAGGAGATCGTACAAAAGCTGGAAGCCGACGTAGAGATCGTAGATCTGCGCACGTTGATCCCCTGGGATCGAGAGACGGTCTTTGACTCAGTCAAGAAAACAGGCAAGTGTCTGGTGCTGCATGAGGATGCCTTGACAGGTGGCTTCGGCGGGGAGATTGCGGCGAGCGTAGGCGAGCATTGTTTTGAGTGGCTGGATGCCCCGGTCATGCGCCTAGGGTCTATGGATACGCCGATTCCCTTCCATCCAGAGTTGGAGAAGCAGTACTTGGCAAAAAGTGAGTTGGAGGAGAAGTTGGAGGATTTGTTGGGGTATTAGTTCGATTTCTGGCTGCCTTAGTTGGGAAACTAATAGATTGAGGCCTGCGTAGAGCGGGAAGGGGCTGCGCTTGTTTTCTTTGCGCGGGGCGTAGAGCTTGCTGGCTTTGCCGCCCTCTAGTCAGTGCCAACGTCCCGTTGGTGGTAGGATCTAGAATCGCAACTTATTCCATTTTCGATTTTTTGGGATATATGAATAATTTTTATCTCAATTTATTTTCAATTTTCATTCATTATCCTTAACATGAATACGTCAGTATACTGGTTTCCTGTAATCCATTCTCCTTCCTACTGTTGTTTCCCATTCATTAATCCCATTATATGAAACCTACTCACATTCTGACATGTCTGACCTTGGCTTGCTGTAGCCTCTATTTCGTGGCCTGTGAAGCTCCCCAGCCAGATATTCCGCCTTCCTTTGAAAGGGTGGACGCCAATACCAGTCCCAAGGCTGGAACAGTCCTCAACCTCTATGCCTATGGCATGAACATCATTCGCTCGCTCGACTGTACAGATCCTGCTAGTTGGTATTATCAAGGAAGTATGCATGCCGTTCCAAGTATCGAAGAGATGGGTGGTTATGACTCTCTCTGTCCCTCCTACACGGGGACACCTATGCGTGCGTGGAACTCCTGCCCGCATATGTTCCCAACTAACCAACAGCTCAACTTCCTCACTTGGCACCGACTGTATATCTATTATTATGAGCTTAACATCCGCCATTTTATTGCCAATGGAGGTGCAGGATTTTCGGGTTTAGGGGAAGAGGTTGCCAATCAGTTCAGCCTTCCTTATTGGGACTATACGAATCAAGCAGATATGCCCACTGCCTTTCTGAATAAAGCCTCCAATTATACCACCTATCCCATCGAAGGAATCAATCCACTCTATGAGGCTGGCCGATCTCCTACCCTATTGGAAGGAGAAGGCATTGATTATGCGTCTACCGACGGCATTGCAGTCAATGTAAATGGCGAGGTCAAAAATCTATGTGTAAGGACGATGCAGCAGGCGTTGGACTATGATGATTTCTTGTCACTGCATCAGGTGAGTGAGTTTTCAAGAGGCATGGAAGATCGCTTGCACAATGTCATGCACGATTATATCGGCGGTGCTGTAGATCCTGCAGATACTTCTACGAAAATTTACAATCGCATCTTCCAAGGCTCCAAGAGTGGGTATGGGTTAATGGCCTATATTCCCAGTGCGGGCTTCGATCCCATCTTCTTCCTCCATCACTCCAACGTAGACCGCATGTTTGCTGCTTGGGAGAGCCTATATGATCGTATCACCATCGAAGAGATGAATCAATATGCAGGCGTTTGGGATTCTATTCAAAGTAGGTATCAATTCTGGGATGCCGCTACAGATTCATGGGTTACGTATGGCAATATGCAGGAGATGCTGGACGCGGCACACGCTGTCCAATACACCTATGAATCCCTTCCCACATTGTCAACGGGGGTGCCTGTCCTGCGTAATAGGAACCTTGTCAAGCAAGAAGTCCATACCATCGATACCGAAGAACCTGAAATGCTGAATCAAGTGGGTGATCCTTTTGAGGTAAGTTTGGCCCAAGCTACCGCAAGACAGGACACCAATGCCCGATACAAGCTGGAGATTGACTTATCCTTCAGTATGAATATGTTCCAGCAACTTGTAGTGCTGACCATCCCTCCAGATCAGGACTGGAGTGCTTGTGACATCGACCCCGATTTTGTGCATAGCGTGAATGCTTTCTTCGGTTCTACACACGCCATGCATGCAGGTATGCACGGAAAAAATGCGCTAGGGAAGGAATTTGGTCATCAAATATTTGTGGATGTCACACACGCGGTACAAAAACTTCCAGAAGAGCAAGACAAACTGGAAGTTTTTATCGTTCCCATAAGAGGAGGCGATAGACCCAGTTTTTTTGTTGAGAAGATGGTTTTGTATGAATATCAATAAATAAGACATTGGATTGAATGCGGTTACGGCACATTTATCCAGCCTACTTCATTCATTCAAATATAGAATCCCCCCTTGTATGATTTTTCTGTACCAGGGGGGACCTTTTTCAAGCGTTGTAGGATATTTTCCTATTCTAATATCATCTTCTCCACCATTCGATGATCTCCTGCTAGGTATTCGACCACGATCATTCCTTTAGCTAGCATGCTTACATCGATCATTCGCTTACCCGTAAATGGCGCCATTTCTTTTTCATACAGCACCTTACCCAGTATATCTGTAATACGAACGATACCAGGAATTGTCGTCTCTCCTTCCAGATAAATCACGTTTGCTACTGGATTGGGATATAGAGACAGTTTATCTTCCAATGGTTCATCGACCCCTGTGATCACCAGCCCTAAAGCCCCACAAAGGGAATCATTTACTACTGTAAACTGGTGCATCATACTGAAGTCTTCATGGGTCAAAATATGACAATGGTACATGTAGCCATTCATCGGAGAGACGGTGTCTTCGCCGAACTCGTCAAAACGGGCTTGATAGGTCACATCGGAGAACTGGCGTACGAGAATTACATCCTTGAAGCCCATCATTTCTGCGGGGAGGTTGGGAAATGTATACACGACGGTATCTCCTCCTGAGCGATCAATATATTCTGTGATCTGGAACTGCACTTTGTGAATGTGAAAGGGATGGGCCACATTGGTTGCATTCTGAATGGTCCACTTCTCGCAGGTATTGACACAGACGGTATCATCTAGTACCATCATGTTCATCGGCGTTCCGTCGATCAGCCAGTCCTGGCCATTTCCCCCTTGTAACTCTTTCGTCCGCCTTCTGGCATTGCTACATTCTTGCAATTCATAAGCAGGAAATAGGGCAGGATCGGGAAGGCTAGTAATGGGTGTCGGTACGCTGATCGTTTCATCTACCACAAACTTTACAAACGCCAATCCAGGGTTCAAAGGGCCCTGATTTTTTCTATTCCCTCCCAATCCTACAATGTCCTTGGCAGCATACTTAGGATCACTGGATAAATTACTCCAAAATACCTCTGTACCATTTGCCAACTGCCCGAAATCCACCAAAAACTCTCCTCTTTCTCCTGGATTGACGAGAAAACTGGTCATGGGATAGGCTTGTCCCATATAACCTCCATCAGTTGCCACCTGGTAGAAGGTCAAACGAGCAGAAGCATCTGAAGTATCAATATTTGTGGAGAAACCAAAATTGAAGGACTTTCTCGAATCTCCATTGAGGACGCGAAATCTTACCATAGAGTTGGGGACATTCAAGACTCCGTTTACCGTACCATTGACGATTCGAAATTCTCCATCACCAGGTCTCTCGACCACCTTCATACTGATTGCCTTGAGGTGATAGGTCGCAACAGTATCACCACCCGATGTGTCAGAAGCTACCACAGTAGAGTCAAAATCAAATTGCTTGTCTTGCAAGATCAGTGGGATATCATTGATGGCATAATCGTGTGGCAGGGCGTTGCGAAGATTGATGGCAGATTGGCTCGTAGAATCTTCTACGATGATCATGCCTGAGATACCTCGCACGACTTGTTCGGTGGTAAACTCCATCACATGAGAGTGGTACCAAAGCGTCTGAGCAGAGTCTATCAAGGGAAACTCTGCGGTCCAGGTATTAAAACGCGTAATAGGCTGATGGGGACCTCCATCTCCTTGCGAATGTACATTGAGTCCGTGCCAATGGCTAGTGGTGGAATCTCCATGACCTGGGGCCTCTACGGTCGAGGGAAGGAAGTTGGCTACATCCATTTTGATTGTCTTTTCCTTCTTCCATAGGAGTGTAGGACCTAAATAGGTCATATCTGGAGCGGAAATAGGTGCTCGCTCTGCCATAGGAGTGTTGATGCCCCAGGCAGTGACAAGGGTATCTACATTGTATAGATATTCTTTGACATTGATCCCCATACTGGTAGTGGAAGTATCAGGGGAACCAATCGGGACAAAATCACGGGTCGTTCCATTAGGATCAAAATTGTGAAAGAACTGCTCAAAGAAGAGGTTCTGCTCCGTTTGATTCAGGTTATTGATTCCATTTACCAGATAGGGTACAGCTAGTGGATTGGTAAAATCTGCGGGTGAAGATTGGGCTTGACTCATCTGCACCATCAAGAGCAGAGTCATAATCGAAAGTAAAAATCGGGGGAGTTTCATAACAAATTGTGTGTATAGTTAAGGTTAATGAATACAAAGAAGAATTGGCGCAAAGTGGACCTTGCTCAAGCAAATAGGAAGGATCTATCATCCCCATAGTTGCCTTTAGCTCCATTGGCCATTGAGGTCATTGTGCTTGCCTAAAAAGGGTAGGAATGTTCTAGATAGAGACCTGAGGAAGGATTGAAATCGTCGGTTGCTGGGGTTTCATGATGATACGAGCCTTATCATGGATTCCTCCAAGCTAAACATCAGGTCTTAACTAGTCTTTGTGGTAATATTCGGGAAATGAGAGCAGAGGAAAGATTAGATAAATCTAATTTTCTTCATATGAAGAAACCATTTTTTCTCAAAAAAACCTCATTTCAGTTCAATAAAATATTTTTTTCTGTAAAATGAGTTTGTGGTTTGATTTCTCAATTCCTGGCTTTCCCCTCCAGCCAGCGCCAACGTCCCGTTGGTGTTAGGATTTGGCTCTACCGCTCCTAGCTTTCTTAGTTGGGAAACTAATAGATTTGACTCTACGTAGTTCGGGGACTACGCAGAGCGGGAAGGGGCTACGCTTTCTTGCTCATCGCAAAGCGTAGATTCTTCGGCTGGCATAGCCCCCTCCAGCTATTGCCAACGTCCCGTTGGTGCTAGGATTTGGCTCTACCGCTCCTAGCTTTCTTGATTGGAAAACTAATAGATTTGACTCTACGTAGTTCGGGGACTACGCAGAGCGGGAAGAGGCTACGCTTTCTTGCTCATCGCAAAGCGTGGATTCTTCGGCTGGCATAGCCATCTCCAGCCAGCGCCAACGTCCCGTTGGTGTTAGGATTTGGCTTGACCACGCTCAAGGCACCAATCCAAACGCTACTTCCTTCATATCAGAACGCACGCCATCTGTTGCATAGACTTTGACTTGGACCCTTTTGGCACGCTGGAAAGGAGGAAGGGAAATGGAATTCTTCTGTATCTCATCACCTAGCGGAATCCAGTTTTTTCCCTCATCTAAAGAATACTGGACCCAATATTGGAGCTTGTCTTTGTCTTGATCCGAAGCCTTCCACTGAATGGCTACCCCCTGATTGCCTCCCCCTATAACACTTCCATTCACAGGTGCTAAGATCTCCAATTCAGGCGCATTGGCACTTACTTTCTGAGTTCCCTTCATCCCTCCAGGGCCTACTAGTTCGATGGTTGCTGTTCCTGGCAGACGGTCAATCCGATGATTGAAGGGAACCAGTACACGAGGTTCTGCCTCCTCGGGGTCTTGCCACACCACCTCAAAAGGATAGGATGCCAGCATATTATTATTTGCATCACGCAGGACAATCCCCCAACCATCGGGGCGGATGACACCTTGGCCGAGTCCTTCATCTCCTTCCATCTCATAAGTGGGAGACATAGCCCCGTAATATTGTCCATCTTGCTGCGCAAGGAAGCCTCGCACCAAGTATAACTCAGGATCATTGGGCTGCTGAAACTGCTGAGTTAGGTGCCAATAACTACATTGGGAAATGAAAGCAAGGAGGCTTACAGATCCCATGATGGAACTCCGCTTATCGCGATAAAAAGAGCCGTAACTGTATACCTCCACACCATTTCCATAATCCCCATCCGCTGAGTTATGATAATCGAAGCCACAGGAGGCCTCCATCTGATCCACTGACCAGAGATAGGGGAATGAATGAATCAATTCATGCGCAACGGTAGTAGCATAATATCGCATTCTCAAAATCTGTACCTTAGGATGTGGAGCGAAACCTCCTACCCCTACATGACGACGATAAATACGTGCGAAATCACTATCATTAATCACAACAACGACACGTCCCGCGCCCCCCAGCTGAGCTGTCGTCGCAAAACGCTGCGTCAAACGCGCAATTAATCGGTCCTTTCGCACCTCTTCCTGTGTGCTTGTCAGCGGCATCAAACTGACCAAATAATCCATAGTCCCTAGCTCTTGGGAACCTAAAAACTGTATAGCCTCCCCGCGCACATCTACCCCACCCTCTGGCACAGGAAAGTAATTATAAAACTCCGACTTACAGGCTTCGGAGATGCGCTTGGCATTGTCAGCTAGCTCGCGTCCCTCCGCAGGGGTCCACTTATCCGTCAGCAACACGGGAACAATATGGACTTTAGGCATAGTGGTTGTGACAGCCTTGCCATAGGTGATGAGCTTCAATCCTGTTTCCTGCCCATCTGTTTTGATGAGTTCTAGTTCGAGTCTGTAATCTCCTGAAGCCATCTTAAATGTCTTGGGGACAGGCGGATCATCTGGACCATGTAAGTAGGTGGACCATGAGCGCTCAGGCCCTGCCCCACCCTCGATAGGTATAGAAAACTTAGATTCTTTCTGCGTCCAAATGATACGCTCACTCCCTCCTTGGATGAGCTTCAAACGAAACTTCACAGGAACCGCTGTCGTGTAGGTCGTTTTTCCAGACATATAAATCGTCTTTCGATTGTATTTCATCCCAAATACCCCTGTCCAGCGATTGGCGACCATATCCAGCTCTGCATGCCATCTATTGGGATCTTTCTGGACGATTTGTTTGGTGGGTTTGTCCGCAAAGTATTCATCGTCTTGCCATACAGCTTGTGAGGGCTGCATCGCGCCTTCTACCGTGATCCAGGGCGGTGTAATTTCTTCTCCATAAATCGTAGGAGGGGGTGTATCTGTGGGATCATCTCCTGTATCCTCTTCTGGAACTTCCACGACCCAAGTAGAATCTGCCATTACTTGGGCTTTTTCTACTAGCGTTTGAATGTATTCTCTTAATAATTTGGCTGCTTCAGGACCGATGCCTTCACTGTCCCCATTCTCCCAGGCCTCAATCCCATCTTCCAGGAGCTTCTTTGTCTTTTCTAGCTCATCCAGAGCATCCTGTGCCACACTGGGGGGCAAGGTCGTAGAGTCGACACCCGAATAGGCACTATCAACCAGTTTGCGTGCTTTCTTAAAAGATCCTACTGCGTCATCGTAGGGCGTAGTCACAATCAAATCTTCAGGATCGACTTCCCATTTGACTGTGGTATCTATCTCATATCCTCCTAGCACACCTTCAAGATCATAATTCACGCCCGCAACTACCCCTAAACAACGCGTTCTGAACCTCTGCTTCTCCCCTACTCCATCTTCAAAGCTCTCGATTGCTGTCAGTCCCACATCTGCTCTTACACCAGCCGAAAGCTCTAAATCTCCTACCTTCCGCTCATAGCGAAGATCAAAGGAGCCAGATACATAAAACCGATTGGCGCCCTCAGTCTCTCCGATGTCCAATCTGTTGCGCATAGGCTCCCCAAAGAAATTGTCAAACTGCACACCCCTGGACCATCGGTTAAGAGTGGGCCCTACTTCCAGTTTCAAAGAGGAAACCGAATCAAGGGCATATTCATAACCAACAGCGGTCGAAAGCTGGATGTAAGTATTTCGAATGCCAAAACGGATGCTATCGATACGGTCTGCCTGCCCACCCTGCGTGAGCCAAAGGCTAGGAGCAAAATAAAAAGGGGCTTTGAGTGGAATTTCTGTTCCCACTCCTAACTGCAGCCCACTGATCCCACCTCCACCAGGTGTAATGGTAGAATTATTGATCCCTACAGAGGCTTTAATCTGCTCTTGGCCATGTACTACTGAAAGAAATAGGCATAATAGAATCAGCAAGGAGGAGGGTATAATCGATTTCATGTCAGGGGCTTTTAAACATCTATATTCCTTAATATAACTATCTCTCCTAAAAATTAATATTCCTCGTAGCTATTTTAGCTTCCCGTAGGAGATAGTGGAGGCAGAGCAGCGTAGTCATCAAACTACGCAGAGCATCTTCTTTCACTTTCCAATTAATTAAAATGAGGATTGCTCCCCCTTTTCTCAAAAAATCTCCCTTTTAGGTAGGTCCCTCTCTCCATGGCCTGTCTCTAATACGTCCCCTTCTTTTTTTCATCAAATTTTTAGCCTATTCGACTGTACATACTACCCTTCGAAAAATGGACAGACAGTATTTAGAAAGGATACCAACTGCCTTCTGGTATTCACTCCTTTCTTCACGTCTTTCCATGATTCTATCCTTTTGCAATACAAAATTGAGAGATTATGGATTTCACAAAGTCAAATTTTCATTTCCTTTGGGTAGTAAGTATCTGTTTCTTCTTCGGCTGTAACCCGAGTACAGAGGTTGTTTCAACAGGGGATTCTACCTCTGAGCCTGCGAGCCTCAATACCTCCGACCCTTTGGCCGCGAATATCGACCATCAACTAGTGGTCCAATGGAACACGCTGATGCTGGAGATTGACCGATATGCCTACGGAATGCGTCCTACTTCTACCGCTCGCGCATTGGCATATATCCAACTGGCAGCTTACGAGACGGTCGTTCCAGGTATGACAGGATATGTTTCCAATGACGATAGACTCAGAGGATTTCGCATCCGAAATGATGAAATCCCCGAAGAAGTAGACTGGCAAATCGCCCTCAATACTGCTTATGCAGCCGTACTGGACCACTTCATGCTCAATGTAGACGGCAATGCAAAGGCCCAGATCGCTGTGCTCGAAAGCCAAATGGAAGCCACCCTTTCGGAGAATGTATCAGAAGAAGTGGTCGAAGACTCCAAGCGATGGGGTGCATATGTAGCCGAACAAGTCATTGAGTACAGCGAGACGGATGATGAGGCGGAAGAGCAGATTTTGGAACCTCAGCCCACATCTTATGAACCACCTACAGGAGAAGGATTTTGGACATACTCCGCGGAGCCTGAGCGTGCGTTATTTCCTTACTGGGGCGATGTCCGTACCTTTGTGATTTCGCCTAACCAAACGACCACCCTAGACCCAATAACATATAGTGAAGAAAGTGGTAGCGCTTATTTTGAGCAGATGATGGAGGTCTACGAAGCGAACAATCAGGCCCGTGAAGAAGACGGAGAAGACTTATGGATTGCAGAGTTTTGGAGCGACGATGTAGAAGGCTTGATGATGAGCCCACCTGCCAGACAGTTTTCTGTAGCGGGTCAGTTGATCGAACAATATGGTCTCAACCTAGAAGCCTCCCTGGTCCTTTTGCTCAAGCTAGGTTTCTCTCTCAATGACGCGGCTGTCTCTACCTGGGAGTACAAATACCAGCACATGGTCATGCGACCCAATGTTTACATTCATGAATTTATCGATCCCGATTTCCAGACCAATCTCTACCGCCTAGTCTACTGGCCCAATCCTAGCTTTCCAGGCTATCCTTCGGGACACTCATGCTTCGCTTCGGCAGCGGCGGGTATTTTCATCGATGCCTTTGGCAATCAGACCAGTTTCACAGATCGCACCCATGAAGGAAGAGAGGAATTTAGAGGTGCCCCACGCACATTCAGCACCTTTGAGCAGATGGCAGAAGAAAACGGATACTCGCGGATTCCATTGGGCGTACATATCAGGATGGACTGCACAGAGGGGCTCAGATTGGGATATGAGATTGCCGATGCCATAAATGCGCTGGATTTGAGAAGAAATTTATAGATGTATTCAATCCATGAGCGAATATTGGGGAGGGTCGGTCGTATTTACTAGAAGTGAGGAAAAAAAGAATCGATCAGATAACTTGAAGTCAGCCAAAACTTTGAGTTATACAAATAAGTAAGTGGGCAGAGGAAAACGAGTTATTTTAAATGATGGCTCGTCCGATCCCGATCTTTGAAGTCGGGATCGCCCCAGCTTGTTTTGTACATTCCTCGATTTCTTTTGTATGGGTATTCAACATAGTTCCTAGCGGTGTGGTCGGTAAAGCTCCATGAGCGCTTATTTTTTACTCCTTACTATCTTTACCTTGTACACATTGACCAATGCCTCAAAATAGCTCTATTGATAGGATACATCTTCCCTAGAAATCCTTAAATTTAGTCTATGGGTATTTATAGGAAGGAAATTGCACAGCTGCGGCAAAGCCTAGCTATTCTTGAACAGAGCCAAAATACGCTCAAAGTAGTGATCAATTAGGCAACAGATCCTGAGCTCCTGAAGATATATAATCAGGAAATGCGTGCGCTCATAGATCAAATAGATGAGGTGAACCAGGCCATTGAAATTCTTCAGCATCGCGAGGATGGAGCGAAGAATGGTTTTGATGAGTTAGCTGAGCAAGTTGATTGGACAAACCCTGAGAACTGGCCAAACATTCGCAGGCATTTTGGCTTTGCAGATAACAATACCCATTCTCTAAATTAACACAGGTCACATTCTTTCGTATATTTGGGATATGACACTTTTAGAAATCATGCAAATTCAACTCGCATTTCTCCAGGTTTACCTTCAGGAGATGCAACGGATGCAGACAAAAGCCGTCAGCAGGGAAGATGCAATGAACCTTACTGAGCGTGTTAGGGAACAACGAGAGATGACATCTGCCTTGGTCAAAAAGACCGTTACCATTGCTAAAATGCGGGATATTCCTACCAGGAGTATGAACTAAACGAATTACCGCAGCTAGTACTGAGACTACCTGTACCAGATTTTCTGCCTTACTGAATATAAGTATGCTTATGGGAATTAAAGACCTATAAATTTATCTTATGTTAAGTAGGAATCTCAATGCTTAAATGGTCTTTCTTAAAACCGTACAGGTAGTCCTGTCCTCTTCCCCAAGCGCACATCCACCAATAGTAGAATTTGCTTCGTAAATTCTCATTCCAAGTATTCAATTACGCGCAAGAGCAAATTCACAGAATCCCAACGCTAGGCCACAGTAGCCAATGATGTAAGCGAAAGAGAGGCTGCCAACAGGTGGTCTCATTTTCTCATTTTCATTCGCCATACTGCTAGATCATGTAACAAAAAGAGATCTGTGTATTGGCACACAATAGCTAGATATTAGATATTAGTTAGAATAAAAATCTATGGTAAAGTATTTGACCACCAACTGTAGAGTCAAATAGGTCCTCTAGACTTTTTCCTTGTCCCGACCCACCCAATCATCCATATGATCGTCTTACATCCAAAAAATATGCATCTCTGTCTCAAAACCATATGTTTCCCCCTCATCTCCCTTTTAACTATCACTCTCCAAGCTCAAGGCCCCTCAAATTCTTTAAAGAGAATGCAGAAGCAAGTCGAAAAGATCTGTGAGGAGAAAAAGATCCCTTCTTTGGAGATGCACATCTATCAACCGAATGATTCTTTGTCCTTTGCCTATCACAACGAGGCGGTCCAACCACAGGAAATCTATGGCATCGGCAGCACGACCAAAATGCTAGCTTCCATCCTTATTTTCAAGCTCATAGAAGCAGAAGAGATCGCCCTGGATGATCCTGTAGAGATTTTCATTCCTCAGATAAAAACGATCAAGGGATGGAACATACTTACCCTTCAGCACTTATTGAATCATACAAGTGGAATCTCCGATTATACCCAGCATCCTCAATGGATACAGCAGGTGATGCAAGGCGAGGGCCCCCAAACATTCACAGAAAAATTTGCGCTGGTCCACGACACTTTGGGACAGGTCGGTACTTTTGCCTACAGTAACAGCAATTTCCTCCTGCTAGAGCAGGTAGTAGAATCGGTGACAGAAAAAGCCTTTGAGACTGTATGGCAGGCTTTCTATAAGGAAAATGGATTTCCTGCCATACAAATGGGGAATGATCAAGTGAGTTTAGAGGGATATTTTGGTCAAAAACTCGAACAAGTCTCCAATGTCTCTGCCTGGAAGGAATATTATGGCTTTGATGGAGGAGCGTATATTCAACCTGCTGTCATGAATCAGTTGATGCAACGCGTGTTTTTGGAAAAGCATCTCCTGACGGAGCACTCCATCGAACAGATGAAGGTGTGGGTTCCGATGGGGGAAATGACAATCCCGATAGGAAAGGGACAGATCGCCTCCTATGGTCATGGCTTGATGAAATTAGTTTACAAAAATAAAGCCTACATCGGCCATATGGGAAGTACGCTCCAATACCAATCCTTTGTCTTTGTTCATGAAAAGGAGGAAATAAGGATCAGTCTATTTACCAATTGTAGCGGACCCTATTTCAATCGAATATTCTTCCAGGAAATCGTACCTGCTGTTCTTGATAAATTGTAAATCACTTTTGCTGAATAAAATCTAAGTAATGCTTAAGCACTGAGTCAGGGGCTTCGATCAAAGGAAAATGGCCAATCTGTGCCAACTCGATCACGTCAGGAGCAGGGATAATTTCCTTGTACAGATCGACCATGTGCTGACCCGAAATCGGATCTACCACGCCATCGATCAACCGCATGGGTATAGAGGTCTTTTGCATGGCCCCCACCCAACGCGCCCGATGGTCCTTGCGCTCTTGCATGTAGCGAATCAATAGATGAAAAACTTTTCTACCCCCATTGTTGGACATCACCTCCCAAAAGTCATCCAATTCTGCCTCCGTCGGCTGCGTATCAGGACCAAATATTTTCTTGAAATTTTGCCCCAATCTGTGACGGCTAAAGAATCGCCCCACAAGCCCTCCCAAAGGACTCATCAAAATATGCTGAATCGGCAGCGCACGATGGGTCTCAGGGAAAAGGCCACCATTCAAAAAGCAAATAGATTCAATCTCTAGTTGCGCCTCTCCTCTGCCCAAGCGCTCCTCATATCTCGCCAATAATTCCTGCGTCACGGTATCTCCGTAGTCATGACTGAGGATTTGCACCTCGTGAATGCCTTTCTCTTCTAACCATTGCTCGATCAAATCTGCTTGATCCAAAATGCTGTAAGGATACCTTGGAGGCTTGGCAGAGAAACCAAAGCCCAACATGTCCAGCGTGAGGACGCGATAATCTGAGATCAGCCTGTCCCACATCTGCCACCAATCCCATGAAGAAGTAGGAAACCCATGAATCAATAGAATGACTTCTCCCCTCCCCTCATCGATGGTAAAAATAGGATGAGATCTGTAAGAGAAGTATTGACCTTTATTCTTCCAGCTCGATAGATTCATAGGCAAATGAAAATTAGTCTCTGTAGGAAGCAACTCTCTTTCATCTTATGATATCTTTTGACAAATGCGACATTACATCCTGATATAGGATAAGAACGAGGGAGGCAAGTTATCTCCAAAGCGCGTGAATACATCAATATGGAGATTTTTTCGGTTATCTATCATGTGCAAAATAATCTTTCATGCTGGTTCTCAACGCATCGCGTCGCCTCCGTTTCGCTTGCTAATTTTTCTTCAGCACTTTTATTTCACCATATTACCTAATTAATTTAGGCATCATTCACATTGTAATCCTACACCTTTCAAGATGAAATATACAGGCTTCCTTCTTATTATCTTTGCATTCTTCTATTGTGGTTTTGTGCTTTTTCCTGGCGAAATTACTTCTCCCATCTCCGATGATCCTATGGCTTATCTAGGGCAGAAGCGACCTGGAACTACTCCAGAGAAGTTTGCACCTGGAATCGTCTCTATTCCCAATCGCTATGAGTTTGGCTCTACATTCTCGAAAGACGGAAAGGAAATGTTTTTGGGAATCGATACAGGAAATGGAAATGAGATTCACTACATGCGCCTTACTGCTGAGGGTTGGTCTGAACCTGTAAATCTATTCAAGGGTAGTGAATTCAGTGTCAATGATCCCATGCTTTCTCCTGATGAACAAAGACTGTATTTCATTTCTCCTAGTCACCCGTCTGGAACAAGAAAGGATTACGACATTTGGTATGCAGAGCGCAAGGGAGCAGGATGGTCCCAGCCCATCAATGCGGGCAAGAACATCAACACGACCTTGGATGAGTACTATATTTCCTTTACGGAAGAGGGTACGATGTATTTTGCTACGCGCAAACCCATAGAGGCAGACAATATTCCTGGCAGGCCTTACAACTTCGATATCGTCAGATCCAAATTCCGAAAGGGCGCATTCCTTCCACCTGAAACGCTACCTGCCCAGATCAATACAGATCACTATGAAGCAGATGTCTACGTAGCACCCGACGAATCCTACATGATCTTCTGTGCGATAAGACCCGATGGAAAAGGGAGAGGGGATCTTTATATCAGTTTCAAAGACGGAAAAGGTCAATGGACTCCTTCTGTCAACATGGACCTCTCCGTCAACACAACGGGCCACGAACTATGTCCCTTTGTCTCCGCAGATGGTAAGTACTTCTTCTACACCAGTAACAAGGATATCTATTGGGTAAGTACGGAGATATTTGAGAATTATAGGTAAGTCCAAATTCACAAATCCTTTTTCCTTGATCACCTACTTATAGGGCAGGAATAGCTCCTAAAAATCAACACAGATGATCTGTAGTGGAAAACGAAAGCTAACTACTGATCGAAAGGGCTTTCATGAGTCTTAGAATCTGTATCCTTGGTATAAAAAATACGCAATCGAATCTACTGCATGATTATGGAAAATTAGATTTTTCATTAAATATTCCTTACCATTGGAGTATATGCATACAACTCCCTCATCATGAGGATGCATCTACTGGGGTTAGGAAAGAAACAATGGCCAATCAAATAGGAGGATTCACGTCCAAAAGAGAGAAACGCCTCTGGGTGTGGATCTTCTTTGTATGGGTAACGATCTCCGCTTCTTTATTCGTGGGGAGACCTTTTGCCCATCAATTGAGGAGTCAGGATGTACAGGCGATTTTCTTTCTCATGGCGATGATCTTGGCTGCAGTTGCAGTATGCGTACATGGGATTCGAACGAAGCCTAGCAAATGGGAGTTTACCCTCTTGATCGGTTTAGCAGCCATCTACCTCATGTTATTTTTTAGACTGGGCGCACCCGAGCGGAGCCACCTCATCGAGTATAGTGTACTCGCCATTTTCCTCCACATGGCGCTACTTGAGAGAGCGAAACATCGACGACTTCCCCTTTCGCCAGTACTTCTCTCATGGCTGATGGCTTCCTTCCTAGGTATACTGGATGAATCCATACAATATGTGATCCCCAACCGCGTATTCGATCCAGAGGATATTGTGTTTAATGTGATGGCTGTGAGCATGGCACTAGGATCTAGTTTACTCCTGAGGTGGGGACGTAGACGCTGGGAAAACCGTTAGGTAAACTCCACAAAAATAAATAAACCCACAAAAAGTATCTTCAATTTTATGTGTACCTTTCTTCATATATAAGGAACACAGTATGAAAAGGATTCAACTATTTGAATTTGAGGACTTCTCCTGGTTTCCCACGATGTGGCGCTCTACGATGACAAAGATTATTGTAGTCTTTCACAAGCTGTTGGGGACAGCAGAAGTGCTAGGGGAACTCTTGATTCAAATCCGAAAGCGGCATCCATTTACACAAATTGTAGACATGGGATCAGGCTCAGGAGGTGCAATGCCAATGGCTGTAGAATATGTACAAACGCAGACTCCCGACGTCCCAACTTCCTTATTGCTCACAGATCTCCATCCCAACGCTACCTTTGTGGAGGCATTCAACCAGAGTCAACGGCCCAATATGACCTATAGCTCCAATTCTCTAGATGCGACCCATCTCTCAGAGGCTCCCGAAGGACTCAAGACCATGATCAACAGCTTTCACCACATGCCTCCCCCTATTGCACACGAAATTCTAGCCACAGCTCAAGCCAATAAACAGCCGATTCTCATTCAAGAAATGACCGAGAATAACATTCCCACCCTCGCCTGGGCGTTGGCCCTTCCTCTTTCGCTTCCGCTCGTCGCCCTCACATCTATGATTTTTGTTCCTTTTGTCAAACCCCTGAACTGGAAGGATCTGCTATTCACATGGCTTATTCCTGTTATCCCTATTTTCTATGCCTGGGATGGCCAAGCTTCTATGCCTAGGATGTACACTTTTGAGGATATAAAGAAATATCTGCTCCCAGAACCCGATGCGCATTATACATGGGAAATCGCACAAGCCCAGAAAAAAGACGGTAAGAAGCGGGGATATTATATCTTGGGACTGCCTCAGTCTCATGATGTTTAAGCATGTGAAAAATATTTTTCCACCTTACTAGATTTTCGTTTTAACTTTGGGTTCATGAATTCACAGTTTTCTAATATCGACTCACATGCACATTTCTCTACCAGATTTACCCCTCCCCATTTCAGTAGATCTTGTCAAAAGTGAAGGAGCCCCCTTTCCTACGCAGCAAATCAATGGGCTAGAGGTCGTAAAGGCATCAAAAGGTACCACATTTCAAATTCGTCTTGAAAACCCCAATACAATCGCCCAAACGGGAAAGCCACTTCCCAGAATTTATCTGGTGGCAATTGCTGATGGGCTGAATATTGGATCCCTACAACCTGTGGACTGGACAGTTCCTGCCTACATGCAAAAAGGATTTGTCTGGAAATCAGATTCTGACTTCTTCCCCCAAGTAGATTTTTTGTTAGGATGGATGCTAGGGCCCAAAGAGCTCCAAAAATTCCGTTTCGTCTCACCTGAAGAAGGCTTTCTAGCCCAAAGAAATCCAGACCTATTTGCCTTACATCAACATGATTGGTGCGGTACGATCGAAATTGCTTGCTATGTTGAAGCTCCTTCTTCCTTCGAAAGACCTACTAAATCCTTTCCTTCGGGAGCAATAGGAGGAGGAGAAATCGTAGACAATCCTTATCAACTCAACAAAAAGCCCTTTGAATTCAGAAGTTTTCAAGATTCTACTCCCTGTGGGAAAGCGATCATCCATTATGAAGTCTCAGAGGATGAATGATGAAGTAGGATTCACTCGAAAATGATTTAAGCTAAAATTTGGTAGATTCCTCCATGAAACGATTTATTACACCCTCTGTCTTTCTGATCATAGGTTTCTTACTCCCTTCTTGCAATCGAGACGAGATACAGGCTCAGAAATCTTTGGTTGGAACATGGGAAGTGACGGCCATTACCTCCATTTACATCCTTCCTCCAGGGATTGGCAATAATCCGAGAGATAAGGTGAATGAGGAAGGATCTCTAGGTACCTTTGAATTTACGGAGGACTCCGTGCACTTTTCCTTTACCAGAAATGATACCCTTTATGCAGGAAATTCGACATGGCTACTAGATCGGACACGTGTAAGAGAAGGCTTTTTTAGAGTCAATCAATTCACGCTTGGAATTGCCAATCAATTTCTATTTGATGTGACCTTTGAGAACCAAACAGCCAACTCCGAGAAAAACGCTACCTACATGACCTTCTTTGATGAACCTACTGAGGAAGAAAGTGTATGGTTTTCAATCTCTTTGGAAAAGCAGTAAGGGATGGATGATCTCTATGAACGAACAACAAAAAGAAGCCTACCAAGCTTAGCTTAAAATTTCAAACTCACAGTCGGCGCTACGTAAAAGGTATTTTCACTCGGCCCCGTAGCCTCCAAAAATCGCCCCGCGATGAAATAAGAGCTTCTCACATCAAAGGTAATGTTACGGCTGAATTCATAGGTGATTTGCACGCCTAGGACGTCTCCTACGTGCCTTTCTGGACGACCATCGGCTGGCCGAGACAAAAAACGAGGAGGAACATATAATCCATCATTCACTTGGGTCCGATAGAATAGCGCATAGTCCATGAAAATCGAAAAATCTTCACAGGGATAGAGGGTGAGATTGGGATGAAAGCTGAGAATATTGGCAGGAGTGTTGACAGCCGCTAAACTATAAATGGCGGGATTGACAAAGAAAGGATTAAAAGTACCTATCCTTCCATCTCCTTGCTGCCTGTCTCCACTCGACCAGTCCAATCGAAGTCCTACTCTGGGCTTCCACCAGCGAGGAGAAAGTTGGTAGGTCCAATCCGTCTCCAAGTCAAAGGCCACAATCTGATTTCCCGCGAGATCCCCCAATTGAACGATCACCTCTGTATTGTAAGTGAGGTTTCCTACCTCTCCAAAAGAACGGGCTCCAATAGAATGCCTGGTTTCCTCCCCTATGACATCGTTAAAATTGGAGACCTTCGCATAGAACCCCAAGTAGTACAGATCCAACTTACCAATGCCTTGGAAGAGCGGCCGCTGATAATATATACCCCATAGGGAGGGAGCAACAAGATCTGCATCAAACAGAAAGGCACGGTTGTCAAAAGCTCCGAAGTTAATAGAGACTTCTTTCCCATAAACAAGATTGAGGGAGGCCTTATTCACTTGTAAGATCAAGCGTGCCATATCAAAGGTGCGTCTCATATTCGGTCCTTCTCGGATTCCTACCAGTCGGGAAGTCCCCAATCCCATCTCTTGCCGGCCAAGCCTCAATTTTCCTCGGGCTTTTTCTTGGTTTATAAAGGACCACTCAAGAAATACTTGGTGAAAATCGATCACATCTGACTGAAATTGAATCTCTCCGTCGGAGGTTGCGCCATGGTAAAGCTCCGTGAATACTCGGAAGCAAGGCCCCAGCGTAAGTCCTGCATGTAGACTCAATCTCTGAGCATAATAGGTTCTATTCGTTGGGGTGTAGTCTTCATTGGTAAAGTGCTCCAGCCTTGCTCGATATTCGCCTCCTAGCGTCAGCGCTACAGATTCCTTCTCATTCAAGGGAATCCACTTGAGCTTATGCAGAAAAAAGGAGGTCGAATCATTATTTTTCAAAAAAGCGTATGATTCTTCTCCTCGGACCATCAAAATAGGTGGGAGACTTCCTTCGGAGGAGCTTGTCTGTCCATACATCATCGGGACTACAAACAATATGAGTCCATACAAG
This sequence comes from Bacteroidota bacterium, assembly GCA_039820545.1. Taxonomy (GTDB): domain Bacteria; phylum Bacteroidota; class Bacteroidia; order J057; family J057; genus JALEFZ01. Next base: position 36,006 of record JBCBPW010000037.1, on the reverse strand, counting down.
ATGATACATTTTCGAATCGTCCAGAGATTCCCTTTGCTCATGAGATAAGGTGGTTGGGGGCCCTGAAGTTGATCGGGGCTAATAGATACAAAAGAAATAGGAATGAGGTAGCCGCCTCTTTTTCTTTAAAGTAAGTAGAAAGACATAAGACTTAAAGCATTAATATTCAACACCTTAATACACTCAAAGTAAAGTAAGGTCTTTTCACTACCAGCACTTTAAGTCTCGACGCTCGAAGTCTTTTATCTACCTACTTCAGAGACGACTATCTCATGATTTAGCCACTATTGCGGGTCCTAAAATAGGCTACAAAGCTGAGAATGATGGCCGCAGACGATACGAGCGTCATGACAGTCCCTGGCATAAAATTGACATATCCTCCCAAGTCCATGAAAAGGAAGTAACCTAAATCAGCCAAGCCTCCGCAAATCGCTGCGAGGAAGATTGTGTATTTATTGCCTCCCCACACAAAGAATGCAGAGATTAGGGTAACCATTCCAATCCAAAATAGGTTGAATCCATGCTGCCCAATGATGGCACCAGAGGCAGCGGGATAGTCCATTTTGAGTGTTTCTGGAGCTACGCCATCGGCTATGGCTGCGACAGCTGCAGAAATATCCCCGCCGATGATGGCCTGCATGACCAGCACCCCAGCCAAGATATGGACAAGTCCCCAGATGACCCACAGGATAGCGGATACCTTGAAAAATACATTGTAAATCTGCATGAGATGTTAAAGGTTATCGATGTATGATTGAAATTTATTGAGTTCCCTTTCGAAGTCTCTGGCCAATTCAGGTACTTGGATCTGTCCTTCTCTATAGGTTTGATGGAAAGATCGTAGGTAATACTCCGATACAATCACTCCTCCAAATACAGGAAACAGATCCTTGGCCACTTTCATCACATATTTTTCTTCCCGCCTGCTCGGGCTAGTAGAAAGCAGAAACATGGGTTTCTCTCTCCATATCTTTGCCGTATCCAATCTCGACATCCAGTCCCACAGATTTTTAAACACGACTGTAAACAGTCCATTATGCTCAGGAAAAGACGCCACGATCCCATCACACTTTTCAATCAAGGTCGCAAACAGCTTCGCATTTTCTGGTACGCCTGTCTCTTTTTCATCGTCCTTAGAATATATGGGGAGCGGAAAGTCATTGAGATCCACAATCTCTAATTGCACATCAGTCAGTTGGTTAGCTGCAAATACAGCCAACTGTTTGTTGATGGATTGCCTACTATTTGATGCCCCAAAAACAAGCATACTCTTATTTGCCATGAACTTCTCTTCTTATTCATGGATGAAGTTCTACAAGTAGATATAGGTTTCCATTAATATTTCTTAAGAAATCAGTCTTTGTTATTTCTCAGCCATAGCTTCTTGGCTGCGCTGAGTGCTTCTGGCGTCACTCCGAGGTAAGAAGCAATCATTTTCTGTGGGACACGTTTTACGATATCGGGATATGTCTGGATGAAGTGCTCATAGCGTTCGATGGCATGCGTACTGATAAGCATCATGATCCGTTTTTGTAGGACGCCCATTCGCTTGATGATGGGCCCTACATTCTTTTGCTCTCTTTCAAGATCTTTGGGCAATACGATGACCTCAGAATCCTCTATGGCATCTATGATTAACTCTGTCGGAGATTCTGGTCCCAAGTAATCGCTAATGGTCCAGCCCTCAGGGGCAAACATGAAGATATTCTCACGACCATTTTTATCAATGGTGTAGCTCCTTAACAGCCCTTTTTGTACGTGGTAGACTTTGCTATTAAGTTCTCCCACACGCTGTACAATTTGCCCCTTTTTTATGCTTTGTTTCTTCAACGTATTGTCTTTTCCTAAAGGTAATTACAAGATCGAATTGCCCCTTATAAATGCATACAATGACCAGAGAAATATCTCATTTTATGTTAAAATTAGGAACAAAAAAATCTTTGAACGAACAATTAATTTTACAAAAAACTCATATTCAGTATTTTATATATGTTGGATAAAATTGTGGTGTGAGCAAAACAATATTTTTATGTTAACAAATGAGTTGAGGGTAATGCACATTTACTGACAAATCAAGTTTTAGGCATATGTTCTTTTAAAACTTCCTAAATATTGAATCTATGAAAGCTTTATTTATCAAAAATTTATTGGAAGATATTCAAGGTGATACTGTATGGATCCAACAAGATGAAAACATTGCTGTTTCTGTAGTCGACTTCCTGATCGCCCGGCATTTGATCCCAACAAGGAAAATGCGCCACTACAACATTATCCGATTATTCGAGCATCAAAAACGGACATTGCCTCATCTCAACAAGACAAGGATTGTCGAAAAAATAGCAGCAGAGCTCGACGTACATCCCAACACCATTTGGAACACCATCAAGGATTACGGTGCATTATTTGCCAATAGATCCTGACCACATGCTCCCTACAGCATACACACACAACCCATTCTTTGAAGCAAAACACGAGAAGGCCACCCCGTAATGAGGGCGGCCTTCGGTTTAAATGAAATAGTCTCTGCTTTTAAAGGGTCTTTCCTAATAATTGATTTGTTCCAGACGCACCTCAAGCCGCTGCTCCTTACGGAAATACTCCCAAATGGAAACATATCCAGGTTTTCCCTGCATGACCCAGATGGATGAGGATGCGTTCGGAACAGTAGATCGATCTAAAATTAAGTGAACCTTGTCTCGGGGAATTTGAGGATTAGCATCTAGAATATGAGAAAAAATGGCGTCGCAATACCCGAATAGAAAATCATCAAAAATATAGTATCCATTCTGGACATTTTCTAGCAACTGGTCGTGGCGCGCCTGATAGACTTCTTTTAGGGATCGCTTGACCTTTCCACGTGCTTGTATTCCCTCAAGGTCTTCACTGAGTTGAGCTCTCATATGATCCGCTATATAGGAGGGAAAGTCGGAATAAATCGGTACAGGCTCATAATCTTTGGGATATTGAGCAAAAAGTGAAAGCGCAGAGAAGGTCGTAAATAAGCAAAGTAGGAATGTATGTATTTTCATGAATGGGTATAGTGCTTGCTTGAAGGTCTAACGAAAATACAGAAAAAAGGTTAAGCCTGAATAAAGATATTTTCTCATAACACAACATTGACTTTCTTTACAGTAGGTTCAGTTCCCCCAATTATAATTGAGTCATTTCCCTTGCTTCTAGATTCTACACCACCTCTAACAAGCACATCGCGCTACAACTACCTTGATTAAATCTTAGCTTAAGTTGTTTTTTCATATGAATTCTTAGACCTTCCCCCTGCATAAGCAACAACTTGCATACCTCGTCCAATTACCACTTATGAAACAACTAGCTTACACTGTCATCGGGATCGGAGGAATACTCGCGCTCCTCATCCTCGGCAAGGATACCCTCATCCCTCTGACCTATGGAGTCGTCGTCTGGTTTTTGAGTCGCTACTTCAAAAACATGGTCGAACAGATTCCCTTTTTTAAGCAGAGACTCCCCTCATGGGTGACCAGCACACTTGCCTTTCTAATGGTGATGTTTGCCCTGAGCCTAGTTGCTCAGTTGATCTCTTCCAACGTGCAGTCCTTGCTGGCATCTTCCAGTCAGTATCAATCCAACCTCAACGAAGTGGTCGCAGGATTAAATGCGCAGTTTGATTTTGATCTCTACACCCAACTCACCGAGCAGATACAAAATCTCGACTACCAGCAAATGCTCAGTGGAGTAGCAGATGGGATTTCGAGCTTGCTGGGCAATACATCCATGATTCTAATCTATGCGATTTTCCTTTTCTCAGAGGAGGCTAGTTTCATGATAAAGTTTCAAAAATTGTTTCCCAATGAAGCAGACTATGCGCGCGCATCTGAGATCCTCCGCAAGATCAATCAATCAGCAAGCGATTATATCCGTCTCAAGACCTATGTAAGTCTGCTTACAGGAGCCGTTAGTTACGTTTTTCTATTGATCGTCGGTGTAGAGGCCCCTTTCTTTTGGTCCTTCTTGATATTCATCTTGAATTATATCCCCACCATCGGTTCCTTGATTGGTACAGCGTTTCCTGCTGTTTTTAGTTTGATACAATTTGGAGAAATCACTCCTTTCATCATCATCCTGGGAGGAGTGGGAGCCACTCAGCTTGTCATCGGAAATGTCATCGAGCCTCGCATCATGGGGCGCTCGCTCAATCTCAGTCCACTAGTCACGATACTGGCACTCATCGTATGGGGTGTGATTTGGGGCATTCCTGGTATGTTGCTCAGTGTCCCCATCACCGTCATCATGGTCATTATCTTCTCCCAATTCGAGAACACAAGAAAAGTGGCGATTTTGCTTTCTGAAAATGGAGAAATAGATGGGTAGATTCAGTCTTTGGGGGGCCTTAAACGATTTGGCCAAATGGTAGTTAGTAGAGAGTAAAATCGTCTATTTCGGGTTTTCGATCAGACGAAAAACTCCAAAAATCCCCTTTATGAAGCTTCTTGAATACCTATTTCGTGGCACAGGCATCGTAGCCTCTATTGGCTTATTTTTCCTGGGCATCGCCGTAGGAGCCTACGCCCTTATTTCCAGTGTGGAGTTGATACAGGACATCGTCTTTTTATCTGCTACGAAAGAAAAACTCATCTATCAAACGATGGAGATCATGGACTTGATCTTACTGGGTTTCAGTATTTTCATCGCTTCTATTGGGATCTATGAGCTGTTTGTCCAACCCTTGAAAAACTTCCCTGCATGGATACAAGTGCTGGACCTAGATACACTCAAAGGCATGCTTATCAAGGTCGTGATTGTCGTCATGGGCATCTCCTTTATGGGTAAGGTCGTGACATGGGATGGTGAACAAGATCTTATGAGTTTTGGAATCGCTGTGGCAGCCGTCATTTTTGCCTTGAGCTATTTCCTCAATGTGAAGATAAAGGTTCAAAAGAAGGAATAGGTTAATCTTGGTGGGTCAAAATAAGACTTTGGTTTTTCAATTATCCAGATCAAACCGCGATTTCTTTCACCACTCAACACTTGCATCATATCCCTTTTCTGAAAAAATCGTATATTAAGTATCAAATAAATCCCAGGTATGACACAGTTTGAACAGCTTTGTGACGAATTGCAGCAGGTGGTCCCATTTCACATCAAGTTTAAAGATGAGTCATGGGAGATGCAGGTACTCAATGTGTTCATCGTGTGGTTCAATCCCAACTTTATGACGAGTTTTACGACCGTCATTGGCAATACGATTTATTTTCCTACCCGCAGCTACATTGCCCATCATCCTCAGTCTGCCATGCGTACCTTGGCGCATGAGACCGTACATTTATTAGATGCAGAGGAGCATGGGTATCTGCGTTTTAGCTTGAGCTATCTCTTTCCTCAGATCCTAGCTTCGGGTGTGCTTCTATTCCCCTTTATTGGACTCTATTCCCTTCTTTTCTTACTTTTTCTGTTACCTATTCCCGCTCCCTTCCGTGCCCAGTACGAAGCGAGAGCCTATGCGATTGACGTATTGACGAGTCTGCCCAGCCAGCGCGATGCTGCGATAGAGCGTATCGTGGATCTCTTTGAAGGCTGGGATTACTATCGAATGTTCCCATTCAAAGAACAGACCGAAGAACAACTCATGCATTGGGTGCAAGAAGCTGAAGCGGGTCGTGATCCCTCTTTGATGCGTGTACTCCTCGTGTACGAAATGGTGGCAGATCAGTAAGCCCCTATTAAGTAAAATTGCATCTGCTAAAATTCTGCAATTCTAGCAGTTCTTTTAGCCCATATTTGAAACTTCAAACATGGTGTTACCCTTGCTTTCCTTTTTCATTTGAGCATTTGTTGTGTATCTTTTCTGTTGAAAAGTGGGAATTGATTTTCCTGTTATTCTCCATTTACATCACAAATATCCATGAAAAAGCTTCTTTACCTCTGTGTACTCCTGGCTTTTTGTTCGTGTGAACGCACCAGAATCAATCAGGCAAATCGTCAAGCCTGTAGATCTCCTTACCTTCTCGCAGAAATCGGGGATAATCTATTCGTCAAAGCTCCCAATATCTTCACACCCAACGGAGACAATGTCAATGATGCACTTACAATCACCTTTCCAGTATTACTCTCTGAAATTACAGACTTCAAGCTAGAAATTCTAGATGGAACAAATGTACTTTTTACTTCATTCAACCCTGACGAGCCTTGGCTGGGAGATTTCAATGATCGAGCCGTCCCTGTAGGCAATTATGATTTCACCTTACAATTCACCTACGAAGGTCAATCATTTTCTTTTGAGAGTGAAGTAGCGATCATCAGGCCACCCTTCCGAGAAGAGTCACGATATATCCTCCAGAACTGTAACACCTGTGTATTTCCAGATCAGTTTGACGTAAGGGGAAATGATCTATTCGATACGAGAGAACCCCTCGGTAATATTTGTCCTTGAGTGGATAAAAGAGCTCCAACTGAGAGTATGTTGTCAACTGTAGATTTGTGTTTGGGAATAGCCACTGTACAGAACGCGAGCGTATAGTATCCATATTGACTTTCCAAAATCAATGCCCCAGCACAGTCGCACGCCTCAAAGCCTGGGAAGGCATGAATCGCTTGGACCCTGTCTCTTGATAGAGTGCCTCTAATACATCCACTACATGCTCGGTTCCTATTTCTTGACTCCATGCGATTGGCCCCTTAGGGTAGTTGGTCCCCAGTTTCATGGCTGTATCAATCGCATCTGCATCGGCTGTACCCTCCTGCACCATGATATAGGCTTCATTGATGATGAGAAATAATACCCGACAAGTCACCATACCTACTTGGTCGGATACTGTCTGAATCTCTACGCCCAAGGATGCTTCAAGCTTTCGAGCTAGCTCGAGATCTGATTCTAGTAAATAAGAGACCTCCCATACGGGACGATTCAAAAAGGTCGGCAGGGCATTGATTCCCAATAGGGTCGCCTGTTTTTCTCCTTGAAAACGGGCATACATCTGCATAAGAGACTGCTTCAGGGCAGCGCCCAGCACGACGAGTTTCTCCTGTTGGAGATAAACGGGTATGCGAGCGGGATGCTCGTCGAGGTTAAGATCGATCAGCAGATCGGCTGCTGTCATTTGCTGCTGTGTGGGGACAATTTCTCCCTCGTACATGAGGACAAGCTCCGGCAATCGTTCTTTAAACTCTCGGCGACGGCTTTCTTCTCCTACCAATGCGATATGCTGAAAGGACATGATAAAATTCTTTGCGAGTAAGTAAAATGAGGAAAGACTGCCGCTTTACTTAGGACTATGTCTTTCTGCCAAAACCTGCGCAACAGCTGAGAGCGAAGTATTTTTGGCTTCTAGCAATACCAGGAAATGAAACATGAGGTCTGCACATTCATTCAAAAACTTGTCCTCGTCCTCATCTTTCGCTTCGATGATGACCTCCACAGCTTCTTCGCCTACCTTCTGCGCGATTTTGTTGATCCCACGATGAAATAGCTGGGCCGTATAGGAGGAATCGGGAGATGCTTCCTTGCGTGAGTGGATGACCTCTGATAACTGATTGAAGAAAGAGATATCTGCTTGATTCTCTTCCTTGAAACAGGTATCTGCTCCTGTATGACAAACCGGTCCTATAGGGTGCGCCAGGACGAGTAGTGTATCTTTGTCACAATCCTCCCGAATCTCCACCAATTGCAGGAAATTACCTGAAGTTTCTCCCTTGGTCCACAGGCGATTCTTACTTCGAGAAAAGAAGGTCACTTTGCCTTTTTCCTTGGTAGTGTCCAGCGCCTCCTGATTCATATAGCCTAGCATCAGCACCTTGCGGGTGGTAGCATCTTGCACGACGGCAGGAATTAGGCCATTTCCTTTTTCAAAATCCAGCACGATATATATTTAATTTAGGATTTGTTTATTTTATGAATGCTGCAAATGTACAGTAGATCATCGGTTTTCATCTATACATTTGATGATGGAGAATGAAAATTTCTTTGAAATTCATTCTCTAAGACCATATCTGGAACAATAAAATCTAGCTAAAAAGCAGAGATCTTAGGTTCTGGCGAAAGCTATTTTGTGAGATTTAGTGGGCTGAATCGATCAAAATAGATGAAGTCCAGATTCTGAAAGTGCAAACTTTTCGCAGATTTGAGGTCTCAAACATGGTCTAAATATCTCTCCTCATCGGAATTCCCGCATCATGCAAATGATCCTTCAGATCGGGAATCGGAATCTCCCCAAAGTGAAATACACTAGCAGCCAATGCTGCATCAGCTTTCCCTTCCTTGAAGACCTCTTCAAAGTGTCCTACCGTACCTGCTCCACCAGAGGCAATCACAGGAATATTGAGTGCTTCAGAAATTCGAGCTGTAATATCTAAAGAAAAACCTGCCTTGGTCCCATCGCTATTCATCGAGGTCAATAGGATCTCCCCTGCACCGAGTGCTTCGCATTGCTGCGCCCACTCAAAGGCCTTCAGCTCAGTAGCCGTACGACCCCCACGAACGTAGACATACCAGTCGTCTTCATGCTGCTTAGTATCGATCGCTACGACGACACATTGGCTACCAAACTCTTGGGCCAGTTCCTGGATCAATTCAGGTCGTTTGACTGCGGCAGAGTTAATCGAAATTTTGTCGGCACCTGCTTTGAGTAAGCGGGAGACATCCTCCTTGGTGCGAATTCCTCCCCCTACTGTAAAAGGAATATTGATCGCATGAGATACAGCCAGAGCGACTTCTGCCATGGTATCGCGGTGCTCCACAGTAGCCGTAATATCGAGGAAGCATAGCTCGTCAGCCCCTTCAGCTGCGTAGCGCGCTGCCAGTTCTACAGGATCCCCCGCATCTCTAAGACCCACAAAATTGACGCCTTTTACTGTGCGTCCATCCTTTATGTCTAGACAGGGAATAATTCTTTTGGTCAGCATGATAATATCTGTAAACCACGTTTATGGATGTTAAACCTTTGCTTTTAATAGGATTTTAAGCCATCGCCAATCTTTTGCTGGTGTTCAAGCCTAAGCCCATGCGTGTAGCTCTTTGAGTGACAACTTTCCCTCGTAAAGGGCCTTGCCAATAATAGCTCCATTGACCTGCATCTCTTCGAGCTGGTCTAGGTCTTCGAGCGTCGTAACTCCTCCACTAGCAATAAGCTCGATCTGTGGAAACTCGGATTGAATTTTTCGATAAATGTCCAAACCAGGCCCCTGCAACATACCATCCTTGCTGATGTCCGTACAGACCACGTATTTCAAGCCTGCATGGAGATATCGATGGATGAGATCAAAGACGGTAAAATCACTGGTATCCTGCCAACCGTGAATGGCAATTTTTTCTCCCTTCACATCAGCACTTAAGATAATTTTTTCAGGTCCAAAAATTCCTAGCCATCGCGTAAATGCCGCAGGATCTTTGACTGCCATACTCCCAATATTGACCTGTATAGCCCCTGACTCAAAAGCAATCTCCACGTCTTTCTCCCGCTTCAATCCACCACCATAATCTACTTGCAACGACGTATACGTACATACCTTCTCCAATATCCGCCAGTTGACAATCTCCCCTTGCTTAGCTCCATCGAGATCGACCATATGGAGATAGGTCAAGCCATTATCTTCCAGCTCTTTGGCCATATCCAAAGGATCTTTGTCGTAGGTCTTCTGCTTGTCATAATCGCCTTGTTCCAAGCGCACGCATTTCCCATCAATTAAATCAATGGCAGGTATCAATCGTAATGCTTTCATGCCGCGAGATTAAGGAAATTTTGAAGAATCTGTGCTCCATGACGCCCACTTTTTTCTGGATGAAATTGGGTCGCAAAGAAATTATCACGCTGCATCACCGAACTAAATCCCAGCCCATACTCCGTCTGTCCTACCGTATAGTCATTCAACTCGGCATAGTAGCCATGCACAAAATACATGTGACTGCCATTGGGGATCCCTGCGAGTAAGGGATGCTGCTTCGTTGCGACGTTGTTCCAGCCCATGTGCGGCACCTTGCCGACAGACTGGGGAAACAATTTTACGGATGCAGGGAAAATACCCAGGGCCACTGTGTCGTTTTCTTCAGAGTGCTGGCACATCAATTGCAAGCCCAGGCATATACCTAACACAGGCTGTTTTAGTTCTTTGATGACTTGATCCAGTCCTTTTTCCTTGAGATACCGCATAGCGCTGGAGGCCTCCCCCACCCCAGGAAAGATGACACGCTCTGCTTTATGAAGCGTTTGAGGATCATCCGTCAGTGTGGGGATAACCCCTTGCCGCTCTAATGCGTACACTACAGACTGGATGTTCCCTGCATTATATTTTATAATTGCGACTTTACACATGAAGTTTCTTTTATGTATCTAAGTTGATTATTTGATTCAAGATCAACATATTATTACCTTTCATCAACGCGTTAACATCTTATATGGATTTTTTATCAGCCAAGCAATTCATCATTCGAAAGCTTCAGACGGAGCTACCCTCCAATCTTCCGTATCACGGAATCCATCACACGCTGGCTGTATATGACGATGCAAGACAATTAGCTGTATCAGAAAAAATCTCTTCTTACGACCAATACCTTTTGCTTACCGCTGCCTTATTTCACGATTCAGGCTTTATTCATACCTATCAAAATCATGAACAAGCAGGCTGTGAAATTGCACGCCAAGCACTCCCTAGTTATGGTTACACACCAGCGGAGATCCAGCAGATATGCGAGATGATCATGGCGACAAAAATTCCTCAAAGCCCTACTTCACATCTGGCACGTATCCTATGCGATGCAGATTTGTATTACTTGGGCACTTCCAAATTCTACGATGTAGGTCAGACGCTCTATCAGGAGTTTTTGGATAGAGGAATTGTCAACAATGAACAGGAGTGGAATCGTATTCAACTCAATTTTTTGCAGTCCCATACCTACTTTACCCAAACGGCAAAAGAAATATTGAGTCCACAAAAAGCGCGTTATCTCAGCGAGATTAAAAAATTAGTTTCAGGCTATGCAGCTTAATGAAAGAGGCTAAAGAACGCCTTTCGTGCTGGGCATCTCGTTTTTATTCTCCATAAATGCAATGGCTGCCTTGATGGCTCTTGCAAACCCCTTGAACGTGGCCTCAATCATATGATGGGCGTTGGTTCCCTCCACCTGAATATTGAGCGTACAACCCGAGGTATCACAAAAAGACTTAAAGAAGTGTTCTGTCATTTCCACAGGAAATGCACCGACTTTCTCTCTGGGTATCTTACCTTTCCATACAAGCCAGGGCCTACCCGAAAAATCCAATGCGACCTGCGCCAAAGCTTCATCCATTGGAAGCATGAAGAATCCATATCGCTGGATGCCCCTTTTATCTCCCAACGCTTGCTTAAATGCCTGTCCCAAAGCTAATGCTGTATCTTCAATCGTATGATGCGGATCGATGTGGAGATCTCCCTTTACTTGGATATCTAGTGTAATACCCGCATGCTTGGCTACCTGCTCTAGCATATGATCAAAAAAGCCTACATCCGTCGAGATAGAAGATGTTCCTTTCTCATCCAAGCTCACCCGAACGTGTATATCCGTTTCGTAGGTTTTTCGATGAACCTTCCCTACCCTTTCGTCGGTATTTTGACTCAGTAAAAAAGTAGCAATCTCGTCCCAGGAATCTGTCTGTAATTGCACCACATTTTGTAATGCCACTCCACTCTCATCTTGTGGGTCTAGACTTTTCCCAATCAAAATCCCTTTAGCTCCGAGATTTTGCGCTAGCTTGATGTCGCTCCACCTATCACCTACTACCCAGGAATTTCCCAAGTCATAATCCCCTGTCATGTAGTGCGTAACCAAGCCCGTCTCAGGCTTACGGGTCGGTTTGTTCTCATGCGCAAAGGTTCGATCGATGATGACTTCATCAAAGGTGATTCCCTCTTGCTCAAACAGTTCCATCATCTTGTTGTGTGCGGGCCAAAAGGTCTCTTCAGGAAAACTCTCTGTACCCAATCCATCCTGATTAGTGATCATCACCCAGACTACGTCCATCTGCTGCTGCAGCTCATATAGACTACGAATAACTCCCGGGAGTAAACTCAGTTTCTCTAGGCTATCTACTTGATAGTCTTCGGGGGGTTCTTTGATCAAGGTTCCGTCTCGATCGAGAAATATGATGCGCTTTTTCATGCTAAAGGGCTTTTTCCTCTATTTCTTCTACACCTAATACTTGCTTCAAGGCTTGCAAAAATGATTGATTTTCCTCCATTGTCCCAACGGAAATCCGCAAGCAGTCCTCACAGAGGGTAACTTTGGAGCGATTGCGGACAATGACTTGCTCCTGAATCAGTTTGTCATAGACAGCACTTGCTTCGGGCAGCTGCGTCAAAAGGAAGTTTGCATCCGAAGGATACACTACCTGTATGGGTTCCAAGGCTTCCAGTTGGGATCGAAGGACTGCACGTGAGGAATTGAGGGTTTTGACAAAGGCTTCTTTCTTGGCCACATTGCGTACGGCTTCCAAGCCTTTTTCTTGCGTCAAGCCGTTGACATTGTAGGGAGGTTTCACCTTGTTGATGAGCTGGATGATCTCTGGATGCGCATAGGCCATGCCTAGACGTAAATTCGCCATGCCCCAAGCCTTGGAGAACGTCTGGAGGACCACCAAATTGGGATACTCCTCTAGTAAGGTAGTCGCGGAGGATTTATCTGAAAAATCAATGTAGGCTTCATCCACAACTACCAATCCCTGTGTGCGCTTGAGAATCATCGCTATTTGGGTGAGGGAAAATGAATTACCAGTAGGATTGTTGGGCGAGCAAATGAAAATCATCTTTGTACCTGGGCGTATGCTGGCAATAATTTCACCTACAGGTAAGGTAAAATCTTCATTGAGGGGCACATGTACCGTTTTGACCTGGTTGATGTCTGCTGATACCTGATACATTCCATAGGTTGGAGGTAGGAGTAGCACATGATCTTCTTTGGGCTCACAAAATACTCGAAAGAGCAAGTCGATGGCTTCATCACTTCCATTTCCCAAAAATATTTGTTCAGGTTCAACCCCCTTTATTTTAGCTAGCTCCACTTTGAGCTCCCGCTGGTGAGGATCGGGATATCGGTTAAAATTTCCCTCAGCGACAGACCCTAGGGCATTCTCATTGGCATCTAAGAATACGCCCACTTTTCCTTCGTACTCATCCCTCGCTGAAGAATAGGGTTTGAGTGTGCGAATATGAGCTCTTGCCAGCTTTTGTATACGAATTTGATTTTGAATATCAGACATGGTGTTGCGAAAAATTGAAACAGTCTCTAACTCTCAAAACGGACACTTACGGCTCTTTTGTGTGCCTCCAACTGCTCCGCAGCTGCCATCACTTCTACCGTTTGGCGGATATTTTCCAGCCCTTCTTTGCTCAATTTTTGGAAGGTGATTTTCTTCACAAAAGAATCAAGCGAAACCCCGCTGTAAGCTCGTGCATATCCGTGTGTCGGCAAGGTATGATTGGTCCCACTAGCATAATCTCCGACACTCTCAGGTGTATAATGCCCTAAAAAAACGGAACCTGCGGTATGGATTTTTTCTCCTAAGGAAAGATCATCTTCTACTGAAAGAATCAAGTGTTCAGGTGCATAGGCATTGATGATGTCTACGAAATCGTCTGTACGCTCGGTCACGAGAATGCGGCTATTTTCAAGTGCGGCTTGTGCAATCTTTTTTCGAGGCAGCAATTGGACCTGTCTCTCGACTTCTGCCTGTACGGCCTGAGCCAAAGATTCAGATTGGGCGACCAACATAACTTGTGAGTCTACTCCATGCTCGGCTTGTGCCAGGAGGTCTGCAGCTACAAAGCTAGGTGGAGCGGTTTCATCTGCTACAACCATCACCTCTGAAGGACCCGCTGGCATGTCGATGGCTACCCCTTCTTGACTGACCAATTGCTTGGCAGCCGTCACATAGGTATTGCCAGGCCCAAAAATCTTGTACACCTGTGGGATACTCTCTGTTCCGTAGGCCATCGCGGCAATGGCTTGTGCGCCTCCTATCTTGTATACCCGCTGGATTCCGACGGCTTGTGCGGCGTACAAAATCGCAGGATGTATATTGCCCTCCCTGTTGGGAGGGGAGCAAAGGACCACTTCTTGACAGCCTGCGATCTGCGCGGGCACGCCCAACATCAAGACAGTAGAAAAAAGGGGAGCTGTACCCCCAGGAATGTAAAGTCCTACTTTCTCAATGGGTAGCGACTTACGCCAGCAGGCTATACCTGGCATCGTCTCTATCTCTTGGACAGGCTCCCACTGCACCGCATGGAATCTGTGAATGTTTTCCTTGGCTTGCAGAATCGCTGCTTTTAATTTCTCCTCGACCAGTGCTTCTGCGGCTTCAAATTCTGCTTCGGTCACCTGCAACTGGTCCAAGACTACCCCATCAAAGCGAGCGGTAAATTCATGGACCGCTACCTCTCCCTTTGCTTTTACCTCTGCCAGAATTGGCTTCACTCGATCGACTAATTGCTGATTATTCATCGATGGACGAGCCAATAACTGATCCCAATCGCTACGGGGTGGATTGATATATATATTCATTTGTTTACTTATTGATTGAAGCGCGTATCATGTAGTAAATAGCTCCGATTTGCTTCTCCCAACGCTTATAGGATCATTTTTTCAATCGGTACGACTAGGATACCCTGTGCACCTGCTGCCTTAATCTTTTCAATTGATAACCAAAAATCATCTTCTTTTAGCACAGAATGTAGGGAACTCCAACCCGAATCTGCCAATGGTGTAACCGTGGGACTTTTCATACCTGGGATCAGCGACGCGACGCGCTCAACAGAGTCATTGGGGACGTTCATCAGGACATATTTATAAGACTCTGCACGGAGCACGGCATTGATGCGGAAGAGTAGTTGGTCCAGGATCTCTCGCTTCTCCGAAGAAAGCTGAGGATGATTGATCATGACTGCTTCAGACTTGAAGATCACCTCCACTTCTTTGAGTCCATTGGCGAGGAGGGTGCTTCCAGAGCTCACGATATCGCAGACTCCCTCTGCGAGTCCGATACTCGGGGCGATCTCTACCGAACCACTGATTTCGTGTATCTCTGCGGTGACACCCTTGCTTTCAAGATAGTTTCGAAGCAAGTTTGGATATGAAGTAGCAATTTTTTGTCCTTGAAACTGCTGAATGCCTTGATACTCTTCATTTTGGCGAATAGCTAGGGAAAGTCTGCACTTAGAAAAGCCCATACGAAGGGTCAAATCTACATTTTCCTCTTTTTCAGCTAGTACATTTTCCCCTACAATCCCAATATCAGCTACACCTGCAGCTACATATTTGGGAATATCGTCATCCCTCAGAAAGAGAATCTCCAATGGAAAATTGTAAGAAGCGGACTTTAGACGCGTTTTATTGCGAGAGTATGAAATGCCACACTCTCTGATGAATTCCAGGCTACGTTCACTGAGGCGACCTGATTTTTGAACGGCAAGACGAATGATTTGATCCAAAACAAAGGTATTTATAAGAAGTGTTGGAGAATAAGAAAATGAAAAGTCCCGAAAAGGGATATTTGTTTTCAGAAATGAAAACACACGCTAGGGGTGATATGTGATATTGATTCCTCCTTAGGAGGAATGATGGAAGGTGTGATGAACATGAGCTGAAGCAGCGCATGCAATAGAAGATGTGATATGCTGGAAAAACAGCTTGTTCATTTCGATGGCAAATATAAGAAGATAATGATGTATGTCAAGGATAATTCTTGTAATCCATCTTGAAGGTAGCATGGGAGAGGCAGGAAAAAGGTGAGGCCTTCCATAAAATGGTCATCAGACAATACGTCCTTACCCATCTCATAGAAAGCCTCTAGACTCACATTATGTGCTTAGACCATGTTTGGAACTTCACACCTGCTAAAAGTTTGCACTTTCAGAACCTAGGCTTTATCCATTTTAATCGGGTTAGCACAACTAAACCTCACAAAATGGCTTTCGCCAGATCCAAAAATCGCTGCGCTTTAGCTAGATTTTCATTGTCCCAAACATGGTCTTAATGAACTAGTTTTTGGCGAATTTCAGCATTTGCGTTTGCTCGCCTATTCTGACTTCTACCATATACAATCCTGGTTTCAAGTCTTCTAGTGACAATGTCATACGATTCGTTCCTGAAACAAGCATTTCGTTCGTTTGCTCTAGCATTTTTCCTTCGACATTCCACAGTGTCAAGCTTGCCTCTTGAGTTTGGAATATTTCCATCTCTATATTGAGCGTCTGACTAGCGGGATTGGGAAACATTCTTAGTGAAGAGGTCCACAGTTGGGGTTCAGAGGAAGTCACGATATTTACGTCTGACTCATTGACCTCAAAGTTAACGCCGCCCACTGAAGGCTCATCCGCTTTTAGGACTACATCAAATCCTTGTGAACTGATTCCAGGTATTTCTACAAATAATTTATAGGTCCCAAGCGGAATGTCATCGAATTCATACCTTCCATCCACATCTGTGTATGTGTAGGCTACGGCCTCCTCAGTGTCGTTGAAAAGGTTGATCTGAATATTTTCAAGACCATCTCCAGGGCCTTTATTGGCACCAGCACTGACCAAACCGCCAATGAATCCTGGACCTCCTGGGTTGGTTCCTTGCTGCATGATGATGCTCGCAAATACATCCTGTAAATTGACCACGACATGGGTAGCTGTAGACCAATTGAGCGAGCTGTAATAATAGGTCGGCAGATTGCTGGCGTATCCTGAATAGCTCGGGGCAGCAGCAGCCTTCACAAGATAGTTTCCAGGAAAGACGTTGGTAAACTCATACGATCCCTGCATCAAATCAACCGTGTCTATGGCAGTAAGTGTACCTCCAATAGAGTCATATTGAATGAGATAGGCAGAGCCTGTTGTCACTGTCCCTGTACTGTCATAATTGAATACAGCACCTTTGACTTTGGCACTCCCTGGTACTAAGATCTGTACATTGACATTGGAAGTAATGGAATCTGTGCAGCCTGTACTAGAAGTGATCGTGAGCGTAACTGTATACGTGCCGCTATTTGCGTACGTATGTACGGGATTGGCTTGTGCAGAAGTGTTGCCGTCACCAAAATCCCATGAATACGTAAAGGAGCCAGAACCAGAGGCGGAAGAGGTGAAGGTCACAACTCCATTATTGTCGCTGAAGGAGAACCCTGCGCTACAGCTGCCTCCTGCAATCACGATGATCGCACAGGTACTGTCCTCGCACATAGTAACCGTATCATATACCGTCAGACAGGCAGGATAAAAGGCAGACGTACTCGCATAGGTATGGGAAGGATTCTGGGCAGTAGAAGTCGTCCCATCTCCAAAACTCCAAAAGTAGGTAACGCTAGGGCTGTTGGGACCTATAGACACAAAATTGTACGTATAGGCTGTCTGATTTGTGTCAAGGTATACATTAAAAGTGGCGTCACAATTTCCTGATCCAGGTCCATTGGGGCAATACAGTACGTCTTTCACAAAAGTATTGGGGGCAGTAAAATTGAGAGAATCCACGATAAAACTACCATCACAATCTACATAAGCAAGGTAGCCGTTGTAGCTCCCTTGAGGCAGATTGTAAGTAAAGGAGTATTGACCAGCAGAATCCGTATAGGTGGTATCATCTAGATAAAAACCTCCACTGCCAAATAAGGAAAGCTCTACAAAAACGCCTACTGCGGGCGTAATTGCAGGATCTTCAAAAGTTCCACTAATGGTAGTTGCAGGTTGGGCATAGACTGTCCAGGCGACTAATAGCCACCACATAAGTACACCAAATTTTTTCATAGCTTAATTAAGGTTGTTGTTCCAAGTCAATATTTGCTTTTGGAAGATTACACGATTCATTTTTTCTAGGGGTTGGTAGGAATTGACCATTTTTCTAAATATTTCTGTAAGCAACTCGTCCTTAGCCTTTTATTGAAAAAAATAGTAATAGCTTTTCTTTGAAAAATGTATGAGCACCAACTAACGTTGTTATATTTTATTTCCATAATTTAATAAAAAGAATAAATGTATGGCCCCCATTGGATATATTTTTTCTCTATATTATAGGCCAAATAGCCTAAAATGGGCGATTTTTTTCCTACATCTTGTAACACATCACACAGTTTTTAATCACACATAACAAAACTAACTATTACTCACATGCGAACTTATTTCCATTATTTATTCGCAGGATTAATCTTACTGCTGACGGCCTGTCAGACAGACAATCCTACACCAACCGAAACTCCTTTTTCCTTTGAGCTAAACACCGATGTTCAGATTGCTCCACTCGATGGGCGTAAACCACTGGATCGCGCGGCGATTGACCGTTTGGCTTACGAAGCCTTGTATGACAAGGGAGAATTTAACTGGGACGATGTAGATGCCTACGTAGCATGGTCAGCCGTGGTAGCATCTGATGGTATCGTAGCTGTGGGTTACCAACCTGCGGGTTTTCAAAATATCAATGAGCGTATCCATGAGATCGATGTAAACGCAGCAGAATGGAAGGCTGTACGCCAAGCATTGATGCAATTCATCGTAGATGAAACCAACCGCTTGCATCCTGACAAAAAAGTCGGTGTGGAGGACTTGGTAGTCTTAGGAGAAAAAGAACTCCCCTACTTTGCTGTTCGATTGACCGACTATGAGACCTTGGCAAAACTACGCGAAATGGACGTCGTACGCTACGCAGAACCTATGGGCTATGGTTATGAGGAGCCTCAAGCAACGCGCTCTGGTTCTGGATGCGGTGGCGGCCCTCCAAGTGGCAGCATCTCCACCAACGACTTCGTGAATATCAGCCCTTCTAATACCAAGCTATCTTGGCAAATGCGCAGCAATGCGACAGAGAAGATCGAATCAGCCTGGGGACAGGGTGCAAGAGGACAAGGGATCACAGTAGGGCTCATTGACACGGGAGTAGGGCCCAACCAAAGTAAGCTGGGCAGCGGATTTGCTTCTGGCCAATCGACAGGACGCTACATTCAAAGATATGGTACCTACCAGACTGGCTGGTGGTGGTGGAAAAGCTACGATGGTCCCAATGACCAGTGCGGGCACGGTACTACTATGGCGAGCTTGATTGCGGCGCCTCGTGCTGGGAGCGGTGCTGTCGTAGGGTCTGCTTATCAGGCAAACTTGATCTCTGTACGCGGGACGAGCGATGTCGTCATCAACGGATCAAATGAAAAGGACGGCGTAGCTGAGGCACTTGTACTCCTAGGCAATCGCAGCGATGTACGCATCATCTCTATGTCTATCGGAGATATTTTCTCTAGCGGCGTAGTAAAGGATGGTGTTCGTTTTGCTAACAACAAAGGCAAGATCCTCTATGCGGCGGCTGGTACTTCTACCACTTTCACCAATTGGGTAGGCGTCATCTTCCCTGCCTCTATGAACGAAACCGTAGCGGTGACAGGTATCAAGACAGGATCTGGATACAGCCGTTGCAACATCTGCCACTCAGGATCTAAGGTAGACTTCGTCGTTGTGATGCAGGATCGCAACAACTCTGACCGTACGACACTGACACTTCATACCAGTGGCAATAAGCCTAGGTACACAAGTGGATCATCTGCTGCTACAGCGACGATGGCGGGGATGACCGCTCAGCTTTGGTCTAAGTATCCCACTTGGAGCAAGACGCAAATCCTGAATCGCCTAAAGCAGGCAACGGAGTTTTATCCCAACCGCAACAGCCAGTATGGCTATGGAAAAATCAATCTCCTCAACGCAGTGACAGGACAAAATCTGTAATTACGAAGCTCGTCTCGAAAATTTTATAGGCAACAACATGTAGGAATGATATAAGGCGTGGGAAATAACTCCTGCGCCTTTTTCTATTTACGGAAGGATTACAGTATATATGTAGTCTAAAAACAGCTTGTCCTATGGCCTCTAGCATCGGTACATACACACGTGGTGCCCTTTCCTTATGCATCCTCTTCCTATCGTCGGTTCATTTCCTCTATTATCCTAAGTGGAATGAGACGGGTACAGAGGCTACACTAAGCTGGGATGTGTCAGGCTATTATTGGTATCTGCCAGCAGCTTTTATTTATGGAGACCTAAAAAGAGCGGATTTTTCGGAGGAAATTATCCAAAAGTACAACCCGACCTCTTCTTTCGAGCAGGCATTCGAATACGAAAATGGCAACAGAGTCATGAAATATTCAATGGGACAGGCTGTGACCATGATGCCCGCCTTTTTTGTGGGACATCTTTGGGCGCTGGCCTCTGACCATCCTGCGGATGGGTTTTCCTTCCCCTATCAGATTACCATTGGGATTTGGAGCTTAATACTGGCTTATCTGGGATTGTGGATGCTCGCCAGGATATTGGCCTTGTACTTCTCAGACATAGCTGTCGCATGGGTGGTCCTCATCATCGCTGTAGGGACCAACTTCCTGGAGTATTCCGCTATTCAGGGGTCGATGACACATGGGCACTTGTTTTTTCTCTACACGATGCTCATCTGGCAAACCATCCGATTTTATCAGCAGCCTCAATTGCTATCTGCTTTGAGCATTGGAGCAATCATCGGCTTGTCGGCACTGATTCGACCGACAGAACTGATGACGCTGCTCATTCCTATCTTATGGGGCTTGGATTCATGGCAGGCAGTGAAGGATCGAATCCAATTTGTACGCGTTCATTTCACAAAATATCTCCTAGCAGGTATCTTAACAGGACTGATAGGCAGCCTACAACTGATCTATTGGAAATATGTCTCTGGTGACTGGATCGTCTACAGCTATCAGGATCAGGGATTCAATTGGATTAAGCCCTTCATTAGCGATGGCTTGTTTAGTTACCGTGCAGGTTGGTTGATGTATACACCGATCATGATTTTTGCGATCATCGGATTTCCTTTTCTGGTACGCAAGCATAAAAATCTCCTTTGGATCTCCCTCATCTACACGCTCCTCTTCTGCTATGTAGCCTTTGCTTGGGAGATCTGGTGGTATGGAGGGAGCCTCGGTCAGCGGACCATGGTGCAAGCCTACCCTGTATTGGCATTTCCGCTGGCAGCCCTGATCGAATGGGGTCTCCGAAAGAAGATCGCAGGGTACCTCTTACTCGCTATAGGGATCTTCTTCGCTTATGTCAGTCTCTGGTTTGTACATCAGGCTCACAAAGGCGGTCTGCTACGAGCGGGAGACATGACGCGGGGATACTATCGGGCGATCTTTTTGCGATATGAAATCGACCCAGACGAGATTTTCTATCTGGATAATAATGATCGGTATTATGGGGAGCGAAAGAACGTACAGACTTTAGGAATATTTGATTTTGAGGAGGATACGACGCTTTTGAGCTGTGGAATGGAGGCTATTTCGGGGAATCAATCCCTTTGTTCGCGAGAGGATTTGACTTTCACTCCGATGTATGAGACGGCCATCACGCCTGGGCAGGGGAGTTGGATTCGAGCGCGTGCTCAGTTCTACACACAAGAAGGATTGAGCGGTCCTTTATGGCAAGCACCACAATTTGTCGTTCGCCTATTCAAAGGGGATCTGATCGTAAAAAATAGACAAATACGCCCGCACAGGCGACTGACTCCACATCAGGCTATGACGATTTTCAGCGATCTACGCATTCCTGCGGGTAAGGACTACGATCGGGTAGGTGTTTTCTTTTGGCACCAAGGAGGAACTGGCCCCTTTTTAGTAGACGATTTAAAGATTGAGGTTTTTGATCCTGAATGATTAGGAGGTGAGTCTGGACTGGATGGCAGCTTTGACTTCTGCAAAGTCGTTTTCCTTGAGCAGTTTTAATGTCCTTGCATTGATCCTTCTCAATAGCCCTAACAACTCCCCTATATTCATCTGAATACTTCGAACTCTATCAAATTGCCGCATCTCGTAGAGACTCGCTTGACCATCAGTAACATTCAACTCCCAATCCCTTTTTAGCTTAGTCCAGTGTTCACGATATTCTCGAAAGCCTGATCCACTCAAATCAATCTCTTCCACTCTTACTGGCAATAATCGTTTAATCACTTTATTAATATTCATTCGATTATTCTGGCCAATTTCATTTAGCTCAAACATGCTGTACTCAGAGCGAATATACTTGTCGCTGATAAAAACCATAACCAAATCCCCATCTCCCAGCTGTTCCATAAATAAATCAATATCCTCCCCATACCCTAAATCAACCACATCCCGAATAATAGGAAATCCAGCTGCAATGAGAGATTTATACATTTCATCCACGACCACTTCCAGATCAGGGTTGATGTCATTTTTCCATGAATAGGAAAAATACACCTTCTTATTCCCAAAATCGGGAGAAGGATTTACCTTAGGGGGGTTATCTACAGAAGTAGATTCAGGTTCCTCTTCTTCCAGCTCAATCTGAGTAGCATTTCTGGGGATCTGATTCAGAACGGCTAGTTTGATTCTAGCCACTTCACGATTGTAGGATTCTTCCGAACGCAAGCCTGATAAAAACTTGTTCTCATTGCCATTCCACTGACTTTCTAATAGCAGTATCATGTTCCGTTTTTTTTGGGAAATGGTAGGCAGGTGTTCCTTCAGTAGTGCTAATGCTGCTACGATTTCCTCTTTGCTCACATGATCACGGACCTTGCTGTCTAATGTTGGCATGCGTTCCTTCTGATGTCTTAACTTTTTATCCTTTTTACGTGCAGAGATCCATACTAAAATGCTTGATTTTTGGGTATGGTATATTCACCGCTTCTCTAAATTAGCATTTCTTTGTAAATATTCCCCTCAAAAATCCCAACATCTTGGCGATTGATGAAAATTCCATTTGTATGAAAAGCAAAATACCTTGCTGAGGTGAATCAACAAGGCATTACTATTCTTGGGGTCTATCCATCATCCGTCATTCAAAATGACCAATTCTGCACCGTCCAACGCATCTGTCAAGGATACCTGACAAGACAGGCGACTTGTATCCGTAATGTTGGGAAGTGTATCCAGCATGAATGCCTCGTCTTCTTCGACGGTATCGAGCTTCTCGAAGCCCTGTTTAAACTCCACATGACAAGTCCCACAGTTGGCCATGCCCCCACAAATAGCGGGGATGTCTTTGCCCTTGGATACGAGCAGTTCCATCAAGTTGGAGTTCGCCTTTGCTTTAAACTCTATGGCCTCTTCCTGGCCATCTGTATCGATTACTTTTATCGTTGCCATATATGAAATGGATTGTTGAGTTCAGATTATAGATTACATGCCGCTGACACCTGTGACAGTGGTGTACTTGAGCATGGCCTTTTTATCTGGGTAAATGTAGGAATAAGCCGAGTGTGACATCAAAGCCGCCTCGTGGAACCCACAGAGGATCAGCTTCAGTTTGCCTGGATATGTGTTGATGTCTCCAATAGCGTAAATACCAGGCACATTGGTCGAGTAATCTCGTGTATCAACCTCTACGGCTCTTTTGTCAATGTTCAACCCCCACTCTCCAATAGGTCCTAGCTTAGGACTTAGGCCAAAGAGCGGAATGAAGTAATCTGTTTCGACCTCTACAGGACCTCCCTCTTTTTGATTAAGGGTGATCGCGTTGAGGTGACCATTGCCTGAGAGTGCCTTCGCTTCTGTATTGTAGTACAGATTGATCTTACCTGCATCTGCTAGCTCCTGCACCTTCGCCGCAGTATCAGGTGCCCCGCGAAACTGATCTCTTCTGTGAACCAGTGATAGCTCAGCTGCCACATCTGCCAAAAATACCGTCCAATCCAAAGCAGAGTCACCTCCACCTGCAATGACAACCTTTTTGCCACGATACTTCTCAGGGTCCTTGACCATGTAGTCGACGCCCTTTTTCTCAAAAGTGGTCAAATTCTCTAGCTTGGGCTTGCGAGGCTCAAAAGACCCTAAGCCACCTGCAATGACGACCGCTTTGGCCTGGATATCTGTCCCCTCACTGGTGACAATATGAAAACTTCCATCCGCTAATTTCTCCAACGTCTCCACGCGCTCGCCTAGCGTAAATGTAGGTTTGAAAGGTGCGATCTGCTCCTCCAGGTTCTTGATTAAATCTCCTGCAAGAACAGAAGGGTAACCTGGAATATCATAGATCGGTTTCTTGGGATATATCTCTGTCAGTTGACCTCCAACCTGTGGCAAAGCATCGACGACATGGCACTGCATCTTGAGCAGTCCTGCCTCAAAGACAGCAAAGAGACCTACAGGACCTGCTCCTACAATACATATATCTGTCTGAATCATATCTGTGTTCACTTTTTCGTATAGTTAACCCAAACTAAGTAGGTGTAGAAAGGTTTTGAGCATCTGTCGCATCGCTTTCCTACCCGTCAGCTTGTGAGCGTGCAAATATTCTTAAGCTACATGAGATGTACAAGTGTAGCTCAATTTTTCCCTAGCTTTTTTCGCTTCTTTTCGATCTCTTCCCAATCTCCTGGAGGAATGGCTTGAATCAGCATTTGGGTGTAAGGCGACCCTGGCTTAAGATAAATCTCGTCTGGTCGACCTTGCTCTACAATTTTGCCCTCATTCATCACAAACACTCGATCAGAAATAAAATTGATCACCGCAAAATCGTGTGAAATGAATAGATAGGTTAAATTCAACTCGTCCTGTAAGTCCTTGAGCAGATTTAAGACCTGTGCCTGCACAGATACATCCAGCGCAGAAACCGATTCGTCACACACGATGAACGTTGGGTTGACAGCCAGTGCTCTTGCAATCCCTATCCGCTGCTTTTGCCCACCCGAAAACTGATGAGGATACCGGTTATAATGATCCGCTGACAATCCCACTTTTTCGAGCAAAGAAATCACACGTTCTTTCCGCTCCTGCTCATGTGCGCCTATGCGGTGGACAGTCATTGGCTCCTTGATGGCGTTTCCCACGCTCATCCTTGGATTGAGGGAACTAAAAGCATCCTGAAAAATCATCTGAATGCGTTGGCGTGCCAGTCTCATGTCACGATTGGATAAATCCAACAAATTTGCATCGCCCAACATGATTTTACCCTCCGTAGGCTCTACCAATCTCAAAATGGAACGCCCCAGTGTTGTCTTTCCGCAGCCAGATTCACCGACTAGCCCCAGAGTTTCTCCTTTCTTTATCTCAAAACTCACATCGTCAACAGCCTTGACATAGCCTTTCGTTTTCCCAAATAGTGAATTTCGAATCGGAAAATAGGTCTTCAGATGCTCGACTTTGATCAGCGTTTCACCTCCTTCAGCCAAGAGAATTTTGGATGCTGCGGATGGTTGATCCGTTTTTTCCTTTTCTAGGAAATCCTTCAAAACGGGCAGCCGCTTAGGCTGTGGACCCATCATGGGACGGCAAGCGAGGAGTCCTTGTGTGTAAGGATGCTGGGCCTGTGTAAAGATGTCTTTTACACTCCCTTGTTCGACCATTTCTCCCTGGTACATGACCATCACCCGATCTGCCAGGCTTCCTACTACACCCAAGTCATGCGAGATGAAGACTACGGCTACTCCAAATTGCGACTGAAGCTCAATGATCAAGCGTAGAATCTCTTCTTGGACGGTCACATCTAGTGCCGTAGTCGGCTCATCTGCAATCAAAATATCTGGATGGCAACACATCGCCATCGCAATCATGACGCGCTGCTTTTGTCCACCCGATAGCTGATGTGGATAGGAAGCGTATATTTCTTCGATTCGCGGGAGTTTGACTTTCTCAAACCATTCTAGCGTTCGCTTCTTCGCTTCTTTTTTGGATAGTCTCTTATGTAGGCGCAGCACCTCAGCTACTTGTTCGCCACACCTATGGACAGGGTTGAGAGAGGTCATAGGCTCTTGAAAAATCATGCCCATGCGCTTACCTCTATAGGTCCGATAAACCTGCTCAGGTATTTGAGTAAAATCCTGGGCATTTTCTCCCTCTTGAAATAGGATTTGTCCCTGTGTAATCTTTCCCCCTGGCGGTAAGAGTCCCATGATAGAAAGCGCTGTCATGGATTTTCCACTTCCAGATTCCCCTACGATCCCGAGCGTTTCCCCTTTGGCCAGCTCAAAAGTGAGATCCTTTACCACAGGCATAGCCTTGGCATCCTTCCCAAAGCCAATGTGTAGGTGGGACACACGCAGCAAAGGCGTAGCCACAGTTACAGTTCCTTGCGTCATAACCGAAAATAAGGGATTCATGCGCAGATAAACAAAGGATCTTTTGCTCTATTTTATGAGCTGAGACCAGGAAAAGGATAAACATGTATCTGACAATCTCGTATCTTTAGGCAAAAGAATGACACTTGGATCAAGATCTACGAAAAATCATCTACAGCTTTTTTTTGCCGCTGGCACTGGCAGCCATCATGGTCCTGCTTCATGTGCTTGTCGAGGCAGGTCTGATTGATAAGCTGGACTATGCCATCCATCCTCAATCCCTTTCAGGCGTGATAGGGATTTTTACGGGGGCTTTCTTCCATGGGGATTGGCAACATTTGCTGGGCAATCTCTCTGTTTTTGTGATTGTAGGTGCTGTACTTCGCTACTTCTATCGTAAAGTCTCCCTCCAGGTATTGTTTTTCGGGATTTTGACTGCAGGTTTAGGAACATGGTTGTTTGGGCGCCCTTATCCTCCGCATTTAGGTGCAAGTGGCCTGGTCAATGCCCTGATCTTTTTCCTCTTCTTCAGTGGGGTCTTCCGAAAGGACCGTGTGGCGCTTGTGCTGTCCTTGCTCGTAGCCTTTCTTTATGGTGGTGTTGTCTGGGGATTGTTGCCCATTGAAGAAGGCATCTCATGGGAAGGACACCTTTCGGGGGCTATAGGCGGAATCTTGATGGCCTGGATTTTCAGAGGTGTCAATCCACCTCCTTCTCCTCCCAAGGACGATGAACGCATCGATTATACAGGTCCATTTTGGAACTACAAGGACCTCATCCCTCCACCAGATGGTTTTCAGTACCCTGAATGATCGATAAAATGATCCAAGAAAAAAGCCATCTCTTGAAGAGACAGCTTTTTTCATAGACATGTTTGGACCGCTAAGTTATTTCTGTTTGCGGAAAGCCAAGACAGGTACGCTCAGATCTTTGGCCATCTTGCGTGTCAAGCTCTGGGAAGAAAAAAGTTCCTTCCAGGAGAAACGCTTTCGGTTGGTCATGGCAAGAATCTGAGAGTCATTTATGTTAACCAACTTCTTAATCCCACTCAAGGGATCTTTATGATCAAAAAATCTATAGTGAACTTTGGGATAGTCCAAGGTATCCGAGATCGTTTGGTCGAGCATTGTCACGTAGTGCTCATGCGCTTCCGACGCTTGCTCTTGGATGTTTACATGGGCGATTGTCAACTTCGCGTCAAAGAGAGATGCGATTGCTTTCACCTGCTTCACAACACCTGGATCATAATCTGTTAAATCTACAGCATACGTGATATGTCCAATCTCGTTGAAAGGACTTTTGGGTGGAAGTAAAAATACGGGGGCTTTGACAGTTCCAATCAGTCGTGAGATCCACGCATTAGATATATACTTGGCAATACCCTGCTGTACAGATGTTCCCACCAACACTAGATCATAGACATGATCTTTTGTCTCTTGTGTCAACTCGCCGAGCCAAGTACCACGCGCCATCTTCACCGTGTAGGAAAATCCTTGTGAAAGGAATAACTCTGCAACATAAGCAAGTCGTTGGCGAAGCTTGCCATTGTTTACAAGCTCATAGGTTTCTAGCGCATCTTGGGCATCCAAAACAAACGTAGTTTTTTCTTGCGAAACAGTCCATCCAGATCCCACATAAATAAATGTCACTTCTGCGCGAGACTTCTGAGCAAAAGACAAGGCATAATTGAGGAGGTGTTGGTAATCTGAGCTGAGGTTCAGTGGAACGAGGATCTTGTTCATGTTGATTTGATTGGGCAAAAAGCGCTTAGATTTTGGGGGTTAAATTTGAATTGAGTGTGTGAGAATCTACTATCACTTATAGAAGTGATACTATGTGTTTTATTACTATGGTTATGCAACCAAACAGAACTTGCGTTCAGGTATTTATATTAACAACGTAGAAGTCCGATAAAGGATGCTTTTATTAAAGAAAAAATTTACTTTTTAATTGATTTTTTCCTTACATCATCCGAGAAGCTAAAAGACCTCAAAAACAGTCCCTCCATTTAACCTCATTTAGTCATTTCCCCTAACACTCCTTGCTTGATTTTGCTCAACGGTTCAGGATACACTTGATGTTTCCCCTCAAAGGAAAACCACTTTAGCTGTGGAAAAGACTCCTTGAGCATCTTAATCTCCTCATCCATAACCATATACTGCATAAACTGGTCTTGTTCGCCGTAGGTTAGCCATATTTGGGCCTCTGAGAGTTTTTCTCCCAAGTATATATGATCTTCTCTGGGAACTTTCCCTGCATATATCACAAAGCTATCAGGTCTTACATCACTTTGTACCAACCAACGCCAAGCGGTGGCAACTCCCTGAGAAAATCCCAGTACATGTAACTTCACTTGAGCAGGATCGACCTCCTGATATATATGCTCCATCACCCTCGCCAGCCATTGCTGTTGGTCTGCTATTTCATCTAGTCTGTCCTCTCGTGTCATCCAGCTGGCACCCACTTTGCCAGTATACCCTTCTACATAAAACCTGGACAAGCCCTCTGGTGCCAATATCCATGTCTCATCATCTAATAAGGCTTCAAACTTTTTGGCAAAATTGGTGGCCAACTGACGATACCCATGAAACACAATCCAGACATGGCGTACCTGTGGCCCTGCTTGTCCCAAAGTCGCTACCCGACCCGTACGAGCTGTTTGTAAGTGCATAATCTCCATAAATGCGTCGTTCTTTTGCTAATGTCGATACAATCATAAATAAAATCCTCCGATCTATCAGACTGTTTGAAAACATCAGGCATTTTGCATATTTATTAGATAGGGCAAAACCTTTGCCTTATCTTAGAGGTTGTAACCTTTTAGCTAGCACACGCATTATCCATATAAAGATTGTTACATCATCATGAAGAAAGTAGGAGTTGTACTCATGAATTTAGGAGGGCCAAATAACGAAGAGGCCGTACAACCATTTCTCTATAACTTGTTCATGGACGAAGACATCATCAAGATTCCCTTGAAAGGAGCTGTCAAACGTGGACTGATCAAGTTTATCACAACCCAACGTGCCAAAGTAGTTGCCAAAAAATATAAGGAGATCAATGCTTGTCCCAAAGGATGTATGGGTCCAGCTTCCTGCGCCAATCGCATGAACAATGTCGTCTCTGATTGTTGTTCTGCCACGAATCCGCTCACTGAAGGGCAGCGTAGGTCGCTCCAAAAATATCTTGACTCCCATCACAGTGAACATACGCAGTACATTGTACTGACAGCTATGCGCTATTGGAATCCCATGACAGATGTGGTTTTGGACGAGTTGGTAAAAGAGGAAGTAGATGAAGTCGTCCTTCTCCCACTATACCCTCAATTTTCTTACTCGACGACTGCCTCTTCTCTCAATGAATGGTATCGCAGAGTACGTGCCCGTAATCTAGAAGACAAATGGAAAACCCTCCTGGTCAAAGACTATCATTTGCATCCAAAATATTTGCAAGCCATCAACACGCGTATAGATGAGGCACTGGAAAAGTTTCCAGAGGAGATTCGTGACGAAGTACACTTACTTTTTAGTGCACACGGTACCCCCGTTTCTTTCCGTGAAGCAGGGGATCCTTATTCCTTCCAGATCAAAGAGACGATGGAAGCAGTCATGGATCAAAGAGGAAAAGACATGCCCTACTGGCTTTCCTTCCAAAGTCGTGTCGGCCCGATCAAATGGCTAGAACCCAATACGGAAAAGTTTCTCGAAGTCCTACACGGATATGGAATCCAGCACATCTTGGTGATACCTATTGCCTTTGTCAGCGACCATATCGAGACTTCTATGGAGATCGGTATTGAGTTCAAAGAAGTAGCCGATGAGCTAGGGATTGAGCATTTTATTTGTACGACAGGGCTCAACAGTATCCCTCTATTCATTGAAGCCTTAGCAGATCTCGTGGTGGACAAGCGCAAACACACCGCGGACATCCCCAAAGTGACGCAACTGGTCGATTCGGCCTCTGCATAAATCGAAGAAATTAGATATTTAGGGAGATGGCTTTTGGCGCATCTCCCTTTTTTTTAAATTGGTGCTATACAATCGCATACGAGGTTTTCATTATCATTTCTCCCTTACAACCTTCCTAGATCCACTATCATCTATGTAATTGAACGCTTTTTTTGTCTTGACAAAAATTGTAAAGGGAGTTATTGTCATTTGATCTTACGTATAAGGATTTTTATATATCATCTCTAAACACAACTAATCTATGAACCGAATATTACGATGGAGTTTGGCGATCTTGGGAGTTCTTCCCCTACTCCTTTCCGCCCAGAAGATTCAACTCAATGAAGACCTGGCACAGATCGGCTATCAAGCAGCGGGTAAAAACTGGATTACCTTCCATGATTATGTCTCCCTCTCTCCACAGACCCTTGCGACGACTTACAAGTCTGCATTTGGCTTGGGCCAACAGGATGCACTTGCGATCGATAAAGTCCAGTACGAAGAGTCTGGATATGTTCATCATAGATACAATATGACCCACCAGGGTTTGACAGTAGAAGGCGCCAAGTGGATCATCCACGCTTACCAGGGCAAAGCCATCAAAGCCAATGGATTCATCCCAGAGAATATCCATGTCAACACTTCCCCTGCTCTTACTACCGAACAAGCCCTGCAAAGGGCGATCGACTTCATCGGTGCCGAGACCTATATGTGGGACGTTGCGGGATGTGAAGTGATGTTGGGAAAAGAAACGCACGACGTACAAAATGATTACATGCCCATCCCCCAACTCATGATTGTAGACCGTGATTTTGATTTTGCGACTACCAACTATGCCCTTGCTTACCGCGTGGATATCTTCGCCTATCGGCCTATGAGTCGCAGCTGGGTCTACATTGATGCGCAGACAGGAGAAGTCCTGAAGGAGCTAAACATGATTCATACCTCCCATACAGATCATGTGCATCATCATACACACCAAACATCCAATGAAATCGGGACAGCCAATACCCGCTACTACGGCATGCGCCAAATCACCACAACCAATACGGGAAATGGATATACTCTCCGTGAAAATGACCGCAATGGCAAAGGAGCAGATGTCATCACACTCGACCTGAATCAAAGTACCAACTTTAGTGCAGCAGTAGACTTCACCGATGACGACAACGTATGGGATGCTACCGCCAATGCGGACGATGCCGCATATGATGCACACTGGGGTGCTGAGCAAACCTATGACTACTTCCTCAATGTGTTGGGTCGTGACAGCTATGACGGGCAAGGGGCCGATGTGATCTCCTATATCCACTACGATTCTGCACTCTTTAATGCCTTCTGGAATGGTGTCTCTATGACTTTTGGGGATGGAAATGGCAATCCGCTCACGGGTCTAGATGTCGTCGCCCACGAATTTGCGCATGGGGTAACGGGAAATTCTGCAGGTCTATTTTATGTCAATGAATCAGGTGCATTGAATGAATCCTTTAGCGATATCTTCGGCAATGCCATCGAGCATTATGCCCTTCCCAATACCTCTAGCTGGTTGATCAACGAAGCAACAGGGGTTCCATTCCGCAACATGCTCAACCCTAATCAGTATGGACACCCCAGTTTCTATAAGGGAAATGACTGGTACAATGGAACAGGAGATAATGGCGGGGTGCACTTCAATAGTGGGGTCCAAAATCGCTGGTATACGCTACTGGTAGAGGGAGGATCTGGAACCAATGAAAGGGGGGAACCTTATACCGTCTCAGCTCTGGGATATGATAAAGCTACCAAAATTGCTTATCGCAACCTAAATACCTATTTGACGCAAACTTCGCAGTATACCGACGCTCGTCAGGGAGCCATAGAAGCCGCGATCGATTTGTATGGCGAATGCTCTCTGGAGTATGAGGCCGTCGTGAATGCTTGGCATGCAGTGGGTGTAGGTGTACCTGTTCTAGATGGTGATTTTGGTATCATCAGTTATGAGATTTCCGATCCTTGTGGATTATCGGATGAGGAGGAATTGACCATTGAAATCAAGTACTTTGGCTGTGATACATTTGCGGGCGGCACAATCATCTTGCTCTACACAGTGGAAGACCCCTTTGCTTCAGGGGCAGAATTTGTCACGGTCAGTAATGTGGCTCCTTTGAGCACCTTCCAGCACACCTTCCAGAAAAAGCTGGACCTCTCTATCAACCAGAGTTATAGGATCCTTTCCAACCTTGTCTTCACGACAGATCCTTTCCCTTCCAATGATAGCTCTGAGCTGATCCTGACTTACAATAGTTTCGAGAAAAATGAGGGACTCATAACTTTCGAAAGCTTTTTGACTGACAATAGTATCCTCGACACGGTACACTTTCAGTCAGGAAATGAAGTCACTGCAGCTATCAAAGACAAAGCAGGAACAAACGAAAGCTTCGGCGTTGAGATGGAGGGTGGCAACCGCAACAGATACAATCTGACCTTTGGTCAAGCGAGCCCCTTCGAGGCCAACCCTAACTATCTTTCCAAAGCGTGTATCTGTGCAGATGCAACCAATATGGATGCCCTAGATTTGAGTTTTGATCTCCGTCAGACCTACTCTCGTTTTTGGGAGACCAATCTGAACATTGATTCCAGTGTCGCTGCACAGAATCTGAATATTCTGCAAGTGACAGTCAATGGCAATCCCGTGGGTCAGCCCTTCTCTCCTACTAGCCATGAAAATGATCCTTATCAAACACATACGCTCAATCTCAACGCTTGGGTAGGTCAGAGACTGAGCATCTGCTTCGAAGGTCTGGTGAATCAGAGCCGTCAAGAGGACCCCTTTGGCATTGGAGACTTCATCATGCTTGACAACATCAACCTGACGCCTACCTACACGGTGAGTAGCAATGATCTAACGCTTGTAGGTCCAGGTCTGACGATTTATCCCAACCCTGCTCAAGGAGAAGCATTCATTAACTTCCAGGCGGCGCATGAGGGAGAAGTGCAGTTGATGGTCCGTAATGTATTGGGACAAGAAGTTTATCAGGAAATGCAGCAGGCAGTCATCGGCAGCAACACTTGGTCACTAGACATTCAGAAATGGTCAGAAGGCATCTACCTCATCGAAGTCGTCAAAGGCGAGGAGAGTTTTGTACAGAAGCTCGTGGTGGACTGATTCAGATGACAACATGTAGATAAAAAATTTGAGAGGAGGCTTTTGGACCTCCTTTTTTTGTGCTTGGGAAACTCTAGGCTTGCCCCACACCATTCATATCTTCCTCTCTACCGTAACCTAATTCCCCAAATTATTTCCCTTTGTACTATCTGCTTCGACCTTTTTCCTTCGTTTAAACAGCTCTGACAAGCGATCCAGATCTTTTTTGTAGAGCATCCCGACACCTGTTTGGTAGACATCTGATGTACCCAAGTCTTCCCTCCCGAAGACCTCCACGACCAACTGAGGTGGACGTACTTTATCAACCTGCTGAGCATTGGGGCTGGGGAGCAGACGAATGACGATAGAGATGTTGCCGATGATGTCCTGAATTCCCCCACTGCTGGCGTCCGTCCCATTATTTCCCTGGATAACTGATCCGTCACGCTCAATCGTCACTCTATCACCAAAGAGCTTAGCTGAAACCAGTAGATTCAGGTCATTGAAGTTGTCGGTATTGACGTTTACGTTCACGCGATCGCCTGTCGCCTGTGTCACCCAGTAGTTGAGCTGATTGCTGATCATCTCGGAGAGACTGGTAGCCACTGCGTCTACAGCCAGATTGTCTGATCCTCCTCCTACCAAGGTACCTGGCTGGGCAAAACGATTAAAAATGATCAGACTGAATACCTGATTATTCAACTCTGCCTCCTCATACTGGATAGATTTCAGATAGGAAACAAGGGAACTCCCTGTCTCTTCGTCGATATTGGGGATTTCAATATAGAGGGAAATGATGGGTTGTAACACGGGACCTTCTAGGTGCATAATCACATTGGTGAGGACACGCTTACTGGCGCCATCTCCTGTCAGTGGACTAATGTCAGCATAGGTAGGATACACCGCTTCGAGATCTATAATTCCTTCAAAAGGATCGTCCGCCCAAGAGAGACTTCCTCCTTCTCTTACCGTAAACTTCTTGTTGATAATATTTTGCAGGGTAAATAAATAATCCCCCCTCGTCACACGGTAATCGCCTTTGATGGAAAATTTACCTGCTTCATCAATCTCTAAGGTAAGATCACCTTCCCCTCTCGCACGTATGATATCCCCTACCCGCTCATCAAAAATCATATTGACCCCTAACTCTTCTGTAGCCAAAGCAGTCAAGGAAATATCGAATCCTTGTAGCCCTGTCTCTGCTGTCAGTCCCTTACTTTCTTCCCCTTCAAACACAATGTAGTCTGGACGGCCATACTCGTCTTCATCTGTGATTGGCAGATTGATCTCACTACCTGGAGCAAAAGCCGTAATGGCCTCCACCTTGATATCCGAGAGGTCACCAGAGATATATGCCAGCGCATCATTCAACAGGAGCTTTCCATAAAAAAGATCATTGTCTTCTTTACGCGTATTCATGACCATGAAGTTCTTGGCAGAGGCGAGCTGTAGGTTGAAAGTAAACTCTTGCAAAGCGCGATGTCGGATGTCTCCGTAGAGTTCTGCCTTTGCTCCTTTGCCATCTTTGACTTTGAGATCTTTCAGGAGAATTTTCTGATTGTTAAAATCCATTTTCCCATTCAAGACATATCGCGTTTTGAGATACTCCACTTTGAACCCCGCCTCATCAAAAAAGCCTTCTCCATTGACCTGCGGATCTGCCAATTTCCCTGAAATATTGAATTGATTCAGTCGCACTTTCCCGTCAATTCCAGACAGTTCGCCCTCGACAAAAGGAGAGATATAATTGAGTGGAACGCCCTCAATGGTGGACAAGGTAAAATCTACGGGGGAAACGGTATCGCTCAAGTGGTAAGCCCCATCCATGACGAGCAATGTATCCTGCCCACGCATGAGATGGGTATTCGCAAAGACCTCTTCTAGGGAATCATCGTACACGCCCGATACATAAATATTCCCATAATCATAGCCTTCGTAAACAAAATCTTGAATCAGGCTCTGTATTTCAAAGTGAGGCTTACCCAGCACACCTGATCCTGTGATATTCGCGATAAAGTCTCCTTCAACCTCAAAGTCGATGGGATAAAACTCCTGTATGTTGGCTAGGTCAAATTTACCAATCTGAAAAGTAAACTTATCCTCTGGGCGATCGGAGATGATCCCATCCAATCGGTAGAATCGATCATTGGTCTGAAGAATCAGATTGGTTATCTGCGTCCGTCCATCCTGGATGATGATTGAATCCCCTGGCTCAATCATCAGAGTATCTCCATATATACGGATAGAGGACTTGATGGGATCTACCTGCGCTTTGATGGTGCCATCATCCAAAAACTTTGTCGTGCTCGCAAAGGATACCTCCCCTCTCGATTCTCGCTGAATGAAGTCCACCGAGCTGAGAAGCACATTATTTTGTAGGCTGACCCTTGTACTCAAAGCTTCCAATCCAAAAGAGGGCCCTA
The DNA here is from genome assembly GCA_039820545.1 of Bacteroidota bacterium. Classification (GTDB taxonomy): domain Bacteria; phylum Bacteroidota; class Bacteroidia; order J057; family J057; genus JALEFZ01. Next base: position 510 of record JBCBPW010000037.1, on the reverse strand, counting down.
CGATGGTGCTATCAGCTACCAAATCTGCGTCCAGACCAATATCATTTTGCTGGGCAGGTTTGAGTAAGAGGAAGTCTGCCTCTATCTGTTTTACCTGTACCCCTTCCAGACGCATCGAATCGCTCTGCATGCGGATCTTGAGCTGATCTATCTGCTTGAGGTCTCCTTTTTTTCCTTCGTAGAGAAATTCACCTCCCACAAAAGTCCCTGCAGCTACTTCATAAGGCAAATCAAAAAAGGCCAAGAGCGGATTTAAACTGTCTTTTACCGCCAGCCCAACCAAAACTTTGGTCGTCGTCGTATCGGGAATTTTCTTTTCGTAGTAATCCTGAATCAGGCTATCGTTGTTGCTGAAGAATAAATTGGTTTCCTCTACCAGCCGTTCGATAAGCTCCAAGGCACGTGCATACTGAAAGGTCCCCGCCAAGTCTGCATCTAAAAAGCTACTCTTAAAGTTGACGTATTTGGCTTCTTTTTCTCTGCTAGAAATATCTACAAATACATCGGGGA
>JBCBPW010000036.1:0-63554 GCA_039820545.1 Bacteroidota bacterium | reverse complement strand
TGATATACCTGCACTTCAGGAAAATGGCAGAACCTGGGAGTCGCCAGATCCCAACCCCGATGCCAAGATTGATCCTTTTTACCAATTGACTAGAAGCTCAAGTACCATCCCCTTTCTCAATTCTTATCCTGCTCGCGGTCTTGGCTATCCTGTATTCTGGCCCTTCACCAATTGCTATTATTTGAATGTCTCCGAAAGATATATCCTGACGATTATAGATTGGGATGACATAACGAAATTAGATGAACCTGACTTAGTAGGCAATGTCGGATTTCGATTGCGTGACTATATGGAGGATGAGCCTGAAATAATCTCTCTGATTGATTATGGTACATATGGAAATATGCGTGTGGAACTCGTGGTAGATTGGCATTAATTCCCCAGTAGCAATGTCTCTAAAGAATAGAAATAAGACCCAACAAGAAATCTCCTCTCAGATCAAACAGTACATAATTGAATCTGATTTGGAGGAAGCTGCCAGCTTTTTTTCTGCCCAAATAACTGATAACAAAGTCTTGGAAACCAATCTCATCCAGTTAAGGGGAAGATTGAATGCTTTGAAAGATCAAGAAGCACGTGGAATTCTTTCAGCGAGTGAAATTCAACAGGAAACCAATAAAATCAGAGATGGGCTGTTGAATGAACTAACAAAATGGGAAACACCTTTTCCTCTACCCACAATAAATCCCCCAAAGCTTCAGAATCGACTATTTCTAGTTGGTGGGTTGATGCTACTAGGAATTGTGACTGTTTTCTTTTTGATCGAAGGTGCGACTTGGCAGGACGATTCTATCCACGAGATGAAGCTAGTTGTTTCGGTTCCCAATGACACGATGGAGGCTCCCATAAAGGATACCGTCCAATATATGGATTCACCCAAAGACAAGGAGAAATTTTCCCCTACAGTTAAGCCAAAACCCGTTTCACCCACAACTTACGAGGTGGAAATCTGGCTCGAAGATGCAAGTATCCTTCCTAAAGTATTTATTGATGATGAGTTTAAAGGGAGTTTTTCTGCCAATTCGATGTCTCTGACTCTTACAAATAAAGGGAAGAATAGAGAAATCGTATTAGTATATGATACAGGAGAATCTGCTTCATACACTATCCATGAAAAGGAAATGCTCGCCTCAAAGGGAGTAAATAACCTGAGAATTTCGACTTCAAAAATGTACTGGAAATAGTAAGTATAAAAAATACATGATATGAAACGTATCAGTCATATGATTTTGTTGCTAATCGCTATAGGACTTGGCATACGTGGGATGGCACAAACGAAGCCTTATGCGATTTATCAAGATGTCTATGTGTGGAGTTTCTATGAGTATGGAATAAAATCAATAAAGCGACAGTCTACTTTCCGAGCCAAGAACGTAAGAGAGTCTTTTGAAAGAGCATTTGTCGAGCAATCTACCTATGTACCTAAATCTAGAATTTTAGATCGAGCAAAATATGACCAGGTTGAAAATCTGATCAACCAAGAGTTGAGGATTCAGGAAAAAATGAAGCTTAAAAATGTCATTACGGATTTTCGACAAAGCACCGAAGTTGAACAAGATAATTCGGCTAGAAAGTTTTTTCGAATGGCTGAAAGAGTCGTGTTAGGAAAGCTTGAGACATTAGATTCGAAGCAAGGAGAGAGGATGGAGTACAGGTTAACAGTGGAGTTCATACACTTGGCTAGTATGGAAATGGAGGAATTTCACTTTACTTACCTGACAGGCAGCATGATTGAAGATCCTAAATTATTGGATTCCGAAATGAAAAGCTTTGTGGGAGAAATTCTTGCTAGGCAAAAATCTAAATACGCAGAAGATCCGACATTCAAAATCACGGGTAAGATCCCCAATGCATATAGCCAAAAGGTTGATTTGTATATCAATGGTAAAAAATATGAGATTAACGATAAATGGGGGCACTTTTACTTCAAGTTGAAGAGTGTTGAATACCAAGATAAAATCAAGCTAAACTTCAGGAGTGAAAGGGAAAATGGTTTCTCTGGTGATACGACCATTATCGTAGAAAGGTATATTTCTGAATTGGGTGATATTCCTATGAATCTGACTCTACCCATTCGATTTCGGGGAAAAGCATACGAGAAAACTTTATTGGGGAGGAAAAGATCAATGGATTACACGGGCTTTTTGATCACGAATAACAACGATACACTTAGGGCCGAAAGGTTTCAGCCGACCGAAGAGGGTTTTGCGTTCGATGTGCCTTCTGAAACCTTGGCAAATTATCGAACAGTTCAATTATACTTGATTCATCGGGAATCTGATAAGTTTGAAGAGGTAATCAGCAAAGAATTATTATGTGACTCTATTATTCAAAACAGGCTCGCTAGAGGAGGCACTCAAACTTTTCGCAATGATTTTTTTTTCATTTTAAGAAGAATTGATTTGCCTCGAAAGTTGGTGCATGCGGGAGTTACTACTTCATGGATCCATCAATCGAGCCTCACAGATGCGATCTTTATCCCAGGCTTTAATATAGGGTATGCCATTCGCCCCAAAGGCTCAAAAAGTTTGTTTTTGGGCGCTGAGTTGGGATATAAGTCTTTTCGACAAGATTTGAACTATCTTGTTTGGAACGAACCCAAGGAACTTCCTTTTGAATCCAGAGACTGGTACTTAAATATTGTCGTTCATTATGTATGGATTTCGCGATTGAAATATTTCACTGCATTCAAATTCAGGGCGTTAAATCAATTTTATACAAAGCAAAATATTCCCGGTCTAATAGATGATCGAGCTTTTACCCTTTTTTCTAGTTACAAACCACAAGGAGAACTGTCCATTATATTTTCTCAGAAAGTAGGGAACCTAGAACCAGGTATTGCCGTGATGGGAGAGTTGGGGTATCAAGTGCAAACGACCCATCTCCCTCAAATTGATTTTAACGAGTTTGGCAATGCAAATGTATCCATGCAAAATCAAGCTTTATCTGGTTTTTTTGTGTCACTGGGTACAAGTTTTCTATTGTATTAATGATGAGGTCAATGTAGGAAACGGTTTCCGCTAGCTTTCTTACCGCACCAGAGTAATCGTTCCTGCTCGTTCGATCTTTTGCCCATCATTGAATACACCCTGTACTCTATACACATACACCCCCTCAGGCATGGGATAGCCATTTTTATTGTTGCCATCCCATCTATCCGTAAATGATTCAAACGACTTGATAGACCTTCCCCATTGATCAAAAATTTCTAGCTGAAATATGGGCATTCCTTCCCCACCTACAAAAAAGAAATCGTTGCGATTGTCTCCATTGGGGGTAAATACATTGGGAATGAAAAGCGAACCGTCAGGTATAATATTGATAAGAACCGTCGTTTCTGTCGGACAAACAAAATAGGAGTTGTAAGCCGTCAAAGTAACGGAGTAGAGTCCCTTTTCCTGATAGGTGTGAGAAGGATTTTCTTCGTCACTTTGGGTATTATCCCCGAAGTCCCAAAAATAGGCTACCCCAAACAGGGATTGATTGTCAAACTGTAAGCTAGCTTGGGAGAGTAAAATCGCCTCACGCCAGGAAGGATTGCTTTCAAATAGTGGGATTGCAGGAGGTGTCTCAGGTATATCCACGTCAAGACGAGTCACACAACCTACTGAGTCGGTTACCGTTACTTGATAAGGTCCTCCGTAGAGTTCATCTACAGATGCTCCTTCAAGACTATTCCTGCCATTCCATGAGATAGTATGCGGCAATCTACCACCTGAAGTAAATACCGCGGCGCTTCCATTGGGCCAATCGCAGTAAGATTCTACGACAGCGTTTGGGTCTAAGGTCAGCGTCAGGCTATCAGGCTCAAAAATAAAGGAGGAAGCTGTATCGCTACATCCATTGGCATCTGTGACGATCACTTGATAGGTCCCACCTGAGAGATTGGTCGCTTGTGCGGCTGTCTGAGTAGGAACGGTGCTCCAATGATAGCGAAATTCAGGTGTGCCTCCATCGGCTATCACAGTGGCGCTCCCATCTGCAAAATCAAAACAGGTGACATCCGTTTTCTCCATACTTAATGTCAGCAGAGGCGGTTCAAAAATATCTACTGTCAGACTTTGGGTACAGGCACTGTCATCTGTCACCACGACCTCATGCAGACCTGGGCTTAGGTTCTCAAAAAGAAGGCTTGATTGAGGCATACCTCCATCTAAAGAAAGGGCATAGGCAGGCACACCTCCCTCGACAGAAAACGCAACCGCCCCATTGTCATTGCCAAAACAGTCGATGTTTACTTGATTGACGAGGGAAAATTCAAGTAGAAGAGATTCAGTGATCTCTGTATCGACTCTTGTCACACAGCTACTGTCGTCCATTACCCAAAAGGAGTAAGTGCCGGCAGCTAGTTGGGGGAAAAGTGGATCGTTTTGAAAGTCGAGACTATCTAGACTGTAGGTGTAGTCAGGACTTCCTCCTGTAGCCTCCAAACCGACAAAACCTGTACTGTCTCCAAAGCAGGCTACATTTGCCAGATCCTGAATGCGGATTTCCAACAGGGGAGGCTCGGTGATCTGCACAGGCAACCGCGTCACACAACTACTATCATCCACTACGGTCACGACATAGCTCCCTACAGTGAGCGTGTCGAAGAATCCCGTAGCTTGAAAATTCAGGCTATCCATGGTAAATGTATATGGCCCCGTTCCTCCCGTAGCATCTGTGAGTACCGCCCCATTCGTATTGCCAAAACAGTCGATATTCTTTTGATCGAGATTAGCCAGTTCCAACTCATTAGGCTCGGTCAAGACAATAGGAATCGTATCCTGACAAAGCGAATCATCTTGTACAACCGTCTGATAGCTACCAGCAGGAAGTCCCGTGAATAGACTATCTGATTGATAGTTACTCCCGTCTACTGAAAAGGTGTAAGGAAGCGAACCGCCCGAAGCCTTTAGCTCTATGATTCCCGTTTGAAAGCCAAAGCAGTTGATATTCTGTGAATAGATGGGACTTCCCGATAGGGCAGGGGGCTCAAAAATCTCAAATGGAATGGCGACCACACAGCTATTGGCATCTTGCATCAAGACGGTATCTTGTCCTGGTCCCAGACTGTTTAAGCTCAGACTATTGAAGAAGTTGTTCCCATCTAGTGAGAGCGTGTAAGGTTGGGTTCCTCCCGCTCCTGCGATCTCTATGAAGCCATCGCTGAGGCCGAAGCACCTCACATCTTTTTTGCCCAAAAGGGAGCCAAACAGGCCCGTAGGTGAAGTAAGCGTATCCGTAATTGTGGCAATGCATCCATTTCCATCTCGCACCTGTAACGTGTACTGTGTTGCACCTAGACCACTGAAGACAGGACTTACCTGATAGGAAAATCCCCCAGTGATGGAAAATACATATGGAGGTGTCCCACCAACTCCTGCTCCTGTCAATGCTCCATTGGCATTCCCAAAACAATCTACATTTTGCGTGCTTTGTATGAGGGCTTCTAGGGGGGTATTGGGTTGGATGATGTTGAAGTCAAGACTATCAATACATCCATTACCATCTATCACCACCACAGAATAATTCCCTGGAGCGAGGCTATCTATAGAGAGGGGAAAGTTCGTTTGGGTTCCACTCTGTATGTCATTTCCTCCTGCTTTCCATATATAGGTATAAGGCGAAATGCCACTTCCAATCAGCGTAGCGGCTCCATTATCATTTCCAAAGCAATCTACATCTGTGGGGTTGATTGTGAGTTGAAAGTCATTAACCCTTACATTGACGACGTCGGTTTGGGTACAGCCAAAGGTATCGGTCAGGGTGAGGGTGATCGGAAAGTTCCCTGCTGAACTCGGAACGAAAAATGGGAAAGAGCCCGTAGAAGCCAAATTTGTATCAGGCGTCCATGTATAATTTCCAGGAGGATTGCTGCTATTTCCCAATACGACACTTTCATAGAGACAAATGGTCGTATCAATTCCTGCATTTATGATAGGCAAAGGCTTGACATTGATTTGAACGGTATCCCTATTTTGGCAGCCGTTGACGTCTGTACCTGTGACAATATAAGTGGTGGTATCCCCCGGAGCTAAGACAGGGTTGGGACTCGTACTGATGGTGGTCGGACTCCCAAGCTGGCTCCATGTGTAGCTGAACGCACCACTTGCAGATAGATTGGCCGTTTCTCCGAAACAAATGCTCTGATCTGCTCCTGCATCTATGATAGGGAGGGGCCATTCGATAATGTTGAATGTATCAACGGTAATATCACATTCTGTGGCATTGACCCAGTAAGTTCCTGGTTGTGTGATCGTCAAACTACTGCCTGTCGAGCCATCACTCCATTTGAATAGCAGTGCGTCAGGATCTGAAGTAGTTAATGTCAGTGCATCTCCCTGGCAGAATTCGAGACTTTGAGTAGGGAGAATGACCGTATCTGCTGCAATGCGCAATCGAGTAGAATCCAAAAAAGGAGGGGTGAAAGGATCATCTGAAAAGGCAGAGTCTCCCAGCGCAGGGGGAAGCCCTAGGAGTTTTGCCTGACTAGCAAATACCCCAAATGTCAATGGTTCTGTGATAACTGTAAAAACCAGGGAATCCTGGCCTACATCGACGGTGATATTTTGAATCTCAAGCCTATCGGTCCCTGATCCACTGACGACTGTACCTCCATAGGGGTTGTATACAATCTGATCTATGGTCAATCCATTAGGAAGATCTGTGATGATGTCTAGTCCTCCTTTGGGACCGCCAGAGTTGTTGGCTACCTTCACAAAATACAGAACGGTATCACAGGACTTGATGCTATCGGGAGCGACCCAGTGTTTGATTTCGATGGTGTAGGGACAAGAAGCGCCATCATTAGAACTTGCAGAGGGACCTGTGGTGATAGGCGTCAGAATCCCTGTTCCCTTGTCAATGTCGAAGTACGTATTTTGTGTGCTTCCTCCAGAGGGTGTCCCGTATCCATGCAGCTGCCCAAATGCGTCAAAATACATGGCACCCAGTACATTGGCCCCTTGAGAAGCAGGAAAGCTATCGTCAATGACACCTGTGGCTGGATCAATCGTGATCAGTCGCCGATCTCTCGAATCATATCCATACAAAATACCTGTCAACGGATCGAAGGCAATGTCGGCACAGTTGACATCAGAGACTGCACCAGATGTCAGGGTCATGGTCTGCTTAGAAACAGAAAAATTCAGGAAACTAATCGTAGCTACCTCACGACTTCGGTTGGGATTTCCACCAGCACCCAATACGACCAGCTCAGTGCCATCGGGTGTGACATCTCCAGCATAGTAACTATACTGTGGGGTATTCTGAAAGGAGCCTACTTGATAAGCCACACCATCAGATCCGATGGAAAAAATCTGCCCTGTCCCTGGATTTACCCCATAGATGAGATTATCGACGACGCGGTATCCCATGGCATTGATGGTATTCCCTGAATTATTGCTAGGAGAGAACCCCAAAAAGGTGACACTACCTGTAGCAGGATCTACTTTTACTCGGTAAAAACCTGTATTGCCGCCATTTCCTAGAGAAAGAAAAAAGTCGCCATCACATACAAAAGGGATCTGTCCATGTAGGATCATGCCCCAAAAGAGAAAGCCAGAAAGGAGGATAAGTTTGCGCATGGACAGAAGCTTTTAAGGGAAATTACGCCTACTTGACGAGAAATGACAGCTTAGAATAAATGATAGATGACTCAAATAGAGACTGTGATTTTACCAAGGATGTTTTCAACCTTCTTACAATGATCCTCTCTCTGTATATGGAATCGTAAATAACAGCCTAAATCATGTTCAATGACACATCAGCCTTATTTCCCTCCTTTCCCTCATCTGCTCAGTGGATGTTAGTGGGGGGAATGGTGCTTATTCTCTTTTATTATGGGAGCATCTACTTGAGGATTTACGTGAGGCGCAATGAATACATGGAAACCGAGGTGGTTGATCCTTATGATCTTTCTCCTCCATTGATGCACATCATCTACCATGGAAAAGCGAGTGTCGAAACGCTTCTGATCAATTTTTTCTATGCTGTTTCCCGTGGATCACACAGCATCACCTACAAGAAAAGTGGACGGGGCTTTGTCCTGACATATCAAAGTCCTGAGGCCTGGAAGCAATTAGATCCTGCAACCAAGTCAGGTTTGGGGTTTAATGGCATTCCACTCCCCAAAATCAGTGTGAGAAGTACGATTTCTAAAATGACACACTCGCTATTTGAGGAATTGGCGGGAAGGTTGGAGCGTCAAGCATCACCCTATCTCTTTAACAAGCGCCGTGTCATCCTTATGGGTATGGGAATCACCCTTTTGTACAGCCTGCTGATGTGGGGAATGGAATTCGTCGATCCTTTACAAATAAAAGTAGCATTATACCTAGTCTTACTTACTGCCCTTGTGGTGGCTATGTTCTTGATTGTCCTTTTTACTTCCAATCGATTCGGAAACTTGGGGAGAGCCGTAGTATTGATTGTAGGTTGTTTGACTTTCTGTACATTCGGATGGGGATTTGGGGGGAATCTGGTGTTGGTCAACATCCTCTTGCTGTATGCAAATCTCATCGGTTTATGGATCCTACCTGAGTATTCTTCAAAGGGAATCAGGCTAAAAGAGAAACTCTCGCGACTGAGGGAAGCGTTGAAAGGAGCTGATGAACATGACCCTCAGCAGCTGCCCTACATGTTGGCCCTAGACATCAACTGCCGCACACTGATTCTGATTAGGGGCTTGTACCAGACACATCACACACAAGGAGATGGCGACAGAGGGTCACGTTTCATGGACTTTCATCCTTATTGATTGAATATCCTGCGCAGTGCAATCCTCCGCTACCTCCGCTCTACGTAGCCATCCAGCTACGTAGCACCACAATCTATTAGACTCCTGTCTAACTACACGAGGAGCTTGGTAAAAAAATATATACACAATACATGACTCCACCTGTTAGAAAAACGTGAACGTAACCCCTTAAAACAACACTGTCCAAGGTCTTTGAAACAAACGCCACTGTCCATTAACAAAGACCAATACGTCGTAGGCAGACCCTATTTTATGTCCAGGTTGGACGAATTTGATGCGATAAAACGTAATGCCCTTTTTCATGTGCGGAGCCAATTCACGGTATCCGCCAGGAAAAAACTGAGCCTCTCCTGTGTAGGCACATAATTCCCCTGTGGAGGCCGCCCAAATGAGAAAATCCGTTTGTTGAGCGGTGAGAGGCTGTACGACGATTCCCATCTGCCGCCTGAGGAAGCGTTGATATCGGTACACCTTTTCACACACATCCTCCTTAAAAATAGTCGCACAATCCTCCCGACTTGGAAACAAGGTTGAGCCAAAAGCTTCCCGTTCCTCTGGACTTGCGTGTAAGAGATAAACCATCATCCGTTGGATGCCTTCCATCCCATCTTCGAAAGTGGGAGTCGAAGGTTGAGGGAAAACAGGAAGGAACAAAGAGAGCAAAAGGGCGAGTAGAGAATACCTCATAGATGTGTGCATTTGCCAGAAAGATCTCCTCTCTTTGGACAATTTCAAAAGCAAAATCGTGCATTTCATTATTTGGGATTTTATCGGAGTCCCGATGGGAGGAAATAATGGAATTCATTCGCCCTGTCATTTATTTCCCTACCTTTACTTTGAGTAATACTTGAGGTGAAAATGAGATGAGCCGTAGTATTTGGACGCGAAAAATAAAGGAGAAAGGAGCTGCGCTAGGTTTTGACTTAGTAGGGATTTCACAAGCTGCTTTTTTGGAAGAGGAAGCGAAGGACTTGGAAAACTGGCTGAACCAGGGGCTGCATGGGAAGATGTCCTACATGGAAAACTATTTTGATAAGCGTACGGACCCACGTCTTCTCGTCGAGGGAGCCCAATCAGTCATCTCGGTCATACACAACTATTACCCTCAACCCGAAGACCAGCAAGCAGCAGATGTACCCAAGATCTCCCGCTACGCCTGGGGAGAAGACTACCACAAAGTGTTGAAAAGAAAACTCTATCAACTCTTTCAATACATTCACGAAATGGTGGGAGAGGAGGTAGAAGGACGTGTATTTGTAGATTCGGCTCCCGTCATGGATAAGGTATGGGCCAAGCGATCGGGACTCGGATGGATTGGGAAACATACCAATTTGATCACGCCCAGGCGGGGATCTTATTTTTTTATAGGGGAAATCATCCTGGCATTGGATTTAGAAGCAGATGGACCGATCAAGGACTATTGTGGAACATGCACACGCTGTATCGACGCATGTCCGACCGATGCGCTCAAACCCTATCAAATAGATGCCCGCAAATGCATTTCTTACCTGACCATCGAGCTCCGAGAGGAGATGCCCGAGGCTTTTCAGGATTCGTTGGAAGGCTGGGCCTATGGCTGCGATATTTGCCAAGAGGTTTGTCCTTGGAACCGCTTTTCCAAACCCCATACAGGAGACTTTGATCCTTTGGCCCACGTCCATTTTGATCGACAACGATGGGAAGAGCTAGACGAACGCGCCTTTAAGAAACTGACCAAAAAGACGGCAATGAACCGCATCAAATGGGATAAATGGAAGGACAACTTTCGTAAGAGTCTCCATTACCTAACTCCCTAACTCACACACTCACTTTCTCTTCCTCAGGATATTCAATCCGTGCATGATAGATGCTCATGATCTGTTTTTTGAGTGAGCGACGGATGATCGAGATATCCTTAAAAGTCAGGTTGGAGTTTTCGAGTTGCTGATCCTTGATTTTGTGGTCGATGATACTGTCTATCAATTCTTTCAGCTTCTCTGGCTGCGGATTTTTTAAAGATCTACAAGCGGCTTCGATCGAGTCAGACATCATAAGGACAGCTGTCTCTTTAGAGAATGGTAGAGGACCAGGATAGCGGAAGAGGTCTTCTGCCGTAGGCTCCTGACATTGATTTTCTTTGAGGTACTGCCGATAAAAATATTCTACCCTAGTCGTGCCATGATGCGTTTCGATGAATCGTATGATCTCAGTTGGGAGATGATACTTTTGGGCCAATTCTATCCCTGCTTTTACGTGGCCGATGATGATCTCTGCAGACTGGTCACAGTTGATGGTGCTATGTGGATTCTTGATTTTATCCTCTTCGGACATATTTTCGATGAAGTAGCGCGCATTGGCCATTTTTCCGATATCATGATACAGGGCCCCCACATGAGTGAGCAGGGTATTTCCTCCTACTTCTTGTATAGTGGCTTCCGCGATATTGGCTACCTGTAAGCTATGCTGAAAAGTGCCAGGGGCCTTCCGCGCCAGTTCTTGTAAGAGTGGATGATTGGTGTCTAGCAATTCTAGATAGGTAAGATCAGAGGTCACACCAAATATTTTTTCTAGGACATAAATCAGATTATATCCGATGACTGTGAGCACGACATTGACCACAAACAGGAGCAGTGTGTTGTAGTTAATGGCAGCAAAACTTCCCTTGCTCAGCAGATGGAAGGAGATATATGAGAGGGTGTAGGCCAGGAAAATGAATCCTAAAGTATAAAAGAATGTATCACGTGTTCGTAGATGCCTCAAACTGTAAACTGCCACCGTACCAGCAATGATCTGTACAAAGCCAAATTCTACTCCCTGCTGAACCAAAACTGCTCCATAGACTGCGACGAGAATATTGGCCTGGAAAGCCAATCGGTGGTCAAAGAAGCTACTGATAAAGATGGGGACGATACAGGCAGGAGCAAGATAGATATAGGATAGATTGATATTGGGACCTAAGATCTCGCTGAGCCTGACAGCCACATCCGTAAGTTTGGTCGCGACGACCATAGCGGCTACGGCAAAAAGAAGGGTAGACAATACAAGGGCAATCTTCTTGTTATCAAAGAAAAGTCTAGGCCTATTATAGCTGAGGTAAGCCAGGAGCAGACCAGTGGTCAGGAGGATGATCATAAACTGACTAAAGAGCGTCAGCCATCTACTACGCTGCGCCGACCTGCTCCGCAATTCCTGGATATAGGAGTCGATTTTTTCTTTGCTTTCTAGTGTGACAATCTCCCCTTTTCGGATGATGGTCTGATCTGCCTGTACTTTTTCCTTGATCGGAGATACAAGCTCACTTTTCGCTAGTCTTGCCTCTTGTGTCGCCTTTCCGTCGTAGGTAAGGTTGGGTTTGAGGTAGTTGATTAAGAGGTTGTACACAAATTCACTTTCCTCCCAATTGCTTTCTACATCGAGCTGTTGGAAATATGACCTGAGTTCTTCCTCATTTTTAATGAAATCCTTGGCAGGATAATAAAATTCTTCCCCAGCTGCTTTACGGATAGAGAGAAAACGATTTTTTTGAGAAGCAGAAATTACATCAACATACCCTCGTGTATAAACTTGATTGATTTTTTCTTGTGCTTTTCCTTTCAGATTATTGGCCCAAGTCGTAGTTACATTCCCTTCGATAATGGAGGGATCTAGAAGAGACATTTCCTCTCTAAATATGCGACTTTCCAGGCTCTGTATGCGACTGGAATCTCCCGCTTGTACAGCTTCTTTGTATCGCATCAGTCGGCTAGAAGCTTGCTCTATCTTGGAAAACACATCGCGGATGGATTCCTGCATCGCCACACTATCATAGACATAAATGGGGGCGACCTGATTAGCAAACAGGCTCTTTTGAAGCTCCAGCGTATCACTTGATTTCCGGATAGCAAAGGCAAAATTGGCCTTAAGGTCCTCCTGCTGCCACTTCTTACCCACTTCCGAAGGATAGTTGAGCAGAAATCCTCCCTTGGGCATCAGCAAGGTCATCAAGACAAGATAGGCTATAATGATTCCATAACGCCCCACAAAACGTCTATTCTTCAATCTGCGTTGAAATAGTACACGTAAAAACCGCCTCATAAAAACCAAAGTAAATATTTTTTTCTTGTTATACGTGTATCATCGACGATAATGATATTTTTGTATAGATTTTGTACGAAACCAAAATCAGATACTAACTACTCATTAATTCTATAGAAAGGACAACACAATATGATCAACGAAGCAAATCACCAAGCGGTCGCGCATCCCTACGAGGCGCAGGATTATTATCAGGTCGATGGATTGTTGACTGAGGAGCATCTGGTCATCCGCGACAGTGTCCGCAACTGGATCAATGTCAATATCACCCCTTACATCAACGAATGGGCACAAAATAATCAATGCCCTACGCATCTGGTCAAAGACATGGGGGCGATGGGCTTATTTGGTCCCTCTCTGCCCGAGGCCTACGGCTGTCCAGGATTGGATGAAATCTCCTATGGCTTGATCATGCAAGAAATTGAGCGTGCCGATTCAGGTATTCGTTCGATGTGTTCCGTGCAAGGCTCATTGGTGATGTACCCCATTTATAAATATGGTTCGGAGGAGCAGCGCCACAAGTACCTCCCCAAACTTGCAAGCGGGGAGATGATGGGATGCTTTGGCTTGACAGAACCCGATCATGGTTCGAATCCAGGAGGTATGGCCACTCACTTTACGGATGAAGGCGATCACTTTTTGCTGAATGGTGCCAAGACGTGGATTTCAAACTCTCCATTTGCGGACATCGCTGTTGTTTGGGCGAAAAATGAAGCGGGCCGTATCCGTGGATTGATCGTAGAGCGTGGGATGGAAGGCTTCTCTACCCCTAAAATTGAAAACAAATGGTCACTCAGAGCTTCAGATACAGGAGAACTAGTATTTGAAGATGTGCGTGTGCCCAAAGAAAACCTTCTGCCCAATATTGAGGGACTCAGAGGACCTTTAGGATGTCTGGACAAAGCGCGCTATGGCATCTCTTGGGGAGCAATTGGTGCTGCGATGGACTGCTACTATACGGCTTACAAGTATGCGATGGAGCGTGAGCAGTTTGGTAAGCCCATTGGTGGATTCCAATTACAGCAGAAAAAGCTAGCAGAAATGCTTACCGAGATCACCAAAATGCAGTTGCTGACATGGCGTTTGGGTACGCTCATGAACGAAGGTAAAGCCACTACGGCCCAAATATCTATGGCAAAGCGCAACAATGTCGAGCAAGCGCTGAAAATCGCACGTGACTCACGACAGATTTTGGGAGGAATGGGGATCACAGGCGACTATCCGATGATGCGCCACATGATGAATTTAGAGTCCGTCATTACCTATGAAGGAACACATGACATCCACCTCTTGATTACAGGCCACGACATTACAGGTATTTCTGCCTTTAGATAGTTAGATAGAAGAAAATAAAATTGATTGTAGAAACGCCATTTATGGCGTTTCTACAATCAATTACTACTCTACCACTATCTTCTCTTGATACGCCTGATTCCCTTCTACAAAAATCCAAACCGTATACATACCCTTAGGTAATATCTGTACATCCAGCATCACAGCGGGTGAGAAGGAAGCAAATTTTACATCCTGTACACGTTTTCCAATTGCATCATAGATTTCCACCTTTTCGATAGAGGTAAATCCATCCTTAGCCTCAATGAATAGTTGATGCTGAGTAGGATTGGGATAGATGGCTAGCACTCCTCTGGTACCCCCTTCGATATTGACAGGTACAAACGGGAAGGGTGCACTGGTCCTGTCACATCCATTGGCAAAAGTGACTTCTACCGTGTAATCTCCACTTATGTTGGGTGTGATGCTTTGCCCCGTTTCGCTGGGAATAACATTGCCATCTACGAACCATTGATAGCTTGCCCCAGCAGGTAAGACTGTCAGGTCGCTCCCATTTTGATCAATGGTCAGCTCAGGTGCGTCATTGACGGTGACATTAACTGCGGGGCTTTCACAGGCGACGCCATATCCCATACGCACCAGCAAGTGGTCCTGCCCACCCGTGATTTGGGCAGCTCCTGTCAATAAAGGCAGATATATAGGGGAAGAAATATTGACGGTATCCTCATTGCCCAGCGAGCCACTCACATTTCGCCCTGTACCAAAAATGCTATTATCAGGTAATTGAATGAAAGTCTGGAATGCTGCGGCGAAAATCCCTATAGCATCAGGAAGTGTATCCACTTCGACAATGTCAAACTGATCATCTAGATTCCCCAACCCTAGCTGTCCTTGGTCATTACCCCCTGTCACATACACCGTTCCACTTTCTCCTAAAAATATGGAATGTACGGCGCCCGCACTGAGGGCTTGAATCAACTCAGGGAAAACCAGCTGCTGCGGTATGAGTGCAAAAGCGACGTTTCCTAGACCTAACTGCCCCCTTGCGTTACTTCCCCACACATATACATCTCCTGATTGCGTCAAAGCAAGGGTATGGGATTCTCCCGCAGACATGTCTTGTAGGAGGGGAAGAGAGGAAATGATTTGGGGCGTATTTTGATTTTGTGTGTTGCCAATGCCCAATTGCCCCTGTGTATTTTCGCCCCAAGCGTACAGTTGGCCTGAGTTGCTGAGTGCCAATGAATGATTGAACCCAGCAGCGACTTTCTGTGCATTGGGTAGGGTCGTGACTTCAAAGGGGAAATTGCTGACGGCATTATTCCCTAAGCCCAACTGTCCAGCCCGATTGTCGCCAAATGTCATGATGCGCCCATTCAGTAGTCGAACCAAGCTATGCAGTTGTCCTCCTGCGACCTCTGCTCCTGTCTGAATCGTAGGCACCACCTGCGGCTGATTTTTATCGACAAAGGTACCATCACCCAATTGCCCAAAACTGTTGTCTCCCCAAGCGTACACTTCACCTGTCAAACTGACGGCTAAGTTATGCTCGATACCTGCCCGACTATCTGTGATGACTTCCTCTTCTGCTACTGGGCGTATCACCTCGCGATCCACATTCGAGCTATCTCCAAGCTGTCCTTGGGCATTTTTTCCTACCGTCCATACTTCGTCTACACCTCCTTGCTCAGTCGCTACTGTATAACTACCTGATGCAGTCACTTGGAGGCTATCTCCATTGGCCCCTAAAATAGGGCCTCCATCGAGATACCACTGGATATATCCAGTAGTCTGTGTGTTAAGTACCAGAGCTTCATCTGCACAGATCTCCACAGGTCCTGCTGGTGAAATTTCTGCCGCGGGGAGCACACGAAGATAGATGTCGATGTCCGATGTCTGCACACAACCTGTCGTCAAGTCTGTCCCTGTAAAGGTCGCAATGGTACCGTCTGTAGCAGAGGGGATTAGGAGGGCGGCATTGACGCCAGGCGCACCTTGAGATACATCATCAAGAAAGAACTCATAGCGATCTGCTCCCGAAGCTTGTAGAAGTACTTGATCTCCCTCGCATAGCAGATTGGTAGGATCTCCTGTCAGAAGCAAATCCAGTTTATTCACGGCAAATGTCAAGACGTCATTCGAAGGTGTGGCACAATCTCCGAAGGCACCTGATACGGTAATCACATCACCATTTTCTAGCTCTGTTACCATCAAAGTATTGGAGGAGTCGGGTCCAAAGATCGATCTGCCATTCAAGAAGAACTCATACAAGGCTCCCCCATTGGCCGTCAAGGTGATCTCATCCTGGAAACAGACCACCAAGTCAGGATCAGAACTGGTGAGACTGACCGATGGGGGAAAATCGTTGACCGTAATCTGATAGCTCGTATCGCCTGCTACTTCACAAGCATTGTTGATGCCGACTACGCTGACGACTTGCCCATTGGTCAAGTTACTGGTGGAGAAGAGCCCATCGGAGGTCACACTGCTTGCAGGTACCCCATCTATAAAAAACTGATACTGAGGTGCGCCACTGGCAAGTAGTTGGAGGGTTTCTCCTGCACAGATCTCAGCATCTCCCTGTAATAGAAGCAAAGGATTGGGTTCAGTATCTACGATAAATTGAAAACTGGTATCTGCCGAAGCATCACAGACACCAAGGGACCCTACTACAGAAATTACTTGACTGGCCGTAAGCGTGTCTGTGGTATAAGTGGCAAGGGAAGAAGGACCTTGAATCGCATTTCCATTGATGAAAAACGTGTAATTATCGGCACCTCCAGCTGTAAAGGTCACACTATCTCCTGTACATATTCTGCTATTGGCATCGTCACTCGTCAGTGTGACCATCGGACTAGGTAGTACTTCAAACTGGATGATGCCACTGGTATCGGGACAGTTTTGATTCGAGAAACCGATGACTTGTATGGTCTGCCCATCAGTGAGAGAGTCCGTTATGTATTGACTAGAAAGTCCTGGAGCTCCTAAGCTTACACCGTCGAGGAAGAAAGTATAGGTTGCCCCACCAGAAGCCGTCAACGTCACGGGTGTACCTGCACAGATGCTAGAGTCGGGATCATTGGACGCAAGATCCACTTGCGGGCGGGGATTGACCGTCAATATGAGTGCGTTCGTACCTCCAGCACTACAGTTCCCCGTGGTGCCAATGACTGTAACGGTTTGCTGATTCTGGAGCGTGTCAGTAGAGAAGGAAGATACTGTAGAAGCAGGCCCAATGGAAGTCCCATCAAGGAAGAACTCATACTGACTCGCTCCTGTACCCGTAAAGGTGACCAACTCTCCCTCACAAATGACTAGATCTGGGTCTGAAACTCCCAGCGAGACTACTGGGACAGGGTCTATGGTGAATGTCAAGGCAGTACTGGAGGTGTCCGAACAGGCGTTGGCCGTTCCGACTACTTGCACAACTTGACCCGATTGAAGATTGGGAAGAACCAGCGAGTCGATCGGTGTACTAGGCCCCTGGGCGACACCATCAATCAAGAATTGATACGTCGTCGCGCCACCTGCAAATACGTTGATGGTATCTCCTTGACATACAGACATATTGGTACTGCTTGTCAGTGTTACTGTAGGTAAAGGAGTGATTTGAACTGTAAGCGTATCTGTACTGATCCCTGAGCAACCATCGGTATAACCCGTAACGGTAATCTCTGGATTTCCAGGAGGGAGGGTACTAATATCTAGATTACTGTTGGTCGTGATGCCAAGTGATTGTCCATCGACAAAAAACTCGTAGCTGTCAGCACCCAAACTGGCAAAGCTGACAATTTCCCCCTCACAGAAAGTCGATCCTGGACTCACTTTGAATAAGCTGACCACAGGTTCAGGCTTGACCACAAAGCTGAAGGTCTGTGTGGCAGGAGCAGGACACCCGTTGGTGGTACCTGTAACTGAGACGACTTCTCCTGTCTGAAGGGTATTGATGTCGAAGGTATTGCTTGGACCGACCGCGCCTACGGCATTTCCATCAACAAAAAATTGGTACTGAGAAGCGCCACTGGCCGTAAAGCTTACCGTTTCTCCCGCGCAAATACTGTCATTGGTACTCGTCGTAAGCCCTACTGTAGGCAAGCTGATCACTTCAAAATCAAAACCTCCTGTCGTGTCTCCACAATCTCCGATGAATCCTACCGCTTGGACAATGTCTCCATCTATCAAACTACTGGTAGCAAAGGTGTTGGTACCAGAGATAGGACCTTGAGCCACCCCGTTGACCAAGAACTGGTAAGCGGTGGCGCCTGACGCCGTAAAGTTGACCGAAGTCCCAACGCAAATGGAGGTATCTGAATCGCTACTGGTCATGGCTGTATTTGGGGTAGGATTCACCACGAATGGCTGTAAACTGTTTTGATTGGCACAGCCATTTTCGATTCCTTCCACCGAGACGATCCCATTGTTTTGGAGGAGGTTGGTAGAGAAAGTCGTGGAGGTCGAGGAAGCACCTTGAGAATTTCCATCAATGAAAAACTCATAGGTCGTAGCTCCGCTAGCAGTGAAGGTGACAAAATCGCCTTGACAGATCGTCTGGTCAAAGTCATCTGAGATAAGACTAACAGGCGGTAGCGGCAACACCTCAAATACCACGCTGTCATCACTAAAGGCTGAACAGCCCGTCGCAAGGTCCCTTCCCCTTACTTTGACCACCTGTCCATCCAGCAGAGAAGTCGTCAAAAAGGAGGTGTCGGTAGAAGGAAAGTTCTGTCTTACAGTATCAATAAACCATTCGTACAAGCCTGCTCCACTTGCAGCGAAGAGAACCGAGTCTCCATTACAAATCGTATCTGAAATCCCGAGATAGTCCAACTGGACATTGGGACCAGGAACTACGGTAAAAGTAAGCGTATCACTGACTGCTGTACAGCCCAGCACAATAGCCGTGGCATATACCTGATCCCCATCTTGAATTTGCGTTGTTTCAATCTCATTGTCAGCTCCTGTGGCGATGATGGCACCGTTGATGAAGAAGGTGTAGCCCGTCAAGGTACTATCTGAAACGCCAAGGGTGACGGTCTCTCCTTCACAAAATGTGAAGTTGGGCTCACTGGTGGTTAAAATGATCTCAGGTTCACGAACCTCGATGGTATCAATGAAGGTGTCAAAACAGCCATTGGTGTAAGTACTGGTCAGTGTGACGGGGTAGTCACCACCATCAAGATATTGATGGGTAGCATTTTGCGTCGTCGCAGAATCTCCATCTCCAAAATCCCAGACGAAGTTCAAATCTCCGACATTTCCGCTAATGGCTATGGAGGTATTTGTGAAGCTAGCAGGATCGTCTAAGCAGATGCTCTGAGCAGTAGTGAAACCTGCAGTTGTGGCATCTGCTGCGTTGAAGACGAAGCCCGTATTATTGGCTATATCTGTACTGAAAAAGACGGTTTCACTGGCTGCCGCGCCATTTCTAAAGAGTCTGATTCCCCCTACATTGAGACATTCTCCTGATACTTGCGACCCTGTGCTGAGATCAATGGTACTGATTAATACAGAAGGAAAAGGTGACGCGATCTGAATGGAATCCTCACAAGTCCCACTTGCTGTCAGATCACCCAGGATTGTCTGTGTGCCCCCACTTGGAAACTGCACGTCCGTTCCTTTCTCTAGTGTCAGGTTTTGAAAGGTATTATTGTCGATGAACAAATGATTGGCGCCTTCTGTGGGGCGAATGGTGACATTGTAATAGGTCTCGTCATTTCCGAAAAAAGAAGTCTGACTGCGAAAACCTCCCACAAATATTTCTGAAGTCCCCGCATCGAAAGTCAGACCCGAAGTGATTCCCAAGATCGACCAACTAAAGTAGCATGTGACGTTTGAGCTGCCGAGAGTAATCTCCTTAGGTTCCAGTGTTGCGAGAAAGAAAGTGCCCGCTTCAAGGTCGAAGTCATTACTGATGAATCGGCCCCTTGTGATGATGATGCTTGACAGCGTGTCCAGCGTCAAATTGCTGAGCAAGGTGAGGCTACTCGTATCACTCTCTGAGAGCAACTGAATACTGGTATCTAGGAAAATATCCTTTGAGTCGAATGTGACGGCAGGAACTGTCGGACGGAAGGTCATCTGAGCAGCCAAACCTTGCTTATCCCACGTGAGATTGGCATTGAGGATGACATTTCCCCCAGGATAGAGGTCGCGAGTCTGGAAAAAAGTAGGGGTTTGCGTCACAGCTGACCAGTCCATATTTTGGAAATAGGCCGTAATATCGCCGAAGACGGTGTCTGTCGCTGAGACAAATGAGTTGGCATCAAAGAGGACGTTGTCGGCGATTCCTGGTAGGCAAGTTCCCGCAATTCCTCCAGAAGTTAGGGACCAGTTGGTTGGATCTGACCAGTTGCCTGTGCCGCCAATCCAGTAAAAATCCGTTCCTGTTACCGAACCATTGATGGTCCAACCTTCTGTATCATTGAATCCGATGCTGTTATTGGCTACGTACACAATGCCCCCTGTCGTATCTGCGGTAAGCTGTGTGATGTATACATTGTCAATGACCAGTGAGCCAAAACCTGATTTTAGGATGGAAGCAGGTGTGGTTCCAGGAGAAACAGACTGAAGAAAAACGGGTGCATCACAACTTCCTGAGGCGATTAAGGAATCTAGGGTTTGGACCTTTTCATTTTCGATGGCCAGCGTATTTCCTGGATTGATTTGAAGGAGATCAAAGCTATTTCTCCCCAACAGTTCTGTAAATTTCGTATCAATGATCAAAGATCCATAACTCAAGCTGTCTCCATTGAAAATGGTCCCATTTTGCCCGCTATGCGTCAGCCTGAAGCTCGTCCCTGTAGTCGTAACGCCTCCCAGAGCTACATTCAATGGTTGCCAAACCGTATCTGCTCCCGTCAGGACAAGGGTAGAATTGGAAAGGGTGAGAGTTCCACTCGTACTCTCTCGAATGTAGCTTTCACCTGAGATGTATTTGCCAGTCGCGATGACGTTGCCCTGTTTTTGGGTGATCTGCTGGCTCGAGAGCAGACTGTCTGAGATAATATAAGCCGTCCCTTCGAAGTTGATCGGTCCAGGAAAATTGACCTGGGCTGTCGCGATATTTCCTGTACCCGTAAATCGAACCTCCTTGGAAAAGTCGATAGCTAGCAAAGGTGAAAGGGTGAGAGAAGCGTCGACTTCAAGTTTGTCGGCTGGTCCATCCATATTGGCATTTTCATCGATTCCCGACCAATCCATAGAAGCACAGTAAGCATTTCGGTCTAGATTGACGGTTTGATTGGGAATAGAGAATGAATTGGCATCGAATATGACATCATCGCCAGGTCCTGGTATACAGGTTCCTGCTACTCCACCAGAAGTTGTAGACCATTGATTCGGATCGGTCCAGTTTCCTCCATCATTGACCCAATAGAGCGTCGTACTACTCGTAGGAGCTGTGATCGCAAATGGTCCCGAAAGATTGCCATCATCCAGGGATTGGGAAGCTGTGAGGGTAGAGCCATTCAGAATCAGATCTTGAAATCGAATGAAACTCAGAGTAGAAGCTGCAGTATTGGCGCTGAGGTAAGCAGGAAATCCATCTGTCAAGGATCGAATAGAAATGTAAGACCCGCAAGTTCCTACACCAATCAAAGTATTGAAGATAAAAGGGGCATCTACATTAGGGGTAATTCTTAGGTCAGTGGCACTGCCTAAAGTTACCACGTTGATATCAGCTCCTTCCTCAATGACTACTACGGTAGAGGGGAAGAAGACGGAGCCCAATCTTCCATTGACACTATCTGATCGAAAGAATAAGGTATCTGCTCCTGTGTAGGTGAAATCAATAATTGCGGAAGTCGCGGTGATTGTTGTAGCGGACCCTTGTATCCCCCAGCTAGATCCTGCATCAGATATGAGGATGGTCGATACGCCCAAGTCGATGTCTCGGTTGAGGGAAAAGGAGGCGTTGTTGGAGATGGTCGTGTCCACAGGATCTCTTGCGACAAAAGAAGCCGCAGCAAGCGTATCATCTAGCAGGGTCAATTTTCCTTGTTCAAAAAAGATGTCACCTGTCGTCCTGAAATCATCTAGCATCTCCCATGAGCCTTGCCCATTGAATACACAGGTATTGCCGATGGTAAGTCCACGGAGGTAAATGTCGGCCGTATCATTGAGTGTAGCGGTACTGTCTGTATTAGCCCCATTGGAGAAAAGTAGTAGCCCTGAATAGGTCCAATTGAGGTTGGACGCAAGGATAAAATCATCCCTAACATTGAGGGTATCTCCTGCGACGCCTGTAAAAGAAGGAGAAAACAAAATGCCTGTAAAATCTATTGAGAGGCATTCGGCTAGGCTGGTATCGACTGTAACTGCCTGACCTGTAGTGGTAAAAGAGTTTCCGTCAAAGAAAACGCGGTCATTGGGACCTGGAATCGAGTCGTGGAAGTCTGTACCACCAGAGGTCGTCACCCAGTGGTTGGTGAAATCTGTCCAATTTCCACTTCCATTCACCCAATAAAAATCTGTGGCAAGAAGGTCATTCCCTATGAGTAGAGAAAAGAGCAGGAGGGGAATGCCCAAGGAAGTTTTGATATACGTCATGTGAGGTGAGGTTGAGGAGTTTGGGATAAGTGATGAACGATATTCCAGAGGACAACAAAGAATAATCAAAAATATATGTTAAATTTCCTATAAGTCCAGAAGGAAAAAAATCTAAAATTGATATTTTGCATGTCTGTAGTTAATTCTGGAACTATGGGAAAATTGAAAACGCAAACTTCGTTCTTATCTTTTAAAGTGCAAGCGTTTACCTTCAGACAGGTTGGAAGAAAATTTACCCAACAAAAAATCAAAAAAAATGAAGGGTTTCCTTTACGTGTTTTCACAGGAAACCTGTATTCATTCTTGAGGATTGGCATTCTATTTTTGTTTAAATTCAACGATTATAGAGAATTTTCTCGTTTGATATTCCAATTAGCAATAAATATTGATCATTGGAGTTGCCTTTTTAAGCTGCTAATCCTCAGTGCCAAAACCCAAAGAGATCATCACATGACTAAAATTAGAAGCTATCTACTCCTCATTATTTGCCTATGTGGGATCTTACCCTACCTAGGTGCACAGGCGATAGATCCTCCCAAGATGCTGCCAAGTACACAGGCAGATATCACCCCACCTGATCACTTTATTCCAGCGCGTGAATTTCAAGGTTACCTGCATCCAGGAACTTCCTCTTCTATCCTACTACAAGAAATGGAGGGAACTTCCTTTCAACTCATTCGCAGAGGCATGACACCCGATTATTTTGCTCAAGAAGGGTTTCGATATATCGGAGAAGAAGAAGTAGAGACTGCTACAGGTATGTCTGGTGTCCTTTATCGTATGGAATTTACGGTGCAAGAGGTCCAGTTTGAACGTTTGATGTTATTCGTGGGAGATTATCATCGTACCTACTGGCTCGTAGGAAACTATCCTTCCATGATCAAGGAACAAATGTTTGAGCCTATGAAAGCGAGTCTACTCACCCTGAAACCCTAGCACCATGTGGATCTTTACTACCTACTTACTACATAGGCCTAAGGGGTGTCTCACACTTGCTTTTGCCACACTCTTGCTCACCCTGTCTCAAGTACAGGGTCAAAATGTTACGGAGATTCGAAACGCCAATTTTCGCTCGGAAAACCAAAACATGTGGGGACCTGGCAATGCTTTGTTCCAACTCAACATCAATGAGGAGCTTTTTCGCCTTTATTGGGATGAAAATACCTCGATAGGAGGTGTCACGACCATCCTAGGCTCTCAATTCGGTGCCGAGCTAAACGCCTCTACCTGGGGGGATATAGGTGCGAGATTTACACTCGATAGCCTCACGACGGGAGACGTAACCGTGGGCTATCCGATTCGAGTCATATTTGATATCCCCGACAATGGAGTAATCGACAAAGGCTCAATCGTAGAAATCAATACCGATTACACTGTAGAAAATGGATGGGAGTTATCTACCAATCACCCCTTTCCTGGGCGAATGGCCTTAGACTTTTTCTTTGGGATAGGATTGGATGTGAATTTACGCCTATGTGTATTTGCTTGTGCCAATATTCCCATTATCCCCAACATCAATATCCCTGTCCAAAATATCAACATATTTACGCTTTCTCCTTCACAGGCACAGATGATTGGACCTGTCGTTCCTGGAACCAACGACCTCTGTACTTCGGGATTTTGTATACCAGGGACGGTCATTTTTGGTCAGCCTCAGATTACGATTCCCGATAACAATTTTGGGGTCTCAGGAAGTTTGGTCATGCCTTACACACCTACGGACGACCAGCTATTGGCAGACAAAAGCTTGTACGCAGAGGGAGACTCGGTCTATATCACTTTGAGTATTGACATCCTGGGGATGATCAGCAACTTTGTGCCTCCTCCATTTGGGCCCATCATTGGGAGTCTGAGCAATGAATTTACCCTTCCCGATCCTTTGGGGAGTGTCTATGGTGCGTCGATATGGTACAATATTTTTACCGCTTCTTTTGATGTAGAAAATGGGCATATCCAAGAATTTTCTTTTGAACCTGAGGTCTACACAAAATTAGACTTACCACTCCCGCTAAATTATGCAGTGGTAGATCCGAACAACAACAATGTGGTCTCAGTAGGCAATGATAGTACCTTGGTCATGAAGGTAGGAAACCAATTGCGACTACAGTTTCCCTGTCATTATGAGAACTTGGAAGTAAAACCCACCATCGGATTAGAAAATGAGTTTTCTAATCATACCTATGACGAGATTCGCTTTTCCTTGGGATTTTCGGCCCTAGAAGTAGGTTTTAACCTACCACCTGTGACGATTATTCCGCGTATTTGCTTCCCAGAGATCTGCATCAATATTCCTTATCCTTGTCCCACATGGAGAAAACCGTGGAGATGGTGTTCGTCTCGCCAATGTACGCCCGCCTTTTGTACACCTGCTGTAACTTTTGGAGGAGTATCATTTGGTATAGGACCACTATGGGAAGAAACGATTCCATTAGGTGCTTTAGGACCCATTACATGGTTTCAGGATTCTTGGGAGATGGAAGGCTTTCAGGATACATCGGTCGCACCCTTCCAGTTGGTCTCCAGACCGTATGCTGCGAGTATGGACAGCATCCCTATTGACTGTTTTGGAGATAGTACAGGACTGGTGAATCTGAGTATTCTAAATGGTGTCTCCCCCTTTACCTTGGATTGGTCCAGTGGACTGACTACAACACTAACAGGTCAGACCGTTTCTCAAGGCAATTTACCCGCAGGCCCTCAGTTCGTTACTGTCACAGACGGAAATGGTTGTGCGACCCTCGCTTCTACTTACGTGACCGAGCCTACAAGTGCGCTGGAAGTTTTGGAGGCAGCAGAGCTAGATGTGTCTTGCTTCGGCTTATCAGATGGGGCAGTCGCCATGACCATCGCAGGAGGTACGGCTCCCTACGCGTATCAATGGAGCAATGGCGCCACCACGAAAGATGTCTCAGGACTGGCTGCAGGAAACTACTCCGTCACGATTACAGATGCCAAAGGTTGTGTCCTGACCCAATCAGTGGTCATCGAAGAACCTACATTGGCTACGGTTCAGTTTCTGTCTAATGCCGTGAATTGCTTTGGGGGAACAGACGGAAGCATTGATCTTTCTGTAAATGGAGGGACCTTGCCCTATTCCTACAACTGGTCCAATGGTGCGCAAACAGAAGACTTGCAAAACATCGCGGCAGGAAACTATCAGGTGACCATCACCGATGGCAAGGGATGTACGACTGTCCAGAATATCCAAGTTACAGAACCTCAAGCAGCGGTCAGCTTGACCTCTCAAATCAATAATTTGACATGCTACCAGTCAGCTAATGGTGTGATTGCTGTCAGCACAAGCGGTGGAACCGCGCCCTATACCTATCAGTGGTTGAGTGCCAGTAATACGGTCCTCAGCTCAGATAGTGCGAGTGCCAGCAATCTGGGAGCAGATACCTATCAGGTCATTGTCACAGACGCCAACAACTGTATATACAAAGATACATTCATCGTTTCTCAGCCTGACCCATTGGATCTTGCGCTCGCTGCCAATGAAGTGAACTGCTTCGGACAAGCGACGGGAAGCATCACCTCGACCTCCCAGGGAGGAACGAATCCCTATGCCTTCTCCTGGTCCAATGGCGCAACGACAGCAGATCTCAACAATATTTCCGCAGGGACTTATACCTTGACTTTAACAGATCAAAATGGATGTACGGAGAATAAAACCATTGATGTCATCCAGCCTGATACAGCGATTTTCATTCAATCTGAGGTCCTAGCAGTGGGTTGTTTTGGTGCAAGTACAGGAGGGATTGATGTGAATACATTCGGGGGGACTGCCCCATACACCTTTGCATGGTCCAATAGCGCGACGACTGAAGATCTGGATCAAATATCAGCAGGGAATTATAGCCTGACGATCACCGACGCCAAAGGCTGTGCCCTCACACAGGATTTCCAGGTGACAGAGCCTGCCAATCCGATCAGCGTGATTCCGTCTATCCAGCGCGTATCGTGTTTTGGTGTGGCAGATGGCAACATTGGTTTGCAGACAAGTGGAGGGACTACTCCCTATGCTTACCAATGGACAGATGACCAAGGTCAAGTCTTAAACCAACCATCGGCGCTTGTGCGTAATCTGACAGCAGGGATCTATCATGTGCGTATCACAGATGTGAATGGATGTATCTTGGAAGACACCTATACAATTCAGCAACCCGATTCCTTAGCCAGCAATGTATCCTTTACCAACATTAGTTGTTTTGGAGGAAGTAATGGGACCATCACCCTCGGCACTTCTGGCGGCACCGCTCCCTACCAGTTTGCATGGGATCACGGCGCAACAGGTACCAACCTCAATGGCTTATCCCCTGGTGACTATCGCGTCGTCATCGCGGACCAAAATGGATGTCAAGATGAGGCAGCCGTTACACTGACCCAGCCTGCGACAGCTGTCATGGCCGAAATCACCAAGACAGAGGTCACCTGCTTCCAAGGAGACAATGGACGTGCTGATGTGATCGTCTCAGGAGGGATCCCTCCCTATACCTATCAATGGAGTAGGGGAGACCAGACAAATTATATGGCTGATGTCCAAGCAGGAACCTACACGGTCGTCGCCACGGATGCCAATGGCTGTACGGCGCAGTCAGGTGTCGTCATCACCCAACCTGCTACTGCCCTGACGGTAGACTTCAGTGATATCCAACCTGTCTCCTGTAATGGAGAAAGTGATGGAAGTTTGACCATCACGGTCGCAGGTGGAGAGACACCTTACACCTTCACTTGGGCGGATACTTTGATCCGATTTAGCAATCTGACGGAGACACTCACAGGACTAGACGCTGGGACTTACCAGATGCGCGTGACGGACGGTCGCAACTGTATCGTAGAGCAATCGGGCACGATTACCCAACCAGAAGCCTTAACAGGAGGCTTGACGCCTGCGGATGCCAACTGTGCAGATGTGGCTGATGGAAGCATAGCGATAGCTGTGACAGGAGGTACCCAACCCTACGAGTATATCTGGTCAGATGGTTCATTTGCAGGAGATCGCACGGGGCTTGCCAGCGGAGCCTATGAAGTAGTTGTAACCGATGCCAATAACTGTACGCTAGAATTGTCGACAGAAATTGGTGCACCTGACTCCTTAACGATCTGGTTGACGGCAGATGCGATTACCTGTAGAGAGGAAACCAATGGTACGGCCCAAGTATTCGTAGCGGGCGGCACCAAGGCCTATAATTTCCAGTGGTCCAATGGCGAGACCGTCGATCAAATCTCAGAACTCGCGCCTGGTGCTTATCAAGTCATTGTCACAGACGAGAAAGGATGTATCGCAGAAGGAAGCATTGTCGTTCCTGGTTCTGAGGAGCCTTGTTTCTTCATTCCCAATACCTTCACACCCAACGATGATGGGAAAAATGATACATGGAATATTCCTTATGCTACCCAATTCCCAGCGATGGAGTTTCAAATTTTCAATCAATGGGGAATGAAACTATTCGAAGGGACAATCAATGATTTACCTTGGGATGGTACGGTAAATGGAAAAGGCCTTCCAGATGCGACTTACTATTACATCATGGACTTGAAGAATGGGGAGCCTCCCTTTAATGGACCGATTACCATTGTTCGATAGCCTTAAAATTTAGGGGGATCCGTCAAAGGATCCTCCTACCACCTTGCCCTGAAAATTCCAGAAAGAAGGATTTGTGAGAAGCCAGGCTAGATGCGCTGGTGATCAACCTAAAGCCAAAACCAACATGGAACGTATCCCTCGATTGCTTACATATGGGATTCTTTTGTGCAGTTTTCTAGGATGGGGAATATTATCCTCTGTCTATGCTGCCGATCCCCAACTTTTTCCTACAGTCTCTATTGCCTCTACCGATGTCTCCTGTCCAGGCGGGAGTGATGCTACAGCAGAAGCCTTTATTTCAGGCCAGACCTCGGGCTACACCTATACCTATCTCTGGTCTACAGGTGCTACCTCTAAGCAGATTTTTGGTCTTGCCGCAGGCGTATACTCCGTGACGGTGACAGAATCTCCTACAGGCTATCAATTCTTTGACTTGGTCATCGTAGATGAACCTGATTTGCTTGTCCTAGATCTTGACGTGACCAATGTGCCCTGCTTCAATCAAAGTACAGGTGGCATCGACTTGACAGTCACGGGAGGGACAGCCCCTTACAGTTACGCATGGACCAATACAAGTGGTCAGAACATCGCCTCTAGCCAAGATCTATCCAATGTTCCCGTAGGAACCTATCAAGTTGTAGTCACAGACTTTCGGGGATGTACAAGTGTGCGAAATGCAGCGCTCAGCCAACCCCTATCCTCTGTCGACCAGCAAGTGATCGTGCAAGATGTCAACTGCTTTCTGGGTAGCGATGGGACCATCAGTGTCACGGCCTTTGGGGGAACGCCGCCTTATTCCTACAGTTGGAATGGGGGCACATTTACCACCCCCAATCTCTCTAACCTAACCTCTGGGACCTATGATTTGGTGTTGACAGATGCCAATGGATGTACTTCCACAAGTAGTACGCTTGTCAATCAGCCCAATGCGATTCAGGCCAACTTTGCCACCTCTGAGGTAAGCTGTTTCAATGGCACTGATGGAAGCATTGATCTTACAGTGACGGGCGGGACGATGCCTTACAATTATTTGTGGACCAATAGTTTACTGACCCTTGGGAATACGGAAGATTTGACAGGAATTGCGGCAGATCAATATTTCGTCACGATTTCTGATGCCAATGGTTGTGCAGAGACCTTGAACACCACGATTTCAGAACCTACAGAGGTGATATTGCAAGCTATACCTGTCCCTGTGGCATGTGCAGGTCAAGCGACTGGAAGTATTGACTTACAAGCCAGTGGAGGAACCTTGCCCTACACTTATACCTGGACCAATGGATCATCGGTTCAGATTGACACAACAGAAGATGTGAGCAACTTGCTAGCAGATACCTATTTGGCGACAGTGACCGATGCCAATGGCTGTGTCAAGACACTCAGCGTTGAAATTACAGAGCCCGCAAGCCCTATCGTGTTGGAAGCCCAAACCCTCGATATCCTCTGCTTTGGCGAAAATACAGGTTCGATAGACTTGATTCCTACAGGTGGGACGCCTCCCTATCAGTATAGCTGGTCTAATGGCCTGACGACAGAAGATATCGATCAATTGCTTGTAGGGTCCTACTCTGTTCAAGTAACCGACGCCAACGGATGCATAGAAACGCTCTCTGCGACCTTAAGTCAACCTGCTTCGCCTCTTACGGTAGTCGGGCAAGCGTCTCCGACGACTTGTTTTGGATTTACCGATGGTAGTGTAGACCTCACGGTAAGCGGAGGCACAGGACCCTATACGTATCAGTGGGCCAATAGCCAGTTTGATCTGAGCTTCTTGACAGAAGATTTGGCCAACCTCCAAGCAGAAACTTACTTTGTGGAAGTAACAGATGCCAATGGGTGCCGCTTGTTAGATACACTAGTGGTCGATCAACCTGATGAATTGACTTCCACAGTGATACAGACAGACATCTTATGTTTTGGTGAAAGTACGGGCGCATTGGATATCACCATGGAAGGAGGTACCAAACCATATGCTTTTCAATGGACTTCGGGTTCCTTTACAGAAGATCTCGCCAATGTACCTGCGGGAACATACGAACTACAACTAACGGATGGTCAAGGATGTGCCTTTTCTCAGTCATTTATCCTCACGCAACCTGAAGAACCGCTTTCGATCCAAGCCAATGTCACGGATGCCACTTGTGCAGGGGGCAGGGATGGGGCCATTGATTACGAGGCAAATGGGGGTACGAGTCCTTACAACTATCTTTGGTCCAATAGCTCCTCGGAAGAGAATCAATTTGATCTGACAGCGGGAACTTACGATGTCCTACTCACCGACGCCAATGGCTGTACCCGTGTGGATACCTTTGTCATTGGGCAGCCTGAATTCTTTGATATTACAGCCAATATCACCCCAGTCAATTGTGCAGGCGAATCTTCAGGTCGTATCGAGTTAGACATCAAAGGGGGAACAGCTCCCTTTCAATTCCTTTGGCGCAACAGTGAGTTTGTCCTTTTTGCCAACACACAAGATCTCATAGATTTCCCTACTGAAACGTATAGTGTAGTCGTCACAGATACCTTTGGGTGCATAGGAGAAGCCAGTTTTGTTCTTCAAGAGCCAGACTCCCTGGCCATAGCAGTAGAGAAAAAAGATGTGAGCTGTTTTGGTGCCAATGATGGTGAAATAGCACTCACAGTCACAGGCGGGGTGCCTCCATATGAATATCTTTGGGGCAATGGTGCTACTTCTTCCAATCTTAGTTCATTGGGACCTAATATTTATGAAGTCCTGGTTACAGATGAGAATGGATGTGGCGATCCGATGGGGATTGAGATAGAAGAACCTGATCCTTTGGAGGCCATTGCTTTTGTACAACCTGCAAGTTGTATCGATAAGCCTGATGGCATTATAGAATTATTTGTCACAGGAGGAAGGAGAGGGTATACATTCTTTAGCAATGATCTCGCTGTCGAAAACCCCATAGAAGAACTCCTGGGCGGAATCTATCAGATCCGTGTGGAGGACCAAACGGGATGTACGTGGGATTCTACGATCAATGTACCATTCTTAGATGTGCCGTGTCTGGAAATTCCCAATGCTTTTACACCCAATGGCGATAGCAAAAACGACACATGGCGCATTAAAAACCTCTCGATTTATCCCGTACCTCAGATATTCATTTTCAACCAGTGGGGAATGAAGATTTATGAGAGTACTAGCAATACCTTTGAGTGGGATGGAACCTTCAATGGAGAGCCTCTTCCCTCACAGACTTACTACTACGTGATACGTCCTCGACCAGATCGAGCGGAGATTTCAGGGGCTGTCACCATCATTCGATAAGCACTTTTCTAGATATATTATCAACAGGAGAGGTGCTAGGATCTATGCTTGCTCTCCAACAAGAACCACATTCTCATGAAAAGAATTCTCTTTCTCATACTCATCCTTTGCCTGGCCATCGGAGCATTTGGTCAGCAGCGTTCGCTCTATAGCCAGTACATGCTCAATCCCTTTGCCTTCAATCCCGCTTATGCAGGGATAGAAGATGCCGTCCCTATCCACCTGAGCCTACGTCAGCAGTGGATCGGAATCCGAGAGGCACCCGTGACCCAGATGGTCACGGCAGACTCCTATTTGGGATTGAATACAGCTATTGGAGGCTCTTTCTTCAATGAGGTCACAGGACCTACGCGTCGTACGGGACTTACCTTTGGGGGAGCTTATCATATGTATCTGGGGCGCTATGGACGCAAGTCTGGTCGTAGGTACAATGCGCGCTATCGCGCCAGCAAGGAGAGACGCGAAGTCCTATCCTTTGGCTTATCAGGTATGCTGTACCAGCAGCAGCTTGGGCGCAACCAGTTGATCACAGAGGAACCCGATGATCCTGCCCTGCTCCAGGGAACCTACAACCAACTCTTACCAGATGTAAATTTTGGTGTATTTTACAACTATCGTGAGCTGTGGTATCTGGGATTCTCCATTCTGCATTTGGCACAGCCGAGCCCTTATCTGACGGAGTCTCGCCCCGTTCGCACCTTCTACTTGACCGCAGGGGGGAACTTCCCCATAGCAGATGAGGTCTACCTTCAGCCTTCATTTTTGCTTCAGAGCATCGCCCCTTTTTGGTCTTTCCAAGGAGGGAATTTGCCTGCCTACACTTTGCCTTTTCAGGTGGATATTGGGACTCGTGTGATGTTTCGTGATGTTTTTTGGTTTGGTGCGTCCTATCGCCACCAGGATGCTGCTGTAGCAATGGTGGGCATTCGTCAAGGAAAGTTGGACATTGGCTACAGCTATGACTACACGGTCTCAGCGCTGGCGCCCTTCTCCAATGGTTCCCATGAGATCAGTGTCACCTTGAGTGTCGGCAACGAAGACTAAGACTATAGCTGGGACAATGAAAATCTAGCTAGAGGGCAGTGATTCTAGGTTCTGGCAAAAGCCATTTTGCAAGGTTTCTAGGTGCGAAACCGTTTAAAATGGAAAAAGCCGAGCTTCTAAAAGCGCAACTTTTAGCAGATTTGAAGCTCCAAACATGGTCTAGCTCATCCTTTTTGGGTGTATTTGCGTATGTGCATACATGCAAATACACCAAACGGTCCGCTTGGGCCATTTTCATCCTGTGTATTGTGAAGATGCCCTATGGGTAGGCGAGATACAGGACGAGATTTACCTGGCTGCAGTCATGGATGGCTGCACGATGGGAAAGGAAAGTCATTTTGTTGCTTCACTCGTGGTGAAGTTGCTGCGCAAGACGGTTAAGCATACAGGATATCTCGCTTGGACTGATCCCGATCATCCCCTGAATCACAGGGATTTAAGCGCGATGGGTAAAGAAATGCTGGAAGCGCTATTTGTTGATTTGAAAGCATGTGCCCATACCCTATTTCTCGCTCCAGAAGAACTGCTTACAACGTTGAATCTCTGCTTAGTAGATACAAAGCGAGATGGTGTTTGGCATATCGTGGTGGGAGATGGCTTCTCCGCTGTGGAGGGGAAAGTCATAGACTGGGACCAAAACAACAAGCCTGACTATCTGGGATACCACCTAGGCGAATCTTTTAATTTGTGGTTTGAAAGACAGATGCAAATGGCGCTTTATCAAGGGGTGAAATCCTTCGCGATCGCTAGCGACGGAGTTGATGCCTTTGAGAATTTGGACAAGCGTTCTAGAAATTTTCAGCAAGAAATCCCCTTTTATTTACTGCTTGACGAGGAATTTTTAGACCTCCCACGTATGCTGGAAAAGAAAATTGAGCTGCTAGAAAAAGATTTTGGAGAAATTGCTACGGATGATTTAGCGATTATTAGGATGAAATGGTAAATTTTTTTCATGAGGCTTTCTGACCTGGATGGCCTCATTTTTTTATTGGTACATAATTTTTATTCAACTCATGATTCATGTCCTAAACTAGGAAAGCCCTATTTTTATCAGTCTAACTCTGGAATGATGGATGTCAAAACGTTTCTCCCTGATGAAAAAAATAGCCATTACCTAAGAAGATCTCTCCTCATATAGACAATCAGGTATGGGTTGATTCATAGGTATTTAGCATCTAAACTCACTTTTTTATCGTATATTTAATAGAAGGAATTTCGAATTATAAAATGTAAGCACAAACAAATGGTTGGAGAGACGAAAAGTGGAACACCTGTACCAGAAGATTCAAATAAGGAGAACTCTCCTCATGTACAGTCTAAATCTGCTCCCGTAATCAAAATGGGGACGAAGAACCGTATTCTGGCCTCGGCCATTGCGCTCTTCAACCAAGAAGGGGTACACAGCGTCTCGATTCGCACCATTGCCCAAGAAGTTGGCATCAGCCCTGGGAACTTTTCCTATCACTTCAAGAATAAGCAGGTCCTCATCCGATACTTCTATCACAATACCTACCAGGAGATTCACCATAAAATCGACCACGTCCTCCAACATGAGTCGGGTTTGTTTCGACTCAATCGAGTCTTGGAAGAAATATTCGCTTTTACTGAAAAGTATCGTTTTTTCTTTAGAGACATCGTAGACATTTTCCGAATGTGTCCTGATTTGCGTCAAGCATTTGTGCAGGATTATGAGCAGTTTAAGGTCTACTACCTCGACATGTTCCGATATTTTGTCCAGTCAGGATGGATGAAGAAACCTAGCGTCCCCGAAGAGTGGAATAATTTGGTACACCACATTTGGACAGCTACCATTTTTGCTCCTGCTCACAAGGACATACTTCCAGAGGGAAGTAGCTTTCAGAAAAGTGATTATTCCATCGTACAGATCTGGTCCTTCATCAAACCCAGAATGACCGAAGAGGGCCTCCTTGCTTGGGAGAAAATGCATGCGGTGAATACTGTGGCAAAATCGCTTTCTCAATGGATTTAGTACTATTTGCCTGACCGTGAGGACTGGACAGTAATACGATTTCGCCCAGTCAGAATTTTTCCACTCATCTCTAGCTTACGCAGCAATCGGGAGATAACTTCTCGCGAAGATCCCAAGTCCAGTGCAATCTGCTGATGGGTCGTATGCAATTCACGCTCCCCTGTGATATGACTTTTTTCCTTTAGATAGTGCGCCAATCTATCCTCCAGATTCCAAAAGACAAATTGCTCCACGGTTTGTAGCAGGTCCAGGTACCTTTTATGATATACTTGGAGGAGGAAATTTCCCAAGGAAGGATACTTGTGCATCCATCTCGAAAGATGATCCGCAGGGATTAACAATAGCTCCGACGCCTTCTCTGTCAAGGCAGCGACTTCGCTCTGCGTACTTCGAATACAAGCCGCAAATGACATGATACAGCTTTCGCCTGGTCGGATATAGTATAGCAAGAGCTCTTTGTCCTCATGTCTGATGAATACTTTGACGTTACCTGAAAGAACCAATGGAAAACTGCCTACGTAAGCGCCTTCATCCAGGATGAGTGTGTGAGCAGGTACAGACATATGCTTGGCATGTGTATTCATTTCAGCAAGAAGATCGGGCTCTATGAAAGGAATATTTCTTTTAAGTATAGCTGTAAGGTCCATAAGATCAACGAAAGTAGTAACAGTCTTATTCAACATAAGCATTTTCATATACAATTCATGAGCTGTATGGATTTTTATTTTTACCAGTATGTGACTCCAAAATTCACAGTTTGAATACGTGTGTGTGCGCAATTTTCTCGATATTCCCACAAATAGAAAAGGTCTATGGCTAGTTCTGAAATATTGATCATTGGGGGAGGCTTGTCTGGCCTGATCAACGCCATTCTTTTGCGCAAAGCTGGCTTTGGGGTCCGTTTACTAGAAAAAAAACGATACCCTTTCCACCGCGTATGTGGCGAATACATTTCCAATGAAGTCATCCCCTTTCTGAAAGTACATGATTTATACCCTGATCATTTGGTCCCTTCTGAGATTACCAAATTCCAACTTACATCTGTCTCAGGACGTGCGGCACATATGGATTTGGATTTAGGAGCCTTTGGCGTGAGCCGTTACGCACTGGATGCCTACTGGGTTGAAAAGGCCAAAGCCTTGGGGGTAGACATTCGAGAGGGCACGACAGTGAGTGAAGTATCCTTTGAAGAAGATAAATTTCAGGTCAAAAGTAGGAAAGGAGATAGCTACGAAGCAGACTGGGTGATTGGGGCTTTTGGGAAACGATCAATTGTCGATAAGCATCTAAACCGTGTATTTATGACCCGCCGTTCCCCCTACATTGGGGTGAAGTATCATTTGTACATTGACGAGCCAGAGGATCAGATCGCTTTGCATAATTTTGCGGGAGGATACTGTGGCATTAGCCAGATCGAGGAGGGCAAATATAATCTATGCTACTTAAGTCATAGGGACAACCTACGCAAGCATGGGAGCATCGATAAAATGGAAGCAGCGATTCTCCATAAAAACCCCTACCTAAAGCGGATCTTTCATGAAGGCGAGTTTTTGTGGGAAAAGCCTCAGGTGATCAATGAAATTAGCTTTGAGCCCAAAAAAGCAGTAGAGCAACATGTACTGATGAGTGGAGATGCGGCAGGTTTGATTACGCCATTGTGTGGAAATGGTATGGCACTCGCGATTCACAGCGCCAAGATCCTCTCAGAGACCTTGATCCAGTACGGCCAATCGGGTACAGACCACCGTCTTCAAATAGAAAAAGTATACACCCAGGTATGGAATGGATTATTTAGTCGAAGACTCTGGGCAGGAAGACAAATCCAACGATTATTTGGCAGCGCAAAACTGAGTGATTGGGCAGTGGATATCGCACGAAATGTAGGACCTGTAGCCAATTTTCTCATGAAAAATACGCACGGACAGCCATTCTAAGACTCTGTTTGGAACTATGAAAATCTAGCTAAAAAGCAGAGATTTTAGGTTCTGCCGAAAGCTATTTTGTGAGATTTAGTGGGACTAAATCGATCGAAATAGATGAAGTCCAGGTTATGAAAGCGCAACTTTTCGCAGATTTGAGGTTTCAAACAGGGTCTAAGTCTATCGCAGCAAGCTAAAAGCGGCCATTCCACTAAAGAAGAGATTAAACATCAAACTAGAAAGTAGGTTGAGCTGCATGGTATGTGTGAAATCGGCCTTTTGAATGTTCTGCCTGACTTTGAAATACCAGTTGGTGAAAAATATCAGGACAGGCGTCAAGACAACCAAAAAGATCAACGCTGTAGTCCAAGTGTAGTAATCGACAAAGTAGTAGACAAATCCTCCTGCTGCGACGGCAAAAGCAGCGGCAGTGAAATGGAAGGTTCCCAATATCCCCAGTTTGCGACTGATGGTTTCGTCTCCTCTTCGCCCGTCCTCTTCGTGCTGGTAGACTTGTGTCATAGGGTAGGAGCCAAACAAAAGGACTGTACTGAGAATCGCAGGAATTTGAATTTCCCAGCCTCCTAATACACTCCATCCTTCGTCATGTATCCCCATGTAGGCCATGAGAAAAGTGAAATATCCTTGAAATATCCCTGCCGCTAACCAACCGATGTAGGGCATCTTTTTTAGACGTACCGAGGGGTGACTGTAGGCTTTGGAGACCATGCCATAGACAAACAGCATGAGCGCAAACTCCCAGTTGATCAAAAGTCCCCAAGCCAAGGCGAGTACATCCATGATCAAAGCTACACGATACAGCTCTAGCGAAACTTTAGGAGGGTGCTTGAGTCCGCCAATACTCTCTTCATCCTTGTCAAAGTAAGAATTGTATCCATTGCTGGCAGGATACAAAAGAAAGTGAAGGATAAAAAAAGTCGAAATCAATAACCACCACTCTGTATAGGGCTTGATGCTCCAGGCAAATAGAAACACAGGAAGCAGAAAAAAGGAGAAAGGGATCCGAAGATGAAGTAGGGTGGCACGTTTCATAGGGTAGATTCAGGCATATATCGAACTTCTTTCATAATTTAAAAGAAAAATAAGGGAACACCGCACAAGATTCGCTTTTGGGAAAAATATTTTCCCTTGAATAAAAATAAAGTAAAATGTTGCCCAGTTTACACCCTCACAACGTTTTGCATCCTTTTTTGACCTTCTGGAATCTATATGTAGGGAGACAATTGTACCCTTTCCCTTGTAATTAACAGGTCTTGTCTATGCCAGTATACATCAATCACATAGGGACAGCGAATCCCGAAAATAAGATCCTCCAACAAAAAATTGGAGAATTCATGGCTCGCGTACAAGGTATGGATGAGAACGAGCGGAGGCAATTGAAAGTCTTGTATCGCGCGAGTGGGATTAAGAGCCGGTACACTGTACTGAAGGATTATGCACGTGAGCATGGAGAGTTTGACTTTTATGCCAACACACCTGATATGGAGCCTTTCCCTTCGGTTGGTAGCCGTATGCGAATCTATGAAAAAGAGGCGCTGGATCTTTCGATTCGCAGTATCCAAAATACAGTACCTGAGGGGTTTAACTATCAAGGGGTAACCCATTTGGTGACGGTTTCTTGTACGGGCATGTACGCTCCAGGATTAGACATCGAGCTGGTCGAAAAACTGGGACTTGCGACACATGTGAAGCGTACAGCCATTTGCTTCATGGGATGCTATGCCGCCTTCAATGCATTGAAAACGGCCTATCAGATCTGTCATGCAGAGCCAGATGCGAAGGTCTTGGTGGTATGTGTAGAGCTGTGTACGCTACATTTTCAAAGGGAAAAGGATGACGACAATCTGCTCGCCAATGCTTTGTTTGGGGATGGTGCTGCCTCTCTTCTGGTGAGTGGAGAAATGACAGAAGGAATCAATCTCTCTCTAGACAATTTCTACAATGATCTGGCTTTTCAGGGAAAAAAAGAGATGGCGTGGCACATCCATGATTCAGGTTTTCAAATGCGTCTGACCTCCATGGTGCCCACCATCATCAAGGATGGCATCAGCCAGCTGACGCAAAATCTACTTTCCTTTCTGCAAATGACCCTACGGGATATTTCCTTTTACGCGATTCATCCTGGAGGGAAACGCATCCTGAAGGTCATAGAAGAGGTCCTGGGACTGTCGACAGATGACAATCGCTACGCTTACGAAGTGATGCGGGAGTACGGCAATATGTCTTCTCCTACCGTGCTTTTTGTACTCAAGGAGATGCTCAGGGACTTAGGTCCTAAAGATGAAGGAAAGTCGGTTCTTAGTTTCGCCTTTGGGCCAGGACTCACGCTCGAAAGTATGCTTTTGACCATTCATCACCGTTAATCCCACGCACACATGCTGGAAAAAAGATCGACACAAGCCGAAATCATGGATGATCTCTCCTGCGAAGGGGAGGTCGTGAGCCAGACTCTCCGTGAACTCAATACAATCAATCGATTTCTAGGGGGAAACCATCTAAGTATTCAGGGCTTAGAAGAGTTGATCAAGGGGAAAAAAAGTCAGGTGTTTACGGTAGCTGATTTAGGCTGTGGGGGAGGGGATATATTGATCAAAATGGCCAAATGGGCTCGGAAAAAGGGACTGAACATGCAATTTGTAGGGGTGGATGCCAATCCCTACATCACCGATTATGCCCAAGATCGGTGTAAGGACTACCCTGAAATCTCCTTCCAGACGCTCAACGTATTTGAGTCTGCCTTTGCTCAGCAGCAATTTGACATCATTCATAGTAGTTTATTTACTCATCACTTCGATGACCAAGCACTTGCGCAGCTGGTGACGCAATTTGGCCAACAAGCCAAGGTGGGTTGGATCATCAATGATCTACATAGGCACTGGCTGGCCTATTACAGCATCATGGTCCTGACACGGATTTTCTCTCGCTCGAAGATGGTGCAGTTTGATTCGGTGGTGAGTGTCGCAAGGGGATTCAAAAGAAAAGATTGGGTCCAACTGTTTCATACCCTCCAATTGAACCCAACACCTATTCGCTGGAAGTGGGCTTTTCGCTGGAAGATCGTTTATGCCATTTAGGATCCTTTATACATGGAAGCACCTCAAATCCGACCTCAAGTTCAGACCATTCAAGAAGTGATCGACCAGCTAGGCACGATCATCGACTGGGCTTACCAAGAGAAAAGTACAGTTGCGTTCTTTCCCTGTCTCTATCGCAGAGTGACGATCCAAATAGCAGAGGGAATCAAAGCGGGTGCATTTGAGGATAATCCCAGGATGGAACGCTTAGATGTGGCCTTTGCCAATCGCTATTTTGAGGCATTCTCTCAGTATGATGCGAGTCTGCCTACGACGAGTGCATGGCGCGTAGCTTTTGAGGCACATGGGCACTCGCGTCCTTTGATCATCCAACATTTGATCTTGGGAATCAATGCACACATCAATCTGGACTTGGGGATTGCAGCCGCAAACATGCTTCCAGGACCGCAAATCATGGATTTGGAACAGGACTTCATCACGATCAATGAGATCTTGGAGAAGATGACACATGAAATACAGCGAGATGTTAATAGACTATCTCCTGCTTTTAGAATTCTCGACGGATTGGCTGGGAAGAAGGACGAATACCTTGCATTTTTTTGTCTAAAAAGTGCGAGAGAATACGCATGGGCGATTGCTAAGCGATTTGCTTATCTGACGGAGGAGGAACGAGCCATAGCCTTTCCTAAAGTCGATCAAAAAGCAGCTGAGATAGGGGAGATGGTTCTTCGTCCACCTAGCATTGTATTTCGGGTAGGAATTTCCCTCATCAAACTTTTAGAGCGACGGAAAATATCCAGGATTATCGAAAAACTGAGGTAGATAAATGAGAAAACCTATCTTCCTCCATTGACTGTGGAGGTGTTGATCGCATATAAGATGACTTCTGCTGCCGTAGTCACCCCAAGTTTTTTCATGATATTTTTTCGATGCGTATAGATCGTGTGTACGCTTAGGGAAAGTCTGTCTGCCATACCCTGGGTCGAAACCCCTTCTGCCATCAAAGAGACAACCTCATTTTCTCGATCTGTCAGGCGAGTAGGTGCACAAGCCGCATCTATGGGTTGAGGGCGTGCGCGCTCTAGAATGATGTCGAGCACTTTCCCACAGAAGAATTTGTCATTTTTATGAGAAGCGTGGATGGCTCCGATGATCTCTGACTGGTCACATTCTTTGAGAAGGAACCCCTTTACCCCATGCTCCAATACCTCTAGTACTTGTGGGCGCTGGAGATTAGAAGAAATGATCAATAGATTAGTAGAGGGATAATGATCGTGAATGTACTTTACATCATCAATCGAAAACGCGTCGGGCGCATTGTAATCCATGATGACAATATCAGGGCGCGTATCATCTAATCTTTGCCTGAGAAGTCTTGTATGCCCTGCTTCACCTACCACCTTCATGTAAGGATAGGTCGAGATGACTGCTTTAAGACCTTCTCTAACCAAATATGCTGCGTCTGCGATGAAAATTCGAATCTCATTCATTGCTTGCTCCTTTACCTCTACGCTTACAATTTTACCTGTTATTTAGATTTAATCCAAATTAAATCAAGAAACTATATAGTATTTCATATACTACGGAAAGGATGAATCCCATGTGAGGGTTACATACGTATATAGAGTGACCTATTTTGAGTGCATGGGAATAATGAATGAAATGAGAAATATTCAGGTCGAAAGAACCTCGAAAGGTATGGTCCTTGCATCAAGACATATAGGCAGTGATTTTACCTGCAATTTTGAGTGCCTGATTAAAAGAAATAGGCTTATGTAACAATGATTGGGATTTGAGCAGAGGCGAAAAGCTAAATTCTAAGCAGCATTATACCAATCCATTTTATTTAGGAAGGTATTTAAGTAGGTGGACAAATGTAGTTAGGCTATGCTGAATATTACTAGGTTTTGACTATTAGTACTTTAAAGTCTGATGCCTTGAACGAAGTGAAATCCCCAATGGGATGGCCGCTTACGTCTGTCTATCTACTTAACATACACTTAGGGATTTTGAACAAACGGTAGTTTCATTTTAAACGTCTAGATATGATGAAAATGTCTATGTTTTTATTCAGAGGAAAAACGAACGATAACCTAGTGTAAGGACAAGGGAATTACTCTCATTGTAAATTACGAATAATAATTATTTTTGCACAATAAAATAAGGTTTCATGAAAATACTCCATACGCTACTCTTGTCGTGTATCATCATAATTGGAGGGAATCATTTATATGCACAGACATTGACAGCTACGATCACGGAGCAGGGGGATGTACTGTGCCATGGAGATTCTAGTGGCTATGCCATAGCCAATGCATCGGGAGGCAATGCCCCGTACAATTATAAAATCGGGAATGGTGCCTATTCATCCAACAAGATCTTTCCCAATTTGGGAGCGGGAACGTATACCATTACTGTGCTAGATGCCACCTTTGATTCGACGACTGTTTCAGTGATCATTGGGCAGCCTGATCCCTTTGAGCTCCTGGTGGTGGACAATACACCTGTTGCCTGTTTTGGCGATAGTACAGGCAATCTAGAAGTCGCAGTTACAGGAGGTGTGCCTCCCTATCAGTATTCA
The DNA here is from genome assembly GCA_039820545.1 of Bacteroidota bacterium. GTDB lineage: Bacteria > Bacteroidota > Bacteroidia > J057 > J057 > JALEFZ01. Next base: position 21,455 of record JBCBPW010000036.1, on the reverse strand, counting down.
TTGAACAATGGATTTTTTACCAATAATGCGGAGTTTAAGGACCTTCCATCAGCTGCTTATCAGGTCTTGGCAAGGGATGCCAACCTTTGCGTGGGGGATTCGGTCGTTTCCGTCAGTTCTAATGCGCCTATAAGGGCTTTTTTGTCTGACCTACAAGATGTGCGATGCTTTGGAGACTCCAATGGGCGCGTGACACTCAATGCATCAGGAGGCATTGGAAGTTATCAATATGCCATCAACGGAGGAGCCTTGCAAGCCAATAGCAACTTTACGGATTTGGCTGCAGGTACCTATCAGGTGTTGGTGACAGATGATAGTACGTGTACAGGTGCGTTTAGCTTTGAGATTGAGGAACCAGATACGCTGGATTTTACCCTCTTTTCACAGCAGATATCTTGTTATCAGGCAGCAGATGGCGAAATTACTCTTACGGGAGCTGGTGGCAACTCGCCCTACAGTTACACGGTAGATGGAATTAACTTTCAGTTTCAAAACGACTACGGTGGACTCGCACCAGGAAACTACACCATACAAGTAAAGGACATCAATGGCTGCATATCTAGGCAGGAAGAAGTTTTATTGACCGAGCCTCCAGAGCTTACTTTAACGCTGACAGGTACCGATGTGACGTGCAAAGGAGGGAATAATGGAGAACTAAGGGCCAATATAGCAGGTGGGACAGGTACTTCTTTACTGATCTGGAATGACATACCTGGAGTGAATGATCTGGTGCTGAGAGATCAGACTGCGGGGCTTTATTTTGCTGTCGCGGTGGATGCCAATGGCTGCCAGGCAGGAGCCAGTATGTCGCTAAACGAGCCCGAAACAGCCATTGCCATTCAAGAAATTACCCTTCAGGGAGCAGATTGTAGTGGCGCGAATGGATTGATTGAAATAGCACCTGTTGGAGGAGTTGAGCCTTATGAGCTAGATTGGGGAGGAGACCTGAAGGATTCGATCACACGTCAGGCAGATTTGGTGGCGGGTGTCTATACGCTTATTGTGACAGATGCCATAGGGTGTACCTTCTCTGAGTCTTATGACATTGCGGCAGCGAGTCCTACGGTAGCTTCTTTTGGCGCTGATCGAGATTTGACCCAACCTTTGGTCCTCTCAGATGCACGGGTGCAGTTTACGAACCAGAGCCAGGGAGCAGTAGAATACGTTTGGGACTTTGGAGATGGTCGAGGCGTTTCTCAAGATCGTTTCCCCATCTATACTTACGAAACAGCAGGTGAATTTACAATTACCTTAGTGGCAATCGATCCAGGCTTAACCTGTCCTGACACGGTCTCTCAGACCATTACGGTCAGACCCCAAGAAGAGGTGTTTTTCCCTACAGCATTTACACCTGATGGGGATGACCGCAACGACCGATTTGTTATCACTGCCTCGGGATTGGTAGATCTAACAGTGACTGTATTTGATAGGTGGGGACGTCCTGTGCGTACACTATTGGGGGTCAATAATCATTGGGACGGAAGAAATGGGATGGGCCAGCTGGTCTACCCTGGCGTCTATGTCTACCATGTGGATGCTTTATTCGAATCAGGCTACCAGATTCAGCGATCGGGAACAGTGACGGTATTGAGATAAAAGGGAATGAGCAATTGTACTAGAGAAAAATAAGGGAGTAGGTGAAAACTTGCTCCTTTTTTTAGATCCTGTTTGAAACTTCCAATCTGCTATCATCCTGTACTTTTTAGCGGATTTTCATTGTCTCAAATAAGGTCTTTTCCTTTAGAGGAAGAGAAAATGCTGAAAAATGCGATTTTTTCTCCTGTTGGAGGTGGGATTTTTGAGTCTTTGTGCTTTTTCTGTAGCTTGAAACCTTAACAATTACCAGGGCAAATGCAGGCAATGGCGCATAAGGGAGATATTTTTTCGTCAAATGAACTGTTCATTCACAGGGCTTCATTTACGGCGATTATTGTAGGGGCACTCGGACTGTTAGGAACTTTTTCTTGCAAGTTTACAGGCTGGGGTATTTGTGATCAAAATCTGGTTCCGATTTTTGGTGGTTTTGATGTATTCAGGGAAGAGTTGGCACGTATCAACCTCCCGCTTGCTCTGCTGATTTTGGGGATTGGGTTGCGGCTGTATTCGCGCTTTGGTTGGTTGACTTGCTCTGCTTTGTTACTTTTCATGGGTATTGGGTTTAGCTACATAGCGCTTTTACTGTGGCGACAGTATCCTATGTTGTTAGAAATGTCTTCTATGCGCTCTCATCCTGTTGTGGAGTCCATTGTGGTAGACTTTTGTCTCGCATTTTTATCATGGGGAGGATTCCTCTTTATGATGATCCCATCTGTCAGACGTTTATACTTCTATTCTTGATATATGTCTAAGCCTATTGTTGCTCCCTCGATCTTGGCATCCGATTTTGGCAGGCTGGAGGAGGAAATCGCCATGGTCAATGCCTCAGAAGCAGACTGGTTGCATTGTGACATTATGGATGGCCGTTTTGTGCCCAACATATCTTTTGGTTTCCCTGTTCTCAAAGCGATGGCGGCTGCCTCTGAGAAGCCACTGGATGTACATATCATGATTGTAGAACCTGAGAAGTATTTTCAAGCATGTAAAGATCATGGGGCCTCTCATATTACCTTTCATGTAGAAGCTACCCACCATCTGGATCGAGCAGTTCATCAGGTCAAAGAGTTGGGCCTCAAAGTAGGGCTAGCCCTCAATCCTGCTACGCCTGCTGCTTCGATTTTTCAAGTCCTTCCTCTCTTGGATATCGTTTGTTTGATGTCGGTGAACCCTGGTTTTGGTGGGCAGAAGTTTATTCCCTACACCCTACAAAAGATACAGACACTTCGAAAAGAAATAGATAGGCAGAATCTGGAGACACACATCCAAATCGATGGAGGAATCAATGCACAGACGGGACAGTCTGTGGTAGAAGCGGGAGCGAATGTCCTAGTCGCTGGAAGCTATGTATTTGGTGCCTCAAATCCTATACAGATCATCAGTGGATTGAAGTCATTGGGATAGCTGGATTGATCTGTTGAGAAATTTCACTGAACAATATTTTGTAAAAAACCATACATTTTGCCTTTCGATCATATCAAATGGGCATCATGTATGGGTCTAAGCTATTTTTTCTCTATTTATTCAGCATTTTTTGCATGCTAGGCACCTATTTTGCTGGATTTACGTTAGGGAGAATAATAGACTAATTGTCTTTTAGAATAAATATTCTTCAAGCGTCAAACTATTTTTTAAAAAATCAAGTTATTCTACATATCAGAAATGTATAAATGCTGTTAATGTTCTACTTTATATCGGCCATTATCGTCCTACACGAATGCCTCGTGTGGATAGGCCTGCGTAGAGTAGCAAAAGCAAAATTTCAGAATCTCACCCTCCTTCAGAGTGGGCTTACAGCATCTGTCACCATCATTGCGATGTTCCTCCAAAGCTGGGAATTGCTTGTGTGGACCTTTGTACTTTCCCGACTGTGGGTGATTGTAGAGCTATTTATTTTAGCGATTAGGTATCGGAAAGCTCCTTCTCGTCTATGGATGAGCAATGCCATTGTTCTATGTGCAGGTTTAGGTTCTCTCTTTACTGGAGTCTGGCTCAGCTTTGTCGTAGGATATGGATTATTCTGGGGCTTGACCTTACTCATCGGAATGAGTCTTACCTCTCGTCAGGCCAACCTGCCTGGTTAGAAACGATCCTACATATGATTAGATAGCGAGCAAAGCAGTACTTTGTGAAGAGCCTTTAATCGCTATGGATATCTTTTTTCGTATGATATTTTTTTGATTTTTTCGGTGATTTATTTGCACAGTTTGAAAGTTTGGTCTTTCTTTGTGCCCACTTAAGCAATAAGCGAGAGTAGCTCAGTTGGTAGAGCACAACCTTGCCAAGGTTGGGGTCGCGGGTTCAAATCCCGTCTCTCGCTCAGAATACGCTTCAGGCGAGATCTTTTATCATGTTTTGCTTAAGCGAGAGTAGCTCAGTTGGTAGAGCACAACCTTGCCAAGGTTGGGGTCGCGGGTTCAAATCCCGTCTCTCGCTCAACAATCCGCTTCTAGCGGATTTTTTATTTTAGGATATAGCCTTCCACTCATCATTCCTTTCCGCTTCACACACTTCGAGCATGGGCCGAAACTTTTCATGCTACATAACACTATCCATTCAGGACAATGAATAAGCTCCAAATCCTGAAAGGAAAGATCATTTTCCACCCATTTTTTCCGCTCCGTTAGATTCCTGCAAACTCTTCTGTGGTAAGGTTGGGCATCTAATCTTGCCAAAATATAAAAGCGATGATCCCTTACAGACCATCGCTTTTATATTTACTAGCTATGTGCCAGCCTATAGGTTCATTTACTTGATGTCAAAATCATCTTGTGCCATCATATACAGACCTGAAGTCGGCAAGTGCTTCTTGATACCCTCGACGGCTTTCAACTCCTTGCGTAGGGGATGCTCCGCCATCATCTTGTCCTGGTAAGCTTGTCCCATTTGACCGAGCAGGTCTTCGAAGGGAGATTCTGCTTCAGGGCTGAAGGTCGCTTTGTATTCATTTCCGATCCCTGCCTGATCTGCCACGTAGCGGATCGCATCGTACAAATTCCCCATTTCGTCTACAAGCTTGAGCTCTTGCGCTTTGGCTCCGATCCATACACGGCCCTGTGCGATATTATCTACTGAAGTAGAATCGGCAAAACCTCTTCCCTTTTGTACCACACCGATGAAGTCGCTGTATCCACGATTGGTCCAAGCCTGAAGAAAATCCTCCTCACCAGATGAGAGCTTGTAAAACGGGTTGATGATATTAGCTGAAGGATTGGTTTCGACTTCATCAAATGTCACCCCAATATTTGTTTCTAGTGCGTCCACGGCATCCCACAAAACAGCGAAGATTCCGATAGATCCAGTGATCGTATTGGGTTGGGCAAATATCTTATCGCATGGAGCAGAGATGTAATATCCACCTGAGGCGGCTACATCTCCCATTGAAGCTACGATAGGCTTTTTTTCACTACATAGCTTGATTTCTTGAGAGATGACATTAGAAGCCAGTGCGCTACCGCCAGGACTGTTGACACGGAGGACGATTCCCTTTACACTAGGGTCCTTTCTGGCTTTGCGAAGCGCCTTCACGATGGATTCAGACCCTGCAGTACCTGAACTAGATTTTCCTGAGCTGATGGTTCCCTCTGCCACAACAACTGCAATTTTATTAGCAGAAAATGGATTTTCACTCTTAGGAGCTTTCATGTATTTCTTGAGGGTAATCAAGCTGAGTTTGTCTGAAGGCTCTTTCCCGATGGCCGCTTTCATTGCGTTGTAAACATCTTCTTCTGTTCCCGCACGGTCTACTAAGCCACTCTTCTCAGCTCCTGTTCCATCACCTAAAATGAAAGAATTGGCCAATTCGTCGAGTGCAGGTTGATCCATCTTGCGAGAGATGGCGACATCTGACAAGAATGTATTCCAGATAGAGCCAATGTACTGCTCTGTTTGCTCGCGATTTGCAGGGCTCATATCCTTGCGGAGATAGGGCTCCACCGCAGACTTAAATGTACCTACTTTGAAAACCTTTGGTGTGACTTCCAGCTTATCTAGCATGCCTTTGAGAAAGGTAGGGTTAGAGGCCAACCCATTGAACTCCATCATGCCTCTAGAGGCAAAGAAAACAGAATCTGCAGCTGATGCTACATAATACGCTTTCTCATCCATCATTTCAGAGTATGCATAGACGAACTTCCCCGTCGATTTGAAATCGATCAATGCCTCACGAATCGTAGATAGATTGGCCCATCCTGTCTGAACGGTCATATTCAGGTTGAGATAGATTCCCTTGATTTTTTCATCTTCGGCTGCATGCTCGATAGATTTGACCACATTGTGCAAGCCCATATCTACGACAGACTGACCAAAGGTAGGAACATCACCAAACAAGTCGTCAAAAGGGTTAGTGGAAGTATGCTCTACAATAGGAGCTTCAAGCTTCATATGAAGCACACTTTCAGAGGGAACGGTCACATCGTCACCACCACTTGCGATCCCAGCGAGGATACCGCCCAGTACAATGAAGATCAAAGGAATCCCCACAAGGATACCCACGATCACAGCCAAAAGGCTGGCTAAAAAGGATTGAAAGAATTTCATTGAATATTGCTGATTTTTATGAGCACGATTATTTAGGGTACTTGTTAATGAGCCTAATGAGGTAAAATAGTTGGAACACACAGGCTTTTTCCCTGGACTCAAATATACCTATATGGTATATAATTGTAAAAGATGCGAAGGAAATCCTGTAGGAAAATCTGCGATCACCTATATTTGAACCATGATTTGGATAGGATTAGGGACTAATCAAGGAGATAGGGTAGGATACATGGTACAAGCCGTACAAGCAATCCAAGAACGTGGGTATGACCTTCATCAACTTTCCTCCTTGTACGAGACAGCTCCTTGGGGCATAGAAGACCAGCCCTCGTTCCTGAATGCTGTGGCAATTTTGGAGAAAAAGATGGAACCACTGATGCTACTAGACGACCTACTGGAAATAGAAAAGGAGATGGGACGGATTAGGTTGCAAAAATGGGGTCCGAGGATTATTGACATAGACATCATCGATTTTCAGGGCGAAAAATGGGATCATCCACGCCTGCAATTGCCACATCCCTACGCACACACCCGCTCATTTGTCTTAGCTCCCATGGCAGAGCTCGCACCTGATTATCGTCTAGGAGATCAGGAGAAAACTGTCCAGGATTGGCTCAAGGTGCTTCCTGAGCATTCGTTTGATCCCTATCAAGATGCTTCGTGGGCACAGTTACAGCTCACCATAAGGAATCGATCCTGATGCGGAAGCTCTACACCTTCATACAATGGCTCAGCATAGATGTGGCCTTGGGAGCCTTAGCTTCAGGAGGAATGGTCGCTTGGTTGCTCAATGTTGCGATGCCGCTGTCCTGGTGGATCGGCTTGCCATTGGCTGTATGGATTGTGTATACATTAGATCACTTGTTAGATGCTCGTAGGTTGAAAGAAAAGGCAAGTACAACACGTCATCTGTTTCATTACACCCATCAAAAGGTCCTGCTCCCCATCGTCATACTCTTATCTCTGGTAGGCATAGGACTCGCTTTTTATCTTCCTCCAGCCATTTTGTATGTAGGGTTTGGAATAGCTGCCTTCGTGGTACTTCACCTCCTGTTGGTTAAGTTGGTAGGGGATAGGACCTCTTTATTTTTCCATAAAGAACTAGGCGTAGGGGTGATTTTTTCGCTAGGCATCTGGGCGGGTCCTTGGGTCATGGCAGATTATGCTGCCCTACGCCCCGAAGCATGGCTATTTTGCCAATACTTTATATTAGTCATGATCAACTTACTCATGTTTTCCAAGTATGAACTGATCACAGATGAAAGAGATGGACACACCTCCTCTGTTCGCGCATTGGGGCACAGGTGGACCCTGCGAATCATTACAGGACTGTCGATTATGATCATCGCAATTGGCACATTTCTTATACTTACCTTTCCTCCAACAGAAAAATTTGTGTGTGTACAAACCATTTATCTCATGATGTTGACGATCCTTGTGTGGATCAGTTATCACCCCATCTTATTTGAACCTAAAGAAGCCTACAGGCTGTGGGGGGATTTGGTGTTTGTATTTCCTGCAATCTATCTATTCCTATGAGTTCCTCTTCCATCAATTATGATCGTTTGGCGGGCTGGTATGATCGGCTAGCAAGCTGGGTCTTTGGTGATCTATTGCTCGACGCTCAGAGAGAAGCCGTGCACATGGTGGAGAAAGGGGGGGATGTTTTATGGATTGGCGGAGGAACGGGAAGCATCTTGCCAGATGTAATCCAACAAGAGATAGGAGCATTGACCTATGTGGAGGCTTCTGCTGAGATGCTGAAGCGAGCTAGCCAACAGCTTCATAAGATAGACTCTAATACGCCTGTAGCGATGATTCACGGTACAGAGGATGACATTCCCCTTCAACCCTATCATACAATCCTTAGCTTTTTTTTCTTGGATCAATTCCCACAAGTCGAGATGGATCGAATCTGGACTGTCCTGGATGGCCATCTGAAGAATGGGGGCCAGTGGATTCAAGTGGATTTTTCAGATAGTGAGGAAGAGCGTAGTTGGTGGCACGTACCGCTCATCCAGTTTATGTATCTTTTTTTTAAGATTACCACAGGCTTAAGAGCTCATAAATTACCCGATATGGAGAAGGGATTTAGGGAAAATGGATATGCCCTCAAGAAATGCTGGAGCAAAGGTCATGGGCTGATTCAGATTCAAGTTTGGCAGAAATACAGTGCAGATGAATCCACTTCTATATAAGGTAGTCATCTGTATGAACCTTCCAATCTGTGGTGATGCCCTAACTTCTACCTATTCAGCTCATCTTTTATATCTACAATGAGCTGAATCATTTTTTCAATACTGACAACCTGCTCCGAATCGGTCAACAATTCTGGAAAAATGAAGGCAAGTTCTTCGTCTTCGATAAACACTAGGCCTGCATCAATTTTGTTGAAAGTGTCGTAAAGACTGATCTTAATGTCATCAGAGAGAATCAGACTGGCAAATAAAAGGTCATTTGTAGTAATTTGTAGCCATTCGCCCAAGTCATGTCGAACAAAACTGGGCTGGTCCAAGTCTGCAATGATGTCCAGATGGGGAAGTTCTTCTAGGGGTTTGATGGCTCGAAAGAGTTTACGTTGAGGATTCACCATCGGAATGCTGATCTTCAGGGCCTCCAGGATCGTCTCTCTCGAACGATTGGGAAGTTCGACAGGCTCAATGCGTAAACTGTACTCTTGATAAGTTCCAAAAAGGGTGAAACTGCGCTCACTGGCATAAGCCAAGCTCAAACCATACGTTTCGCCGAGACCTTCATGGAGCTTTTCTTTCTTGCGGAAGTTGCGGTTGCGAATGATGGCAGCTGTGACAGAAGCAATCGCTAAAATACTCATGACAATGATAAAACCCGTAGTACCCATGCCGCAAATGTAGAATCTTCATTTACATTTTCCACATAAAATATGCCAATGTCTGTCTCACCTATATACGCTATCCCTGGTCTGAGTGTCGATGGAAGGATTTTTCAAAAGCTCTCTTTGCCTTTGCCTATCAAGGTCTTGGAGCATAAAAAGCAGGGCGATCCGCGCGTTTCTTTGAGGGAGTATGCACATGCTTATGCAGACCAAATTGCACATCCTTCTCCCATCTTACTAGGGCTATCAATGGGAGGGATGATGGTACAAGAGCTAGCACAAATCTTACCTGTGAAGAAGCTCATCCTTCTTTCTACCTTGAAACAAGGCGATCGGATACCCTTTATGTTGCAGATTGCTCGTTACATTCCTTTATATCAAATGGCGAGAGGAGAGTGGAGACTCAAGATGTTGCCCTATTGGGCTCCAAGATTTGGAATCACAGATCCTGATGAGCAGCAATTACTACATGCAATGTTTGCTTCTTTTGACGATGCGTTTCGGATGTGGGCGGTGGCTTCCATCATACAATGGAAACCCCCCACCATTTCAGGTCGATTTTTACATTTACATGGAAGTGAAGACCATTTATTTCCCGCTTCTCATATTCAAAAGGCAGAAATAATGAAGGGCAATCATTTTATGGTGTACCAGGAGGCAGATGAGGTGAGCAGACGGATTACGCAGTTTTTGGCAGAGGCGTAAATGTGAGGAATCACAACAAGGGCCTAGGAGGAGGAATCTGTCCATTGCTGGGAGGCGTTTCCTGTGCTTTCTTGGCTTTCTTCTTTTTTTCTATCTTTCCTTTCCCTTTCAGCTTACTTCCTTTAGTTTCTACATACAATGTTTCTAGGAAGTCTGTCAAGCCTTGGCCTGGATCATCATGCTGAGAGAAAATCGTGACAATCCCCCTTTTTTCGAGTACGAGTTCCTGTACAGGATTGGGTTTGATAAGGTGAATAAATGATTTAGGCTTGGTCTGGGCGTTCTTGGCACTTTGCCAGAGCTTGTTTAGCTTATATAAGAGGAAACGGATGTTGATGTCTGAAAGACTGTATCCGATAAATAGAATGGAGCGACCCAGCACGTCAGCCCTCAACTTAATATCCAACGGTTTTTCGAAATCCAGACGGTCAAAATAAGAGCTTTCTGTTAGTACAATGGAACTATCGTTGTCAAAATCCCCATGAAACTTGATGATCTGTGTGGTTCCCTCTTGTACCCGACGGATGTCTGAGACATCTGCGATTTTGACATAAGACTTGTTGTAGGCATCGAAGGCAAACTCGATCCAACGATCGTAATTCGTCGTATAAATGATAGGGAAATCCAATTCGACGATCAATTGATGGATTCGTGAATCCTCTATCTTGACCTTATCGGTGTTGTGCCACTTTCTGTCCATCCAACTGCGTAGGGGACCGATCCCTTTGTTCATCTTATAGTACTCCGCGAGCATCAGGTGGTCACCATAGGTGCGGAAGACATCTTTGTCATAACCCAGATCTTTCGCTAGCCGATCAATCAATCTGTCCCAGGAGGGTAAGCCCAGGTTCATAGAGACGCCTCCGCCCACAAAAAGGATCACATTGCGCTTCTTGATGGCATCGATGAGGTCGTGGATGTTGTGGGTACTGTAAAACATAAGGGTCTATAACGTCACTAGGAAGAAAACGTAGAAGGGAAGTATTGATTGTCAAATAAGTATAGCTGGGACGTTTAAACCTAAGATAAACGCATTGTGTTTTTTATATAGTGCAAGCAAGGACCTAACACATGTAGTGGGAATTGTGGAATAAGGAAAATAAGAGGGGTTGATTATTCTCCAAAAGAAAACTATAGAATCAGCTTTTGGGCTTCTTTGAGCAGAGATTCTTTTTGCGACAAGTTTAGGCTCAAAGGTAACTGAGCTAGTCCAATCAGCCTTCGCATGATCTCTATTCCTGCCAGACGCCACATCAAGCCTTGATCAAAGCTTTTAGGACCCTCATATGTCTTCAAAAACTGATCTACGATCTCTTGATCTTGTTGCGCCATCATGAGACTGGCTACGCAGACAGAAACATCAAATTCTGCTCTCCCAAAGAAACAAAACTCTGGATCTATGATCCGTACACCTTCGAGCGTTTTGAGCCAACTCCCTGGATAGTAATCGCCATGGAGTAGGGTAGGACCATCTTCTGTATAGTATTTGGACAGCTCTTGAATCTTGGTTTTGAGTGCTGCGTCTGTTTTGTATGTCATGGCTATCTCTTGCAAGCCAGGCATGATCTGGTCGAGATCAAATCCGTTTTCCTCCATGAAAGGGTAATGGAAAATATGCTCGGCATTCAACGCGCGCATATCCCGATTGCTGAGATCTAATGATGTTTTTTCGGGAGAAAATCCTTGATGAAGGAGGGAGATAAATTCGCTTATACCCTTCAAATCTCCTGCTTCGATTTTTTTTCCCTCTTGGTAGATGAAAGAAAAATCATTGGATTCTCCCAAATCCTCCAGCATGATGATGCTATTTCCTTCATCGATGTTAGTGATTTCTGGCGTGTAAGCCTTAATCTGGGGATTTTTTTGAATCAACTCATAAAAGCGCCCCTCAATGATGGCCCGTTCTTTAGGCGCAGGTATCTGCGGAAATTTTTCTACGTATGCACGGGATTGTTTAATGATGAATGATCGGAAATTGGTACGTATCCGAAGGGTGTAGTTCATGTTGCCTTCTCCAGGTTTCGAGGCTGTTTCTACCAGTTCGTCGGGTCCTATCCACTTATTCTCTTTGAGATAGGAAGTGAGGGAAGGGAGTTGCTCCGCATCGAGTACGAAGTTCATAGGGAAAGGGATTTGTGTTGAAGTACGAAATACGGAACTAACCTAAGGGTTTAATCCCACAAGCGCAACGTTTTGTCGAATTCTATTCTCCCATTAGGCTATTCATCAACCATGACTTGAATATGGGGGCTGTATCATGGCAATATCTGATGGTGTGATAGTGAAAGGGTTGTGCCGTCACCGTGAGGTAGTGTTTGAATTGTGGGCTATCCTTGGCCATGTCATCTTTGGCCAGCACGATCTGCGGGTAAAGGTCTTGCCACTCAAAGAGATCGGGTCGGAGGATGTATCCGCTTGCCAGCACATCAAAGGGGTTGAAGGCTTTGACGCCGAAGGGTGCCCACTGCTCCAACCAGGGCCAGGAATGCCTGGCCAAAAACTGGGAAGCTTCATCTCCTTGCGAAAGGGTATCCAGATCCGCTTCTGTTATCCAGACTTTGTGTGAGATCTCAAACGGGAGGAGGACCAAGTTGATTTCGTGTTGGAGCAAAATCTGGAAGGCCAACACATCCAGCTCAAAATTGAGGTCTGGAAAAGGAGGATCGTGATCGGGACCGACTTTGAAAGCATGATCGGTCGAGCGACGGCCTGCCACGCAAACTACATATTCGATCTGCTTGGCAAGATGGGGTTCTAGGAGTAGGAGCTTGCCGATATTGGTCAAGGGACCAATGGCCATGATGACCATGGAGTTTGCTCTCAGACGATCTGCAAGCCCCTGGGTAGCAGGATTGTGTTGGATGTCTTGTAAGTCAAGGGCTTCACTCGCTCCTTTGAAGATGGGAATTTCTTTTCCTTTCCCAAAGCGACGGATCATCTCATGTGCAATGGCATCTGCTGCATCGATGAAGGTATTTCCAAATACGGTGCTGATCCCTTGAATGGCGATCTCCTGATTTCTCATGAGGTGGAGGAGGGCAAAGCCATCGTCTACATCTGCTACCCCTCCGCGACGATCAGGCGCACCTATCGCCAAATCCGTATCTACCCAGACTTTTTTCATAGATAAGCTCCGATTACATGCGCATTTGACGGTTGATCTCTCGCTTGGTATCCTTCTCTTTCAAAGAATCACGCTTGTCAAACAGCTTTTTACCCTTGGCGAGGGCAATCTCCATTTTGATGAAGTTGCGATCGTTGAAGTAGATTTTGAAAGGGACAATGGTGTTACCTTGCTGTTCAAGTCCTTTTCGGAGCTTGGCAATTTCTTTTTTCTTCAGAAGCAGTTTCCTGATGCGTACAGGATCGTGATTGTGAATATTTCCTTTGTCATACTCGGCGATATTCATCCCTTTGATAAATACCTCATCATTATCCACATAAGCATAAGCCTCTTGTAGATTGGCCTTTCCTTGCCTCAATGACTTTACTTCAGTCCCTCTCAATACAATCCCCGCTGAAAAAGTTTCGATGAACTCGTATTCGTATCTGGCCTTTCGGTTGACAATCGCGGAGGGCTTTTTAATTTTTCCTTTATCTGCCATGTAAAATATGCGCCCTGAAATTTGTGTGATAGATACTGATTCTCTTTGGGTAGGACAACAACGACCATTTTCCTACTCAAACAGTATCTTGAAAAAAGTTTAAGCGTAACCACTCGTTACGGTTCTGGCTGGCTCAATGTTTCAATATATCGCTGAAACCGCTGTTTGTCAATGGGATGTTGGATTTGTTTTCCCCTGGCGATCAACCTGTCTCCACAATAGGCCTCATAAAGCGTATGCACAGCTCCCTTTGCATCGATTTTTTGGAAGGTAGCCTCAAATCTCACTTTACTACCCAATAAGGCAGGGCTTATGTGTGTAATGTCAAGGTAAGCACCCACAAATTCTTCTTCATGCTCTATCATATCGAGGACAAACAGGCGTCCTGCCCACTCTGCATCTCGCCCCAACGCGAAGGTCCCATAAACGGGATGAACTGGACCCGAATCAAAAGTGGCAAGTTTATCCTCCGTTACTTCTGTAGTATAAATTTTTTTATCTCCTTCCTGGAATAAATTTTTCACAAATTCAATATGTTTTTGAAAGTAGTAGGGGAAATTTGAACCTTGAGAAATTCATAATAAAGTTACAAATTATTCAAAACGTGGGGTGTTTCCATATTCTTCATTCACTGTAACTTCATATTTTGTGGAGAGTCTAATGGGAAAGGGATACGATACACATACCTTTACATCGTTTCTTTACGTAGAGAAGAGAGAGATAAATGGGTGTGGGTGAAAACAAGAAAATGAGAATAATCGATCTATTCACTCTTTGGATTTCGGGCTGAAGTATTTTTCAAAGGAGTAGGAAAAGAATTGTGTGGGAACCCTAGATCAAACATCAACATGAAGAAACCTTTCGTTTGGCTTTTATTATTTATCCTGCTTATCTGGGGAGGAGTAATGTGGATAACAGCCGATCCTAAAGAAGAACAATTATTTATCTCGACTCCCAATCCAGAATTAAGTGACCTTCGGTTTATTAAGAATCAGGGCCAATGGCCTGCGCGTGCCCTATTCAAAGTACGACTCGTTCATGGAAATCTCTGGATGGAAGACAATCAGTGGGCTTGGGTATTGGACGAACCCATTCCTGTAGATGATCATGGACATGCACATGTAGACTCAGGCACTGTAATAGAAGGTCAGATGTTCTACATGCGATTTGAAGGTGCCAATCCTCAACCCCAGGTAGTACCTGAACACAAGTTTTCTACCTATCACAACTACTACCAAGGAAATAATCCCTCCAAATGGGCAAGCAAAGTGCCTTTGTATGGCATCATCAATTATCAGTCGCTCTACCCAGGAGTAGATTTGAAAGTGTATGGAGATATTGATCACTTGAAGTATGATTTTGAGGTGGCTGTAGGGGCAGATCCTGCTCAGATTCGCATAGCGTACGATGGCTTGGATAAGATTGAGTTGAAGAATGGACAGCTACACCTAGATGCCCGCATCCACAAGATCGTGGAGGAAGCTCCGATCGCTTATCAGTGGATCAATGATCAACAAGTACCTGTGAAGTGTGAATACGCACTCAAAGGGAAGGTACTTTCCTACCATTTTCCTGAAGGTTATCGTAAAGATCTTCCCCTAATCATCGATCCTACACTGATTTTTTCCTCTTTCACGGGGTCGTTCTCTGACAATTGGGGGTATACAGCTACCTATGATGACGACGGCAATGCCTACGCAGGTGGTACCATCAATACGATTTCTTCTTCAGGAAATACGGATGGTTATCCCACGACTCCTGGAGCCTTGCAGACGACTTTTAGCGGAGGTGGAAGTGATATCACCCTCAGTAAATTTAATCCCATGGGTACAGACTTGATCTATTCTACCTATATCGGAGGAGAGCTAGAAGAGCAGCCGCACAGTCTGGTGGTCAACTCAAATAATGAGCTTATTCTGATGGGGCGGACCAATTCAGACCAAATTCCGATCGCTGGAAATCCCTTTCGAGGTTTTAAATCCAGTGGATTTGATCTGTACCTGGCAAAGTTTTCAGCGGATGGTTCCCTTATTGTGGCCACCTATTTTGGAGGCTCAAGTGCAGATGGTAGCAATGGGACACCTGACCCAGACAATTATTCTGGTACCAAGTATAACTATGGCGATGATGCCCGAGGAGAAGTGATTGTCAATGACAATAATGAAATTTTTGTCGCTGCTCCGACTCAGTCTATCAATGTGCTGCATGTCAACCCTATTCAGCCTATACTGGGTGGAAGTCAGGATGGAATGGTGATTAAGTTTACAGAGGATTTATCGTCTGTCGTTTGGTCCACTTATTTGGGAGGATCGGGCGTAGATGCGGTCCATGGAATCAAGATTGATCCCAATGGAGATGTGTGGGTAGTGGGGGGGACGAATAGTGTGGACATGCCAGTAACAAATGGAGTCATTCAGCCTTCTTCTGGAGGAGGGGTAGACGGATTTTTGGGAAAAATTGCGGGTGATGGGAGCCAAATCCTTGCTTTATCCTATGTAGGTACGAACAGGTATGACCAAGCCTATCTGATAGATTTAGACAAAGATGGCGACGTCTACATCGCAGGTCAAAGTGAAGGCAATATGACCATTGTCAATCCACCTGCTGGTGCTGTGTACAGTCATGTAGGAGCGAAACAATTCGTCAGAAAATACAACTCCACCCTGACCGAGATCATGTATTCGACTAATATTGGAAGCGTCAATGCTGTGAGGCCCAACCTTAGCCCTACGGCCATGCTGGTCGACGTCTGTGAGGAGGTATACATAGCGGGTTGGGGGGGCGTGACCAACCAGTTTGGGAGTGTTGCAGGGATGGAAACAACGGCTGATGCCTTGCAAGATCAGACAGATGCCAATGACCTGTATCTTTTTGTCCTATCCAAGGATGCCCAAAACTTGGATTACGCAACCTATTTAGGAGGCTTGAACACAGTATCGACAGTAGGAGAGCATGTAGATGGGGGAACATCCAGGTTTGATAAAAACGGTATTGTCTACCATGCGGTTTGTGCTTCTTGTATCAACTCTGCCCCTTTTCCAACTTTTCCGCAAGGGGTATACAGCGAAAACTCTAATGGTCCTAACTGCAACCTCGCGATCTTTAAGCTGGCTTTTGACCTAGAGGGTATACGTGCAGATTTTCGGATCACCAACCAGATGGATACCATCGTAGGCTGTGCCCCTTTTGTAGCAAACTTTGATAATAGAAGCTTCGAGGGAACCTCTCCAGGACAGATTCAGTATGACTGGGACTTCGGCGATGGCTCAGGACGTTCCAGTATCCGTGATCCTCAGTATACCTTCAATGAGGGAGGGTTTTATGAGGTACGGCTGATCATTACAGACTCGCTGAGTTGCAACATCTCCGATACAGCTTATCGGTACTTACGTATCATAGATCCACCTGAAGTAGATGCAGGGGATGATGTGTCGATTTGTCCTGGGGAGACGCGATTTTTGAATGGATCGGGAGAAGGTACCTACAGATGGAGTCCTGTAGGAAGTGTTTCTGATCCCAGTATTCTCAATCCTGAGACTAATATTAATACCACGACTACTTTCACGCTCACAGCAGTAGATGAGTTTGGGTGTGTCAATAGAGATGATGTAACAGTAACTGTACTTACGCCCAGGCCTGTAGAGGCAGGGTTGGATCGGACGGTATGTGTAGATGAGGTCGTCCAACTTCGCGCGCGCGCGCCCCAAGGAGGGATTGTTTCTTATGCTTGGGAGCCCTCCGCAGACGTTACTCCTCCCAATATTCCTGATCCGATTGTTATTCCTAATCAGACTACTACTTATGTCTTGACGGCAGTGGATGACCAGGGATGTAATTCCATAGACTCTGTCACGATCAGTACTTTCGCGCTTGAGCAAACGGTCATCGACATCGACAATAGATCCTGTATTGGGGAAGGCATTATTTTGACAATTATTTCTAATGCAGATCAATACGTCTGGAATACAGGAGATACTACCCAATCATTATTTTTTCAAACACCCGTTGTGCCACAGTGGATTGTAGGTACAGGGATCAATCGAGGATGCGAGGCCTTACCTGACAGCGTATTTTTGAGTGATACATTGGACGTGCCCGTTGCGGACTTTCTCCCGAGTGCGGATACTGCCTATGCGCCTGCCTTGATTGAGTTTCAGAACACCTCTCAGAATGCGTCTGACTTTATCTGGCGTTTTGGCAATGACCGTACTTCTACTGAGGTTGATCCAGAACTCGGATATGTAGACCCTGGAATCTATCTCGTTACGCTCGAAGCTTATAGCGGCAGTAGTTGTGGAGACACGATTACCAAAGTGCTTTTCATTGACGAAGTACTCATTTTTGTGCCCAGCGCTTTTACACCCAATAGCGACAACTTCAATCAGAACTTCAGGGTGTACACGAAAAATATGGCTTCTTATCGGATTGATATCTTCAGTAGATGGGGCATGAAGATATATTCTTCTGAAAATCCTGAGGCACCTTGGGACGGAACTTACCAAGGACAAAATGTTCCCGAGGGGGTATACGTCTACCTCATACAAGCGACAGGAAGAAATGGTAGACCTTACAAAGAAAAAGGGACCATAACCCTCATCCGATAAGAAAGAGGCAAACAAATACCTGATTTTGTTGCTTTTCTATGTGCCTGATGGTTGCAGGGCGGGCACAAAATGACTTATTTTGCAAGGAAAGATTAGATAAAGAAGGCTTGATAGATGTTTGAAAATTTATCCTCTAACATAGAGTCGGCGTTTAGGAAGTTAAAAGGCCAGGGTAAGATCACGGAGATCAATGTAGCAGAGACGCTCAAAGAGATTCGTCGTGCCCTGATTGATGCAGACGTCAACTACAAGGTAGCGAAAGAATTTACCAAGACGGTCAAAGAAAAGGCCCTTGGTCGAGAAATATTGATTTCGGTTACTCCTGGACAATTGATGGTGAAGATTGTGCAGGAAGAACTGACTGCCCTGATGGGGGGAGCCAATGAAGGCGTTTCGATGGCTTCCAATCCTCCTACCGTCATCCTCATCTCAGGTCTCCAAGGATCGGGTAAAACCACATTTACAGGGAAGCTTGCCAAGCACTACAAATCCAAGGGAAAGAATCCTTTGTTAGTAGCCTGTGACGTCTATCGTCCTGCCGCCATCAACCAGTTGGGGGTACTCGGAGAGCAAGTAGGGGTAGAAGTCTACAAGGAGGAAGAGAATAAGAATCCTGTCACGATCTCTCAAAATGCCATCAAGTATGCCAAAGCCAATGGCAAGGACCTAGTGATCGTGGATACCGCTGGTCGCTTGGCTGTGGATGAAGAAATGATGGTGGAGATCAAAGACATCAAGGACACCATCAAGCCTACAGAGACCTTGTTTGTGGTCGATTCCATGACAGGTCAAGATGCTGTCAATACTGCCAAGGCTTTCAATGACCGCCTCAACTTTGATGGTGTGGTCTTGACGAAGCTAGATGGTGATACCCGTGGAGGTGCGGCTATCTCGATTCGATCTGTGGTTGAGAAGCCCATCAAGTTTGTGAGTACAGGGGAAAAACTAGACGATCTAGATCTTTTCTATCCCGAACGTATGGCCACGCGTATCCTAGGGATGGGTGATGTACTGTCACTGGTGGAGCGTGCACAGCAGCAGTTTGATCAAGACGAGGCAGAGAAGCTTCAGAAGAAGATTCGGAAAAATGAGCTAGACTTTGATGACTTTCTTTCTCAGATTCAAGCGATCAAGAAGATGGGGAATCTCAAAGACCTTATGTCTATGATCCCAGGTATGGGGAAATTGGTCAAAGGGATGGATATCGAAGACGATGCGTTTAAGCACATTGAAGCGATCATTTTCTCGATGACCAAAGAGGAGCGCGCCAAGCCCTCACTGATCGATGGCTCCCGTCGTAAGCGTATCGCCAATGGAGCAGGTCGCACGGTCCGCGAAGTCAATGAGCTCCTCAAGCAGTTCCAACAGATGAAGAAGATGATGAAGAAAATGAACGGAGCAGGCGGAGGAAAGCGCGGCAAAATACCCAAAGGAATGGCTGCGAGTATGCGGAGAAGAAGATAAAATATAGGACCCACCTGTGGTGGTGCTGATAGCTATACATGATCCCCTTTTGACGATGTTCAAAAGGGGATCTTTGGGTGATAAAATGGAGGATATTCAAAATGGAACACAGCATTACGACTATAAATAGAAAGTATGGCATGTGTGATTGGCCATTAAGTGCTTCAATTTTTATCTAATGCATATCTGCTATGAAACCATTACTTCCTATCTACTATTTGATTTTTCTCTTACTACCTACCTTATCCTTCGCCCAAATCCTTCCTCCTCCTGCTACAGGTACACTTAATCCGTGTAATTATCCGAACACGACGATTTATTATTCTGTACCTGTCACGAGCACGCCCAAAGATCAAATCATACAAGGACCCTGCTATATCTTTGCAACAGTGGCAGCACTAGAATCTCGTGCGCTTCAGTCCTGCATGGATGTCGGCGATGGATTCCATGAATGGAGCTTATACAATACCTGTGTGCTGAAAGCCAAAACAGGAAATGCACACATCATGATTACTCAAGCAGTGGATGTGGCGCTGGAAGAAGGCGTAATAGGAGCTAATAACTTTGCGCCTATTGTAGAGAATCAAATCCCAAATGAAGACGATAAACTAGTACCAGGAGTGGGAGACTTCACTTGTACGACTACCTTTTGTAGCAATCCTAGCGGCAACAGAGTATTCACTTATCAAGCAAATTCTGAAAGTTCTTGTCTAGATACGAATGATGAGAGCTGTGACAATCCAAGTGAATGCCCTCAGAAAGCCTTTGATGTATTTGAGCCAGAATCAGAGGAACCGAGATATGTTGTGATACCTGAGCAGAGTGAGCCTACTTTGCCTAGTTGCTTCTCATCTCTAGCTTTCCCTCTTCCCGAAGCGTACAAACCCTACTCGCCCGAATTGGATCATAGCCTTGTATACATCGACTTGGGCGATCCAAGCGATGAGAGCCAAAATCTACCAGCAAGCGAAAAGACGAGAGTACTCAAGTACCTTCTGAGAAATGGGTATGGATGTATCGCTTTTTTTGAGCGTTGGCGGGATGATCTGAGTCACTGCATTTTCATCTATGGTGGAGATGGCGTGAACTGGGATTATAAGGATAGTTGGCCAGGCGATGCAGGACTCAAGTCTGGGCAGATAGATTTGGATAAACTATCAGGTGTCTATTTTATAGCTGGTTTCATGAGGGAGAAGGGAGTAAGTACGGATTGTCAATCATTTTCTATTCAGGCAGAAGAATCCCAAAACCCTATTACTTATACTGTGGAGGGGGTGGGAAATGCCATTTGTGAATACAATTGGCAGACATCAGGAGGTACGATCCTTTCGGGACAAGGAACCAGTTCCATTAGCTTCCAAGCGACGGGTTGCACTAGTAGTCCCATTACCGTTTCTGTGGATATTGTCTCCCCTACGAACACATGTACAATAAGTCGGACGATCCAACAACCTGCGCCAACCACAGGCCTAAACATCCAGGGAGCATTTTGGGAAGATCCTAGCCAGACAGCTTGCCCCGACGAAGAATATGTGGTGAGTACCCAGCCCGTGTCTGACGCCTCTTATGAGTGGCAGTTCACCAATGGGCAGATCATTCAAACCATGAGTCCCCACCAGTTGAGGTTTAGGACAGCAGATATTTCCTTTGGTACGCTTCCTCTTGAGGTGAAAGTCAGGTCTTACAATGCGTGCGGAGCCAATCCCTTTGAAATCATAACTGGGACCATCGATCCCAATGGTACGCTTTGTGGAGGAGGGGGGCAATTACGGACAGGTGGGTCTAGTTTCTCCATACAAGATCGTATCATTCACTGGTCAGGCAGCTATCATCAGCGACAAGGTGCTACTTGTAGTTTGATCAATCTGAATGGTAAAGAGGTATTTCGCCAGCGTCTAGAAGAGATGGAGACCTCAAGAAGTGTCAGCCATTTACCAGCGGGTGTCTATATCCTATTATTAGATGGCCCTCATATTTTCAAAAGAGAGAAGATACTTTTGCAATAGGTTTTTGCCATCATATTTGCTGAATTTTATAGCCCTTCAACCCTTCCTATAATGAACAGGGAGGGTATTTTATATGCACATTTTT
>JBCBPW010000035.1:35262-64212 GCA_039820545.1 Bacteroidota bacterium | reverse complement strand
GAAGATCTGATCGTCTCCAACGATCCTGATGCTGACTTAGACGGGAGTCTAAGAGATCTGGGTGCTGCGTAGCTGGACGGCTACGCAGAGCGGGAAGCTGCTCCGCTCTACGTAGACTCCGCTCTACGTATGCGAAGATCTGATCGTCTCCAACGATCCTGATGCTGACTTAGACGGGAGTCTAAGAGATTTAGGTGCTGCGTAGCTGGATGGCTACGCAGAGCGGTATTATGCGCTGCATGTTGGTATGGTTAGACGGGAGTCTAAGAGATCTGGGTGCTGCGTAGCTGGATGGCTACGCAGAGCGGCATTATGCGTTGCATGCTGGTATGGTTAGACGGAAGTCTAAGAGATCTGGGCGCTGCGTAGCTGGATGGCTACGCAGAGCGGTATTATGCGCTGCATGCTGGTATGGTTAGACGGGAGTCTAAGAGATCTAAGTGCTGCGTAGCTGGACGGCTACGCAGAGCGGGAAGCTGCTCCGCTATATGTAGACTCCGCTCTACGTATGCGAAGATCTGATCCAAGTATAGACTTCTGACTAAGCACCTTCTTCAAGCTCTACCTGCTTCAAAAGCCAATCTCGCTCAGCCAAGGGTTGCGTCTCCAGAATCTGAGCTCTTAAGTGTGTGACTGTCCCTTCATCATGGGGAGGAAGCTGGATCAACTGCTGAACAAGCTTTAAAAAGTTTTGGTATACCTGTTTATGGTAGCCAATAACAGATCGGCGTTGTAGATAACGAAAAAAGTTCAAGAGTAAAGCATCTAGCGCATCCCATTCCTGTTCCTCATAATGCATTTTGACCATCATCATCCGCGCACTGAGATTGAAAAAAATATCATCATACTCCAATACCGTTAGCATACGTTTGGCTTGCCTGTAGTCCCCTTGAACAAAACGTAACCTCGCAAGATTGAAGTCGTGATAGCTCTGACGATAATCTGGTTGTAAAGCTTCACTGTATTGTTCAATAAATGATTCTACCCAGGTAAATGCTTTGAGCATCAATCCTATAGAAACCACGTTTTTGAAATTAAACCTACTAATGGTTCCATTCTCCAGGAGAATATGATTGTGTAGTCCCTCCTTGTACAACTCGAATGCTTCCTGTGCATATACACGATCGCCCGTATTGAGACGCTTGATACAAAAATTGATGGCCATGATCAATAGCTCATGCTGCTGCTTAAAAGGCAATCGATCTCGGTGAATAGAGAAACTCTGCTTCAATTTGGAGAAAGCCTCTACATCCTGATGAGCTAAGGCCAAATAGGTAAAGTAAAATAGTTGAATCGAGGGATGGGTTTGTGCTTTCTGCTGACTCAAATGATCCAAGATGGCCTGTAAAAGAGGAACTTCATAAGTGATAGAAGATACATTGGAGTGAGACAATCCGATACAGGCATATCTGAGCGTTTGGATCATGAAGTAATTAGCCGAATGATCGAAGATCTGCGAAAGGTTATTACTGGCAGTCCGCTCTTGCGTACCTGCGAGTTCAAACTGAAGACTTTCTAACTGAAATTGCCGATGAAAATGCGCCGCTGAGTGTATAGTTTCCTCCTCCACTTGTGCTTGAAGTGATACCCACTCTTTTTGTGCTATACTGAGTTGATTCTTTTTGATCAGTGCTTTGATCAGTGCATAACGCTGACTAAACTCATCAGAAAGTGTATAAAAAATTCCAACAAAATTTATGAGTGTATGAAAGGATACATTCATTAAGCTTCGCATCTTATGATCCTCATAAGCTTTATGGCCAAAAATGTGATGCCAAGCTCGTTTCTTTTGAATAGAAAGATCAGTTAATTTTCTCTTATTCATCAGAAAGTCAAATAGTTGTGATGAATCTTTGTTAGAATGATGGAAAGGAGAGTTGAGATATCTTTTGAAGGATCGAAGTTCTACTTTATCTAATGTTAAAAAAAGCTTGATGAGTTTGCTTTGCCGCATAATTTTGGGAGAAAAGTGACAGTTATTTTCTAACATACAGAAAAAACTGTTATGGATCATCATAGGGAAATAGGATATGTTTAGATAAGTCAATAATCTACGCCGACATGATCCAAAGAAGAATCGCACTCATCTATCTAATATGTTTCCCCTTGTTTTGCCTACACCTACAGGCACAATTCATCGCTCATTATGAGTATAACAAATTCTTTGAAACTGTTCGAGACGTCAGGCAAACACTAGACGGAGGCTATATCATGCTGGGAGATTGGCTGGATTACACAAGTCCTTCCTTCCAGGAATACCACCTTTACCTCACCAAAACAGATCCATGGGGGGAGGTTCAATGGACACGTGTCTACCAGGGAGGAGACTTTGATGGAAGTTTTTATAAAGGGGGACGATTATTTCCACTTGCTGATGGGGGGTATTTAGTATGTGGAGTAGCCAATGGTTTTGTGCCCAATCGGCCAGGCGTTTTTTTTGCATTTAAGGCAGATGCGTGGGGAAATGTACTTTGGAAGAAGGAATTTACTACGGACGCCACTGTCAACGATTTTTGCGATGTCATCGAGACAAGAGATGGAGGATATGCTGCCTTTTTCCATTCTTATTTACCTGACCTGCTCCTCAACTATGGAACCGTTGTCAAACTTGACGCATCCGCAGATACGACTTGGACCCAGAGGATACCTACAACTCTTATCGGGACCAATCCCAAATCTATTGTAGAAACACCAGATGGGGGATTCACGCTTTGTAGCTCTGAGCGTGAATCTTTGAGCACAGGGCGTGGCGTCGACAGGACAGTCATTAGCCATATAGATAGCGTGGGTACGTTAATATGGAACCGAAAGTACGATACAGGATCTGAGTTTATCAGTCCTCACGACATGATCCGTCTGCATAATGGGAACTATGCCATTGTGGGAATGGATGTAGATTCGATCGGGCCTCCTTACTCACTCTATGCGAGTTTGGCTATATATGACTCTCTTGGGGATCGTATCCAGAACTTCCGATTTAGTGGAGACTCAGATGCTTCCAGGGGGGAGTTTCACGAGATTATGCAGACAGCAGATAATGGATTGCTGATAGCAGGAGGCTCATTGACTCCTATAGATTCTCTATTCTTAGTCAAGCTAGATGCGCAGTACGATCTACAGTGGGAGAAAAAACTGCGCCCCTCGCCCTACAACATTGATTTGGACGTCATGAATTTGACGAGAAATTCTGTCGGGGGGTACTATATGGGTGTGATGAATTGGTCACTAGGGTTTCCTGGACTAGTGGTTGTGGACAGCACAGGCACACTCAAAACCAACACAGTATCAGGCAATGTATTCCTAGATACAAGTTTAGACTGCGCCAAGGACAGTGTAGAGATAGGACTCCAACAAATCATGATGCGGTTTAAGCAGGGACAGTCAGGCTTTGAATATTTCGCTTTGACAGATAGTAATGGCCATTATGAGGTCTCCCTCCCTTATGGTGCCTATCAAGTAGAGATGGCATCCCCTTCAGTTTATTATGATTTAAACTGCTTGCCGCCAGATACTTTATTCTTAACAGCATACGAAAAAGACACCGTTGATTTTCCACTCACCATCACAGATTATTGTACCTATAATACTGTCTCCGTCAGCGCAGCCTTCATTAGGTTCAATGGGCCTAGTCCCATCACAGTCAAGGCTTGTAATTACGGTACAATTGATTCTTATCCTACACGTGTAGAAGTAGAATTGGATTCAGCCTTGAGTTTTGTCAGCGCCAACATTCCTACTAGCCAGGTCATGGGCCAAACGCTCATCTTTGATTTAGATACATTGGCAGCAAATGAATGTGTGGATATATACATACAGACCCAGTTGGATACGCTGACACTACCAGGGGCCACGCATTGCATCGAAGCTCAAATCTATCCAGATACTGTATGTGTAATACCGACATGGACAGGGGCAAGGATCACCGCTTCCGCTTCGTGTGAGGATGACAGCATCACCTTTACGCTGACCAATAAGGGGATGGATATGATCGCTGTGCAGACTACGACTGTTTACATTGACGATGTGATATTCAAGACTGCCCCCTTTCAATTAGATAATCAGGAATCTGTCTCCTTTGTAGAATTAGCGGATAGCGGGGCTACTTATCTGATTCAGGCTCCCCAAGAACCAGGCTATCCCTTTTATCTGGGTGATTCTACCGTGATTGCCTTTGAAGAAGGTTGTGTCCCTTATGCAGATGGAACTTACAATACAGGCTTTATTACGCAATATTATTTGGGAAATATTGCCCCATCAAAAGCGATTATGTGTCAGGAAAATATTGCCGCTTACGATCCTAACGATAAGCTGGCCTCGCCCAAAGGCTACGGAGAACCACACTACATCGAGCCTGAAACGCCTATTCAGTACACGATTCGCTTCCAAAATACAGGCAATGATACAGCCCGACGCGTCATATTATTAGATACACTGTCCGAATATCTAGACCTTTCGACCCTAGAACTAGGGGCATCGAGTCATCCCTACAGTGCCAAGATCGTCGGAGAAAGAACCTTGAGATTCCTTTTCCAGCCCATTGTACTTGTTGATTCCAATACCAATGAGTTGGCTTCAATCGGCCAAGTGAGCTTCAGGATTTCGCCTAAGCAGGATGTGCCTTTAGAAACTGTGATCCCCAACCGCGCAGGAATCTACTTCGACTTTGCTGCTCCTGTGATGACGCCTGAGATTTTCCATACCATAGGAGAAGACTTCATTCCGCTTAGAGTCATTTCTCAGACAGATCCGCTTACAGAGTCTCTAGGACTACGAGTCTGGCCCAACCCTTTTGAGGAGGAAGTCCATTTTTACCTGGCGCAGCCTGCACGTGAGTTAGAAGTAAGGATCATGGATATGCAAGGGAGAATGATCCTAAAAGAAAAAGTCCAGCATACCCAAGAAATAAATGTGAGCACGTCAGACGTTCCTCGCGGCATGTACCTGTATCAGGTGATACAAAATGGGCAGTCCATCGGTCAAGGGAAGTTACTGAAGTAGAAAGCCCATGAACCTGCGCTCGCGTCTGTAAACAGGAGGCGAGCCAGGTCAAATTACAGCTCCCAATCTGCGCCCACGTATGGAGATAGTCAGCATGCCATCTTGCCGCATGTACAGCCTTTATTTTGTCTTTCTTATATTCCTCCAGGCAATTCCGCACCTTTCACGTCAACCAAAGGAAAGCCAGATGAAGCGTATAGAAGATGGCATGCTTAGGTTTCTGATCCATGTGGGCGTTTTGATTGGGAGTATGTTTATGGCAGTTTTACTTCTCTGGCTTTTGAAGTAAAAAAACCCCGATCTGAGAAGATCAGGGCAAATGAAAAGGGCGTACCAGGGGGTATTAGTGTTGGATCAATACAGATTCTGTCATTCGGTGTCCATCTGCTTTCACTTCGAGGATATACATACCTGAAGCAAGTAAGCTGACATCAAGCTTGGTTTGTGAGGTAGTTTCAAGTACAACTTTCCCCATAGGATCAACCATCCGTACCTCTAAAGCATCTCGATAGTCAATGTCCAATAGGATGTAGGCATGGGCTGGATTAGGTAAAATCGTGAGCGTGGGTGTTTGTACAGCATCATCGACTACGACAGATGGGGCTTGACGATAAGTTCCAATTTGTCCTCCTCCACAGTCATAGATTCGGCCACTGTAAGGAAGTTTGACCACCTTAGTCTGACAACTCCATTGTATGTCTACATCATTCATAGGGAGAAAATTCGTAGAATAGGCATTGGGCATAAAACCTTGGATGTCATCCGAAGCGTTGATACAGTTGAATTGGAATAGTTCCAACTTGACGAGCTCCTGGGAATTGGGATTGAAAAGCGCATTGCCATCAGGATGGATCAGGGCGAGTCGGTCATCTGTGAAGGTGGCGGCATTGGGTTGCAGATCGACGAATGCTACAGGTTCTCCTCCCAAGGCTCCAGGAAGGTATTCATATTCTATGTATTGAATCATGGTAGGATTATTGGCATCAATTGTCGATATCCCGTAGGCATTTTCTACCCCATCTGTATAGTGTGTGAGCAATTCAAACATTTGGGTGTTGGGATTAAAGTCTAGATCTCTAGGAAAGGCCACGACACCGCCTCCCTGAATATTTAAATTGACAGGTGGATCGTACTCCCAGGCATTTGTCACGATACCTGAGAAAGGATCGATCTCAGCAAGTCCTAGCAATCCCCCCAATGAGTGATAGGCTACGTAATAATTTCCATTGTTCATGGTAACCCCTCCGAGGAAAGGGGGAATGTCGTATTGGAACATCCCATTGACGACCAATCCTGATCCCTCGTCTACACTCATGATGAAGGTTTCAATTACACCTGCTAGGTCGGACTCTCCCGCGAGGACATAAAGTCCATTTTGTGCGTCGTGAAATACATGGTGCAGGGTAAAAGGATTGTCAGGAAGGACGGGAGCCATTTGAATGGGATGGTCTACGATCCAAAGCAGATTGCCCGTGGGGTCGATCTTGGCTACACCTACGCCATAATACTCTGTCAGATAGTTGGGATAAGTCTCTCTGTAATCATAGGCGATTACAAAGTCTCCATTTTGGTCCTGAATGATACTTGCCCCCGTAACCTCTGTCATGTCTCCAAACGGCGTGAAGTGACGTGTCCAATTGACAGTTCCTGAGACGGGATCGACACTGAATATAACCATGGAACCGTACTCGACATTATTAGTCCCTACTTCTGATACAAAGTACGTGGCTACTACGACTTGATTGATACCTGATATTTCGTCGTTTACCATTCCGTGGAAGCGCGATTTAGGATTGGGTAAATTGTAGCCGCAGACACTGTTGTCGTAGATTCCATCAAATAAGACGGCAGGAGAGTTGGAAAAAGGAAGGCGTAGGCCTTGAAGGAATACCTGCTCTTGCCCTATAGGATTGATGACGGTGGTGCCCCACATCATACTACTTCCATTGTTTGTCGATACAATCGAGTGGTTGTCCCAAGGAGCATGTGTGGCAAAGGCATCGCCTCCTGAGGACTCAATGAAATATTCATTAGTAGATGTTTGGCCAATAGAGAGTTGTGCCCAGCCCCATAATAAGGCAGCAAGGCAGAGTAAATGCTTGTTCATTGCTGAATGAGTTAATGTGTTACATACAGTGTAGGAAAATGTGAGGGGATTTCTCCAAGGAGATCACAGAGCAGCCATTCGAATAAAGGCTAAGGTATGGAAGTGCTTCTGGTTATGTATAGACGGGGATAGGATAGAAATATGAAGAGGAGAAATGAAAAAATCTGAATATTTATTTGAATGGGGTTTAGATGTGGGATCATAAGCAGAATTTGAGGATCTTATTATTGATATTTGCAAATCCTCTTCATGAAATCTATCTGCACCGTTTTTAGCCTTTTGATAGGAATCTGGTCTATCCATGCCCAGCACATGAGCTGGGGCTTCTTAGCAGAAGCAGGTGTCAGGGATGTCGTCCACGAAGTCCAAGTGACGGCAGCCCAACGCATATTGGTAGCAGGAGGAGTGGGAGATCAACAACCCCTGATCTGGGGAGATGATACACTTAAAAAGGAATATGGAGGGAATAGCTATAGTTTTGTTGGAGAAATAGATCGGAGAGGCCATAAGCTTTGGGCCAAGAGAATTGATAATTTTGGCGCAAACTATAGGACTAGATTTGTGATCAGTGATCCAGGAAAATGTTGGTTTGTCATTGACTATCATGATTCGTTGAGCATAGGAGAAAAAGTGTTTCAACTAGGGGGACAAGGGTTGGCATTGGGTGTGATGGGGCCAAATGGAAGCTTGGATACGGTAATGCAACTGACGACGGGTGTGTACGACATCATGGCCATGAAGGCAGATCGAATGGGGAATGTATATATAGCAGGTAGGCGGTCTCACCCCCTTTATTTGTCTGATACGACCCTCATCTCTAGCAATCGAGGCTTCATTCTCAAGTTCAATCCAGCCTTTGAGCGAGAATGGATTGTAGAGACATTTGATCCGATCGGGATGATAGAAGTGGATGCCTTTCATCATCTATACGTGAGTCAGTCAGGAAGCAACTTTTATGCTGCCAAACTATCTCAAGTAGATACCCGCACGGGTACGAAACTTTGGGTCATGGACCAAGGCGATACACCCTACATATTGAGCCGAATGGCCACGACACGTAATGGAGATCTATATGGAGTCGGAATCTATGCAGGTACCTTGCAGTGGGAGAACTTTCACTTAGAGGCTGTCAATCCCTTATCCATTATCTCCTTCTTTTTCTTCAGATTAGATAGTATGGCGCATGTGAAATGGATCCAACAGCCCGAAAGCCACGATGTCAAAGTACCAGGGATTGCCAGTGGTCCTTGCTATCAAGTTGAGCGCATGATCCAAGGAGAAGAGGAGGGCGTCTGGATGGTGGGGCAATTTATTGAAAACTGGCAATACGGCTCTACTTCTTTTTCTAGTACAGGAACATCTGACGGGTTTTTGATCCATCTGACGGAAGAAGGGGACTTTGGCGCATCTCTCACCATGGGGAAAAATGGCAGTCGCGTTTTGCTAAATGATTTTGTGATTAATGGGGAAGATGTTTTAATGGTCGGAGAGTTATCAGGAAGTTTGGATACAGGCTCTGGCTTGTT
This sequence comes from Bacteroidota bacterium, assembly GCA_039820545.1. GTDB lineage: Bacteria > Bacteroidota > Bacteroidia > J057 > J057 > JALEFZ01. Next base: position 55,581 of record JBCBPW010000035.1, on the reverse strand, counting down.
GTTAGGGAAGGATGGGTTGATAGCCAATCGCACCGATGGTTTGGTGCTTCATTATGGTGCTTGCCCTATGCCTGTGTCTACTTGGGATAGCCATTCATACACAATATGTGACTCATTGACGCTAGCTACTGAAGTCGATACAGAGCAAGGAGATTATCAGTTCCGATGGTATAAGGATGAAATCTTTTGGCAGGAGACTTCCGCTTGTAAAGTGAGTATAAATGAGTCAGGGCGTTATCATGTAGAGGTAGAAAATCTCGCTTGTAATCTGCAACTAGTGATGAATCCTGTGCAGGTAAATAAGTATTCAACGATTCCCCAACCGACTATTCGTAAATTAGATTCTCTCTTTTTAGAAGTAGATATCATGGGAGAAGCATATGAATGGATCAAAGATGAGGAGGTTGTGGTAGATACTTCTAAGATGTTGAGAATACCAGATGAGGGTTCTTTTACTGTCCGGGTTCGTCAAGGTCTGTGCTGGTCAGGTTCATCAGATCCTTACGTTGTAGAATCTATACCTACAGAGCTAGAAGAAGCACTTGACAGTCAATTAGTCATTTATCCTCAGCCCGCATACACTCAAGAATGGCAGCTAAGATTACCTCCATCACATACGGGTGCAATCATCCATATCACAGATACAAAGGGCAGGTATTTGTATGAAAGGAAAGTAGGTCATCAGGAACGAGTATTAGTGGTAGCAAAGTATTTGAATCCAGGAATTTATTGGGTGACATGGAGTTCGGAAGGAAAACAGATGACGCAGAAATTGATCATTGGTCCATAGTACGGATGCAAATGCCCCAATCCAAAAGGACCAGGGCATGAATGAAATGTTGAATGGTTAGGATATTCGTAGCGGTCTAGCGTTCGATGAGGATTGACTCTACAAATCGTTGCTGGTCAGCGATGACCTCTAGTATGTACACACCAGTAGGCAAGGCGCGGACGTCCAGTTTGGTCTGCTCAGTGGTCTCCATGACAATCTTACCCATGGGATCTATGAGCTTGGCCTGTAAGCTCTCTGTGAAGTCCACATCTAGAATGAGTGCTTCTTTCACAGGATTGGGGTAGACTTGAAGGGTGAGTTCTTGCTTGACATCCGTTGGAGCTACATTCGCTTGGCGGTAGTTCGTGATGAAGCCTCCGCCGCAGTCGTATATGTTGCCCGTGTACGGAACAGGATTGACCTTCGAGTTACAACTCCAGCCTTGCACGAGGTCGTTCAAAGGAACCGCATTTGTGTTGTAGATGTTGGCATTCATAGGCTGCGATTCTCCATTTTGGGAGATACATCCCAGCTGAAACAGCTCTAGTTTCACGACCTCTTGCGCACTTGCACCAGGTACAAGAGCTCCGTCTGGATGTATCAATGCGAGTCGGTCGTCAAATGCAAAGGTGAGAGAAGGCTGTAGATCTGTAAATGAGACAGGTGTACCTTCAAAGTTGCTAGGATCATACTCGTACTCTGTATACTCTATCACGATTGGATTGGTATAATCTACGAAACCCATACCATACGAATTGCTGACCCCATCGGTATAATTGAGCAATAAGTCAAAATAATTAGAGTTGGGGTTGTAAATCAGATCATGAGAATACACCTCTGACGTACCTCCATTGAGGAGTGCCGTAGGTAGATCATACTCAAATACATTGGTGAGGACACCCGATGGATCGATTTCTCCCATCGCCAATAAGCCTCCAGGTGTGGTGAAAGAAATATAATACAGTCCATTGACCTCCGCGATACCTCCTATAGGTGCAGGGAAATCATAATGAAATAAGGGGTTGACTAAGCCGCCGCTTCCTTCATCTACCTGTAATATAAAGGGCTCTACAGCTCCACCAACGGGGGTCAAGTCATACTCACCTGCGAGTACATACAGTCCATTACTCTGGTCATGGATGACATGATGAAGGGTGAATGGGTTGTCTGTCCCCACAGTTCCCAGGATGTAATCCGTGAGCCATATGACGTTGCCCAAAGGATCTAGTCGGGTCACACCCAGTCCATAAAATGGCGTAGGATAGGTAGGGTAAGCTTCGCGGAAGTCATAGGCAATCACAAAATCCCCATTGTTGTCCTGTATGATACTGACTTCTTTGATCTGCGTGATGTCTCCATACACAAAGAGATGTCGGACCCAGTTTACAGCACCACTGACAGGGTCTATACTGAAGATGACAAGGGCACCCGACTGAGCACCACCAGGATAGGGAAGATAGAAAGTTGTGGCCACTACGACTTGATTGATTCCTGTCAATTCATCATTAACCATGCCGTGAAAACGTGATTGTCCGCTGAAAGGACCTGAGCCACAGGTACTATTATCGTAGATACCATCAAATACGAGGCCCGGAGGATTGGTGAAGGGATACTGTACGCCTTGTAGGAATACGCGCTCATTACCTCCGCCATCTATGAGCGTGGTGCCCCATATAGCGACATTTCCATTATCTGCTAGGACTACAGAATGATTGTCCCAAGTGGAATGGGTGGCGAAAATATCTCCTCCAGAAGACTCTACATAGTATTCATCTGAGGATTGGCCCCATGAAAGGTTTACTACACAGCAGATCACTGCCATGCACCAAAAGATATGCTTGCTCATTTTTAAAGAGTGTTAGGGTTTGTTACATAAATAAGATCAATGTGTGTGAGGGTTTCATGGAGATGAAACCAATAACAGGCCATTCGAATGGACACAGTATCCTATAGGTATTTTGTGTAAAAAAATAGTTCGGGGGAGTGAAGTCTTAATGTATGAAAAATATTCAATTTAAGAAAGGCATGCGTAAAATATCATGAGGAAGTGGGTGACATACTTGGATATACGTTCTTTTGGTAAGTGAAATGCACAAAAAAAGGATGATTGTTTTAAAGAGTTGGACAGATGTGATTAGGTTATGTTAGACATTGTTACATCTTGACTATTGGCACTTTAAAGCCTATAGTCTTAAATGAAGCGAAATCTCTCATGGGATGGCCATTTACATCTGTCTGTCCACTTACATAGATAGGTCCTGTACCTACGACACACATCGTATACATACAGGACCTAGGGCTGGGTAAACAGAGTCGGTAAAATGAAATCAACTTTCTGCTGCTTTCTCCACGGCCTTCCATACCCTCCACACATTCTTATAACATATTTTCTCTATGTCCTCCTCTGAATATCCTCTATCAAGTAGTTCCAGAATAAGGTTGGGATATTGGGACACATCTTTCAGGTCTGTAGGCAAACTATCGCCTACGCCATCGAAGTCCGATCCGAACCCTACATGGTCCACCCCGATGAGTTGGGCTACGTGGTCGATGTGGTCCGCGACGACAGATACATCGGAGAAAAAGTCAGGATGTGTCTCATAGTAGGCATCAAAGAAGGCTTTACGAAGCGAATCCGTGGCCTCCAACTCATTTTCTTCCATGTACGTATTAAAAGCGCGTCTCGCTTTTGTCCGTTCTATTTGCGAAGTGCTATCAATGAAGGTAGAACCGAAATTAATCTGAATCACGCCTCCATTTTTCTTTAGCACTTGGAGCATGTCATCATTCATGTTGCGTTCAAAACCAGGGGTATAGAAGCGACAAGAAGAATGAGAGGCTATCACGGGTACATCTGTCAAGGCCATGACATCATAAAAAGCAGAGTCGGAGATGTGAGAAACATCTACCATGATGCCCACGCGGTTCATTTCTTTTACGACTTGCTCGCCAAAAGGACTCAGGCCATTCCAAGTGCGGGTGGTATCGTAGGAGGAGTCGCAAATATTGTTGACCTTGGAGTGTGTCAAGGTGATGTAGCGGACGCCACGATCATAAAAGTGTTGCACATTGGCGATGTCCTCTTCGATGGGGGAGCCATTTTCCATTCCCATAGGCAATGCTACCTTATTCGCCGCGAATGCAGTCTCTACATCATCGGGACTTTTGGCTACGATGAACTTATCAGGATAGTTCTCGGCGAGTGCCTCTACCATATCAATCAAGCTGTCGGCTAGCTGCTTGGATACACCTGGTGTCTTTTGCAAAGCCGCAGGAATGTAGATCGACATAAAGGGCGCATCCAACCCGCCTTTGCGCGCGCGCTCAAAGTCAAAGTTTCCCTGCTCGGTCATCTCCGTAAAGTCGAGATACTCCCTGGTGATACGAAAATTGCGCACCTTCATGCGATAGGGAAGGTCTACATGGCCATCTGTCAAGATAAACGCATGTGCCAACGAATCTGCCTTTGCCAGCGTTGTAGTGCTTTCTGGTTGAGGGGCATTGCAGGCAAATAAAAATGCCAATGGGCATAGAATGGATAAAATTTTGTTCATCATCGTGTGTTTGGATCAAGCAAATATGAATATATGGAATGGCCCAAGGCGCTATCCATCCAGCAATATAATGGGCATTTGCCTGTTCCCATAATCCATCCCAAGCGAGCGTATCTAGCGTGACCGCACCCCTCTAAATCCTACGTGCGCCCAGCGTCGGTCAAACTTGGTGCGAAGCCCCATGAAGCGATCAGCGGTCCGCGCATGGTTATTGTGAAAACGCCAGCATCCACCTCGGTAGCCAAAGACATATTGGCCATCTTCGGCCATCCAATCGGGATTGGTCGCCTGCCCCTCTTCATCGAGCGTACCATCTCCGTGACTCCCACTAAATTTTCGACCATGTGGGTGGCCTACCGTGACGACAGGTTCCTGCAAGTTTCCTCCCAACTCCATCAATCCATAATAAGAAGCACCTGCCTTGATACGATCCCCCTGACTATTGGCCCCAAAAATGCCTACCCTTAGCGGTCCCATCAAGCCATCCCCTCCATGAAAGGTGCGGCAAGAGCGATAGCCAGGATCATAAAACCGCCCAGAAGGCTCACAGACATCATCCGCATCTTTGTAGTGGAGAATATCCACATTGACATTGCCATTGGTCAACTCAGCACCATTTTCAGTAGTTACTTTTTCTCCTTGGTAGTCGAATAGCTTTTGGCTGACTTGGAAGAAGTTTTGATTTTGGTGATCATTGACACCCCAGACAAACTCTCTAAATACCACCTCTTCGGGACCTCTGGCCGCCTTTTCAAACTCCAACTCGGTCATATGCCGTATGCCTGCCCAGTCTGCATAAGCCAGTCCATCTCTCCACGAGATAAAGTTGCAGGCACGTAGTGGTCGGTGCGTTTGATACATACCGTTCGCCACATAGATTTGATGACGGAAATCCCGTGTCGATCGTTTATACTCAATCGTTTTTTGAGTTTCGTGATGCGCTTGCTGCTTGGGTGTGAGTGTATTGAGGAAGTCGCAATAATTCTGCTCTGTCAGTTCATACTTCATCGCATAAAAGCCCCTGTATCCCTTTGGGAAATCTGCTGCCAGTGTACCTGTTTTATCGCCTGAGTAAGTATTGGTTCCTCTGATGATGGCGTCGCGATAGATGAGATTACCTTGACGTTCTCCAATGGTAATGGGCGTCTCACTTTGAACTTTGTAGGGACCTGCATGATTGTCTTGAGCTGTTTCGCTGTATGTAAAAAAGGCATTGAGCGGAGCACCTCCTGACCCTTCGGTGATGACTCTGTCCCGCTCTGAGAATGTCGCATTCGTTCCTAGCCAAAAAGGTCCTGTCGGTACATAAACCATTTCCAGTCCGTATACACGCACTTCTTGTATCCCTTCTTGCGGAACGAGCTTCACTTTCATACGCCAGTCATTGACGCCCTCTCCTCTTTCTCTGTTGTAGGCAAAGAACCCCACCCGGTCATCGGGAATATCCAGGCTTGCCTCATCGTCTGTGGCGACAGCTTGTATATTGAGGTGATGCCAGTGACCCTGGACGTCCTTCCCCTTGAAAAAGATCCATGCAGCATCCCAGTTGATGTCATCTCTAAAGGAACCATCCCAGGAAACCTGGATTTGGGCTTCTTGTCGTTGCAACTGGTAATCTAGGATCTGCGTGGAGAGATAGGTGTCTCCTGTCATATATTTCTGACAGGCCTGATAGGGAGAAGAAAATCGTGTATGATCGGGTGTATCAAAACCTACTAAGCTAATAATCAATAGACAAGTGATACACAGGGAGAGGAAAATGAGGTATCGCATAGGATTGACTTACGAGTGGATACAAATGGTTATTCAGGTGTGCAGGGTATACTGGCTCTCTCCATAAAATATCGAATACCCTATTTTTCTTCCACAAGCATTTGAATATATATGAAAAATATCAAGAGAAAGAAGATAGATGGCAGGATGGTAATTAATTGATTATTAGTACATTATATATTTATTTTAAACTACAGGAAGAAATGACTTGTGGAGAAGAAAATCGCAAGATAGCCGCTAGATCCTTTGGGTGTGATACTCAGAAATTGCGCATTGACATAAGTTTTTCTTATTTGTGTAAGATTTGGCTAGGCGTTTCATGCAGGCCATTCAGCTTCCAGTGATATGATAGATTTTAGTGTATTTCTGACCACTTCAGGTTTGATCAGTCTCCTGACACTTACATTGATGGAGATCATTTTGGGGATTGACAACATCGTATTTATCTCTATTGTAGCGGGTAAACTCCCTGAAGATCAGCAAGCAAGAGCACGTAATCTGGGGCTTATGCTCGCTTTGGGTTTTCGTATTGCCTTGCTACTCTCTATCAATTGGATTGTCAGCCTGAAAGCGCCTGTATTCAATGCAGCAGACTTGGTGGGAATCCCTCTGGAAGGGCATTTGTATGAGACGATGGATCTGAGTTGGCGTGATCTGATTTTAATTGCTGGAGGTGCATTTTTGATGGTCAAGACGATTCTTGAGATGCATCATAAGTTGGAAGGAGAGGATTCTTCTAGTGAGAATAATATTCAGGGAAATAATTTCTGGTCAGTCATCGCCCAGATCATTGTATTAGACATTGTCTTTTCCTTCGACTCTATCTTGACGGCTGTAGGGCTTTCGCGTGATGTTTCTATCATGATTGCTGCGGTGGTCATCTCATTGGTCATCATGCTAGCAGCCGCAGGTCCGATCAGCCGTTTCATCAATGAGCGTCCTACCATGAAGATGCTGGCATTGTCCTTCTTACTGTTGATCGGTTTCATGCTGATTGCAGAGGGCTTCGAGCAGCATGTCGACAAAGGATACATTTACTTTGCGATGGCTTTCGCCTTCGGGGTGGAGGTGCTCAACAACCGCATCCGCGGCTCCAAAGAAGGCGACCCCGTCCAGCTCCGCGAGCGCTACCGCGACGACGAGTAGGACCACCGCCACAGCGTGTTCAACCCACCCTAACAACACATCAGTACATTTCCCCGTACAGGAGAGAAAGCCTTTCCTATGTCTTTTGATCCCCACAATCATACGGAGATTCTGCGCTCCCTCTACCAAGAAATTCTGTCTCAGCGCAAGCAATACCCAACTGTTTATGCCTTGCTTTCTGCGATGAGTCATCGGCTATTGGAAGCCGTACAAGAAGAAAATCCTCGAGTAGTATTTGAGTTGAGGAGCTTTTTGCCTGCACTACAAGACCATACAGATGAGGAAGTTATGCAGCGACTGGGAAAAATCACGCTGGCAGATTGCCAATGGGTCATCGCCAAGGAATATGGATATGAAAGCTGGACGGAAGTAGAGCAACAAGGGCAAGGAACATTTGATTGGAGCTTTGAAGCGGCCGTGGACGCTTTTTTGGACGGGGAAAAAGAAAAGCTACAACAACTCCTAGCGGAAGATCCTTCTTTATTATCTCTACATTCTCCCTTCTGGCATCAGGCGGGTTTGATTCATTATGTAGGAACTAATGGTGTAGAAATGTGGCGGCAGTATGTAGGCCCTCGTTTTGTGGAAATGACACAAGTATTATTAGACGCGGGGGCTGATCCCCACATGTCGCATTACATCTACGGAGGAAATGGAGATTTGGTAGGTTTGATTGCTACTTCTGCGCATCCGCAAGATGCAGGCATTGTAGAAGAGTTGATTCAGGTGGTGAAATCGTCATGATTTAAGTAGGTGGCTAAAGGAGCAAAGGTTATGTGGAATAAATTTATATATTGATTACTAATACTTTAAGGTCTGATGTCTGACCTCTTACTTATTCCAATATCCGATCCAAAAATGCCTTATATACAGCTCTCAGGCTATCTCCGCCTACTCGAGGCACATTGTAGTGATTGGCTCCTGCTACTGGAACAAATACTTTATCCTCCGATCCTAATTGCTCAAAGTTCTCCCTTCCATATCGGATGTCAATGTTGTCATCGGCTGTCCCATGAATCATCATGACAGGCTGTGAGATTTGCCTAGCAGCCTCCACAGGATGCACGCTGTAGAGATCGAAATCGGCGATTTTACCTGCTTCCTCCATCGCATATCGTGTCAGGGCAGGTATCCGTACACCACCGAAATATCCCTTTTGATAATCCGAAATGATCTGAGGAAGGTGAGAAAAGGTGCTGTTGATGACACCAAAATCGAGATCAGGCTCTATGGCCAATGTCTGGAGCGCAATGGCGCCTCCTAGAGAAGTTCCCCAAATGCCGATAGCGACATCTGGCTGTTGATGTTTGATATACTGAATGACAGCCGCAAGGTCATGCTTTTCCCTAAAACCGTAGGTATTAAATGTACCTCCACTGGTACCATGCGCACGTAGGTCCAGCAATACAGAAGCGATCTGCTGTTTATGAAGCCATGCGGCAAGATTGAGATTGACCTCCTTCACAGCACTGATGCCATGTAAGCAAATGATGGTGGCACGTGGACTGTCTCCTGCCTGAATCCAATATCCCGAAAGACGGGTGGAATCGTCTACGTGAATATTGAGGGTGTCGTAGGGGAGAGAAAGCTGGGAAGGATGATATATCGATGTTTTCTCTTTGGGGTCTACACGGAGAGGGACGATCAAGCTGTAGGGAGCAATGAAGGTAACGCCAAAGTATGTAATCATACCTATCACTCCACAAATGATTCCCCCAACAAGAATACGGCGCATATTTCGATTCATGCACTTCTAAATCGACGATCGATACTTTTTGTTTTAAAGGAGCTCATCCTGTAAGGACTACTTTCTATATCTCTTATACATTCTCTCGCTCTCCTACGATCTCTGCCTCAAATAGCCGAGCAAAGTGTCTTTTGATCCCCTCTTTTGCTTCTTCCATCGGGATTTCTCTTCCTAGCTCAGCTTGCAGAGAAGTCACGCCCTTATCTTCAATCCCGCAGGGTACGATGTAATTGAAGTAATTGAGGTCCGTATTTACATTGAAAGCAAAGCCATGCATGGTGATCCAGCGGCTGCATCGTACACCCATCGCGCAGATCTTGCGTGGGTTGTCCGTATCTGTATCCACCCACACGCCTGTCGCTCCATCGATGCGATCTCCCTTAAGTCCATACTCCGCGATGTAATCGATCATGACTTGCTCCATCGTGCGGAGATACCATCCGATGTCACGACGAAATTTCTCCAAATCTAGAATGGGATAACCCGTGATCTGGCCAGGTCCGTGGTAAGTGATATCTCCTCCACGGTTGATTTTGAAGTATTCAATGCCTTTCGCTGCACGCGTAGCCTCATCGATCAAGACATTGCTTTCTTCCCCGCTCTTGCCCAGCGTATAGACGGGATTATGCTCGCAAAACAGCAAGTGGTGTACGGTCGGTATTTGCAGGGGATCAGCTCCCCGTCCTGCGGCGAGCTTGAGGTCTACATTCTCTTTGAGGAGGGATTCTTGGTAATCCCAGGCTGCTTTATAGGAGATGTGACCTTTATCCTGATAGTGAATTTGTTCCATTTAAGTAGACCATTAGAAGTAATAGGCGATCCCAGAAGGGATTTCGCTACGCTCAAGATATGAGACTGAAGATACTCGTAATGAGCAAATTCCCATTTGGGTATACCTTCACCTTACATAGGTACATTATTGTCCTTGGCTACAACCGACTTGATTTCGGGGACCATCTGAGATAACAAGGGTTCTACTCCTTGTTTCAATGTATTGATGGCGTAGGGGCAGCCGCTACAAGCACCGTGCATGGAGAGGTTGAGAACGCCATTTTCGTAGGATTCGAAGACAATGTCGCCTCCATCTACTTGTGCGGCAGGGCGAATCTTCTTGTCTAGAAGTTGATTCACCATTTTGACGACCATGTCATCTGTTTTTTGGTGCTTCAGTTTTTCTGCACCGACGTAGATAATGGGTTCATTTTCTTCTAGGTGTGTGCGTACCATGCGTCGCAACTCAGGGAGTAATTCATCCCAGTGTGGCGTATTGGCCTTTTTGACGATCGTCACATAGTTGACATTGAGCATGACACGGTCCACATAGCGGAGCATGAGGAGCTTGCGTGCCAGGGGCGCATCTTCGGCCTCTGTCCAGGAAGTAAATTCGTAGGGTTCATCTGTCATGACGCCATTTTCGAGGACGATTTTCATGGCATTTGGATTGGGAACCCCTTCATTATGTAATACTACTGTTCGCGTGGTCATAGTTTTTTGTGATCAGGAGATATGGGAAGTGGGGAGCGATGAATGGATCTTGTATCTTTTTCCCGTATAGTATTCTTCCTATATCTGGTCCAATTACATTTAAACGATTCTATATACAGCCGCAAAGATAAGCAAAATACAGGGATTCTATATGCTTGAGAAAGGCTTCTTCTACTGAGGATAAATGAAGAGAAAATTGGAAGGAATTCTGTATCTTATTCTCAAACATTAACCACAATTCCAAATGAAAAATTCATCCAAATTTCAGCCTTTGAGCAAGAAAGCCCTCAAGCAGGTAAAAGGAGGCACGAAAACTACTACAAACAAAGCCAAAATGGCAGATAAGGCGATGAACGCCATTACGCAATACATTTCTTCTTAGACCATATGCTCACCTTTTCATCATCGACAACTTATCTTTATGAAAAAGCATTCAAAGTTTACGGCTCTCAAACCTGAGACGCTGAAGAAGGTCAAAGGGGGAATGAGAGAGACCACTGTCAATCGGCGTAAGTCTGCTGACAAAATACACGATAAAGTAAGGCCCTAGAAGCCCCACGAAAAACCAAAGATCACAGCCCTAGCACATCTCGTTTGCAGGGCTGTGATCGTTTTACTGCTTCCTGAAAAATGAAAAATGAAAAATGAAAAATGAAAAATTGCCTACCAATCTTCCAATTCATCCCTCAGTTGGGTCTGTGCTCTCAGTAATTCTCCCTCCGCATGTCGATCCTTCAGTTTTCTAGACACAATGAGCCCTTCCTCATAAGCTTTTTGTGCTTCGGGATATTTTTCTTGCCGCTCATAAGTTTTGCCCAAATGATAATACAACCCTACATAATCTGGATGAAGCTTTCGCAGGGTCAAAAAGTACTCCATGGCTTTATCTATTTCTCCCCGATTGAGATATTCATAAGCTACTGAATACAGGTTAAACGAGTCCTCTGGGGCTTCATCCAGGAATTTCAACAATTGTATAAGTCGATCTGCCATATTATTTGTTATGTATGCATACTATTTTTTAACTTGCGTGTATAAGATAAATAAATCGAAATCGGATGAAAATACTCGTTTGCATAAGCCACGTCCCCGACACAACGACAAAGATTCAGTTTGAAGCTGATGGATCAGAATTGAATAAGACGGGCGTCACTTTTGTGATCAACCCTTATTGTGAATACGGCCTCTCGCGCGCTATTGGTTTTCGTGAAGAGGGAAAACAAGTCAGTATCACTGCGCTTTCAGTAGGAGGATCGGAGGTTGAACCTACACTTCGCAAGGCTTTGGCGATTGGAGCGGATGACGCAGTACGTATCAATGCCCATCCTACGGATTCTGCCTTCGTCGCTACGCAGATTGCCAACTACGCCCGCGAGAAAGAATTTGACATCATCTTCACAGGTAAGGAGTCTATCGACTTCAATGGTTCAATGGTTCCTGGCATGATCGCTGAGCATCTCAATATGGGCTTTGTCTCATTTGCTACCGCAATGGATCTTACAGGAGATACCACTGCAGAAGTAAAGCGTGAGATCGATGGAGGAAACGAAGTCATGGATGTGACTTTCCCTGTGGTGATTTCTTGCCAGAAAGGTATCGCTGAGTGGCGTATCCCCAATATGCGTGGCATCATGGCCGCACGTAAGAAGCCTATGTCTACTCTAGAACCTACAGAGGCACCTGCTTATGTAGAGACTACGCATCTTTCTTATCCTCCTGCCAAAGGAGAGTGCCAATACTTTGAGCCAGATCAAACGTCTGCCTTAGTAAATGCGCTAGTCGAAAAAGGGCTAGTTTAAACAAGAACGCATAGGCTTTGTTCTATGTGTACGATGTCATTTTTCTTTACATCTAGATTTCACACGCATAAAAATATAATAAACATATGTCAGTCCTCTTATTTGCTGAAAATAGCCAAGGTGTGTTTAAAAAGGCTGTATTAGAAGCAGCTACTTATGCCTATGATTTGGCACAATCTCTAGGAACTGAATTATTTGCCGTATCTGTGGGCGAGGTGAGTGACGATGAGCTTCAGAAGCTAGGTACCTACGGCGTTTCGAAGGTATTCAATGTTTCTGGATCCACGTTTATCAATGCAGCCTTTGCACAGGCTGTATCTAAAGTAGCACAGGAAGTAGATGCAAAAGCTGTTGTGATGGCACAGACCTACAATGGCCGCGCGATCTCCCCTCGTGTAGCTGTAAAGCTGGATGCTTCCCCGCTTTCAGGGATGGTGACACTGCCCAATCCTGAGGATCACTTTTCAGGTAAGCGCATGGCCTACTCTGGCAAAGGCGTGCAAGACGTGAAAGCACCCAAGGAGCGCATCGTCGTGACAGTCAAGACCAATGCATACAAGGTCGAAGCGCATCCTTCATCTGCAGAAGTTGTGGCTTTTGATGTGGCGGCAAACCATGACTTGGGGGTCGTAGCCAAAGAAATTATCAAGGCCTCTTCTGGAATTTCTCTCACAGAAGCAGAGACAGTCGTATCAGCAGGTCGTGGCATGAAGGGTCCTGAAAACTGGGGAATGGTAGAAGAGTTGGCAGGGCTACTCGGTGCAGCGACAGCATCTTCCAAGCCCGTAGCAGATATGGGATGGAGACCTCACCATGAGCACGTAGGACAGACGGGGATTCAGATTGCACCTAATCTTTACATCGCCATCGGTATCTCAGGTGCGATTCAGCACTTGGCTGGTGTGAGCTCTTCTAAAAATATCATTGTGATCAACAAAGATCCTGAAGCACCCTTTTTCAAAATTGCGGACTTCGGGATCGTAGGAGACCTTTTTGATGTCGTACCTCAGTTGCTAGAAGAGATCAAAAAAGCGAAGGCAGCAGCCTAAGCACATAAGATAAACCATCAGGAAAATCGCATTTTGCACACGTCTTTGTGTAATCTGCGATTTTCTGTTATTTTTGAATGGTATCATTAGAGGAAATAAAAAAAGGAGAATGAATCTCGTCTGAATCCACTCATTTTCAGCATATGTTGCAAACAATGAGGCTTGATTTTTGATTAGATGTATTCACTTGATTTCTGGGCTTGAGTAGCAGATAAATACCTTAGAGGTGCAACAGCAGAAGATTCGTTTAGATATAATTGGGCTGTCTTCCAGCCATTCGCAGATCGGCCACTATGCGCTTGTCCTGCGAGAGATTGAAGGGAAAAGAAGATTGCCTATCATCATCGGTGGTGCAGAGGCGCAGGCAATCGCACTGGAGCTTGAGAACATCAAGACCAATCGCCCGATGACCCACGATCTGATCTACAATTTGGCCCGCCATTTTCAGATTAATCTTTTAGAAGTCATCATCAATGACCTCAATGAGGGGATTTTCTATGCGCGCTTAATTCTCGAAGTGGATGGTGAAATCCACGAGATAGACAGTCGCCCTAGTGACGCTGTGGCTTTGGGGGTGCGTTTCAAAGCACCGATCTACAGCTATGAAAGTGTGTTGGCAGAAGCAGGGATTGTAATCGAAGACGATGAGGGAGAAACGGGAGATGATTATGATCAAACAGACGCTGATTTTTCTCTGGCTGAAATTGAGCGTAGCGACCCCCTAGAAGAAGAAGATCCTAAGCCAGCTTCTCTGGGAACTGGAACGGACAAGGCCACATTGAACCAACTGAAGAAAAAGCTGGATGAGGCTTTGAGCTCAGAGGATTATGAGGAGGCAGCAAGAATTCGCGACCGCATCAAGCGCTTGAATAACGAGTAAGCGGCAAGAATCTTTTCCACTTTACAAAGAAATTCATTTATTTGAATATGTTATCGCACCCTTATGGGTGCGATTGTGTCAATATATCCCTGGTTTTTACCTTCCGAGACACATCATAAGAGCAGCAAATGTTGCTTTTCACCACTAAACCATGCTGAATAATGTCAGACCTGACCACAAGGGTATCCTACACTGAAATTACGGTCCGCAGCTGGACGCTAGATCTTTACGGCCAAGTAAGTAATGCCAAGTTTTTGGAATTTCTGGAGGAAGCTAGGTGGAACCACTTCGAGGGGTTCTTTGAATCAGGTATGTTTATGGATCTGGGTTTGGCGTTTGTATTGGTAAACGTCAACCTCAACTACAGCGCCCCCGCTAATTTGGGCGACTTGCTAGACATCACGACGCGTATTACCCGCATCGGCGAAAAGAGTATTACCCTCGGTCATAAGATCGTGAGAAGGGTGAATCAGGAGCAAATCATGGATGGGGAAGTCACTTTTGTCGTGAAAGATCTAGAGAAAGGAGTCGCCGTGCGTATCACAGGAAGGATGAAAGATATGTTCTTACGCGAAGATGAAGGCGACAGCTACTGGCCCAAGCGTAGATCAGATATACCCTAGACAGTGTTCATTTCTCATAGATTATTGTTCAGAAATCAAAATCATATTTCATGGAACATTCTTCATGAAACTTATACTGGTGCGTCAGGTACACCTTGAAAAATGAAAAATGAAAAATGAAAAATGAAAAATGAAAAATGAAAAATGACCGCTGATTTACCTTCTCTTTTAAAAGAAATTCGTGCGTGTAGATATTGTGAAGCGCATTTACCGCTAGGCCCACGACCTGTATTAGCCGCTCAGGCCTCAGCGCGCATCATCATCGCAGGGCAGGCGCCTGGGGCTCGCGTACACGCTACAGGTGTTCCATGGAATGATCCAAGCGGGGAACGGCTACGTAGCTGGCTAGATATGGATAAGGATACCTTCTATGATGACAGTCAGATTGCAATCATTCCGATGGGTTTTTGCTATCCAGGTAAAGGGGAAAGAGGAGACCTGCCGCCACGTCCTGAGTGTGCCGAACTTTGGCAAGAAAAGTTATTATCTCAACTCCCACAGATCCAGCTCACCCTTACCATCGGCCAATACGCCATCAAATACCACCTCGGAAAAACCCGCAAGAAAACCCTCGCAGAGACAGTCAAATATTGGCATAGCTATGTCGAGAAAGGTTTCATTCCCCTCGTTCATCCCTCTCCTCGCAACATCATGTGGCAGCGAAAAAATCCCTGGTTTGAATCTGAAGTAGTACCTGCGATTCGGGCGAAAGTTTGGGAGGTATTGGCCGGATGATGTTCTTGCCCAAGCCTTAGCTTAAGTTTTGTCGTAAGTTTTACCCACGCCTTAGCGTGGGGCTACAGGTCAAATTGAACCGTCAACCAGACACTACGACCGTATCCATCCACGCTTGATCCGTGATAGCGATAGGCTTGATTGGTGATGTTTTCGGCACGGAGTGCCAGTGTAAAAGGCTCGAATTCGTAACCTAGATAAGCATTGAGAATGGTCCAAGCTGGAGTGCCTCCGTCTGATATGCGTGGGTCACGAATGTCTGTTTCCGAAAGTCGCGTTTGCGCACCCGCTGCCATCACCTCGCCTACAAAATAAAATGCCTGAAGCTGATACCTCAGGTTCACCTTCCCAAAAAGAGGAGGAACCCTGCGCAAGGGCTGCGGCTGATCTTCTACGGTTTGCCCATATGTATAAGTCCATTGCGTGTGAAGGGAGAGTTGAGGACTCAGGATGGCTTGCACCTGTGCTTCGATTCCTGCAACCAATGCTTGGCCTACATTGGACTGTGTAAAGACAGGCTGCCCCATGAGGCTATCACTTCCCTGAAAGGTCGTAGGTACACGATCCATCAGATCCACAAGCTCCGTATAATAGGCGCTCAAGCTGACCTTTAGCTTTTCTTTCTGCACGTGATAGCCCAACTCGGCTGTTGTGCTCCGCTCAGGCCTGAGTTGCTCGTTGGGGATTGCTATCCCTAAGTCAGAAGGGCTTATGCGGGTCCAATCGGCAATATTGGGCGTACGAAAGCCTGTATGTACAGAGAGCGAAAGAAACTGATCAGACGAAAGCTCAAGGCTGGAACGGAGGTTTCCGACCCAGGCATCTGCTGGGAGAGAGAGCGTGCCAAAGAGTGGGTCAAAGGCCTCGATGCGCACACGGTTGTACCTCAGCCCTCCATGAAATTGCCACTTGCCTGCTGTATATTGATGCAAGGAGAATAGACCCAGATTCCACATCGTCGCGCCATCGGGATAGCGTCCTGGCAGCAAGGTGCTGTCGCCATTCGCCTTCACTTCATCTGCCTCGCTAAATACCACATCATAGTAGATTTCTGCCCCATTTCGGATGTTCCATTTTTCATGAGGATGGGCAGTGGCTTCCAGTGTGAGCGATTGCGTTTGTACCTCCTCTCGCTCATGGAGCATGATATTTACGCCGCGCTGCATCTGATCCCTTTCCTCGGTTGACCTCTGAAAGGCAGGTGTAACCGTCAAGGATTGAAGCCAAGGTCTATCTGCTTGAAAGCGGTAACGCACATACGTCAGCAAACGAATCCGAGGATCTGCTTGGAAGATATCGAATTGCTGAAGCTGGCTGACTTGTTCGTAGCTTCCGACGCTATCCTGGACCACTTGCTGCCAAGCAAACGTAACTTGATGTTTGTTGAGTTTGAACTTCGTTTTGAAGTCAATATCCTGCTCTTGATAAGCTGAAGGAGCTTGTGGACCAAGTCCTTCCCCAGCTATCAATTCGCCAAAATTTTTGAAAGAGACACCCAAAATTGTTGCCACGCGGGGCGTAGACATCTGAAATGTTGCGCGGGCTGTTCGCTCCTGATCGTATCTTTCTTCTTCCCAGTATGCCCCTCCATACTTCACAGCTGCGCGCGTAGAGAGCTGAAGTTTTTCTGCTGAAAACTCAGGATCCTCTGTGTGAAAATGAATGACGCCTCCCAAAGCATCAGACCCATAGGCAACAGAACCTGACCCTCTGCTCACTTCGATTTTGTCTATGGAAAAAGGATCTATGGTGTTGGAAAAAGGGATGAGACCAGATGCGTAGATGGAATGATTCATCCGGATGCCGTCGACCATCAGGAGCGTTCGATTTCCTGTCAGGCCACGTACTATGGGAGTCCCGCCTCCATGATCGGCTTTGGCTACAAAGACTCCATGTGTCCCCATCAGGGATTCTGCGCTGGATCGTGGGGCGCGTTCAAATATATGTTGATCATTAGTATAGACATCTATTGTAGGTGATCGAAGGTCAAGGTTGCGAGAGGACGCGATCGAGACAGGTTCTGGCAAAGAGAATCTCAGTATTTCGAGGAAAAAATTGTGGAGGTATCGACTTCTCCCATCAATGGTGATTCCTTGAGTCAGGACGCGATAGCCTTTGAGTTCCAAACGGATTTCTTGTCTTCCTTTTGCCAGTCTGTCGAATCTAAATATCCCTTCGGCGTCTGTGGTATCTGTGATCCCTAGGGCTTCGATAGAAGCGATGACCCCTTGGAGAGGTCGCTGGCTGCCTCCTTCCAGGACTCGACCTATGTAGGAGAAGTTATTTTGGGCGTAGGAGAATGAAAGAAGAAATAGAAAAGTGAATGGAGCAAGCGTCTTTAGCATCATAAGGATCATTAGCGGATGCTTCAATAAAAGGAAAAATGGGGATTCGTGTAGCGGATAGTAGATGAGATCTCCCTTAATACTTGATCCATTTGTCTGTCCATGTTCTATGATTGTTGAAATAGATTTTTACGAGGTAGATCCCTCGTGGCCAAGAAGCTGTATAAATGGTTGATAGCATAGGCTGAGAGACCATATTTTGGCCTTTTGCATCCATGACTTCTATTTTCTGTATACGTAGTTCTTTTGGATAAGCAAAAGATAACTGATCTGATCCTGGCGTGGGATAGATGCGTATATCCTGAGAGGGTTTTTCTATGATGGATACGGTAGTCTGTGCCTCCGTACAGGTATCGGCATAGGTAGGATCGAGGAGCTGTGCGACATCAGAGAAGCTGCTGTCTCCGTCCATAGACCATATTTTTCCCCCTATGTATAGGGTGTCTCTATAGATTCCCATCGTGGATAGTCCCCCTTCGATATTTGTCCCTATGCCACACCAGCTTTCTCCGTCCCATCGCGCGATCTGACTGATGGGCAATCCTCCCACGAGATCGAATACCCCAATTACCCAAAGCTCGTCTTTATAGATCATCATTTCTCTGACGAGTGCGCCTCCGTCTATTCCTGGCCCTATCCCTCCCCCTACTTCATGCCACTGATTCCCATCCCATCTGGCAATGGCGTCTCCTGGCGCCCCTGTAGAAGTGGCAAAGTTTCCTGCTACATAGAGGTCTCCTTGATAGATTTGTAGATCTGCGACGGCCCCAAAGCTTGCTGTGGGAATGCCTCCGCCTACATCTGTCCATTTGCTTCCATCCCATCGCATAAACTCTTGTAAGAGGGTGTTGCGATTGATATTTCCTCCGACATAAAACTGATCTTGATAGATCTCAACATCAAAGATCTGATCTCCTCCATCTATGAGGGAGTCGATCCCATAAAACCCCGAGACAGCCTGTCCATCCCACACAGCTACACCTGCTGTAGACACCCCCCCAAATTGGCTAAACTGTCCATAGATGAGCATTCGATCTCTGGCTTGATCATAAGTCGCGCCATAGACTATAGCTGTTGTATCTATCCAGATGAGTTGTGTATCTACTATTTGGACAAGGCCTCGTCCTCCCCCTATGTAAATATTCCCCTTGTACTTGAAGCTAGCCAAAGGTGTATTCAGAAACTTTTGTCCTTGGAAAGGCAGCTCATAGTTCTGTCCATCATAGATCATGACCCCGTGTTCGCGTGCGCCATCGATGATGAAAAAGTTACCTGCAATCCATAGCTTGTCTGTTTGCTTATCTTCTAGGAAGGTACGAGGTTGTGAGTTCAGCTTAAAAGGGAGCGTATCCCAAAGGGTGGTCTGGGCTGGGACACTTTGTATCAGCAGACAGAGAGAGCATAAGGTAAAAAGGTATCGCATAGGGGATAGATTAAGAATATAAGCTTGAAAGTCAATCGACAGTGACCATGAATTTTTGTGTAAAAGATCCTTCCTCTGTCATAACCTGAAGGATGTATACTCCTTCTTGCCATGTATGAGTCGTTAATGTGAGTTGATGGGGTGCCAAAGGATGGAGCTTTTTGCTCCATATGGATCGACCCTGAAAATCTATAATGTTCATTTGCTTTATCTGATGGTCTCCCCATTGGATTTTCAAGATACCCTGCGCGGGCGTGGGATAGATGCGTATATCCTGAGAGGGCTTTTCTCGTATGGATACGGTAGTCTGCGCCTCCGTACAGGTATCGGCATAGGTAGGATCGAGGAGCTGTGCGACATCAGAGAAGCTGCTGTCTCCGTCCATAGACCATATTTTCCCTCCTATGTATAGGGTGTCTCTATAGAGACCCATCGTGGATAGTCCCCCTTCGATGTTTGTCCCTATGCCACACCAGCTTTCTCCGTCCCATCGCGCGATCTTACTGATGGGCAATCCTCCCACGAGATCAAATACTCCGAGTACCCATAATTGGTCTTTATAGATCAACATTTCCCTGACGAGTGCGCCTCCGTCTATTCCTGGCCCTATCCCTCCCCCTACTTCATGCCACTGGTTCCCATCCCACTTCGCAATGGCATCTCCTGGTGCCCCTGTAGAAGTGGCAAAGTTTCCTGCTACATAGAGGTCTTCTTGATAGATTTGTAGATCTGCGACGGCTCCAAAGCTTGCTGTAGGAATACCTCCACCTACATCTGTCCATTTGCTTCCATCCCATCGCATGAACTCTTGTAATAAGGTGTTGCGATTGATATTCCCTCCGACATAAAACTGATCCTTGTAGATCTCAACATCAAAGATCTGATCTCCTCCATCTATGAGGGAATCGATTCCATAAAACCCCGAGACAGCCTGTCCATCCCACACAGCTACACCTGCTGTAGACACCCCCCCAAATTGGCTAAACTG
>JBCBPW010000035.1:0-35163 GCA_039820545.1 Bacteroidota bacterium | reverse complement strand
CACCCCCCCAAATTGGCTAAACTGTCCATAGATGAGCATTCGATCTCTGGCTTGATCATAAGTCGCGCCATAGACTATGGCTGTTGTATCTATCCATACCAACTGCGTATCTACGACTTTGACAAGACCCGAAAAACCTCCAATGTAAACCTCACCGTGATACATGAAGCTCGAGACAGGTGTTTGTATAAACTTTTGCCCTTGGAAAGGCAGCTCATAGTTCTGTCCATCATAGATCATGACCCCGTGTTCGCGTGCGCCGTCGATAATGAAAAAGTTACCTGCAATCCACAGTTTGTCTGTTTGCTTATCTTCTAGGAAGGTACGAGGTTGTGAGTTCAGCTTAAAAGGGAGGGTATCCCACAGGGTGGTCTGACCCAAGGCTTGCTTGGAGGAGAGAAACCAGAAAGGTAAAGCCAAGAGGAAGATGAGGTGACGCATAAGTTGAGAATGTATGGGTATAAGAAGAAGAGCTACATGAGATTTAGTCAGGTAGTACGATCAATTGATGGGTAGAAGCACCTTGCTGTCCCAAGACCTGCACCCCATACACACCTGCTTTCCAAGATCGGGTCGATAGTTGGAGCTTGTGTAGCGATAGAGACGAAGGCTGGCTCTCCCATATAAGGCGACCTTGAAGATCCAAAATACGAATTTGACTTATGGCATGATTTCCCCACTCAATGGTCAACATATCTTTGACAGGGTTAGGAGAAATGAGCATCTCATGAGACGCTTGTCGTGGACTGAAAATAAGAGAGGTTGGTAGGATCTTGGCAAAGGGGAAATGTGCCATTGGTATCAGCTGTACAAGGGGTCGAGATTCCCGAGGGAGACAGGGTGGTCGTACCTGCGATGACAAGCTTAGGGTCAAAAGGATTATCTGAGAGGGCAATCGCCTTGGCTTGATCTTGTCCCCCTCCCCCAAAGTAGGTGGACCACTCCACGAAACCATCAGTTTTTGTAAAAGAAGCCACAAATCCATCAAAGACATTCCCACCAAAGGCTGTCTGTGTGTAGCTCTGAGGGCTGCTGAGAAGCGTAGGGAGATTTCCACTTGTGGTGAGACCACAGAGATAAATTTTTCCATTTACAGAACCTGTTATCGCAGATCCACTCTCTGTACCTCCTCCTCCATAGAAGGTATTCCACTCCATTTGTGCATCCGTATTAAAGTGGGTAATCATCATATCAAAGTTTCCTTGGTTGATGTCGATTTCTCCACCTGGGAAGTTGGGGTAGGCCATGGCTCTTGTATCCATGATGGCAAATACGTCATCATCATCGTCTACATAGACATCTTGGTAGACCTCTTGTGCCCCTGCCCCTGTACCTACATAGGTACTCCAGTCTAGATTTCCTGTAGCTTGGGGGAGGGTAGGGAGGGTCGCTACTGCCACACGGATGACAAGTGTATGGTTGGTATTATAAGGCTCTGTATGAAAGCTCACTTTCCCGTCCCCTATGTGCTGCCATGTGGGAAGCCAACTGGTAGCCCCCACCTGATTGCTATTGTCCAAGGTGTAAGCGATGGCTTGGGGAAAGCTCGTAGCCTTGCCTTCGATAAACAAATCCAAGGCCCCATTGAATTGAGGAATGATGCTATCCTGCCCTGCAAATTGTAACAAGATATCGGACGGATCTCCTTCTGGGTGGACAACAAAGTATAGCTTAGGCGCCGCTTCATTGCTGTAAAAGTGTACATCAATCTTTGGGAAAGCATCTTTGTAGACGATTCGCTGGTATCCTCGGACATTTGTCACACCACTTGGACAGTGTGCGAGGTAATAATTGAGTATATCCTGCGTTTTTTCGTATCGCTCAATGGTCCCACAGTACTCGCCTTCAGATTCAGGTTGTCCTAGATCGGGTATCTGATCACAAACGAACTGCATGTCTAGCCTGTATAAGGTATCTAGACCCACATTACTTGTGTCGGGCCGTATTCCTGTAAAAGAAATGGTATCTTCTCCTAAGTAGACAGATTGTGTGCTGCTCTTGATGTAGTATTTAATTTCTGGCCTTACATTTCCTCTCGTATCTACGACCTGCCCTAGATTTTGGTAGTAGGTAAACGCGGGAGAAGTGGGTTCAGGAAGGATGTCTGGGAGATTGCTCTGAGATAAGAGGAAAAGGGGGCTTAGCCAACATAAGGTGCCTATCCCTATAAGGTTTTTAAAGAGTGTTTTCATATTAAGTTCAATATTGGAGGAATTTTCTCTATATATTTAATTCGATAATTGAATATACATAAAGAGTTAGATTTTTCGCTATGTTCTTTGTTAAGAAGTCGCTAGCTTCTGTTTACACTCACAGATCACTATTCTATCCTTGACATTAAGGCAACAGAAAAGCCTCTTCAATTTTGCCGCTTTGCCAGCGGAGATGTAATTTCAGGCAATGACCTTTTTAAGAGAAATTGCGGCACAACTCAAGTCAGAGTTTGGGCCTGAGATATCGGACCTCTGTCTAGTGGTCCCTACCCGCCGTGCGGTCGCCTTCTTGCGGGAAGCCATTGCACAAACTTACCGCCAGACCCTCTGGGCACCCCAAATCATCTCCATCCAGGATCTGGTCCGCGGACTCTCTGGCTGGCAATTTCCCGAAACCCTCCCCCTCGTTTTTGAACTGTATCAGGTCTACAAAACCATCATGCGCCAGCAGCAGCCCAACTGGGACGAACCCTTCGAGCGCTTTTATGCCTGGGGCGAGATGCTGGTCAAAGACTTCGACGAAATCGACAAGTACTTGGTGGATACCCAGCAACTCTTCACCAATATCAAAGACCTCAAAGAAATTGATCTCTTCTTTACCCTAGAGCCCGAAAACTTGGTGCCTATTCGTCGCTTTTGGGAGACGCTTAGAGGGAAAAAGGAGGACCTGACAGAAGTGCAGCAAGAATTTCTCCGCATCTGGCAAATGCTCCTGGACATCTACACAGGTTATAAAGCACAACTGGCTGCCAAGCATCAAGCCTACGATGGCATGGCGTATCGCTATCTGGTCCAGCAATTGGAGGAAGAGAAATTGACATGGCCACACAAGCAGACCATATTTATCGGCTTCAACGCCCTCTCGACCGCCGAGGAGCGCGTCATGCATTTTTTGCTGAAGGAGAAGAAAGCCATCGTCTACTGGGATGTGGATTATGTGTATTTCACTCCTACCAAACACGAAAGCCCCGAAGATGATACAGCTCTAC
Source organism: Bacteroidota bacterium (assembly GCA_039820545.1). Lineage (GTDB taxonomy): Bacteria > Bacteroidota > Bacteroidia > J057 > J057 > JALEFZ01. Next base: position 31,961 of record JBCBPW010000035.1, on the reverse strand, counting down.
GGGACGAAGGACACTTGGCAGGAGAGGAACCAGGGAAGTTCATCGACGAGTACCACTACAAGTGGCGTGACCTGGATAGCCGACTCATCCTCCACAATATGCGCGCCCAAGACAAGCACATTCATATCACGGGTGTGCCCCTGCAAGTAGGTCAAGCCCAATATCTGGGCAATCTGATGCAGGATATCCAAACGGATCAGACGCTCCCAAGAGACCATTCGCTGGTACTGGCCGATGAGCAAATGCTGTTTTCGACGCTCTACGCCCTGCCAAGCCACATGGAGGAGTTGAATATCACCATGGGTTTTCCTCTTAAGCAAACCCACCTCCACCATCTAATTCTCACGACCCTGCGCCTCCTGCAAAATATGCGCTTTGACAGCCAGGGGCAGCGCGTCTTTTCCCACCGCGAAGTGACCCAACTGATCAACAATCCCTACATCAAGGGACGTTTTCACGAACTAAGTGAAAAGCTGCAACAAGAGATTCGAGCGCAGAATCTGGTCTTTGTCAGTCAGAAGTTTCTCAAGCAGCACGAACTCTCTCCCTTGCTGGTCCACATATTTGATCCTCCGCTCATTCCACCTACTTTGATCCAGGATCTACTGCCGCTGATGCGATATGTGGAGGGCGTATTTGACGAAATACAACAAGAGGCCTTTGATCGAAAGGACCAATGGGAGTCTGAACTGGCCTTTCACCTACACAAATATTTTACCCAACTCAAAGAAATCCTGCTCTTGTACAAGCCTGAACTCTCACTCCGAGGGTTTCTAAATCTGGTGCGGGAAGTTTTGCAAAAAGTCCGAGTGCCCTTTGAGGGGGAGCCCTTGACAGGCTATCAGTTGATGGGTTTTTTGGAGACAAGGGTATTGGACTTCAAGAAGGTCTTTATTTTGGGGGCCAATGAAGGAAACCTGCCCGATACGAGTTCGGGAAATAGCTTCGTACCCTACAGCCTGCGCAAAGGATTCGGACTCCCTACTTACGAAGAAAAAGATGCGATTTACGCCTATCACTTTTACCGACTCCTTCAGCGAACGGATGAGATACATTTGATTTATAATACAGTGGTAGATGAACAGGGAGGCTCAAAAGAAGTAAGCCGCTTCATCCGACAGATTCGCCATTTTTTCCGCAACACCCCCGAAATCCATATCCACGACTCGGTAGTCACGATTCCTGTTCCTTATTCGGAGACACCTGAGATCTCTATTCCCCAATCTCCTGGGATACACGAGAAACTGCTCAAGCGATATGTACATCCTACGGCAGCCCCAAAGCCTACCTATCTCTCGGCAACAGCCATGACGACCTATTTGGGATGTAAGCTCAAATTTTACTATCGATACATCGCAGGGATTCGTGAGTCTGAGACGATAGAGGAGAATATAGAAGCAAATACCTTAGGGTCTGTTTTACACTATACCCTAGAACTGCTCTACCAGGATCACCTCAACAAGGTTGTGACGCCTGAACTGACCAAGGAGCTAAAGGCCAACATTGGGCATAAATTAAAGGCGGCCTTTGATGCGCATGACTTGCCGTGGGGCAGCGAACTGCGCGGCATGAACTTTCTTCTGCGAGAAGTCATCGAGCAGCAGGTGGGACGCATACTTTCTCAGGATCGTCAAGGAGAAGCGTTTCAGGTCATCAGCATAGAAGATGAGAACCGATTTTTTACGACGCTGGATGTGGAGGGGCTACCTGTGCGCATCAACGGGATGCTCGACAGGGTAGATTTTCTCCCCCATGACAATGTCGTTCGTATCATCGACTATAAGACAGGCTATGTAGACCTTCCTGAGCATGTGACGCTCGACAAATGCTTCGAGTCAGACAAACACAAAGAGGTATTTCAAGGCTACTTATATGCCTGGTTGTTTCAGCGGCAGCAACCCGACGCCTCGATCAAGGTCGGCTACTATACCGTCCGCGAATTAAGTAAAGGCGTCAAGTATATAGAGAAAGGGAAGGTGATTCCCAACCAAGTATTGGTTGAGTACGAGAAACGACTCAAGGAGCTGATACATGAGATGTTGACAGGAGACTATCCCCAAACTGAGGACGAATCTCACTGCCGATATTGTCCCTATAATACTTTATGCAATCGCATCGTACGATGAGAAGATAGGGCCATGATTGGAAGTTTCGAGTATGGTCTTAGCGTTTCTCAGGGAGATCTCTGCTCACGCTTTGGGCAGGTGCTTGGGAGTTGCTGATCGACAGGTAGCTCATCAGGAATGTGTCTTCCTCTGTGGGCGCGCTTGTGTACACTTCTGATTCGTATGCCTCCCATGCAGCAGCATCTTCTCCTTCAAAAATGGAGGGTGCATCTCCTGAAGCAGAATTAGGCAAAGTGTTGGGAAGATTTTGTTCGATAGAGACCGTTTCGATGGCAGCAGGTTGGATATTCCATGTAGCGGTTGTGGGATGGAAAGCAGTAGCTACAGAAGCTGCGATAGATGATTGGGCTTGTAGGTTGAAGGCTCCCCCGATTAGGATCCATGAGAAAATAAAAGCAATTGAAAGCTTCATAAAACTGGAATTAGCAATTTAGTGGATCAAAAATGGTCCTGGGGGATGATATCATGGATCAAATCAGATAAGATGAGTCAGAGAAAATAGCAAGTTGGGCATTGTCACTTTCCTTTCCCGAACCTCGTCTTTCTTATAACTGTTGGGTAATATAAAGGTACCACTTGGCTGAAATTACCGACGGTTAATTGATCCACTTTCCAACATTGAATGTCGAGGAGGTGATATTACCCTACTCTTTGATAAAAAAATGCAGAGAAGAACAGAAAATGATATCTCCTAAGCGAAGCCTACGTATATTTAAGGAGGTTTTGCCAGAAGAAACACACATACATACGATCAATTACTATGGGAAAGATTTTGGGCAATCGATGGATATTCATACTGATTTTGGTAGGCGGTGGATGGTTTGGCTACAGCTTATTGTACAAACCCTTTTTCGGAGCTAACGTCCAAACGGCAGCAGGCGATCAGGTAGAATTCTACATTCCGACGGGTTATGACTACCGAATGGTGGGGAATAAGCTGCTGGAAGAAAAGCTGATTCGCGATCCCAAGAGCTTTCATTGGTTGGCAGAGCAGATGAATTATCCCAATCATGTATATCCTGGACGTTATATATTGGAAAATGGGATGAGTACTCGGGATTTGATCACGCTGCTACGTTCGGGCAAACGCGAGCCTATCACGTTTACCTTTGTAAAATTTCGTACCAAGGAGGATTTGGCGGCTTATGTGGGGGAGCAATTTGAAATGTCAGCCAAGGACTTGCTAGAGGTGCTCAATGATGCGGAGTTTTTGCGCAAGCACAATGGACTGACGCCTGAGTTGGCGCTGATGGCGTTTATTCCCAATACCTATGAGATGCATTGGCATATCAAGCCCAAGGATTTCTTTGAGCGGATGTTTAAAGAGTACAAGCGATTTTGGAATGAGACCCGTGATGCGCAGCGGCGCAAGTTGAATCTCAACCGCAGGGAGATCATGACGGTTGCCTCTATCGTGGAGGAGGAGACGAATAAAAACGATGAGAAATCGACCATCGCAGGTGTCTACCTCAATCGTGTGCGTAAGGGCTGGCCACTAGAAGCAGATCCTACTGTGAAATATGCCGTGGGGGACTTTACCCTTCGCAGGATTCTCAACAAGCACTTGGAAGTTCAGAGTCCTTACAATACCTATCAGGTAGCAGGGATTCCTCCTGGCCCGATTTGTACACCCTCTATCGCCTCGATCGATGCGGTACTCAAAGGGGAGCGACACAAATACATGTTCTTTTGTGCCAAAGCCGATGGTTCGGGTTATCACGCATTTTCGGAGACGCTGGCGCAGCATCTGGCCTATGCCCGAGAATTTCATGACATGCTCAACCGTCAGGGAATCAAGTAGCCGCTTCACGCGCTGTGCAAAAAATACACAGTAGGAGGAAAGTTTTGTAGTCTAAAGGCTACACCTAAGAAAATGATAGCCTCTTGAGAATGGAGTCAAAAGCTTCGTTTACAAGAGGCTATATACGTTTCTGTTTTTCGGCTTTTCCTAATAATCCAAAATTTAAGCATCCCTTTTTCAAAGTAGTTGGGATTGGCACATTATTTGATCCCATAGACTGAAAAGAATCCTTCTACAGGAATCTTTCGTTTATCATACTATTTTCAAATATACCAGGCTGCCATATTGCTCGAATATTTGGATAGTATTCGTGTTTATATAATAAAATCTTACACTTTTAAAATCTCAATTATGGGTTTTTTTGATAACCTATAATTGAGATTTTCTATTTTAAAAAACTGATTGTTAAAATTTTATGATTCGATACGGGGGTAGCCATTGTTTAAAATAATTACATTTTTAAAAAATAGATAAATATTACCATTCATGCACTCCAAATGACTGTTCATGCAATAGAAATAACTATTCATACGTATCAACTATAAATTCACCCCTCTGTCCTATATACTTGTATTCGAAAGGGCGATAATCCTGGATTACAAGAGCAAGGGCTAGGGTAGATTCATCCCAAACGGGATTTGAGTCCCCTAGTTTTTTTATGGGTTTACTTCAGGATACTTGGGGTATAACAGATCTCTGAAACTTTAATGTTGGTAAATAGTACGGCTGATGGTGGTAATTTGACTGCTCTCGTTGCTTCTATTTCCGTTGAAACTTAGATCCGTTGGATTGTCGAAAATCCGCCCTATCATTGTATCATAACAGGACGGTAAACCTGGAATTACAAGAGCAAGGGCTAGGGTAGATTCATCCCAATGGGATTTGAGTCCCCTAGTTTTTTTTGTAGTTTTATCCATCACATGTAGCATTTTTCATTCATTCCTCAACGATACCCACCATTGATGACTCACATGCGTTGGCCTTGGTATTTAAGCCTGGTTTTATTCTATCTAGGGCTTGGTTATTTCCTTTATTCTTATTATACCGAGTTTCAAAGAATACAGGATTTTGAAGTAGTAGAAGGCCTGGATTCTATCTTCGAAGGTAATGATTGGATCACGTGTACAGATACGGAGAAGGGGATCATCGTGGAACGTGTCCACCCACTTCCTGGATACAAGAAGACCGACTTACTACCCATCAAGCCAGGTGATAGAATCGAGAAGATCAACTATCACGATCTGATCAGTGCGGAGCAACTCCAAAAAATCACCGAAGCCAAGGCGCCTACAACTCCGATCTCTCTGACAGTTCGTCCCTATGATCCCTACAACCAAATATTTGAGAAGGATCCCGTCGGTACGATCATTACCAATGGTTATCGTTTGTCCTTCTCCTACAATATCATTGGCGCCTACTGGCATCTCAATGGATGGATAGCAGGTATTGGCGCTTTTATCGCGCTGGTGATCCTTGTGATTTTGTATCCGATTGTCCGAAGACGTATCCTGTCCCATCTTTCTTTATTGGGAGTAGTGGCGATTGCTGCAATTCTGTTTTTCCTCCAATTTGGTCGACATATCTATCTGATTGTAGAAAATGACTTATCCACGATCACCTTTGAAAAGCAGTTTTTTCTGGCTTTCATGCTGTTGCTGATGGGATATGCGGTCCTTTATCTCTTGTTTAAGGGATTGGGAAGAGGGAAAATGTGGTTTCTGGCGATTCCCTCGATACTCGCGACAGGATTTTTATTCTTCCAAGCATATCAAGTGCTATATGTCTCGGAAACACTTCGATTTTATCATACCCTGACAGAAAATACCGTCATCGAATTTTTCCTCCTTCACCTGCTAGGAGGGGCGTTTCTCTTTTTGACATCCGCAGATAAAGAAGAGCGTACGAATGAAAGAATCAGCTTATCCCTCATTGGAATATTGGCCTTGGGGGTTACAAGCTACTTTATATTTCGTGGGGATATCGAGGATGCTACCCGCGAGCACGTTTGGTTCCTTGCCAATCTATTGATGTTTTTCCCTTTGATTCATGCTTCGCTTCGGCAGTTACAGTTTGGCAAAGTCAGTCTGGTCATTACGCAATCGCTTCAGTACCTCATCGCTTTTGTATTTAGTCTCATTCTATACCTCTTGATCTCTCAAGTCTATGGCTACCTGAGACTGAATATCGAATATCGACGGATTCTAGAGTTTGTGACATTCCTACTTGTACTAGGGCTTATCCGACTTGTATACAACTCAAATGAAGACAAGCTGAGTAGGTACTTTGTATCGAGTCAGCAGGAACGATTGGCGGAGATCAAGAGTTTCATCGCCCGTATTTCCCAGTATACTTCTCCTGATGCCCTCATCGATGATCTGAAGCGAGAGCTTCAGGCATTTTTCTCCACGGATTTTGTAGCGTTCTGGTGGTCACCTGAAAATTTTGAGGCTGAGGAAGACGAAGCTACAGATGTGCCGCAGCTAGCGGGGGATCTTCCATGGGATCGTATCTATCATCAGTTGGCGCAGCGCAAGACGATTTGGTCCAAGACCAAGGTGATTTCTACTTTCAGGTTGGACAAGCAAGAAGAGAAGCAGATCAGTCAGACACCCATCCATCTGTTGAGTACCATCACAGTGGACGAGGGCAGGTACGCTTTGCTACAGTTGGGGAAGAAAAAACGGGGGGTGTACAACCTGAGTGATTTGGAGCTTATATCACAGTTGATTCAGCAGACGCAGCTGACTTTGAACGTATTGAGCCTACTATCCAGAGAAAAAGATCTGATTCAGCAGACCTACGAGGCCAATCTTACCGCACTGCGTTCTCAGATCAACCCGCACTTCCTATTCAATACCTTGAACTCTATCGGGGAGCTAGTCCATGAATCAGCTGAGCTTGCCGAACAAGCGGTTGAGAAATTGGCATTCATTTTCCGCTATACTCTCAATAAGTCCAGCGAAAACTATGTGGCGCTAGGAGAGGAGATGAAGCTCATCCGTACCTATCTAGAAATGGAGAAGATCCGTTTTGGAGAGCGTCTCGAAATGCACATTGAAATTCGAGATAATATGCAGGATGTCCAGATCCCTTCCTTCGTGTTGCTCACCCTTGTAGAAAATACCATCAAGCATGGAGTGTCCAAAATACTACACAAAGGCGAGGTCTCTGTAGTCGCTTTTAAGGACGGTAATTTCTTGGTGTGTGAAGTAATAGACAATGGGCCTGGGATAGATACCAGTAGGATATTTAAAAGTCATGGGTTGAGTAACACGGTTTCGCGTATGGAAAATACCTATGATATGAAAGAATTGATGCATTTTGAGAACACAGGCGATGGTACACTGGTCCGTGTGCGGTTCCCCCTTGATAAACAGCCGCAGTTAAAACCGTAATATTTTTGTATAATAAATCACACAGGCATGAGTTTTGTAAATAAGGTTTGACGGACTTTTCGCGTTTTTTCATTTTTCAACATGCTGATATTTTCATGATCTCATGTGCGTTCTTTTTCCAATCCCAAACTTTGTAAGAAGTATCAGAAGACAGAAGAGATATTCTCAAACCTAAGCAGTAAGTTAGTCGGGATGTCTACTTTCTTTACATCTGTCCTCTTACCTATACATCATATTAGAAAACCGAGTTTTATATGTCTAAGATACGCGTACTAATCGCTGACGATGAGCTACCGGCTCGCAACAAAATGAAGCGCCTCCTGGGGAAGTTTAATGATGTGGACGTGGTGTACATCGCAGAAAATGGCCTAGATGCCCTGGAAAATATTCAAAAAGAGAAGCCTGATTTGGTTTTCCTTGATATTGAAATGCCAGGAATGAATGGATTAGAGGTGGCTGAAAACATAGATACAGAGCCTATGCCCGCGGTCGTATTTGCTACCGCTTACCACGAGCATGCCATCAAGGCTTTTGATTTGAACGCACAGGACTATTTGCTGAAGCCATTCAACGAAGACCGTCTGCGTCAAGCTGTCAATAAGGTGGGAGAGAATCGCCTTGGATCTGCTTTGGATAAGAAGAAGCTAGCGGATCTGCTCAAGTCAGAGTTGGTAGACGACATCAAAGTTCCCTTTAGCAATAAGGTACCCATCCCTACACGTGACCGATACAAACTCGTCGATTATAGCGAAGTAGTCTGCATCGAAGTAGAAGAACGCAGTGTACGCCTCTTCACCAAGGAGAAGTCTTATCTACTCAACCATACATTGGATACATTTGAGCGTAAGCTCCCCTCTGACATGTTCTTTAGAGTGAACCGTTCTTGTATCATTGGTTTGAAGCATGTGAAGGAGATCGTCATTTGGTTTGGAAACCGTTTCAAAATCATTCTCTCAAACGAGAAAGAAGTGATTTCTAGCCGTGAAAAGAGTAAGATTCTGAAGCAGGTGCTGAAGTTCTAGTTTGCACAGAACACACCGCTTAGAAAAAATAAGTAGTAGTAGTTAGTATTTCGTAAGAAGCTCAGCGCAGAATCGCTGGGCTTTTTATATTTTGTGGACTTACTCCTATAGCTACATTCTGATTGACTGAGCCTTACCTCTATGCCTCAAATTACTCTGGTTCCTACTCCTATTGGCAATCTCGATGATATCACCTTACGTGCCCTCAAGGTGCTCAAAGAAGCAGACTGCATTGCAGCTGAAGATACGCGAACGTCGGGCAGATTGCTCAAGCATTTTGAAATCAGCACTCCTCAACTAGCCCTTCATCAGCACAATGAACATCAGAAAGTTCCTGCCTTAGTTACAAGAGTGCTACAAGAAGATCTTCATTTGGCGGTGGTGACCGATGCGGGGACACCTGCCATTTCAGATCCAGGCTTTTTGCTTGTCCGCGAGGCTATCGCCCAGGATGTACCTATCCAAACCCTTCCTGGACCTGTCGCTTTCATTCCTGCCTTGGTCAACAGTGGTATGCCCTGCGATCGTTTTACTTTTGAAGGATTCTTGCCTCACAAGAAGGGGAGACAAACTCGCCTGAAGCTACTTCAAGATGAGTCTCGCACCATGATCTTTTACGAGTCCCCGCATCGGTTATTAAAGACGCTGGGACAGTTTGCAGAATGGATGGGGGAAGACAGGCAGGTATCTGTAAGCCGAGAATTGACCAAAATCCACGAAGAAACAGTGCGTGGGACCTTGCAGGAAGTGATACATTACTTTCAAACTCATACACTGAAAGGAGAAATCGTACTCATCCTTGAAGGAAAAAGGTAAGATGAGGTTTGGGGACTGATATTGTAATATTTGTCGAGAAATCAGGGATTCCTCCGTCCAGAACCTTCCAGGAGTTACATTTTGAGAATCGGATTTATTTCGTGAGATACTTTCTTTCGGAATATTTAGTAAAGTACTGTTAATCAAACTATTAAATGTTGATTTGGATAGGGAATACTGATATAATAAATATTCTTTATATAAAAAATTTCACTTAAAATAAATCAATCGTCGTACTTTCGTAAGTATTGCTGACATACCGAATAGTTGAAAATAATATAAGTTGTATAGTACATTCCATGTCATATCTGGCCGTGTATGGGTTTGAGTAATAGAGGGGAGTTGGGCATTTTTGTTTCATGTGACGTCTATCATTCAGCATCTATTCGCTGAGGATGTCGTTGCAACTCTGCGGAGATGGAAATCCAAGGACAATGAAGAGCTAGATGCAGGAAAATAATCTCATAGTAAAAGCAGCAAGTTTATCCATTTATGGAACCTTCGAAGGAGATAGCCTGGCTATTTTTCAGCTCCCGCTAGGGATGCTCAAACCTGATGAAGTACTCTTTGACTGGATGAAATCCTTGTGCTTGGTCATGGGAACCGAGGAGGTGAGGAAATGTGCCACCAGGTATTCTCAGCAAGGATTTCCTATGAAGTGGGCTGAAGAAATTAGCTTCGAGGATCGATTTAGTCTCCTGCAAGAAGCATTTTTAAGCCTGGGATGGGGAAAAGTTTCGCTCTATCGCTATGATTCGACGAAGACTCAGGCACAGTTTATCATAGAAGAAAGCAGTGAATTAACCTATCAGCGTAATCTTCCAGTAGATCACCGGTGGGGATTTCCGATGATTACAGGTAGACTGATTGGACTCTGCCAGTCGATCTGGGGAGGAATGAAACAAAGGGTAGATTTTAAGGATCATCTTCTCACCATCACATTTGAACATAATCCCTATCTAGATTATTCTCATCATCAGCTTCTAGAAGAGATGACACTTCTGGAGCAGCGGAATAAAGACTTGATGGAAAGTCGGCTACGTGCAGAGAGAGTCAATCAAGCCAAATCGGTCTTTCTGGCCAATATGAGTCACGAGATCAGGACCCCTATGAATGGAGTCATTGGAATGACCAATCTCCTATCTCAGACCGTGCTAAATGAAGAGCAGAAAGAATATGTCGAGATCATACGGACAAGTAGTGATGGCCTGCTAGGGATCATCAATGACATCCTGGATTTTTCAAAGATTGAAGCGGGAAAAATTGAAATCGAGACACATCCACTTGATATAGAAGATGTGGTGGGGGAGGGATTGGATATCATTGCCACTAGAGCCCATAGTAACGGTCTCGAAATCGCTTCATCTATTGATCCCAGTTTGCCTGCTTTGGTAAAAGGTGACTCGACGCGAATCAGGCAGGTATTAGTCAACCTACTTTCTAATGCGGTGAAGTTTACTGAAAAAGGAGAGATCGTCGTGAAGGCATGGTCTCTTCCTGTCAATACCCAGCAGGCACATATTTACATATCAGTGCAAGATACGGGGATCGGGATTCCTGCTGAGAAACAAGCCAATCTATTTGAAGCTTTTACGCAAGCCGAAGCTTCAACAACGCGTAAATTTGGTGGAACAGGGCTAGGACTCTCAATCAGTAAGCAGCTTTGCTACATGATGGGAGGGGATCTGTGGGTAGAGAGTGTTCCAGGTAAAGGATCGACCTTTACTTTCAGAGTGAAAGTAGGAATCTTAAAAAGTGCGGAGGAGCGCTACAATGAGCAGGATTTGGATCGACTCAAGGGAAAGAAAGTACTTGTGGTGGATGACAACGCGACCAATCGTCAGATTCTTCATGTACAGCTGATGCATTGGGGGATGGTTCCCATCACAGCTTCATCAGGGAAAGAGGCTTTGGATAAACTGAGAAAAGAACCTGCAGACCTCGTATTGCTAGATTATCATATGCCACACATGAATGGTGTTGAATTGGCGAAATATATCTACAGATTATACCCCAATTTGGCCTGTATCATGTTGAGTTCTCTTGGCATCAATGTGAAAAGTAAAGAGATAGAAGTCGCACTCAATAAGCCTGTGAAGTTTCGTCAACTTCAGCATACCATCCTATATGTCCTTGGATCGGGAGACAAACCCATTGCTTCAGCTCCATCTGTGAAGCAAGCGCAGGCAGAAGACTTCTCACATGTCCAAATTCTTCTGGCAGAAGATAACATCGTCAATCAGAAGGTGGCCTTGAGAACCCTCAAGAAGTTTGGGATCGAAGCAGAGGTCGCGGCCAATGGGAAAGAGGCGGTAGACAAGTTAAGCCAGGCAGATTTTGATTTGGTACTGATGGACATGCAGATGCCCGTGATGGATGGATTAGAGGCTACCGAACGCATACGTGAACTTCCCGAAAAGGCAGAGATCCCCATCATTGCGATGACCGCGAGTGCTATGGATAGTGACCGAGAAAAGTGTATGGCTGCGGGGATGAATGGGTTCATCTCTAAACCCTTTAGGTCAGAAGAACTCATCGCTACGATCAAGCAATATCTGAATACGAAACTTGGCAACAATTGAGTCGAGAGATTCTATTTTTTCGGTAAAAAAGCATATTTAGGCAGATTCTTCATGAGGATACTGCCTATTTTTATGCACGAATTCTAGTTGTGTCTACACGTGTGGTCATATACTTCGAGTTTGTGGAACGATTCCTGCGCCAAATCGAATACTCAACAGAGCCTTGATCGATGCTGAAATCGTGCGTAACGCTCAAGTTGTTTGTGCCAAATTCATCCAATATGAAGCAGCTATTACCCATTTTGTCTATTCTACTCCTTTTTTTATTCAGCTGTAAAGCGACCAAAAGAGCCTATGAACTGGGAGATTATGATCGAGCCGTTTTAAACTCAGTCGATCGCCTAAGAAATAGTCCGGATAATAAAAAGTCGCGCGAGACGCTGAAACTTGCCTACCCAGCCTTCATAGAGTATATCGAAGATCAGGTGGTCAGCCTTAAGTTGGGAACGGATGTCTACAAGTGGGAGCGGATCATGGATCAATATGCCTTGCTCAATCGCGTATATGATGAAATTCAGCGCTCACCTGCAGCCAAGCAAGTGATTCCCAATCCCCAGCAATATCTCGGAGAGTATAGAGAAGCGGTTTCCAATGCGGCGGATGTACGGTATACCTTGGGTATGCAGGCGTTGGAGCTTGGAAGGGTAGGAGATAGGCTAAAGGCTAAGGATGCATATTATCAGTTTGAGCATGCCTTAGAGTTGTTGCCTAATTATCGGGATTCAGAGAATCTTATGTTAGAGGCGAGAGACTTGGCTACGGTGTATGTAGAGGTAGAATCGATCCCTCCTCCAGCGGCAGCCCTTGATTTTCGCATTCCCATAGAGCCTTTTGAGTCTCAATTGATGGGGTGGATGGCGCAGAGTGATTTGAGCCCATTTGTCTACTTCTACTCGTCACGTGCGACAGAAAAACCCACGCAAGGCCCTACACATATTGTTCGTATGGTGTTTGAAGATTTTACGATCGGTCAAACGCGGTATTTTAATACCACCCATAAACGAAAGCGTGATAGTGTTGTCGTAGGTACAGTAGACATCACGTCTGATTCTACTGTGGATGTATATGGAACGGTCGAAGCTGAGGTGAGGCTTTTTGATAAGGAAATATTTTCTGGCGGTACACTCGATATGCGCATCATAGATGCTTATTCTGGTGAACTGTTGGTCCAGCGCGATTTTGCAGGTTCTTATGTGTGGAAAGACTTTAAAGGTTTCTTCAATGGAGACAAAAGAGCTTTGGAGCCTGAGGATATCCCCTACATTGAAAAGCTGGAGTATGTTCCTCCTCCTCCTCCAGAGGTGCTCTTTCAGGAGTTTTCACGACCGATTACGGATCAGTTTCAGAGCTTTTGTCGGCAGTATTATCGAGGGATTTAAGGCGTTTTTAGTCAGTAGGCTAATAGATTGTACCATGCGTAGTTTGAGGACTACGCATAGCATAGCCTAGTGTTTCACCTCTTTTCTTCCTGCTCTGCATCAACTAGGCAGCGGAGCTGTATCTAGCCATCGCCGACGTCCCTTCCCTAGTTCAATGCCAAGTTCACCGCTGCTGTCGCATGAATACGCGTGGTATCAAAAACAGGAACAGGGCTGTCTTTTTGTTGGATCAATAAGGGGATTTCGGTGCAGCCCAGAATGATGCCTTCAGCCCCCCTTGTGACTAGATCCTCTATCACCTGTTGGTATGCAGCGCGTGATGTATCCAGTATTTTTCCTTGGATCAGCTCCTCATAGATGATGGTATTGACGGTAGCTATACCCTCTTTATCTGGCACGACCACCTCTATTCCGTGCTGCTCCTGTAGTCTTCCCTTGTAGAAATCTTCCTCCATTGTGAAATGCGTTCCCAAGAGTCCCACTTTTTGAAGCTTTTGGGATTGGATCTGCTTGGCGGTTTCATCCGCGATGTGAACAATGGGGAGTGCGACACGTGCTTCCACGGCAGGGACTACTTTGTGCATGGTATTGGCACAGATGAGGACCAGGTCAGCACCTCCTTTGGCGAGTTGTTCGGCTGCTTCTGCCATCATTTCTCCCAAGACATCCCACCTTCCTGCGTATTGATGTTCTCGTATTTCGGCCATATTGACCGAGTTGATGAGGCATTTACAGGAGGCATATTTTCCCAGTTTCTCCTTGATGGTACGATTGAGAATCTGATAATAAACAGTAGTGGATTCCCAACTGATGCCGCCAATGAGTCCAATAGTTTTCATAAGTGGTAGATTGATGGGTGATACAAATACCTCACAAGGTACAAATACTTCATATGGAATTTTGGGTACTTCTTACGCTCATATAAAACTCACAGGTAGGCGACCCTTATATTTAGAAAAATATGGTGGGGGATGTTGAAGAAATTTTGTGCTTGACGTCTCATACTATCGAATGATCTTAAGACCTGAGATATAAGCTGAGTATATTTATACGAAAAAGTATGCTAAATTTGCATATTTAGTATATAATGAAACTTTATAGTTGTATTTGTGTATAAGTAGTCATTATATTTTATGATAAAGTATAATTCAGATTATTTGACTATCTCTAGTATTTAACCTTTAGACATCTTTATGAAAAATCTTTCCTTATTCATCCTCAGTTTGGTGTTCACTCTGTCGTCCTACGCCCAAAATTGTCCTGTTCCCAATGGTGATTTTCAGTCTTGGGAAACGGTACGACTTGAGCGGCCTTTTTCGACTGATAGCATCGATTTCTTTTGGCCTGAAGGCTGGAGCCCCTTTATCTGGAATGGCCTAGATGATTTTATCGAGCCTGCATTGCCAGGTCCAGGGGGTATGGGAGACAGTGCTGTGACGATGTTCTCTACAGAGTTTGATGCATCGGTAAGCAGATACTTTTTCTGCACAGGCAAGCCTACTGCCTTTACATTTGACTATGCACATAATGGGGCCGCAGATGATTCCATGCAAATCCTCGTCCTGGGAGTCAATGTCGATACAGTGGGAAGCGATGACATAGATTCTCTGGTGGCAGATGTGATACTTGATGAGGTGCCCTACACAGAGGTTTATTCGACTACGGAGACCATAGGAGGAGGGGCGCAAAACTTCACTTCTTACAGCATGCCGCTTATAGAACTAGACAGTGTGACGATTCCCAATCTGTTCATCGTAGCGTTCATTTATAACAGAAGTCTGAATGCACCTGTTGGGCAAAAGACCACATATTCGGTTGACAATGCCGCCCTTTCATTTACCACTACTCAAGTCGAGCCAGGAGAAAAAGACTTTGAGCCTATCATATTATTTCCCAACCCTGTAAGTGACGTACTCAACATACGCTATGATTTCACTAAGCCTCATCGCGTGAAGGTGCTTAATGCTCAAGGTCAAGTCGTCCAATCATCTTTCTTGGATGCTACCCAATCTTCCCTACTTGTAGACGAGCTTTCGGCGGGTGTCTATCTGCTGATGATAGAGAATAAGCATAATCAACGTGTGGGTGTAAGTAGGTTTGTGAAAAAGTAAAAGCAGCGGGTAAGAAAAATCATGGGGCGTAAATATGCTTTAAGCGTATGGACCCTGTGGTTTTTCCTTATCTTCCTTTTTTCTGCTTCAAATGGGTTTGGTAGAACTTAATCAGTTTATCCGTCACGGCTCTATTCTCAAAGCCTCTTTCGATGAAAGCAGCGGCTTTTTGTCCCATTAACTCATAGATATCTTTGTGTTGTAAGAGGAAAATGATCCGTTCGGCGAAATCCTCAGGTTCTCCCTCGATCATGATCTGCTCACCGTGTTTGGGACCAATTCCCTCCACGGCGACGGGTGTAGCAACAATGGGTTTGCCATGTGCCATCCCTTCTACGACCTTCACACGCATGCCGCTGCCCGATAAGATGGGCGCGACCATGATGCCCTTAGACTGGATAAATTCTTCCGCACTTTCGACCTCACCGACCACTTGGATATTTTGCTTCGCAATGCGCATATATCGCGGGGGCATGTTGCGACCTGCCAGGTAAAAAGGGACATCGGGAAAACGTGCATGTACCAGGGGCCAAACTTCCTTTAGGAACCAGTCCATTCCTTCTATATTGGGTTCCCAGTCCATGGCTCCTAGATAAAATACAGAACGGTTTTCGCAAGGAAGGGTACCACGAATTTTCTGAATCATTTTCAGGTCCATCCCTACAGGAGCCACATGGATCGGTAAATCGGCTCCCATGAATCGGAAACTTCCAGCATCTTTGTTCGTGATAGGAACCATCACATCAAAAGATCTCTGCGTGACAGCCTGGGCTTCATAGCTTTTTAGGCGATAGGCTGTCTCGGCATAGGCAAATCTTTTGAATGGATTTCGCATATTTCGTGATCGCCTGTCCCAGATCTCGTGCTCGATATTGTGTGCACGGAACGATACTAGCGCATCTGATTCTGCTTGAATGAATTTGGCATAGGGGACGGTGTAGAGGGTTTCGAGTTGTACCACATCGAAGCCGCCTTTATTCTTTAACATACGTTTCACTTCTTCTAAGAAAGGGCGAGAAGTAAACCGTTGGATATGATAAGGATCCTTACTGAAGAGTAGATTGGCCATGAAGTCTATGTAGCTGATGCTGGTGTTGACATCCACTGCGACAAAGGTGGCCATCTCCTGAATCTCGGTAGGTAGGTTGCGAAGGTAGAGATAATGTTTACTCGTATTCATGGTGAGCACCGTCACCTTGTGGCCCAACTGGTGGTACGCTCTCACCATATTGAGCATGGCCAGGGTCCCGCCATCCTTGGCTGGCCATGGGGGTTTGGTACAGAGCATCAAAATCTTCATTTCCTAGGATAGCTTTACAGTCAGAGACATGCCTTGAAAAAGGTTTCTTCTTTATTTGTGATGCCACAAACATAAACAGAGTCTTTTCTTATCCCAAGAATGGTCTATCAAAAGAGAGCCCCAACTCAGAAAGTCGGGGCCAAACAGATTAAAGTAAAGTTAGAGCGTATCTGGGAAGGAATCATTGACGCCGTTGAGGCATCATTTCAGGCAGGGTAGGTAAAATTGATTCGCTTCCTGTGTATTGAGGTATATATTCGATCTATATTTCTCTACGGTTGATAAGTGAGGGTGTGTATGCTATTTCCTCTACTTGTGCATGATTCAGAGACGCTCTTTAAGGTTGACATGTGAATCCAGAGAACGAAAAGGTAAGCTCCATGTGAATGGGAAGTTATCTTCTACGCACTCCTTAGATAAGTGCAGCTTGATATTCAGATGGGCTTTTGCCTGTCCACTTCTTAAATGTACGTGAGAAAACGCTGATCTCAGAGAAGCCTAGCACATGTGCAATTTCACCTTTGGAGACGCGAGGGTCTTGTAGGTAAGCAATGGCAAGGCTTTTGCGAAGAGAGTTAAGTATCTGTTGATACGTAGTCCCTTCATGCTTGAGCTTCATTTGTAAAGAGCGGACACTCATATCGAGGTGCAGTGCAACAATCTCAATACCAGGCGACTGGTTGCGTAGTTCCTGAAGTAGGATACGCTTGACACGTGCCGTATAAGGCGTAGTCGAAGAGATGTCTCTTACCAAAGTCTCAGCATGGCGGTCATAGAGTTGGAGCAAGCGGTTTTGATTAGCGGTTAAGCGCGTCTTCATTTTACTTCGAGTGTTAGAGTGTTCAGATAAAAATTAAATAAAAGTACCCCATTGAGAGTCGGAGAGACCCTCATCAAAAGTGTTGATCCAATGGATCGTGGTTTTTCACCCCACACCTCTTGAGTAGATATATCCTGGACGATTTTTTGTAACTAGGAAGAGATCCCCATCTGCCCCTAGTTTAGCCATAGGCTCTAGCAAAAAATTGCCAATGAACTTTTTACTCAACAGGCCTGTAAGGATTTGGGTGAATGTTGAAAGAAATTTCCCCAAGTGAACAATCTGTCACCGACCCTAACAAATGACAGATTTTACTCATAAATGAACAAAAGTCGGGCCATTATGAACCGTTCGCGTAGGATTTTTGTGCAAACTCCGAGAAAATCTAACTTTTGGCTTGCTAGGGTAAATTGGGGTTTTCCTCAAAAAATCCCATTTTCGTTGGTAGGTAAAACCCCATTTGCAGTCTATAAAAGGGTAATACATGGCGCATCAGAAATCTGCAGACTTTACAAAATATAAGTTTAAAGCCCTAAAAACTTACACGTCCACAGAATGGCTTGCAGATAGTAAGAAAAAATATAGGCAGGTATTCGACCGAAACGAGATGTCTTACATCTTCGTGGAGTTTTCTTTTTTTAACAAACTTTTTGATGAAGAGGAATGGGAAACGGAAATTATCCTTAAAGCCTATCGGAAACCCGAAGATCCTAAGCAAACCGCTAAGGAAATATGTCAGATAGATGTACAGAAGCTGGTCAGTGAAAACCTCAATATCGTCTACATTCGCGATGGATGGCCCGTAGATATAGGTGGAGAAATATGGAATGAAGGTGCCTACTACTGGGAAGCTTACATCGAAGGGACCCTCGTAGGAAATTGTGACTTTTATATATACGATGTCGGAGAAGTCACGACAACTGAAAATCCTTACCTTGAAGTAAAAAGTGCTCAACTGTACGAAGGAAGTAGCCAGGATAAGGAAGTCGCTATCCGAACCTACTACAATACATTCAAGGCAGAGGATACCCGCTTTATATGGGTGGAGTTCACAGCGAAAAATCAACTCAATAAAGATTGGCGTGCCGAGTTGACCTTCAACTTCTACAATGATGCGCGTCAGCTCAAAGCCCATACTACCGAGCTACTTCATGTCAATGCGGGTCAAGACACCTTGATCGTCAATTCTGGTTGGGGATCGGACCACAAGGGTACTTGGTTCGCAGATAACTACACCGTCGAAATTGTCTTCATGGACACCTTGATCGGCGTAGTCCCTTTTAGGGTAGCGGAGCAATTCATCGAAGGAGAAAGTCTGCTGCTCCAACCTGATGAGTCTGGAATCAACTGGGTGGGCGTCCCTGTCAAGCAAGAAGAAGACGAAAAGACACTGGAAGATGTACTGGTAGGGCTAGATCAGATGACAGGCCTCCGACGTATCAAAACACGGGTCCGAGAATATGCCAAGTACCTTGAGTTCCTCAATCTACGAAAGAACAAAGGCTTTGAAGATACAGCACCTACCCATCTGCATGTAGTCCTGACAGGCAATCCTGGTACGGGGAAGACCTCTGTCGCGCGCATGCTCGGGCAGATCTATCACAAACTAGGACTCCTACGGAGGGGGCACGTGCACGAGGTAGACAGAGCAGACATCATCGGAGAGTATATCGGGCAGACAGCTCCCAAGATGCGCAGCACCATCGAAAAGGCGAGAGGAGGTGTACTCTTCATCGATGAAGCTTACGCCTTGGTCCGCTCCAATGAAGATAAGAAGGACTACGGCCGTGAGGCGATTGAAATATTGATCAAAGAGCTTTCAGCACCTCAAGTAGATTTCGCGCTTATCGTCGCGGGCTATCCACAGGAGATGGATATTTTCCTCAATTCAAATCCTGGTCTCAAATCCCGACTGAATCTACGGTTTGACTTTGAGGATTTTACACCAGAAGAATTGCGAGATATTTGTCTACAGGGTGCGTCGGACCATCAGGTACATTTTTCAGCGAAAGCACAGGACTACCTCTACAAAAAACTCGTAGAGGCATACAGGAATCGCGACAGATCCTTTGGCAATGCGCGCTATGCCCTCTCGTTGATCAACGAAGCCAAGATGAATATGGGCCTACGGATTATGCGCATGGAAGCTCCCGATCAACTACCAGATGAGACGCTTTCCCTTATCGAGGAAGAAGACATCATGGAGATTTTTGATATACAGCGTCGCAGGAGCCCTGAATTGCCTGTGGACGAAGAATTGCTGCAATCCTCCCTCGCAGAACTGAACAAGTTGGTGGGATTGACCAAGGTAAAGCAGGAGATACAGGATCTCATCAAGCTGGTACGCTTTTACAAAGAGATCGGCAAGGATGTGCTGCATAGTTTTTCGCTGCACAGCGTATTTACAGGCAATCCTGGTACAGGCAAGACGACCGTGGCACGTATCATCGGGACGATCTATCGTGCACTCGGGCTACTGGAGAGAGGTCATGTAGTCGAAGCCGATCGGGCCGCCTTGGTCGGAAAGTATGTAGGAGAAACGGCCAACAAAACAGCGGAGCTAATTCAGCAAAGCCAGGGAGGCGTGTTATTTATTGACGAGGCCTATGCGCTCACCCAAGGGAGTCCGCAAGACTTCGGCAAAGAAGCAGTAGACACCCTACTCAAGCGGATGGAAGATCTCAGGGGAGAAATGGTGGTCATCGTCGCGGGTTATCCCAAGCAGATGCGCCAGTTCCTGGAATCCAATCCTGGATTGAAATCTCGTTTTGACCGCAAGTTCGAGTTTGTAGACTACACAGTAGCCGAGCTATTAGAGATTGCCGTAGAGATGTTTCAGGAAGAAGGGATCACCATGTTGGCCGAGGCAGAAGCCCATCTCGTGGTGTACTTGACCTATCTCCACCGACACAAGAACAAATTCTTTGGTAATGCACGTGCCGTCCGTAAACTGGTCGAGAAGGCCATCAAAAATCAACACTTGCGTCTGGCAATGTTGCCCCCTAGCGAAAGGACGCCTCAAGTATTAGCTGAACTCGTACTATCTGACGTACGAGAGTTTGAGGCAGGAATGACGGGTTTGCTGGAGGATGGAAGAGAAGGGAGAGTCGGCTTTGTGTAGACTCCTTTCCCTGATGCCTTAGCTTCCTTGTTGATTTTCTTAGCCTAATCCTCAGGATGAATCTTCCCACGCATTTTCTTTACGTCGGAGCGTTTTTTCTTTTTCTGAATTCGTGCCTTTACAGAAGCCGCGGTAGGTTTGGTCGGTAGTCGTTTTTTCTGACGATGCAAGGCTTTTTGGATGAGCTGATGCAGGCGTCGGACCGCGATCTCGCGATTCTTTTGTTGGCTACGTGATTCCTCCACCTTGATGATGATTTCTCCTTCCTGCGTTAGGCGCTTGTCCTTGATGGCCAGCAGTCGAGCCTTCTGTGCTTCGCTGAGCGAGCTTTTCCTGATATCGAACCGCAATTGGATAGCTGTGGCCACCTTATTTACGTGCTGCCCACCAGGTCCTGAGGATCGGATGGCCGTGAGCTCATATTCGTGAGGAGGAATGTGGATCTGGGGATTGCGACTCATAATTTAGGAAGAAATAGGCTTAATGGACGAGATGACTTTCATATACGGGAAACGTGACGTGACAAATAAACATTTTTTTATTTTTTCTCTTCTGTAGCTATCTAATTCATAATCAAATCCGAAAACGTTTACATATTTTTAAAAATATCCCGCCTCATTACATTTTTTTACATTTGATGACGGTTTCATTAAAACTTTCTCAAAAAGAGGGCGTTTATTGAAGCGTATTTCATACAACTTCTAATCACAATATTATGGCTCTTACGAATCTTTTTCGTTGGACACTACTCGCTGTATTCGCATTTTCTACTACCGTTCTTTCTGCTCAGGTAGCTCCTGCGCAATGTAAAATTACTCCCAGAGCAAATGGAAAAGCAATGGAAGTACGTTTCTTGGGTGCATTACCTAGCCATGTGACCCTGAAAGTTTACGATGCCAAAGGAGAAGTCTTCTATCAAGAGACAGAGCGCAAGACAGAAACGGTGGACAAGTTGCTCGACCTGTCGCTACTTCCCTATGGTAACTATACATTGGAAGTCGCAGGAAGCGGAGCCAAGTTTCAGGAAAAGTTTGTCGTGGCCGCTCCTGTCAAGCCGTTTGATGTAGATTTACAGATGGATGCAGACAAGCGAGTGACCCTTACCGTGATTGGGGAAACCGAACAAACACCCGTCGTGGAAGTGTACAATGCGGCAGAAGAATTGATCTTCGAAGGCCCCATGGTACTCAATCCCGAAAATGGACAGACCTTTGACCTCCATACGCTACGCGACTCTCACGTGACGTTTGTCGTGAAAATGGAAGGCGAAGAAGTTCACAAGGGCATTCGTCTGCGCTAAGCTTAGCGCAAATGAATCCAAGCCATCGTTTAGGGGAATTACGTTCGAGAAAGCACTTCCTGAATAGAAAATGTGCTAGCGAATGTACATAGCCATTAACGTATCGGATCTCATTTCTCGATTCTATCCGTCTAAACGAATTTTTTACTGAGTGATTTTATACGAACGGGTGCTCTTCAGGGAGTGCCCGTATTTTTTTGAAATGAGCGGGGAGATAATTTTGATGGAAGGGTACGAAGATCGCGTAGGGCTATCCTTCACGGTCGGCGATTCACTTTTAATGTACCATTGAGGATAGTTTCATTTCCTGCATTGATAAAGAATACATAGTCTCCTCTTGTAAGGAGTCTTCCATATTGATCTGTCCCTTTCCAATTCACAGGTAGGGCAGCTCCCTTGAAACTGGGACTTTGAGCCAGTTTTTTCCTGAGAATGAAGCGTACATTTTCATAGCAAGGAAGAGCAGCCGCTTCACGAGAGATTGTAATCAACCGCTTCAACGCAGGTTCATAGCCCGTCGTGATTGTGATGGGAAAGATATTCCCATTTTTGAGCTTGAAATCTTGCTGACACTTCATTTCTGCTTGTCTACGTTTATACTTCTCTCTCGCACGCTTATCAGGATCAATGGTAAATATGCCCGATTCAGGATCCCAATATCCTTCCTTTAGATACGCTTCCTTCCCACGGAGTTCTTGCTTCATCTGTTTCACTTTTTGCAGATTTGCTGTGATCATAGGATCATCTGCTGTGTCGCCTTGGGCTACCCTCAGTCTTTGTATGGCCAGATCTAGATTACCATCAATCACGATATGGAGAAGGCCTAAGTTATGGTTGGTGAGTTTATCCTTTGGAAAAGATTGGAGAATGCTTTCGTATATGTTTTTGGCTTCGCTGTAGTTTTTCAGTTTCATGTAGCACTCTGCCACAGCTATTTTGACCATTCTATCTTGTGTAGAAGTCTCAGTCGCAATGGCCTCAAATTCGCGGATCGCGGACTCATACGCCTGATTTCTCATGAAAATGATGCCCATGGCCCACTTGATGATATCGTCAATCTGGTTGATGAACTCATTTTCGTCTAGTTCAGAGATGAGATCTACTTCGAAGGTCCCATTTTTGATAATCTTCGTGTAATTGATATATATCCTTTCGGCATATTTGTTATATGTGTGGTAACGTAGCGTTACCATCTTTTTATCCCCTCTTTTTTTGTGTTCCTGACTCCCAAAAAAGACCAAGTCAGAGTCACAGTTCGCCCCCCAAGTTTTGGCACTATCTCTACTGGATGTAGATGTCCAATTTGCTTTCCATAGCGTGAGAACCCATTCCTTCTCATCTTTCAGATCTTTAGCCCTTGCAAAAATGGCATCTGCTGCATTGTCTTCTGCATCCCAAGGAGCCTTAAATTGAAAGATAGCGATTTTATATCCAGCATCAGGGGGGAATGTGCAAAACTCTTGAGGTCTAAGACGTTGTTTCACTTCAGGTGGAAGTGTCTCAATGAGGAGTTCCCGCGTACTTTTAAAGGAGAGAGGAACAGAAAAGAGTAGAAGGAGGACAAACACTAGAAGCGCAAGATTTCGGTATCTTTTAGAGGACTTTCGGGGAGCTTGATAAATCAGATCTTCAGGCACGATCTTCCCCTTCTTCCCAACGATCACTAAGAGGTCTTTCGTGATCTCTTCTTTCTGCTCAATTGCGATTTCACTTATGATATACCCTCTATTCTCTTTCCTTTCAATCTCGCGTAAAACCGACTTGTAGTCACGCAAGATCTTACGCAGTGTTTTGAGTTTACCTTTTTGCGCATACTGGATGAGTTGATCTATTGCTTCGAGTTCCTGGGCCGCACGAATCAAGTCTTCAATTTCGTTCCAGTTTATGTCAGGCATGAGAAGGGGATTAAAATTACAAGTTTTTAGAGCCTAGTCCTGGGCAAGGCCTAAGATATACGTTATTTCTTTCGTCAGGACTAGGCTCCACACATACAAGAGGATCTATTTGGCTTTTTGCTCAAAAGGTATTCTCGCTATTTCAGTTAATGCTTTTGGATTGCTCGTATCATATATTCTCCAATGCCCCATACTCGCGACAATGGCAATGTCCTTTTCTGGATGTTGAATCACATCATAAGCCATGAATGCTTCTGTATGTCCCGCTTCCTTTACATAAGGAAACTCAGGGGTAATGACCTTGAAGGTCTTCAGTCCTGCCCGACCGTCACATACAATCAGCAGGCGTTTTTTAGTCTTTCTATCCCTCTTGATACTGAGTCCATGAGGATTTACCAACGGAATAGCGGGAAACAACCTTACGGGTTCGGACCTATTTGTGATGTTGACGATTGTCAATTCATTGACACCTCTACTGCACCTAGTTCCGTCTCTCGTAGTAAAAAAGGCAAAATCTCCCAAAACTACTACTGGATCGCATGATTTATTGTGAGTCGTTACAGAAAAATATGTGGGTTCATTGCGCATGGTGATGTCGTAGATATACATGCCGTCGTCAGCGCCTAAGTAAAGGTGATCCTTGTCAGCCCAGATCGTCTCTACATTCCCCCGCTCCATATATTTCACATCCTCTCTGTACAGCAAAGGCTTTTTCTCCTTCAGTCCTATGTAGAAGGTGTAGAGTTCTGCATGATTGACTGCGTATAAATAATCCCCTCTATAGGTCAGGACACTGGTCGAACTTCCCACAGCAGGAGGGGGAGGACTTCCGAGATCCCTCATGATTTGATAGCTCTCATAAGAATCTAGACATCTAGGAGGTACAAAGGAAAAAGCTTCTTGAGGTCTTCTATTGGGGAAAACGCCAGGAATAGATTCTGTTTTTGTACTGATGATTTCGCCCTCATCAAAGTCTACTTTGAATGCGATCAATCGATCATATTCATTCGCAAAAATGAATTGACCTTTGACCACTAAGTCGAGCATGCCATTGATCTGAATAAATCCTTTCTCGATAGGATTTTTAGGATCAGAGATGTCGAAGTATCGCAGGCCTTCATTGGGCATGACAACAAACAATCTGTCGCCTTCCAGGAACATTTTTCCATAGTCGTAACTATCAGCATTTTGGGAAAACCCAGGCTGAAACAATCCCAGCATGAGTGCCAGGAGGAAGCTGAGCGGATGAAGTTTCATAGTATGATAATTTGTTATACAGGGTCATGAATAATTGAAGGATTGATAGTCTGTTTTAGACTGTGTAGAACAATGGACGATCAAGGGCTACTTTTTCAGTCGCTTAATATCTGCTCGATATACATCGCCATTCCTGATAAAAAAATACTGTTGCTCAGAGACTTGCACCAGCGAGCTTTCGTCTCCTTCTGTGTTGATCTCATCGCCTAGATGCACCACCTCATCCGATAGCGTGAGTGTAAATTCTTCTTCCTGAATATCCACGGCATATAAATCTAGCCCTCCTCGGGATTCGCTCACTACCACGCGATCTGAGGCAAAGTATAGGACGCGTTCATCTTGACTGAGGGTGACGGAGGTTTCTCTAGATTGCGCATCGCTACAAGAAAGCAATTCGATGGGAGCAAAACCCGCATCCTCGACTTTCCTTGCATAGTAGATATTCATCGGGCCATCTTTCTCTTTCGCTGCCGAGAAGATCACTGAGCCTCTCTTGGTTCTGACCATACCCCCTGTTTCCTGGATTTCATTTTCTGCTATGAATTGAGTGAAGGACCTCCCTACAGGATCGAGTGGTGTCGGGGCATTGCGGACATTCATAGCCGAATCCAGGATCTCATACATATAATAAGGGCCTCCCTCCGATTCCCAATTATCACCCCAACTTTGAAATGTGAGGAAAGTATCCCCCGTAGAATCTGTCTGCAGATACCCCTCGTCCTGATCCACACCATCGTTGATCAATGCACCAAAGGCCTGTGGTTGGGTCCACGCACTCTCATGGGTTTTTCTAGTGGAGAAATAAAGATCTGAGTCAAAACCTGAGGTGTATCGATTGTTGTGAAAGTTGCCGCCTCTATCAGTCGTGAAAATGAGCAGAAGGCCATCTGATGATAGAAAAAGATCTGATTCTGTAGCGCCAGAATTCAAAACTGACTGAGCGGTAGCTGAGAGCTTATAGGTTACATCAGGATTACCCAGATTTTGACCCATGCCGTTGACTTGGCTACATACAGTCAGAACAAGCAGTAGCCTGATGGGGACGCTGGGGGGAGAATCTCGTAACATATAGGGGCAGTTAATGAAATGAAGGTCTACAAGTCATAATCATCACAATCTGCAGAATTTTTGATCGAAGCTTTGTCTACCATTACATCTCTGACCCGTGTTCGGAAACCAATCGGCTTCTTTTTTTCTCCTGTAGGCAGACTTTCCACCTTCTGCTCTTCTGCGCCTCTTGTTACCATCCCTGCTCCCACTGACTCTTCGTAGATTCGATCATGTACGAGCGTGATGATTTTGTCTGTTCGGTCCTGATAGGCGATCTTGCGTATGTCGATAGGATGATAGCGATACCTTCCCCTTTTCTTGCGCAGAAATGTGTAGCCTCGGAATCCTTGAACCAATCGAATTTTGCTCTCCCACTGGTCTTCTCCTGTTTGGATGACGCGTACAGTGTCTCCATTTTCCAAGACATAATCTACAGGTTCATAGGTGCACATCAGGAATTCAGTTTCATCATAGTTTTTGGCGAAGTCTGTCCAAACGTGGTCAAAATATTCCCTGACAGTAAATGTATCGACATGCTGAGTCCTCTTCCGAATCGTCGTGATTCGGCTACTGTCGATATCTTCAAATAGATCTTTCTCCCTCTCCAAAAACAGGCTATCTCCTACAATGCTTATTTGTGGTTTTCGGAGTAACCTAAAATATCGTTTGACAACATCTCGCTGATAATCGTACAGCTTAAAGTCAAGTGCAACAGAGGGGTTGTAAGTCGCTCGCTGTGCAGGAGGCGGTGTGCGCGGAAAGGATCGAATGCTATCAGGAACAGCGTCTGTCACCATTTGTATCCAGAGATTTGCCCTGCTACTCCTTTCTTTTCCGACAATGATGGCCTGTGCGATGACCGTATCTTGACCGCCCAGTTGCTTATCTACTCGAAAGGAGTATCCCTCCAGACCAGAGTTTCGATCCTTGTAATATCCTTGATAAACCAGTGTGCTGTCCAAAAATATGTCTTCCTTCAGAAGGGAATCGGAATTTATGGCTCGTTTCTTTCTCCTGTTTCCCAGAAATCCTAGCCGAGATCTTCGCGCAGTTCTTGCTTTCATATATTGCTCGAGGGTTTGCCACCCCCATGCTCCTGCTATCCGATCACGGATGAGGATATCCGCAGGTGTATGACTTCCATAAAACTGGCAAAGCGCACTATCTGCTAGTTCTCGTTTCCAGCTACTGTAAAACTGGGGCCTATTGAGTATCTGACAGAAAATTTTGGCATTGTAGAATGCGTTGTTTAACTCGACCGAATCCAGATCATGGGCTGCTGTATCCAGGTCGGGGTACAAGCTCGAATGATCAGGCAGGAGGGTTTCATTAATAATTCCCTTCCAAACAGGTCGCTGGGTTTTCTTGGCAAATTGGTACACAGAAGCTTCTACATTTGCTCTAAAAGTCGTTAAGAATCCCAGCCAGTTGGCCCTTTTAATATTTATTACCTTCTTTTTTGCTTGCTTTTTGAGGAGGTCATAGAGCAGATAGGAGGCCAAACCTCCGAATGAAGTAGCACCCAACGCTTGTTCATATAAGCTGGAGCTACTTACACCCACCGCTCCTTCACTGGAAAGCAACAATCCAATAGGTGAGTATTGGAATACCTTCTTTACTTTCAACTCCTTCTGCCCTTTGAGTGATTGGGAAACGGACTTCAGGATAGATTGGGGATCGATTTTACTCGGCTTAATTTTTTTCAGCAGCTTGTTCTCACTGATCCTTTTTGTGCCCTTTTCCCTGGCTTGTTTGTTGAGTGTCGCACGCGAAGGAGGTTGGGTGGAGGGCTTGTTGCATGCATCTACGAATAGAAAGGTCATCCGTAGCGCAGAACTTTTTAGGGGATTGAGAATCGCTTCCTCCACATTTAGGTATATATCAGGCTGGGATTTCCCAGGACTCGAATAGCAATAGACTTCGGGCAGGAGGCCTGATTGATTGACTCCGTGATCGTAAATGTGCCAGAAGACAATGCCATGCTTCTCGCGCCCCAATCGTTCAACTAAAGACTTGATATCTGGCTCATTGAAGTCTTTTTCCATGAGGACGATGGAGGGTTCCCATTGGATGTAGTAATCTTTGGCATCTTTCAGCCCCTTGCGCGCTTCCTGCCTCCAAAACTTGGCGAACTTCTCCTGCGTCTTATTTGCCGAAAGAGATTTATCGAAGTCTGTGGAGCTGAAAATAGAAAATACTTTCAGGGTATCTAGTGAAAAACCATAGTGGACAGCAAAGATCAAACTGAGGGCGAGTATTATTCTTTTCATATGCTGCGATGACATTAAAATTGGCAATCAGGTGACATAGCTTTAGTACAAACACCATTCCAACAGGAATTTGGTTATCCATTGCTAAAATATATATCATTTTGTAATACTTACGAACGTATGGTCATATGAGGAAATGAGCTCAAAAAGAAGCTTTTCTGCTAAATAAAGAGCTGAAAAATAGAAGGATTATTTGACTAAATAACTCTATAAACAATAGAATATTATCGAAAATACTACCCCCTATTCTGACCATTTTTTCTCACATGATCTGAGTATTATTGGTTAAAAAGCATGATATGGAGCTATTTTTTGACGTATAGTTCCCTATTTCAAGAATACATCCAAGCGATCTATCGTGTGAAATCTTTGCTTGTCTCCTTCAGTTTGTACCTAAAGCTAAACGATTGTTTGGAAACTGGACATTTTGGGCTGAGAGGCTGAGAGGCTGAGAGGCTGAGAGGCTGAGCGATGGTGCTACTTTGCCCGAGAAAAAATCTTCAACGCGTTAAAATTTTGGTCAATATGATTTATATTACATCAGCCATTCCCTTTTCTATGCTTTCTAATATGTCTCCTGTTCCCAAGGAGGCTATTTCGTTATGAAATCTGCGCCCCATATGAAATCAATCTCAAAAACTATAGAAGTTACTTGCCCTTGTAAAAAGCATGAGAAAGTCAAAAAAGTGATAGAGGTAAATGATGGGCCTCAAGCCAACACAAAAGTCAAAAGAAGAGAGCTTGACGTCTTCTGTCCGCATTGTGGGAAATACTTCAAGGCGGTACTCGAAGACGATCTTGCCAAAAAAGAAACGCTGCGCATCACCGTTCATAAGAAAAAGGATCAAGCATAAGCACGACCATCCATGAAGTATCATCACATATCGCTGAAGCTCTCAGCAACACAAGAGGCCGAACTCCTCCAAGCCTATATTCCCCTTCAAAAGTATCTGGAAAGAGAAACCTCCTTATCTTCTGAGGCCCTAGATCACCTTCAGCAACGGCTCAACCAGACTGTTGCAGAGCAAGATGATCTCATCGCCGTACTTCAAGCGAAGCAGCAAGGTGGGGAACACCATCTGATCCAGTTGCAACATCCCAAGCAGGAGATCCTCAACCTCCCCTGGCAGATGGCCCTGGACCCTCTGGCGAAGCAACCTCTGGGGATGTCTCAACGGCTCTATCTCTGCCAGCAGCAGACCTCTGGTACACCCCATACATGGTCCTCTTATGATTCGCCCCATCCAGGCCCACTCAAAATCCTCATCATGGTGGCCTCGCCCATCGACACTCCCTACAAACGGGTGCTGTCCTATGATGAGGAAGAAAGAAGCATACTCGTAGCCATTGACCAGATCCAATCCCAAGGCACGACCAATGTAGAGATTGACTTCACAGAAGATGGTTCGCTGGAAGCCCTCCAACGCAAACTCAAGGAAGATGATTATCACGTCCTCCACCTTACCTGTCATGGAAGCTATCGCGAAGGACAAGGCTATCTCGAACTGGAAGATCCTGTAAGCATGAGGGCCCAAAGTACTTCTGCCAGAGAATTTGCAGAGGTCTTGGTCAGCAGAGATGGCTACAAGCCTCCGCTGGTCGTGCTTTCTGCCTGTCAGACTGCCCAAGGGCAGAGCGGAAGTGACACCAGCGGCGTGGCGGCAGCTGTACTTCAGCAAGGCATCCCCGCTGTGGTGGCCATGAGCCTCTCCGTGCAGGATTCCTATGCCAGCCAGTTTGCTGCATTCTTGTACCAAAACCTTGTTTCCCAGATTCCACTTCCTCAGAGTTTTCAGCAAGCCATCCAGCAGCTCAATGTAGCAGAACGAAATCGTACACAGTCCATTCCCTTTCAGTGGCTCCTTCCGCGCCTTTACCTCAATGAGCAAGTAGGAGGCTTGATCAATCCTCATGTCCCTGCCGAACCCTTGAGTAGGAAGTTGGGAACCTATTTTTCGCATCAGGCGCTCAGAGACAAGCTCAGCCATACGGTTGCTGGCAAACAGGGGCAATATCTCTTCATCGGGAGAAGAGAAGACAAGCGCAAGCTCCTTCCCGCTTTGTTTCAAAACGAAACCCTCCTCCTCAGGGGGCAGGGCGGTTTGGGCAAGTCTGCCATGGCAGCACAACTGGCCTTTAGGTGGCGGCTCCGCCATTCAGATGCGACAGTATTTTTCTTCGATGAGACGACGATGCTGCTTCCGACGATCTTCGAAGAGTTGCTGAGTAAAGTCCCGAGAAGAAAACGCAAGGAACTGAAAAAGGACCTGGAGGAAAGTGAAGGGCAGGAAGAAAATGTAGAGATTCTACTCGAAGGTCTATCGGAGGTCTCCCATCCCCTCATCATATTTGACAATCTCGAGAGCTTCCAGCAAGACAAGGGAGGCGCATTTGAAGAAAAATATCAGGAATTGGAAAAATTTCTTCAGCTATTCACGGCGCAGGCTTCTTTTCCCATTATCCTGACGGCGCGCTATCCCCTTCCTACTATATCTGGTACCTGCGACCATGCGCTGCGTCAGGCCAGCATGAACGACTACTGGAAGAAGGCCCAGCAACTGTCTTTCTTCGAACTGCGCGATCAACTCAAGCAGATCGTCCCCCTTGCTACGGCAAAAGCTAACACTTTCTATGAGTTGGTCAAGCTCCTCTACGAAAGTCTGGGAGGGAACTTTCGCGCACTGGAGTTCTTCGATGCCCTCTACCAGCAGAAGCAAGCAGAGGTCCAATCGACGCTTACGGAGCTGGAAGGCTTGCGTACTGTCGTGCAGGAAGCCCTGCTGGAAGGCAAGGAAGAAGAATTTGACATCGGCAGCAACCTGGTCTTTGGGGAGTTGGTACAAAGCTTGGGCACGACAGAAAAGCGCATCCTCCAACTTCTGCTTCATTTTGAAATCCCTGTCGCCCATCTTGCGCTAGACCTACAAGAGAAGGGGCTGGATCTTGAACGTACACTTCCCCTACTAGAATCCCTTACCCTCATAGAGCATCAGCAGGACCTAGACAGGAGAGACAATACGTGGTACCTTCCGCCCCTGACGCGCCAACTGCTACACGCCCATCAAGCGATACAGCTAGATCCCCAATTCCAATATGAAAAAGCAGGAGATTATCACTGGTATATACATGAGAACATCTTCTCCAATCTCCCCGATCTTCAGGCAGCTTTTAGGGCATATCAACAAACAGGAAGAGGGGAAAAAATGGTCCGAGCAGGCACTCTGTTGACTAATTTCTTTTATCAAGCAGATGACTTGATTCAGACATACGATTTTGGAAAAAATACCTATTTACAAGATCCTACTATTGAGGATATTCATTTCTTGATTTCTTTATCACAGGCAAGCTACAGAATAGGCGATTATTCTTTGGCACTCACTTTACTCAAAGTCCAGCAAAATCAGTATAAAAAAATTGGAGATAAAGCGGGTGAAGGAACCACCCTCAATAATATCAGTAGTATCTATCAAAGACGAGGGGAGTACGAGACGGCTTTGACCTTTCTCAAGCAATCCTTAGACATAAGAAGAGAAATTGGAGATAAAGCGGGTGAAGGAACCACCCTCAATAATATCAGCCAGATTTTTAAGTAGGTGAGCAAAATAAAACAGGTATTTTCCTAAAAGGCTTATTTTGCATAAAAACGATGCGTATAATCCGCTTAAGTTCTGAAGACCAATCAAGATTAGATCTCATTCGAAAGACAGATGCTCGTT
>JBCBPW010000034.1:0-67208 GCA_039820545.1 Bacteroidota bacterium | reverse complement strand
AAAAAGAGGGGTAATAGGTCTCATACAAGCGGTTAGAAATAGATAGGGTGATTCTTTTGTGTAATTTATACAAAAAATATTTATTCTCAACGATCTCGTCCTATTTTTTGTGGCATAAAGGGAGAATCAGCTTTTTGAGCGATTTACTCACGAAATCATAAAAAAATCCGCTTAACCTTAACATTTCCTTAATCCGTAATTTCTTTATTGGCGGGAAATTCTTTTGCAAAGGCGCTACTTCCCTACTATTTTGACCCTATGGCACGTATTGTAATTGTTTCAAATAGACTTCCGATTACCATTGACAGGAAGCAAGGCGAGTTCATTTACTATCCCAGCGCAGGAGGCCTAGCTACAGGCCTTCGCTCTTTGGACCAAAGCACAGAAAAACTCTGGATCGGCTGGCCGGGAAAACCCGTGGACAACGAGGAAGAAAGAGAACAGATCACACAGCAGTTCAAGAAAGATGGCATGTACCCCGTCTTCCTGACTCAAAAAGAAGTAGAGCTTTTTTATGAGGGCTTTAGTAACAAAACCATCTGGCCTCATTTTCACTATTTCACCCAGTTTACGGAGTATGATGATGCCACATGGCAAGCCTACAAGTCTGTAAATGAGAAGTTTGCACGGGTCATAGCCAGTCAGATCTGGCCAGATGATATGGTATGGGTGCATGATTATCAACTGATGCTGGTGCCAGGTTTGTTAAGAGAACATTTTCCTGATTTGTCCATCGGATTCTTCAACCATATCCCTTTTCCCTCCTACGAGATATTTCGTACGCTGCCTTGGCGCGATGCACTACTGGAAGGCGTGCTAGGAGCCGATCTTATCGGATTCCACACCTTCGGATACATGCGCCACTTCCTTTCCGCGGTGTATCGGATCATCGGAATTGAGCATTCATTTGGGAGCCTCATGCTCGGCAACCGGACGGTCAGCGTGGATGTCTTCCCGATGGGAATAGACTACGAAAAGTATGCGTTTCCTGACATCAAGGAGTCTGAATCTGAAGAAGTTCAATTTATCACGAACTATGGAGAGAAAAGGCAGTTGATCATTTCTATCGATCGTCTGGACTATTCCAAAGGTATCCCCCAGCGTATCCGTGCCTACGAAATGTTTTTGGACAAAAATCCTAAGTATCGCGGCATCGTCACCTTGATGCTCATCGTCGTGCCCTCACGCACCAATGTAGATCAATACAAATCTCTCAAGGTCGAAATTGACGAATTGGTCGGTAGAATCAATGGACGATACGGTACATTTAACTGGATTCCTATTCGCTATTATTATCGTTCCTTTTCTTTTGAAAGCTTGGTGGCCATGTACCGTGCAGCTCAAGTCGCCCTGATCACACCTCTCCGAGACGGTATGAATCTCGTAGCCAAAGAATTTGTAGCTACGAAACAAGGAGACCGGTCGGGTGTCCTGATCCTCAGCGAAATGGCAGGTGCAGCCACCGAACTTACAGAGGCAATGATCATCAACCCCAATGATGTCAATGACATCGAGCAGGCCCTGGTCAAAGCCATGGAAATGCCCCATGAAGAACAAAGAAGACTTCTGGAAGAAATGCAACGCAAACTCCAGAAGTACAATGTGAAGCACTGGGCAAACAACTTTATCAAACAACAGATGGAAGTCAAAAAAATCAATCAAGATCGCCAGACAAAACTGATGTCAGAGGAGAACAAACAGGCTATACAGTCTGCCTTCTTAAAGGCCAAGTCACGTCTCCTTCTCCTCGACTATGATGGCACATTGGTCGGATTCAAAAATGATCCCAAAGCAGCATCGCCAGACGAAAATCTGCGAGAACTCATCGAAAATATTCATGGACAGGCCAATACAACCATCGTGATTATCAGTGGGAGAGATCGCTATACGTTGGGAGAATGGTTTGGAGAGACAGGAATCGAAATTGTATCAGAGCATGGTGTATGGCTGTGGGATGGGGAAAAATGGAATCGCAATGAAAATGTGATCGATACCTGGAAACCTACGGTTATGCCTTTCTTCGAAAATCTGGTGGAGCGCACGCCAGGATCATTCATCGAAGAAAAAGATTATACCCTCGCTTGGCATTATCGCAAGATCGACAATGAACTGGGCGCCAATCGCGTCCGTGAAATCCGAGACGAACTTGTGTACCTGACCTCTAACCACAACCTACAAGTTCTAGAAGGGAACAAAGTCGTGGAAGTACGCAATGCAGGAGTTAACAAAGGCAAAGCTGCCTCCCTTTGGCTCAACCGACAGGAGTGGGACTTTACTTTTGCGATCGGAGACGATCATACGGATGAGGACACGTTTCTGGCCATGCCCAAAGATGCCTACACGGTAAAGGTAGGCCTTGATCGTACTGATGCACAATACAAAGTTGCTTCCGTAGAAGAAGCACGCGAATTGCTGAGTAGGCTGATGGTGAAGTCATAACACAATAAGGGTGAGGAGTTGATGTAAGCCATACGTTTACATCAACTCCTCAATCTCATTTTCCTCTCTCCTAGCCCCTACCCTTCGAAGCCTACCTTCAAGTCATCAAGCTTTTGCTTGAGCCATCTTCCGTATAACAAAGGCTTGGTATCCCCAACTTGTGCGGTCAGATTCTCCCACCGAGGGAAAAACTCCTGTGCCTCTAATACACTTTGACGCTGACGCAGCCTGGTAAGCTTCTTGATGAGACGAATAAAGTTTTGTTCTGCCTGAATTTGATATTTTGGCACACGCTGGTTGCGTTTCAGGAGTGCAGTAAAAGCCTGCGTGAGATATTTGATTCCATCATAATCCTCTGTCTCATAGAAAATTCTTAAGAGTAGATTTTTTGCATTGATGTGATAAAAGATATTGGTAAACTCTACTTGCTGTAGGAGCTTCATGGCCTTGCCAAATTCCTTTTGCTCGTAATAATATACGGATAGATTATAGTTGTAGGCATTTTCCTGATAATCAGGATGAAGCCTCTTTTTATACATCTTCAAAAACTCATTCACCCAATCATATTTTTTGAGGCTAAGAGCGACATTACAAATGTTGTTGTAGTGTGAATGGAGGAGATATCCATTGGCAATCAATAATTCCTTTTCCAAGAGCTTTTGAAAGAGCTGAAATATTTCTTCTCTAAAACGATCTTGCCCACGGTTGATTTGCCTCACACAATAGTTCAAGGCGTATACATACATTCCGTAAGCATCGTTGGGATAAAAGTTATTGGCGTGAATGTCCAGCAGTCGCTTCAACTCATCAAAGTGTGAGGTTTCTTCTCCGTCAGTCAGCGTGAGATAAATCTGATAATAAATTGCGATGTGAGGGACACGGAGATAGTGCGCTCCTTGTCCTTTCAAAAACTGTGCGACCTCCTCGACTAACTGAGGTTTGAACTGGGCGTTGGTTACAATTTGACCTGTAATCATGGCACAGGTAGTTTTCAGCTTTTCCGAGATGAAATAGACATCCAGGTTTTCACTGAGCTTCCCTATGTGTTCTGCTAAAGCCGCGCGGTCATTTTGCTTGATGAGCTTTTCCTGTACCTGCTCTAGTCGATAGTTATAATACAAATGATGCCCTGATTGTAGGGGTTCTAGACTCAGTTTGCGATTGAATCTGTTCCATACCCTCTGATAATGATCATTGAGTTTGTGCTGTTCCAATCCCTCGAGTAGCATTTCGCCAAATAGATAATCCTTCTTCTTGAAAGCTTGATAGGCAAAAAACTCCTCCAGAAGCTTGAGAAGGTTAGAAAACTGATCGTGTAGTTGCTGCTCCTTGATGGGACTTCCCTCTTCTCCCATCTCCCACAGTAGACGATCCTTGTTGATGAGCAGCTCACTAAAATCAGGTGCCGCGGTACGGATCAGCCCCAATAAGCGTATAGCCTTGGTGTTTTGGTTTACAAATTCAGAGCTGACAAATAATTCAAACTGCTTGAGTTCACTGGGTGTAAGTGCACGAATAAGAGAAATGAGTCTTGAATTTTTCATGAAGGAAAATTCATGTGTTTCAAAAATAAATCAAACAAATAATTTATTTATTTGATTATCAGTTTATTAATCCTAGTCATTTAAACTATCATTTCTCAGAAATTGTTTTTTACGTATGCTCTTACATTGAACAAAATCCCCAATCCGTCGATTAATTGTACCATACACCTAAGCCTAGAAACCTTTAAGCCTTTTTCCTATGGTACGAAACATCATCTGTACAACATTACTCGCCCTCCTTGGGATGTTTCATTTTGTACTTGCTCAAGGAACACTTTCACTGAGTTTTGATGAGACTGAGATTCATCACTGCTCGGGAGAGGCCATTACCCTTACGCCCATCATCAATGGAGGGGTCGCTCCTTATCAAGTTCAATGGTCGACAGATGGTACAGGAGGAAATTGGTTTGTAGCAGCGGCATTAACTTTTACGCCTACGACTTCACCTACCATCGTACAATCTGTAGTAAGTGATGATTTAGGAAGCACCGACACCGTTTTGATTACCATCCATGTACATCCAGAGTGTGTGTGGCCAGGAGACATAAATGGGGATGGGATTGCGAACAATGCTGACATTCTCAACATTGGTCGAGCATACGGAATATCAGGTTTCACAAGACCTGCGGCTCATCTCAATTGGATGGGACAAGCAGCACCTGCATGGCCACTTTCATTTCCTACAGGTATCAATTATGCACATGCAGATGCCAATGGAAATGGCTACATCGACAGCACAGATATCTTAGGCATTCTTCACAACTACTATACACCTCAAACACAAGGAAATACGACTTCTGGAGGGCAAGGGGCTCCTTTGTTCGTCGATATCCCAATGACACCGGTACTGCCAGGAGATACAGTGACAGCTTCGATCATACTCGGTACGCAGGCAATCCCCGCAGATAGTATTTATGGACTCACATTTAGTGTCAAATACAGTGGCTATCAAATTGACTCAGGATCTGTAGAGATCAATTACAGCAATTCTTGGATGGGTTCACCGAGCTCGAATGTAGTCACCATAGACAAGGCCTTTTATGGCGATCAGCAGGTAGATGTAGGGATTGTTAGAATCGATAATTTACCCGTCACCGGATACGGACGAGTCGCAGACATCATCGTCATCGTAGATGAGATCATTGGGAAGCAGGCAGGGATCGAGACGATCGACTTCTTCATCGACAACGTGTCCCTCATCGGTCCTTCGGGCAACATTCTTCCTATCACTACTCCTACGACCCAGTTGTCCATCTTCACTTCAAATCCCACTTCCATAGACCAAGCGTCGCAGTGGGACATTAGACAAGACGTGGATGTACTCTCGATTTCTCCACTAGAGGGTGTGCAGTCATTCGATGTACAAGTCAGAGATTTACAGGGGAAGTTGGTACATACAAAGGATGATATAAAAAATAGGATATATAATATATCATTAAGGGATTTGGCGCAAGGTTGTTATATCCTGTCAATTCAGAGTGGAGAAACAATATACAATCAGAAGTTCATAAGATAAATCAACTTTTTGGAAGATTTAAATAGATGGTTTTTAGGTTCGTTCTTTTCGATGTTCCCTTTTAGTGCAATGCTAAGCACTTAAACTTAGCAAGGCTTAGAGGGTGGGTAGCGATGGCTATTGCCCTCAAGCTTTTGTTCTTTTTTAATAGTCAAACCAAAACTTAACATTCTTTTATCATGAAAAGACTGACGATGATGTTGGTCCTGGGGATGGTATTGTCCATTTTCTCGGGCCAAGCCTTTGCGCAGGTAAACGTGCAAGTCATTCACAACTCACCAGATCCACTGGCAGACTCCGTGGATATTTATCTCGATGGTGTACTAGCTGTAAGCGATTTGAAATTTCGCGAGGCAACAGAGTTTCTCACTATTTCTTCCAGCACAAGTGATATCGGTGTCGCACCAGGAAACTCTGTAACGGTAGATGATACCGTTGCGAACTTCCCCGTGATACTTCAAGATGGCGTAGATTATATCATTGTAGCCAATGGGGTATTGACACCTGCCAACTATGACCAGACATTGTATGGAGCCACTGGTATTGCTTTTAACCTAGAGATTTATGCCAACGCGCTTCAAAACAGCAATCCTGGTTTCAATGACATTCTCGTATTCCATGGGTCTTCGGATGCACCTTCTGTAGATGCAT
Organism: Bacteroidota bacterium; assembly: GCA_039820545.1. Lineage (GTDB taxonomy): Bacteria > Bacteroidota > Bacteroidia > J057 > J057 > JALEFZ01. Next base: position 61,058 of record JBCBPW010000034.1, on the reverse strand, counting down.
TGGCCAATGGCGTACCCCTACCTCTGATAGATGATTTGGATTATGGAGCTTTTCAAGGATACGCTCCAGTACCCTCTACGGAGTACATTCTGGATATTACTCCTTTTAATAACAATGCCGTCGTCGTAGGATCATTCTACGTAGACATTTCGCCTTTGACAGGTCTGCCGCTTGTCATTGTAGCTTCTGGTTTCCTTGATCCTTCGAACAACAGCAATGGTCCTGAATTTGGGCTATTCGCTTATTCTGCCATTGGGGGGGCTGCGATTCCTTTGACAGTAGTAGGTACAGCACCTGTACAAGTGATCCACAACTCTGCAGATCCTTTAGCTGATACGGTGGACATTTATGTAAATACCATTACTGATACGATTAAGCTCGACAATGTAGCTTTCCGCAATTCAACAGGCTTCCTCGACCTTCCTACAGGTTATGAGTTGGACATCCGTGTAAGCGACCGTACAAGTACAGGATATGGCGATCAGGAAGTAGCGACATTCGGAGCAACTTTGGATTCTACGGAGTCCTATACAGTCATCGCCAATGGTGTCGTAGGAACTGGATTTGCTTCTAACCCTAGTGGTGTAGACAGCTCTTTCAACCTATACATTGCGACGGGAGCCCGTCAGGAAGCGCAAACAGCTGGAAACTTCGAGTTGAATGTATTCCACGGATCTACCGATGCACCTGCAGTAGGTGTCAACGCAAACGGTGGTCAGGCAATCCCTTCTGCTGCTTACACAGATTTTTCAGGATACCTCAGTGTTGCGCCTGATCGCTACCGTTTTGATGTGACAGCTGCAAACGATCCTTCAAACGTACTCTTCCGATACGCCATTGATGCATCAGGCTTTGGTGACGTGGCAGTGGTCGTATTTGCTTCTGGTTTCCTAGATCCTTCATCTAACAATGGTGGTCCTGGCTTTGGTCTATTTGCTGCGACGCCTACTGGTGGAGAAGCAATTGAGTTGACACTTGTAGGCGATGCTCGCGCACAGGTAATCCACAACTCTGCAGACCCTTTAGCTGACACAGTAGACATTTATGTCAATACATTGGCGGATACATTGAAGCTTGACAATGTGGCTTTCCGCAACGCTTCTATGTTCCTAGATCTTCCTACAGATTATGAGATTGACATCCGTGTAAGCGGCCGTACAAGTACAGGATATGATGATCAGGAGATTGCCACATTCGTTGGCGAACTCGAGGATGGAGAGTCTTATGCAATCATTGCCAACGGTGTGGTAGGTACTGGATTTGCCTCTAACCCTTCTGGGAGAGATTCTTCCTTCAACTTATTCATCACCCCAGGTGCACGTGAAACAGTTGGCACAGCTGGCAACTTCGAATTGAACGTATTCCATGGTTCTACAGATGCACCTGCCGTAGGTGTCAATGCCAACGGCGGTCAGGTCATTCCTTCTGCTGCTTATGGCGACTTCGCAGGATACCTAAGTGTTGCGCCTGGTGAGTACCGTTTCGACGTGACGGCAGCAAATGATCCTGCAAATGTATTGTTCCCCTTCTATGTAGATGCTTCTGGCTTCGGTGATGTACCTGCTATTGTATTTGCTTCTGGTTTCATAGATCCTTCTGCCAACAATGGCGGTCCTGGGTTTGGACTATTTGCTACTACACCATCAGGTGGAGAGGCGATTGCACTGACGCCCGTGGGTACAGGACAAGTACAGGTGATCCACAACGCAGCGGATACACTCGCAAAGACGGTAGATATCTATGTCAACACCTTGGCTGATACCATCAAATTGGACGATGTGAACTTCCGCGACGGAACAGGCTTCTTGGGACTACCTTCTGGTTATCCGCTACAGATTCAGGTCTCTGGCCCTAACAGTGCTGCGTTTGGAGACGCTGAGGCAATCCAGACTTTCCCAGCTACTTTGGATGATGGCGAGGCATATCATGTCATTGCTAACGGACTGCTGGATACAATGGGGTATACTTTCCCCGCAGGTCGCGATGTAGACTTCACACTATTTATAGAGCCTGGTGCACGCCAAGCTCAAATCAACAGTAGCAGCGACTCTACAGATGTGAAAGTATTCCACGGAGCAACTGATGCACCCGCTGTGGATGTCATCATCAATGGAAACGCTGGTGCGAAATTGGTAGATAACCTCGACTACGGAAATGCGACTGGATATGCAACCGTGCAGTCCATCAGCTATGACCTAGGCGTTGGTGCCAATCCTGTGACAGCACCTGGCGATGTATTGGCTACCTTCGAAGCTGATCTATCAGGAGCTGGAGGCGGCGCAGGTATCGTCGTAGCTTCAGGATTCTTGAATGCTGCCAATAATAACGACGGTGTACCTTTCGGATTGGTCTTGTTCTTACCTGACAATACAGAACAGGGGCTCTTGCTACCTTTGGTGACAAATATCGATGACTTGATCGTAAGTAATGAGGCTCTTAATGTCTTCCCTAACCCTGCGCTTGATCGTACGCAGATCTCTTTCGATCTCGTCTCGACAGCAGATGTGGCTTTCCGTCTGTACGACTTGAACGGACGCGTAGTCTGGGAATCCGATGTCACAAAGACCGCAGGTGCACACCAAATGGAGCTTGACCTTACGCGCATTGCAGGTGGCAACTACACATTGGTAATGATGTATGAGAACCGTGTATCCTACCAGCGATTACAAATTGCAAAGTAAGGTATACTGCCTTTTCGTATAAATACTAGAGGAATTGAGAAGAGCCTGGCTAATTTAGTCAGGCTCTTACATTTATTATTCTCGTATGTAGGCCAAAAATTATCTAAAAAGAGAAGAATCTGCTCCTCGAATAACTTTTCCCTTTAAATATTTCATGTGTAAGATATTCTTTCGCCTCTCCCCTACTCTATCCTCTTCTCGTTCGTAATTTCATTCAGAAATAACCTGATTACGGACATTGCCTTATTAGATAAGTAGATAGACAGATAAAGGAGATTATCCCATGAGGGATTTCACTTCATTCAAGACATCAGGCTTTAACGTGTTAATAGGCAAGATCTAGTCATAATTAAGATACCAGATTTCTTCTGTCCACTTAATTAGCAAAAAAGACCTAAGTATCTATGTATCAGCGAGGCCTTATTACACTTTGCTTTCTTTGTGTTTGCTGGAAAATCCATGCACAAAAGTCTCTAGATGGAGAATTCAAAAAAGATGGAGCCATCATCAATACATATGCTCTTTTTCTCCCTCAGGAATATGAGCCAAATAAGCCTATATCTGTTGTTGTGGCTTTCCACCCCTTAAACACGCAAAGATGGACTGCTGCTTCATGGCGAGATGCACTTCGCAGCTTCGCTTCAAGAAATCAAGTATTTTTGATATGTCCTGATGCGGGGAGCAATGGGAGAGCAGATGATCCCAAGGACATTGAATTTGCCGCACGTCTCACGCGCGCCATCTTGAAAAAATATCAACTCAACCCTACTTGCCTATATACTTTGGGTGCCTCATGGGGGAGTCGGGCAGCCATAAAGTTTGCATTGGCACAAAGAGACATAGTGGATGGTGCAATTTTGTTTGCCAATAATCTCACAGGAGAATTGCTGGCTAGACAAAACATTCCATCCTGCCAAGACCTTCCTATATTTTTGATACAGGGCAAACAGGATTTTTTGTACCAGAGACTTTATCCTATTCAAGAAGAGCTGAGGAATCTAGGTGCTTGCGTCAAAGCGCATCTGGTGCCAGGAGAAGGGCATGAAATGAGTATCGAGTCTCATACAAAGGTAATGGACTATGCCATTCAGTGGTTAGATAATATACGATGTGAGCGACCAACAGCTTCCCGAAGAAGGAGTTTACGACTTACACCCGCTGCATCAGATATTAAAATTTCCCAAAGAAATAAAAGTTGGGTTATCTCAATGCCCTCTTGGAAAGATCGCCTCGAGCATATCCGCGTATATGATGAGACAGGAATATTACACTATATTATTTACCCCAAGGATCTTGGCCGCCCTCTTATACTAAACGAAGCCAATACCTACAGAGTGGTGGCCAAAGTAGGAAACCACTTGGTGCATAAAACCATTTCACCCCGCTAGGAAATGAAGTAAAAACCTAAAGGAAAGATATAAGTAGGATAAGTTAGCCTCTAATTCGTTTGAGCTGTTGCTCTCTCATATACTGACCATGCTTGGGGTGATTACAATTCTTGCGTGGATCCCCCTTGAGCATGGCACAAGATGACAAGAGTATAGAACCCAAAAAGAGGGTGACAAAAAAAAGTATAGCTTTTCTTAGCATATTTTCGAATCGTTTATTGATCTATAACGAAAGTACAAAAACGATCCCAACAATCCCTCATATTTGTCTTCCTAGGCTAACTCCATCGAAATCCGCTTTCTAATTTCTGCCACACTTTGCTTAAAGTACTTGTCGGTTGCGATCAGATCGTTGACAGTTTGTAAAGCATGGATAACAGTCGAATGATCCCGCCCCCCAAAGTGTAGGCCAATAGACTTAAGAGAATGTCGAGTGAGTTCCTTGGCAAAAAACATGGCGATCTGGCGCGCCTGGACGATTTGTCTTTTACGTGTCTTTGCCTTCATCAATTCCACTTCTACAGAGAAGTGCTCTCCAACAATCTTCTGGATGGACTCAATTGTGATCTCGCGGCTGACAGAATCGACAAAATTTTGCAGCATAGACTTTGCTAGTTGTAAGTCTACATCCTGTCGGTTCAAGCTACTCTGAGCGAGCAAACTGATGAGGGCACCTTCCAGCTCTCTGATATTTGAATTGATATTGTGAGCAATGAACTCTACTACCTCTTCTGGAAGCTCGATGCCATTTTGGTACATCTTACTTTTGAGGATCTCTTTTCGTGTCTCGAAGGAAGGAACTTGTAAGCTGGCACTCAATCCCCACTTAAAGCGGGAGAGTAGTCGCTCCTCTACGCCTTCCATATCATTGGGCGATCGGTCAGAGGCAAGAATGATTTGCTTACCTGATTGGCGGAGGTGATTGAAGACGTGGAAGAAATTTTCTTGTGTGCGCTCTTTACCAGAGAGAAATTGGATGTCATCTACTAACAAGACATCAATCATCTGATAAAAGTTCATAAAATCGTTTACATTCCCTTTTCGTACAGCCTCTACGAATTGGTTAATGAAGCGCTCAGAAGAAACATATAGAACCGCTTTTTTAGGAGCGTTTTCCTTGATCTTATTTCCAATAGCCTGTAATAGGTGTGACTTTCCCAATCCAACACCTCCATATATAAAGAGGGGATTGTAAGCAGTTACTCCCGGTTTGTTGGCGACAGCATATCCAGCAGCACGGGCGAGTCGGTTACAGTCTCCTTCGATGAAGGTATCAAAACTAAAATTGCCATTGAGGTTAGACTCCACTTCGAGTTTCCTGATTCCAGGAATGACAAAAGGATTAGGAACTGGACGTGTCTGTTCGATCTGTTTCATATTGTGTGAAGCAGATTTGACGGGCTGTCCAGAAGCAGTAGGAATATGTACTGTAGCTCCCCTTCCATTGGGAAGTTGGTTATGAACGACGATGGCATATTCTAGTCTTCCATCAGACCCTAACTCATGGTGGATAGCCTGTTTCAAAAGCCCTACATAATGTTCTTCCAACCATTCATAGAAAAATTGACTGGGGACTTCAATAGTCAAAACATTGTGTTCGAGCTTAACAGGTTTGATGGGCCGAAACCACGTATCATAGCTTTGCGGCGCCAGTTCCTCCCTTATGAGATGGAGACAGTTATTCCATACGTCAACGTGAGTTGCTGTCATTTTATTCACCTTGGCTAAAAGTGTTTGTATTTAGAACTAAAAACTTGGCTAAAAATTGCCTTTTTCCCTTTGGCGTAACGATAAAAGTGGAGAAAAATAATATTATATCAAACTATGAAGTCATATTTTTTTTACAGGATTCGTAAGGTTTGATAGAGGCTTGAAGAACAGGTATTTATGTAAGTGATTCATAAACAGAGGGTATAGGAAATCTTACTTGATTGGGTAAAAACTGAATATATCACATATTATGTATATATATCACTGATTATCAACAGTATACACAAGAAGCACTTAATTTATAACGATCATTGGAAATTTATCCAAAATCATTATTTCACAATTGGGAGATACTACCCAGTCGCTTACTACTTGCTTACCATTGGCAATATGCGACTCCTATCCCGCCTGTTACCCTTTTTCTAGAACCAATGGATACGAATGCTCTTTTTTTTAGCAAGCACTTTTATTCTTAGTGACCAAATAGCGTTCGAACACTCTTATTTAACAACAATACAGCAGATCGATTTATCTTTTGTTCTTCCTCCTGATAGGCAGCCAGTAAGCCCTGAGCCAAATCTGCAGCACTCCCTTTACCCTCAAACTGTTTCATCCCTTCCTGAATCAAATGAATGATCTGGTCTCGCCCTGCCATCAGAGCCGACCATGCCTCGGGATGGATGTACACTTGCTGCGCTACATTGTGTTCGTATTCTCCCAAAATATCCTGTATCAATACTTGACTGTAGACCTGGGCTGGTTGCTGTTGCGAAGGCGGATTACGCTGGATTACCTGATGAGGTTGTATCCGCTCACAAAAGAGGACTGCGCGCTCATAAGCTGTAAGGACAACCGTTAAGTGCTGTTGGTTGATCTCCGAGGTCATACGCTGCTGCTGAGCCTTGAGCTGGGTCTGCTGTGTGCTGGCTAGCACCCATCGCATACCAATCAAAACCAATACTGCGGGTAAAATATATTTTATCGCTTCTACAATGATTTCTGCAATCTCCATATGCTTGTTGATATTAAATCCTTACACTTAATCCTGCCCATCGACACATCTCCTGAAAAGTCTGGATGTCGATCTGGTGTGCCAACCATTGACACCTAATCACACGCTGAAAGGGCGCGATCTCACTTTTCTTTTCAAAGAAACGCCAACTTACATGAGGGTCTACTACCTCATCTTGCGCTCCTATAACTACGTATCGGCTCGGGCAATGTCCTTCGGGCACTGGCAGAAAACCCGCCTCCTGTGGCTTGAGGTAGACAGCTGGATTGAAAAGTAGACCTGGAATACCTAAATCCTCTCCCAACCAATAACCCAAAAAACCACCTAAAGAACTTCCTACGATAAAATTGATCTCTTGTTCGATACAAAGTGTCCGTAGCACCGTATATGTATCGGGCCTGTTTCGATAATCCAAGTGTAAGGCTTGGACTTCATGCCCTACTTCCTGAAGGAAAGAGATCCGCTCCATGTTGGGCTGGCTATCAAGCCCGTGTATGTAGAGTATGTTCATAAATTCAAATTGGGCGTAAAAATCAAAAAATCCTGATTATTTTCGGCATATATGATAAAAATAAAATTCACCTGGATACTCCTTTTCACTGTAAGCCTCAGCTTTATCGCAGTAGGCTGCCAACCACAGTGGGAAGAAGCCCTTGCCACAAAGAAAGCACGTGACATCATGTGTAAGGATACCTTTGTCAATGGCTGGGTGATGCATGGCTATATGGACCCTTACCAACCCGAAGTTGTCAATCGCCCCGAGAGCGGCATCCCTCCCACTTTAATATTTTTTGGTGACGGTCACTATCTCTCCTATGACACATTTAATCATACCACAGGCGACTGGTTCCTGAGCAATTCTTCCGATCGTATGGCATTGATCCCCACACGCACCAATGGAAAGGATCTCATCCCCTCTAGTAATGACAGTCTATTTAGATACCAAATCCTTTTTCGCAACCCAGACTCTCTCGTCATCGGCATTCAGGGACGACATGGCATTGTAGAGCAATATTATTCCAAAAAGCAGTAACTCTTATCCTGAATCTACCCTACACATCCTTTGTTGCCTGAGATTACTACGTCATGTATCGGAGAAGAAGAAAAACCAAAAGTGCAGAAACATATATTGAAGGTATCCTCCAAGGAGATAGAGTGTTGCTGAGTCAAGCCATTACACTCGTAGAAAGTACCCGAAAAGAAGATCGTACCTTGGCCAAAACGATCATCAATCAATGTATGCCATATACAGGGAATTCCTACAGGATCGGGATCACGGGCGTACCAGGTGTAGGGAAAAGTACCTTCATCGATCAGTTTGGATATATGCTGGTCCAAGAGGGAAAAAAAGTGGCTGTATTGGCCATCGATCCGAGTAGCCAAGTCAGTGGAGGGAGTATCTTGGGAGACAAAACCCGTATGGACCTTCTGTCCCACCATCCGCAAGCGTATGTACGCCCCTCCCCTACTAGTGGATCGCTGGGAGGAGTTGCTCGAAAAACACGGGAAACCCTCCTCTTGTGTGAAGCCGCTGGATTCGATGTCGTATGTATAGAGACAGTAGGTGTAGGACAGTCTGAAATCACCGTTGCAGGTATGGTGGACTTTTTTTTATTGCTCATGCTACCCAACGCAGGGGATGATCTCCAAGGAATCAAAAAAGGAATCATGGAGATGGCGGATGGACTGGTGATCAACAAAGCCGAAGGAGAGCAACTTCCTGTCGCACGTAAAGCCAAGACGTATTATACATCTGCTCTCAGACTGTTTCCACCAAAATATTTTGGATGGCGACCTAGCGTCCATTTGTGCTCTGCCCTCCTTGGTGATGGCTTGGATGAAGTGTGGGAGAAGCTTGAGGAATTTCGATTAAAGAGCAAGGAGCATGGCTACTGGACTCAGCACCGCCAGTCACAGGCTACAAACTGGATGAAGGAAACACTCGAACAACAACTGCTCCAGCTATTTTATGATGATCCGCAGATTCAGGATCGTTGGGAAGAGGTCCAGTCAGAGGTGAAAGCAGGGACGCGCTCACCTATCGAAGCAGCAGAATCGCTCTTAATAGACTGGCAAGTGCAGCAAAATGATGATACTCCAAATGCTGAATAAAGGGATCACACTGAAAGTATAGAAAGCGAATATGCAACGGGATCATCTGTTATATCTGTAAAAAGGATGAACATCGTCCCAGACCTCACTCAAGCGAACATAAATCTATCCGTAAAATTAGGGCTCTCTAAAAATCTTTTCTAGCAGCACATCCATTTCATGCCGATCGCCTATGTCTTCATATACGACCTTTCCATGGGCCAGGCCCACTACATGACAGTCGACGCCGCGAAGCGCCTCCAAATGATGCGTCGTACATAGGATCATCTTGCCTTTTTTCACCAGATCATCTACCAGTTCATAAAAGTGTACACGGTTGAGTGGATCCATCGCCTGTGTAGGCTCGTCAAGCAGCAATAAGTCTGTTTCTTGAGCTAAGGCCCGCGAGAGAACTACACGTTGCCACTCTCCCCCAGACAGTGTCTTGATCCATCGCGTCGAAAGATGCGAGATGCGAAGGGTATGCAATGCTTCTAAGGCAGCAGCCCTATCTGCCTCACGAAAAGACCCCAACCACTGTAAGTAGGGAAACCTTCCCATGAGAACATAGTCCATGACCTTGAGGGGATAGTCAGGGGCCAATAATTGGGGAACCCACGAGATGGTACGAGCCAACTCTTGTCTTCCCATATCTTGTAGATCCTGAGACCCGATGCGTATTTCGCCCTTGTAAGGGAGCAGTCCTTGGATGGTAGACAGTAGGCTACTTTTCCCACTTCCGTTGTGCCCCAAGATAAAGGTAAGGGGAGAGGAGAGACTCAAGTTGACCTCTTTCAAGATGTGTTGTTGCCCTCGATAGAGGTTGAGATGTTTGATCTGAAGGTCCAAAAATGACAATTAAGAAAGAGGAGTCAGAGGATGTATTCTGTCCGCTACACAAGGAATAAATAGGCTACACGATATAAATTCATGCAGCTTTTTGAATGGTTGGGTTTCATATGAGGGCGATTCTCGAAGTATTAGCGTACTCCGTCCACAGTTTCATCCTCACACCTAATTGTATGCCCTTTTCTCTCTAATCAGCTAGACATAAAAGGTCTGAAAAAAAGTCAAGGCGTGACGATCTTCAGCACTTTGTGTCTTGTGCTTCTCATTCGTTTATTAATCCAGTAGATTAATACTCGTCTTCGTTGAATAAGAAATCTTCTTTTGTGGGATAATCTGGCCAGATTTCTTCGATGTTGTCATACGTCGCGTCTACCTCCTCAAGCTGTTGCAGATTTTCTACCACTTCCATCGGGGCGCCTGATCTTTGGGCAAAGTCGATTAACTCCGCTTTAGTGGCTGGCCATGGAGCATCTTCGAGGTAAACTGCCAATTCTAATGTCCAATACATATATCTATCCTTAGGTTAAAAACGCCGCAAATGTAAAAGAATAAAGGAAAAAGTCAATAGGGTGTCACAAGAAATTTGAATTCCTCTTTAAAACGCAAAAAATCCTATGGGGATTCGTGAAAAAGAGGATATTTTGTTCTCCATATCAAACACAAATAATGCTAATTTAAGTCTTTGTTGTACTATTTGTTTATTGATAATAGCGATAAATTTTACGAGCTGAAAGAAAATGTGAATGATGGACGATTTTAGTCGTCGCACATTCAAGAGAATCAAGGCATATGACATTCTTAAACCCAGCCCTTCTGTGGGGCTTATTAGGACTTTCGGTCCCTATCATTATTCACTTCTTCAATCTCCAGCGCCCCAAGGAGATTCTTTTTTCCAACGTAGCCTTTGTCAAGGAGGTCAAGCAGACGGTCGTACGTCGCATGACATTCAAGCGGTGGCTGCTGCTACTTACGCGCCTGCTAGCCATCACAGGAATCGTCCTGGCTTTTGCCAACCCTGTCATCATCAATGAAAATCAGCCCTTCTTACAAGGCAATCGCTCTGTGGCCATCGTAGTAGACAACTCGGCCAGTATGCAAGCCTCCAATGAAAAAGGAGCCTATTTTCAGCAAGCACTCTCCCTATCCAGAAATATCGCCAAGGCTTATAGCAAGCAGGATGATATTCTGATCATGCCCCTGAGTAAGCCTAAGTTGAATTATAATTTCTCCTCGCAAGAGGAAGCCATCGCAGAATTGGGCAGATTGAGCATCAAGCAAAATACACGGAACCATATAGACCTACTCAATCTGTCATCAGCCATCTTTGACCGTGCAAGCTATGGACTGAAGGAACTGTACTTTATCAGCGATTTTCAGTCCTCTACGGTGATGACATCAAATGAAAAAGTTCCTCCGCTCGATTCTAATCTACTAGTCAAATACATTCCCCTCAGTACACGCAACCAGCGCAATGCTTACATCAAGGATCATCGAATCGAATCTAGTATCATTGAGCGCAATCAACCTGTATCACTTAGTCTAACCCTGGTCAATGATGGAGACCAACCCATTCGGGATTTGAGTGTAAGAGTCATGTTGGAAGGTAAGGTAGCTGCCATTAGCAATACAGAACTAGAGCCAGAATCCAATCAAACGTTTACGATTTCCTTTACACCTCCTCAGGCTGGGTGGTTGAGTGGCTATATTGAGATCGACGACAATCCCATTGACTTTGACAACAAGCGATACTTCAGTCTTTATGTACCAGAGTCAGAAAAGGTTCTTTATCTCGAAGGAAGCCCTCTACCCAACCTCAAGATTCTCTACCAAGATTTATTCGCTCAGTTTGATACAGATATTCGTCCTATGAGAGATGCCTCAGGTATTCAGTTAGATGAATATAAGTCGGTGATTTTAGCTGGGGTCAATGAGTTGAGTTCTGGATTCATAGAAAAATTAAAAATCTTTCTCTCCTCAGGAGCAAGCCTGATGATCATTCCTGGAAGTCAAGCAGATGTTACTTCTCTCAATCAATTGCTGGCTCAGTTACAGGTAGGCAGTTTCCAAGCCTTGCAGTCCATCGAATCAGGTGTCAAAGCTTCTCAGGTAGATCTCAAACATCCTGTATTTCAGGGAATTTACAGCCAAAGACAGAACAACCAGTCTTTTGATGCCCCACTAGCATTCAAATATTATCCCCTCTCCCCCAATAATCAGCTCATCCAAAGCAAAGTCATCAGCCTGGAAAATGGTGCCCCCTTTCTCCTCATGTCTTCCCCAGATCAAGGATTGGTCTATACCTTTACTTCCTTTCCTGGAGAAGAATGGACAGATCTTAGCTTGAAGTCTATTTTTGCCCCGCTCTTTTTCCGATTGACCCAAACGATGAATCAAACACAAGCCATCGATGAGGGACAAGAAATCGGCAATGTCAAACCTCGCAGAATCAGAAGCAGCAACCAAGCGCTGATCCAATTGGTAGATCAGGAAGGTAATACCATCACGCCTGAGCAGTATATTCAGGGAGGCGCAACGAATCTGGATTTTTCAAAAATGGATCTGCGCGCAGGGAACTATCGGCTCGTTCAGGAAAATGAACTACTTGAAAAGATTTCCTTCAATATCTCTGATCAGGAATCCCAACTCGCCTTTACCACTGGCCAAGCGTTACAGGACAAATTATCAGACATGGCGTTGGATGGGGTTCAATTTCTCGATGCGAATCCTACAGACATCGCCAGCCAAATTCAAAAAGAGAAGGAAGGCATTCCGCTTTGGAAATATTTTATCTTAGCTGCAATTTTGTTTCTCATATGCGAAATCATCCTGTTGACCATTGGAAAAAGGAGTGCCTGACAACCCAAGATCGGATAGATTTCCTCACTCATGAAACCTATTGGCCAAATGGAAGAATTGCTCATTCAATCTGTTCATATCATAGATCCCCAAAGTTCCTTCCACGACCAGTTGGTTGATATTAGGATCTCACAAGGGAAAATCGTGGAGATGGGTAGAGCCCATGAGTTGACTACCGAAGGGGATATCCTCAAGATGGAAGGGATCAAGGTTTACGCATCTCCAGGATGGGTGGATATGGAAGCGCATCTTTGTGATCCTGGATTTGAGCATAGGGAGCGGCTGGAAGAAATGGCACAAGCCGCCTTGTTTGGTGGATTTACGCGTGTTTTAGCTTATCCCAATACGGATCCTGTCTTGGATAAGGCGAGTATCCTAAGTCATCTAGTCCATCGCGCTGCATCCCTTCCTGTACAGATTCATTTTACAGGTAAGATCACAGCAGGTGAGAAAAGTTTAGCCGAACTCTACGAGATGCATCGAAGAGGCGCATTGGCTTTTACCAATGGAGATGAACCCCTAGACCACCAAGGACTCTGGCTTCGTGCCTTACAGTATACCAAGATCTTCGATGGACTAACCCTTAAATATCCTTTCAACGAAGCCCTTGCACATGCAGGGCAAATGGCAGAGAGCGAAGCCGCTTTACATCTAGGGATGGGGGGCGTACCCGAAGCTGCGGAGTCAAGTGCGCTGGCAGCAGATTTAGAAACCATGCGCTATGAGCCAGGTCGGGTTCATATACAGCCACTTACTTCTCCTCGTGCATGGGAGCTCTTGCGTAAAGCACAAGAAGACCTTCCCCAGTTGAGTGGAGGTATTCCCTTGGCATATGTGGCGTTTGATGATCGTGTGCTAAGCGAATTTGATCCTGCTTACAAGTTATCTCCTCCGCTACGTCACCTCAGGCAGGTAGCGCAACTTCACCAGTTCCTACAGGATGGAACCATTCAAGCTCTGACGACAGGGCATCGCGCACAGGAGGTAGAAAGTAAAGACTTAGATTTTGTCGTCGCAGCCCCTGGTATGCTGGGCTTACAGACCTACTTTGCTCTGAGTTATCAATCGCTGATCGAAAAAAGTATCATTGACCTCTCGCGTTGGGTAGAATTATCCAGTCTCAATCCTAGAGCGATACTCAAGCTTCCACCTGCGACAATCGATGTAGGCACAGAAGCCGAAATCACACTCTTTAGCCCTGATATTCAATGGACTTTCACCAAAGCACATCTCTTTTCACCTGCTGTAAACTCTCCCCTATTAGGAAAGAAACTCAAGGGGAAAGCTTTAGGGATTTTTGCTAAGGGAAGATGGCATTCTGCGGATACATTGGCAATGAAAGGAAAAGATACCTACCTTTAAACCCGAATTAATTTCATAATATCGAAATGAAGTTTCGCATCGGGCAAATTGCCGCATGGCTAGGGGGTACTGTTGAAGGGGATGAGATGGTCGAAGTACATACATTGGCCAAGATCGAGGAGGGTACACCTGGCGCCATTACATTTTTGGCTAACCCCAAATATACGCCTTTCATTTATCAAACGAAGGCTTCTGCTGTCATTGTCCAGGAGGATTTCAAGCCCAGCGAAACGATTTCTGCTGCACTTATCCGCGTCGCTGATCCTTACTCCGCTTTCACACAACTGCTGGAGATGGCCGATCAGGCACGAGAAGCCAGCCTCCAGGGGATAGATCCTCGTGCACATGTCGCTCCTACAGCTGAAATTGGAGAAAATGTGTACATCGGCCCCTTTGTATTTGTAGGAGCAGGCGTAAAAATAGGAGCAGGTGCCAAAATCCATCCTTTTGTCTTCCTGGGTGAACAATGTCAAATAGGAGCAGAAACAACGATACATGCGCACGCCACCATCTATCATTACTGTGAGATTGGACAAAAGTGTATCATACACGCAGGAGCTGTCATAGGAAGTGACGGCTTTGGTTTTGCACCACAAGAAGACGGGACGCTAAAGAAGATTCCCCAAACGGGAAATGTGGTCTTGGCGGATGAGGTAGAAGTCGGGGCCAATGCTACGTTGGACAGGGCGACTATGGGAAGCACACAAATCCAGCAAGGCGTCAAGATCGACAATCTTGTCCAGATAGCTCACAATGTCACGTTAGGATCTCATAGTGCCATTGCTGCCCAGACTGGAATCGCAGGAAGCACACGGATGGGCGCTCACTGTATGGTAGGAGGACAAGTGGGAATTGTGGGGCATCTTGACATCGCTGATCGAACACAAATAGACGCCCAATCGGGTGTGAATAAATCTATTAAACAAGAAGGGCAAGCTTTTCGAGGCTCGCCTATACAGCCTTTTCGGCAACAACTTAAATCTGAAGTACTCTTCCGAAAGCTCGAAGAGATGAGTAAACGAATCGAAAGTTTGGAGCGGGCACTCGCTCAAAAAGAGTCCTAGTTTATGACGGATAAACAACACACGATTAAAGCTCCTGTTACTGTAAGCGGGATCGGTCTACATACAGGACAACCTGTCCAGTTGACGTTTCAGCCAGCACCCGAAAATCACGGGTTTGTTTTTCAACGAACAGATGTAGAAGGGCAGCCAGAAATACCTGCGGATGTAGACCTCGTCGTCGATACCTCACGAGGTACCACCTTGGGGATCAAGGGTGTCAAAGTACATACAGTAGAGCATGTCCTGGCAGCCCTAGCAGGTTTGGCAATAGACAATGTCCAGATTGTGCTGGATGGACCTGAGCCACCCGCTTTGGATGGAAGTTCGCGCGATTTTGTAGATGCATTGAACTCAGTAGGAAGAGAAGAACAGGAAGCTATCCGCGAATATTTTGTCATTGAAAAACCGATTTTTCATCAGGATACGAAAAATAGCGTCAACCTCACAGTTCTTCCTGCTGAAGGGTTTGAAGCCACGGTAAACATTGATTTTGGCTCAGAAGTCCTAAAGCCCCAGTTTGCCCAACTCGCCTCTTTAGAAAGTTTTCCCTCTGAAATAGCAGGGAGCCGTACATTCTGCTTCTTACATGAGGTCGAAGGGCTTCATAAGGCTGGATTGATTCAGGGAGGCAACCTAGAGAGTGCAGTAGTAGTCGTTGAGGAAGCGATCTCAGAGGAAAAAGCCAGCGAGCTACAAAGTATTTTTGGTGCGCAAAAAATCAGTCTTCAAAAAGGATTCATGAATGCTGAAGGTGGACTGAGGCATGAGAATGAACCTGCAAGACACAAGCTATTGGATCTTATAGGAGATTTGGCACTTGTGGGGGTTCCGATAAAAGGAAGCGTAGTCGCAACACGACCTGGTCATAAAGCCAATGTAGCACTTGCGAAAAAAATCAAACAAGAAATCAAACAGCAGAAGATCGCGCGTAAATACCAGAAGAACTCAAAGGAAGGGGTCGTATTCGATATCAATGCTATCGAAAACATTCTACCCCATAGATATCCTTTTCTTCTTGTAGATAAGATCCTTGAGTTCTCGGAGCATACCATTACAGGCGTAAAGAATGTTACGGTGAATGAACCCTTTTTTCAGGGCCATTTTCCAGGGAACCCCATCATGCCAGGCGTCCTACAATTAGAGGCCATGGCACAGGTAGGAGGTATTCTTTTGTTAAACAAAATCGAAAATCCTCAATCCGTTTGGGTTTATTTTGTGGCTATAGACAACGCAAGGTTCAAAAAACCTGTTATACCAGGAGATACCCTTGTACTCGAACTGGAAATGACAGCCTTAAAACGGAGCATATGTAAGATGAAGGGAAGGGCGCTTGTCGATGGACAACTGGTATGCTCAGCAGATCTCGTGGCATCGGTAGTACCAAAAGATAAATTATGACCTCAACGCAGCCTAATCATTTCGCGCCTCAAGCATTTATTCATCCAGGCGCACGCGTTCATTCAAGTGCGATCATTGATCCTTTTGCGACCATCTATGGTGATGTAGAGATTGGTGCTGGTACCCACATCGGCCCCAATGTCGTCGTCTATGATGGCGTAACCATTGGAGAAAATTGCCACATCATGCCCAATACGACGCTTTCAGCGAATATTGGCCAACTTGAATTTTTTCGGGAGTCTGGACCAGAAGAACAAATGGGCCGTGTCCTGATCGGCAATGAGGTACACATCGAGCCTTGCGCCAACATCCACGGGGGGATTGTCATCGGTGACAATTGTTGGATAGGCTCTAACTGCACCATTCATGATGGAGCCAGAATCAGCCGCAATTGTAAAATCTTCCCAGGTGCCGTTATCTCAGCCATTCCGCAAGACCTGAAGTTCAACGGTGAACGGACTCTTCTTGAGATTGGGGAGAATACCACCATTCGAGAATTTGCTACCCTTAACAGAGGGACAGAGTATCATGGAAAAACGGTGGTCGGTTCCAATTGCTTGATCATGGCTTATGTACATGTAGCGCATGACTGTATCATCGGCAATCATGTCGTCCTTGTCAACTCTGTCAACATGGCGGGACATGTGGAAGTAGATGATTATGCCATTATTGGAGGAATGTCTGGAATCCACCAATTCGTCAAAATCGGTAAGCATGTAATGATTTCTGGTGCCTCTGTAGTCAGAAAAGATGTCCCACCATACGTAAAAGCAGGTAGGGATCCTGTTCAGTATGGAGGAGTTAACTCCATCGGGCTACGCCGCAGAGGATTTTCTAACGAAACTATTAACCGTATACAAGATATCTATCGCCATATCTTTGGAGCAGGGATGAACACAGGCCAAGCACTTGACTATGTAGAGGCAGAGATGCCTGCTTGCGAAGAACGAGATGAAGTATTGACATTTATTCGCAAGGCTACACGTGGCATCATCAAGGGTTACTAATCTCCGCACGATGATAACATAGAAGAGAGCTCCATCTGAATGGGGCTCTCCTTTTTTTTTGCTAATATTGCGCTTTCTACAATTTTTATTAAAATCACTTTGGCTTTTGACCCAATCTTGAAAGTGCCTGCCCCAAAATCCATAAACTTCGTCCTTGAAGACGTTGGGAAAAAATTCTACCAACGGTGGTTGTTCAAGGGAATCTCACATGACTTTCAGGAAGCTCCACACGTAGCACTCGTTGGCCGCAATGGATCTGGCAAGTCCACCTTAATGCGTATCATCGCAGGGCAGATGCTTCCCTCTTTGGGGAGTGTCACGTGCAAAATAGACGAAAAGCCATTTCCCAAAGATAAGTTTTACCAAATCATCAGCTGGTCAGGACCCTATATTGATTTATATGAAGACCTCACCCTAAAGGAGCAAATCGATCTACATTTCGCTTTAAAAAAGTGCCTTCTCCCCTCCCCTAAAGATATAATCACTTTATTAAGACTAGAAGCCCATCAGGATAAGCAACTTAGATTGTACTCCTCAGGTATGCTGCAACGTGTCAAAGTAGGCATGGCAGTTTTGACAGATACACCTATCTTACTACTGGATGAGCCCACAAGTAATATGGACCCCGAAAATGCAGCTATCATGCTTTCGCTTATTCAAGAACACGCGCAAAACCGCATCATGGTTCTAGCTTCGAATATGGAGCGGGAGTACCTTTCATTTGACCATGTGCTAAAACTCAGCTAAACACCTAATTTTTGACAAAAAATAATTACAATATATGTAGATATTTTACTATAAATGTCTGATAGTTTTGTGTTTAGCCTCGCAAAGAGGGTTGATCTTGATGATTCTGAATACATCAGGACGCAGAATGTCTCTTTAAAAAATATGCATATATGACCCTTGGTACTTTTAAATTATTATTTTAAAAGCACACATACTTAGGTTTTATCGCGCATGAGTCGCCCACTCTACAACTGCCAGCAACTGTAAGCGTAAAAAGTCAGAGACTCATGATTTTGGCCTTAGCTCATAAGACCAAGACATCTGAGATCCTGCTATACATATTTCCTCCTGCTATGTAGCAAGGGAAAGGAGGTATCGGTATGAATACCCAAAAAATATCAAGTAGTAGTGGAAATACAATTAGGAAGGAGAGAAGCGTAAATGATTATACCCCTTTTAAGCTAAAGTTGGTGCCAGCTTCGATAATACCCAAATGAAACTCGCTGTCCCTAGCATAACAAAAAATACCTGATCAATCGTTTTTCGTGGGAGCATATCCCCTACTCTTTGAACCAGCACGTAGTATACGGCTACAGCACATGCGATGAAGATGAAAAAATAGATGTACTCATACATACGGACAGTACTCACGAGGAGCATATCCCATGAAAGTGGGAGCGCTTGCAACATAGTTGGATAGGTTTTGTGATTTGTGAAGAAAAAAGATCGCCTTTCGAAACAAAAGATGGACATATATAGAATATATCCAATTCTATATACGAACTATTCTAACAAGGTTTCATCCCAATTTGTTGGTATGAAAGATTTTGCATATTAATGGTCAAAAAAGCATCTTCAACTGGTCTTTTCATCTTGTCATTATTTAAGGATTAATTCATACTTTTGACTCATATAGTAACTACAAGTATTCATACATGGAACAAATACGCACCTATATCGAGCAACATAAAGATCGATTTGTAGATGAACTCGTGGATTTCCTCAAAATTCCCAGTATCAGTGCCGACTCTGCCTACGCGGAAGACGTCAATAAGGCTGCTGATTGGCTGATACAGAAATTTCACGACCTAGGGCTTGATACTGTAAAAAAATATCCGACACCAGGACATCCCATTGTATACGCTGAAAAGATCGTAGACCCTTCCCTACCCACTATTCTCACCTATGGCCACTATGACGTGCAGCCACCAGATCCTTTGGACCTCTGGACGAGTCCCCCATTTGAGCCTGTCATTAAAGATGGCAAAATCTATGCCCGTGGTGCCTGTGATGACAAGGGACAGATGTATATGCATATCAAGGGCCTAGAAACCCTTAATGAAAAGGGTCCCCTTCCCTGCAATGTTAAGTACCTCATCGAAGGAGAAGAAGAAGTAGGTAGCGACAATCTGGAAGGATTTGTCCGTGAACACAAAGACATGCTGGAAGCTGACATCATTCTCGTTTCTGACACGTCCATGATCGCCAATGATGTCCCTTCTATCACAGTAGGGCTCCGTGGCCTATCCTACATGGAAGTAGAAGTCGTCGGTCCCAATAGAGACCTTCATTCAGGCGTATACGGAGGATCCATAGACAATCCTATCAACATCCTGTGTGAAATGATCGCTTCTCTCAAAGACGAAGAAGGCCGTATCACAGTAGAAGGCTTTTATGAAAAGGTAGAAGAGCTAACCGCAGCCCAGCGAGATGATCTCGGTAAGCGTCCATTTGATGAGACGGCATATAAAGCAAGCCTCGACGTGGATGATCTTCGTGGCGAGCAAGGTTATAGCCCGATAGAGCGCGCCACGATTCGCCCTACGTTAGATGTAAATGGAATCTGGGGAGGCTACACAGGAGAAGGCGCCAAAACTGTGCTCCCATCCAAGGCAAATGCGAAGATCTCTATGCGCTTGGTACCGAACCAGGAGTCCGATGAGATCAGCGAATTGTTCAAGCAGCACTTCGAAAAACTCGCGCCTTCTACCGTCAAGGTTAAGGTGACAGCCCATCATGGAGGAGAGCCAGCCGTTGTATCTACTGAGACTGCGGGCTATCAGGCGGCCTCTAAAGCAATGGAGGCTACCTTTGGAAAAAAACCCATCCCCACACGCGAAGGCGGATCTATCCCGATTGTTGCCCTTTTCCAAGAGATCTTAAAGCTCGATACAGTCTTGATGGGATTTGGCCTCAACTCAGATGCCATTCACAGCCCTAACGAACACTATGGTGTGTTCAATTATTTGAAAGGAATCGAAACGATTCCCCTATTTCACGAATACTTTGCCAAAGAAAGCAAAGCATAATTTTTGTAGGAGGTAAGATGGAGGCAGCGCTTCCTCTTGCCTCTTTTTTTCATCACCCACCAATTATACAAGTTCCCACTCATGATTTTTCTGAAATTTCTCAAAAACGTGCTCCTGTTTATTGCTGTTTTTGCGGCTTTGGGACTGATTTTTCTGATTTTTAAAACCCCTATTCTCACCTTCACAGGGGATTACTTAGTCAAGGTCAGTCCCGACCAAAAAGTAGATGCCGCATTTATCTTATCGGGCCAACCTGCCGAACGACTTCCCGAAGCCAAAAAAGTATATGATCAAGGATTTGCCTCCTTATTGATTTGCACAGGTGGGCAGGTAGATCCAGATATAGAGGTTCTGGGATTGGGATATAAGGATGCAGACCTTGCCCAAAAGGTTTTATGGGAAATGGGAGCAGACTCTGCTGCTGTGCTGACACTCGACAAAGGCACCAGTACATTTGAAGAATCTGAAGAGATTCTGGGCTATTCTTTGGCTTCAGGTTATAAGAAAATCATGATCATATCTTCCGCTTTTCATACACGAAGAATTACCCGAGTGTTTAAAGAGAAATTTGCAAAAAATGGAATCACAGTCCTCGTACATGCTGCTCCCCCCAAGAATTATTCCCTCAAAGCGTGGTGGACAAGCGAGGAGGGGCTTATTTTTGTGAACAATGAATACTTGAAGTTGCTGTATTATGCTTGGACATATTAAGTAAGAGGTCAGATATTGAGACGTGATTCCTTTCGGGATCACATCCCAACATCTGCCTGTCTATTTAGATGAAAAGCAAGACACTTCTAAACTAACTGTCCATCATTGGATTTTACCCATCCTATACCTCCCAGCGGGTTTCATGCTCCCACCTTTCTCCAGCATCCCTACGTTCGAGACCTGTGGTGGATCCTTTACAGTCCTCCATTGTTTCAAGAAATACCTAATTGTGATCCAGATATTGAATGGCTCTCACAAGGATTGAATCATGAAGGAAAGGATGTGTCAATGAAACTCCTTCAACAGTTGGATCAGAATCCCCAACCCCTAGTCGATTATCTTCATTCCAAAAACTACCGAAAGCTAGGAATATATGCAGAACTACTCGTCGCTTTTTGGCTGGAGTACCATCCTGGATATGAATTGCTACTTACCAATCTAGTGATCCACTGGAAGCGACAAACGATAGGAGAGTTGGATTTTGTGTACAGAGAAAAAATAAGTGGGTTTACTGTCCACCTAGAACTTGCCATCAAGTTTTACTTAGGACATGGAAATACTACAGATTGGATGTCTTGGCACGGTCCTAATCCTATCGATAAGCTAGGATTGAAACTGCCTAAGCTATACCAGAAACAGATCCTTATGACTAAGCGACCAGAGACCCTTGATCTTTTGGCGGAAAAGGGAATCCAAATTGATGCGCGAAAGATATTGTTGAAAGGCTGTCTGTATCATCACTTGACTGAGCAAAATCCCCACGCACGGCATGTGTACCCTGGATATTTGCACAGCTTTTATGTGACGGAGTCTGAGGTACCTCTTATAGATAAGAGGGTAAAGGAATGGAACTGTGTTTCTCTTCCGCGGTTGGACTGGATGGCGAGTCGTTTGGATACAGTAGGCTCACAGCTACTGGAAACATGGGTTGCACAACCCTTGAAAAGGCCCATTCAGCTCGCGATGCATGGTGGATCTAGAACCAAAGAGTATCTGAGATTCTTTGTCGTACCTGATCGGTGGATGGAACGCTTATAGTTAGTATAAAATTAGGCAGCAGTACTTTCGGCTTCAGGCCTAGGCATTTTACGCTCTACTTGTATCATCAAGAGCTCGCGGATCAAGGTCTCAATGTCTGCAACGGTTTTGGCACGCATCCACTGGTGATCTGGTAAAGAAATCATGAATTCTTTCTCAAAGATCATGACCAGTTCGACCATATCTAGAGAATCCAGACCTAGCTCATCTTTTAATGTTGCTTTTGGATGGAGTTTTTGTACATCCACTTCTGCGACTTCCATGAGAATTGAGCGAAAGGTTTCTTGAAAATGTTGTGGCTTAAGTGGTTGAATCATGATACATTATTTGTAAAAAATTACACTGTATTTTACCTTTATTTGATAGCACGAAATAGCAGAAAAATAAATTCTGCACTGTCTATCCTGGTATTTCGCTTACGATTTGACGCCAAACCTATGATCCAGCATTATCCCATTCAGTTGCCAGGATTTCAGCAGGGGTTCCATTTAATCACTCCTTTGATTCTTGAAGCTATGTCTTCTCTACCTGCATCTGGATTGCTTCATGTATTTATTCAGCATACCTCGGCTGGTTTGACGATCAATGAAAATGCAGACCCCAGTGTGCGCTTTGACTTTCAACAAGTTTTTCATCGCCTCATCCCCGAAAACGCCCCTTATTACACACATACTTTGGAGGGCGCCGATGATTTACCTGCTCATATCAAAACAGCACTTGTCGGAACTTCCGTAAGTATCCCTATCATTTCGCATCGGTTGCAGTTGGGTACCTGGCAAGGGATCTATCTATGCGAGTTTAGGCGACATCGTCCCTCACGAAACCTTATCTGCACGTTGTACACTTGATCAAAAACTGGACCAATCACAGGCTTTATTTTATCCACCTGTGAGAAATAGAACGAGAAAGTCACATTTTCAAGCCTAAAAGGTCTTTCTAATTCTAAAAATAAAGGGTTATTGGATTATTTTTTATCAAAATCAATGTTACGAATTCGCGCTTCTTATCCCAAATTACCTTTCTTCTCTCTACATTTGCGGTCGATATATGTTGAGACTGAACGAAAGTTATGAAGCTGAACTATAAAAGTATGGGCCAGGGCCCTGCCCTCATTATCCTACATGGACTGTTTGGATCTTTGGACAATTGGGTTTCCCATGCGCGATTTTTCTCTACATCTTTTACCGTTTACATCATCGATCAGCGCAACCACGGCAAGTCCCCCCATGATGATGTATGGGATTATGGAGCAATGGCAGATGACCTGAGGGACTTCATGGACGATCACGGGATCTATCAAGCCCACTTAGTAGGTCACTCTATGGGAGGCAAGGTGGTCATGCAATTTGCAGCGGACTATCCTGAGCGGATCATGAAGCTGGTGGTTGCCGATATGGCTCCCAAGTCTTATAGACCCCACCATACGACTATCTTAGAAGCACTCACAGGACTGGATCTAACTCAAATACCCAATCGCAAAGCCGCCGATGCCCAATTGACGCAGGCTATCCCCACCTTTACAACTCGCCAGTTTCTATTGAAAAGCTTAAAGCGCACAGATCAAAATGGGTTTGCATGGAAGTTTAACCTTCCTGTGATCTATAGAGATTATGCCAAAATCCTTGAAAAAGTAGAAATTGATCCTCCTTTTGAGGGTCCTACTTTATTTCTATACGGAGGGAAATCTACGTACTTAACAGCGGATGATCCCGAATGGATTCGTGAATTATTCCCACAAGCAGCATTTGAATGTCTCGAAGAAGCTGGACACTGGCTCCATGCTGAAGCGCCTGATGCCTTTCAGCAATCACTTACTCGCTTCCTTTTGTAATGTTCTATGATTATAGAATAAAAAAATTTAGTTTGCTGTAGTACTTTAGGTTAGGCATTCTTGAATATCTTAAATCTGTTTACCTATTCTTAATATTAGTTTCTTCATATGAATACAATCAATCGACTGATCTACTGGATGATACTGGGAACTGTTTTGACCATAGGTTTGACTAGTTGTAATACAAGTGAGCCATCCGAATCGCTCGAAGAAAAGAAAGATAGTGTCATCACAGAGTTGATCGAAGATACACCAGACAGCGAAACAATGGGCACCACGCCTGTAGTACCTGAGCTTATCGGAAGCTGGGACTTGGTAGCCATCATGGCAGGCAATACCCCCACTCAGGTCGAGAAAACTGTGTATAATTTCTCTCCTGATGGCGAACTCACCATTACTACAGGAGATTCGGAGCCTCTATCTGCGATGTACACCTATCAAAATGATACCATCCGCTCAGAGATCTTGCCATCGGATGTGCGCATACAGACGCTTAGTCAGGATAGCCTCGCCTTCCGTGTAGTCATAGATCAAAGCAACATTGACATCACATTTACCAAGCAGCCTGGTTCTTAATCGAATAATATCTAACGCATTGAAAGGGGCATATTGCCTCTTTTTTTTACTGTGTAATATTCCAATTATCAAGAAATATATTTTATGAAATTTACTTGTGTTTCAAGAATGTAATTGCTTTCTAGCAGTACCATTTGATACCTACAGCAAGAAAGATTTATGAATCCCCGATTTCTCTTATTATGTGTCTTTTTGCAGGCATCTTCGTACCTCCTGTTTGCACAGGAGTCTATGAAGCCTACATGGACTGCGGGGATCGGCCTGCAAATACGAGAAAGATCAGGTATACCTACAGAAGCACTATCCAACTGGATTCCCCTATACCATACAGACATAAGACTCGGACGATACTTGAACCCAGCATGGTCTATGGAGATCAATGCTTCCTTTCCGATGAGATGGATGAACTTACCATCTGACAGTTGGAACGGAGCATTCCAGTTAAACTATCACTTTAACAATGGAAAAATTCTTCCTCTCCAGGCTAGATTCGCGCCATACTTACACGGAGGAGTAAATGTTTATTCCTCCCAATGGCCCATAGTCTCCCCTATCCTATTCTACACAGGGGGTGTGGGTACGCATATCAGGCTTTCTTCTCGATGGACTGTCTATCTAGAAGGCCAGTTTCAACAAACAGAAGACAACCCCAAGGAAATATCCTATCAGAAAGGGCAGCTGATTACAGTTCATACGGGTTTTTCATTCACTTTGTCAAAACCTAAAAAAGTACCCTTTCAACTCGCAGACACTGATCAAGACGGCGTAGTAGATCTTTTAGACACTTGTCCAGATGCTCCTGGACCAGAAAATACCCAGGGATGCCCAGATGCAGATGCAGATGGAGTCGCTGACGATATGGATAAATGTCCAGATATGGAAGGCCTTATTTTGTATGATGGGTGTCCAGCTGACGACAGAGATGGTGATGCCGTAAAAGATGCTGTAGATCTATGCCCTCAACTCCGAGGAAGCCAAGCGACTCAAGGCTGTCCCGATCGAGACGGAGATTTGGTAGCAGACCAACTAGATGAATGCCCTGGGCAGTATGGACCTGTAAAATTTCTGGGATGCCCCGACACAGATGAAGATGGAATACCAGACAAACATGATATGTGTCCTACGCTATTTGGCTCAATTGTAAGACGTGGATGTCCAGGAATCACCGTGGAACTAGAACAGTCGCTGACTCAAACCCAACAGGCAATCAAATTCGATGTTGGGCAAGCATATTTAACTGATGAAACCATGAGGGCGTTAGATTCGCTCGTGATTGTGTTATTTGAGTATCCAGACGTACATCTCAGGGTGTCTGGACATACAGATGCCGAAGGGGATCTTCAAGGCAATCGGATTCTATCTATCAGACGTGCCAAAGCTTGCGTAGACTATCTAGTCTCAAGTGGAATTGCTAGTGAAAGGCTGATTTTCGCAGGTTATGGTGCTTATAAACCGATTGCGGATAATTTTACATCCCTGGGTAGTGCAAAGAATAGAAGAATTGAACTCGAAGCATTTTTACCCTAAAAACAGTTCAAGTTTGACTTTATACGACTGGGTAAGAAATGCTTCCCGATTGTCTAAAAAGAATATTGATTATTCAGGATTTGGAATAATGTTTGTTTTCGAAGGTGACAAACCCATTTTTGACCGTGGATTTATGTTCCCAAATCGTACCATAATACTTAGTACCCTCATCCTTCTGTTATCTTTCTGCTCTCTTAGAGGACAGACCGCCGAACAACCCTGGGCAATCAGCCTAGGAGGTGGTGTCATTTCATATAAGCAGGTAGCAGGACAACCTAACTTTCCTTTTACTTACTATGATCCTGCATTTCAAATTGCAGCCAATCGCTACCTTTCAGGAGGATTCGACTTGCGTGCACATTTGCTGGTAAGCCCACAGGCACGCCATCCAGGATTTTATGAAAGCGGTGCGAGTCATTTGTTGACAGACTTCAACTACAGCATGGTCTTTAAGCTCAACAACGGAGTGCTCCTAAGAGAAAATGCTTTTTTTGCACCTTACTTCTTGATTGGTATTGGAGGGTCCTATCTACAAGATCATCCAGATACATATATTCCTTATGGGCTCGGTGCGAGGTTTAGGCTTGGGCAGCGGACAGCTATCCGTGTTGAAACCGTGCGAAGATCTTCTCTCAACAAGGACTATCAACATGTAGCAAACGCGATCGCTTTTGTATACAATCTCAACTCGCCAGGGGAAGATCGTCCTGAGATGCCTCAAGAAGTAGAGGAAGAATTGATGATAACCTCGTTGTTGCCGAAGGATAGAGACCAAGATGGACTCATTGATTTGGATGACGAGTGTCCCGACGATGCAGGCCCCATCCATACACGTGGATGTCCAGTCGAGAACGAAATGAGTAAAGTGCCACCCGCTTTAGTTACCGATACCCAAGCACCTACAGATGATCCCTCGATAGCTCTCAGTCAGCCAGAGGAAAAGCAGGAGGAGAAAATAAAAGCCGTACCCCCGAAGGAGACTCAACCCATCGTCAAGCAACCAAAAGAGCAGGTAAAACCTCAGAATAAACCTTCTGAAGAAAAGACAGACTGGACAACAAGTTCAGATGTTGCCAATGCAGAGGCCTATGAAGTAGATTCCTCCAAAACTTTGGTTTATTGGGAGGATGACATCGACTTGACCCCTGCAGGCGAAAACTCTTCTGCGACAGATTATTTGAGTTACGCAGGAACACGCCCTGAGGAGAAAGATTACTTTGACAAAGAAAAGCCGACGGCGGTAGCACGCACCTACCCTTCCCCTGCCACAAGTGCTTACCAGTACAACTCACAGTTGGACAACCAGTCCGAAGAAGTCATGAGTATGCCATGTGGTACAGGTAAGGTAGATAAAGTGGGGCCTATATTCTTCGAATATGGGAGTGATGAGCTAGATCCTTATGTCATAGCCAAACTAGATAATCTTGCAGATTTGCTGAAAAGCTGCGACAACTCCAAACTGGTGCTAGAAGGACATACTGACGATGTAGGATCTATGGATGACAATCTTGTCCTATCCGTCATGCGCGCCTACAATGTCAAGTACTATTTGGTATACAAGCATGGCATCAGCCAAAAACGCATTACCTCTCAAGGACTGGGCGAGACTGCACCTGTAGCAGATAATACGACCCAGAGTGGTCGAGAAAAGAATAGAAGGGTAGATTTCCAGATTATGTTCTAAGTGTCCCCTTCCCTATAAATCTAAGGACTCATATGCAGATGCATGTGGGTCCTTTTTTTATATCTAGAAATATAAAGACGTCAACACACCTTTTGCATATAACTTCCTGGCTATCTCTATAAAATATCAAATAAGGTAAACTTATTCATTCGAAAGTAAGATGAGGTTATTCCCCGACCTATTTGTAGGATCTAATTTTCATTGAATATATCGTCACTGTATTTTTATAGCTGTAAATAGTTTGGCACCCTACATCTTACCAGTACCGATTTAGTGATTATTGTATGCCATATTAGGGGGGCAGATGTAAGAATTTGAGAGAAAACAAAGATAAAATCCACTTTTTTGACCACTTTAAATGGGAAAAAACAGTAAAGTATCTCCAAATGATATTCTTATGGATCCGAATAAATTTTGACTGATAGAAACGTTTCATAAAGGGTTATACCTGTCTCGTATTTTACCTCTAATATGCCAATTGATCTTATGTGCACATAAATAGACCTATTACGAATAGTTATCTATTTTAGTTTACTATGTTGTACGAATTTCTATACACTAATTTATTCTATATCCTGAAATTTTTATTTCTTCATTAGAATGCCTTACTTTTTTACTACCGTTCATGTAATTAATCGACCGATTAATCCCACAATACCTCCCAATGATCATTCATGCAGGTAGGGGCGTTATATTTTAGCCTACTTTAGAGCAATTCTTGAGTCCAATTGGCCAAATGTTTGTAACTCAAGTAATAAACTGCCCTTCTAGGGTGTTCTTATTAGTAGGCTGTTAATGATCTAATCCATGCCCAATACCATGCGTTCATACTTCTCTTTCCTCATACTGATTTTTGCTTTTGGCACCTACCAGGTATCACAAGCACAAACATCAGAAAACCGCTGGATGGCGGAGCTATCAGCTGTCTTCCTCGATTATCAGGGTTTGCATAATGGAGACTTCCTGCAATACAAATCATTTGATCCAGGAATTACCTTCGCAGCACATACCTATCTCGGTCGTGCACTCAACCTATCTTTGAGTTCTTCTTTTGTTCCAGAGACCGATTGGTTGACAGAAGAGCAGACCTTTCTCTCCACATCCTTAATTGACGTCAATACCATGGTCAGGTTGAAGTCAAACGGAACGATCTTCGCCGAAGATGCTTTGTTTGCACCTTACATTGGGACAGGATTCGGATTGAATTCAGCCAGTAACAATCTTCGTTTCTATGTACCTGCTACTTTGGGTGTACAAGTTCAGGTAAGTCAATACTTCAGCTTGCATTTCGCGGGTACTTACAAGCAGCGCATTCAGGAGAATAAGTTTCAGCATATGTCCTATACCGCTGGATTTGTTTTTGCGCTACCAAGCGAAGAGCGTCCTGCCAAGAAAGAAGAGCCATTTGAGCCTATCGAGGATAAGCCTGTCGTTCAAAATCGCCCACAACTTGCTGACCGTGACAAGGATGGTGTACCCGATAGAGACGATCTCTGCCCTGATGTCAAAGGAAAGGCCATGTATCTAGGGTGTCCTGAGGATGACAAGAAGGAAGAACCAAAGGTCGATCCACAACCTAGCTACGCCAATACTTACAATAATAGCAACAAACCTGTCTCTCCTCCCCAGCCAGATCCTGCACCTAGTACGTCTTATGACAACACATATCAAGATGATAGTTTCGGTGATACAGGGAATATTGATATTCTGGATGAATTTGACAACAATGCCATCCCATCTGTGAGCAAAGCAGATAATGAGTACATCGCCATGGCCATGAACAGCATCTACTTCGAGCCCTCTAGTGATGAGCTTACATTAGCTAGTCTACACGTATTGGATACTGTAGCGATGATTCTGGACCGTAATCCACAGTACAACCTACAAGTTATCGGTCACACAGATGCAGAAGGAGACCAGCAAAACAATGTCGTACTGTCTATTCGCCGTGCTTTCCGCGTGAAGTACTACCTCGTCAATCAAAAAAATATCAAGATGTATCGTATCAGTTCTGATGGAAAAGCAGATGCTACACCGATCTCATCTAACCAGACAGCTCAAGGACGGGCTCGCAATCGACGCGTAGAGTTTAAATTGGTGCCCAATAAGCGCAACAGCTCGAACATGTATAGAAACTAGTACAGCTACGTCTACAGAGTCTCTCTAATAAGAAGGATGGGAAGTGCTTTTGGGCACTTCCCATTTTTAGTTGTGACCTCTGTGCTATCATTGAGATCAGGTTTGAAACTTCAATTCTGCGAAAAATTTGCGCTTACAGAACCTGAACTTCATTTATTTTAATCGATTTAGCCCCACTAAATCTCACAAAATAGCTTTCGGCAGAACCTAAAATCTCTGCTTTTTAGCTAGATTTTCATTGTTCTGAACATAGTCTAACTCTCTGCGCTCATTTGGGCACGTCCTGTTTGCAGCGTATTGTAAAACGCCTTTTCAGTCACCTCTGACCAAGCTGCAGCTGTTTGCTGAAACGTTCTATAAGCATCATACACCTTTTTGCTAAGAGGATCATTGTTTGTAATCTCTTGGATGACCTCGTCTGTCAGCACTCTCAATTGATCTAGCACATCCTGAGGAAAGGCGCGAAGCTCCACTCCATCCTCCTCCATCATCTTCTTCAAGTAAAGGTTATTTTTTGCCTCAAATTCACCCAGCACCCACACATTCTGTCGATAAAGCGCTGTGGTCAGGATCATCTGAAGATCTGGAGGGAGCGTATTAAATTTGTTCTTGTTGACAATCGTTTCCAGGTTGGTTCCTGGCTCGTGCCATCCTGGGAAATAATAATACTTGGCGATCTTCTGGAAGCCCATCTTATAATCGTGATAGGGACCAATCCATTCTGTGGCATCTATGACGCCTCGCTCGAGGTTGGTATAAATTTCTCCTCCAGCTACAGTCGCCGCAGTACCTCCTGCCTTCGCAATGACCTTCCCTCCGATACCAGGTATCCGCATCTTGAGCCCGTTGATATCATCGATGGAATTGATTTCTTTGTTAAACCATCCGCCCATCTGTACGCCTGTATTTCCAGCGGGAAACCCTATCAGATCAAATGGTGCATAGACTTCTTCCCAAAGCGCTTGCCCTCCTCCGTTGACAATCCAAGAATTGACTTGTTGGGCATTCATCCCAAAGGGAACAGAGGCAAAAAATTGGGCAGCAGGCGTTTTTCCTGCCCAGTAATACGCAGCACCATTGCCCATCTCAGCAGTACCCTTGCTGACCGTATCAAAAACTTGTAGTGGAGGAACCAACTTGCCCCCACCATATACGGTGATATCCAATCGGCCATTTGACATCGTACGCACCCAATCTGCCATCATCCGATTGCTTTCATCTAGGACTGGAAAACCTGGCGGCCATGTGGTAACCAACTTCCACTTAAATTTTTTCGAACTGGCGACATTTGTACCTGTCGAATTATTTTCCTCTCTCCCACATGCTGCTCCCAGCACACTTGCGCCTGCCAAGGCTGCTGCCCCCCTGATTAAGAATGACTTACGCGAGATTTTTGAAGTGTCCATATATGAAATAATTGAATTATATTAAAATTTACATCAATGAAATTTACTATCTGTTTGGAAATTCGCAAAGAATAGTATTATATTCTGATAGTCTCATAAAACTTTTCTTATTTGTTCTCGTTAAAGATATAGTCAGAAAAAAATTCTAAAGACGAATAACTCATGAATCATCCTTTTATCACATGCTGCTGCTGTTGCTGTGGACTCCCTTGAGTGTGGATGATTATCATATACATAAGAATGAATATGAGGCTCCACATTTTTTGTGGGCCTTTTTTTTTGGAAAATACAATTTCTTCTCAAAATACTTCAATTGCATGATTGCTTCTCCACTCCCCTCACCTTCCTTAGCCGTCCAACTCGAAGAAGTCGGCCAGCTTATAGGACATACTCCGCTCATGCCTATTCGGCGCGCCTTCCACAAACCAGGGGTAGCATTATATGCCAAGCTGGAATGGCGTCAACTGGGTCACAGTGTGAAGTCGCGCCCTGCTTTTTTCATCATCAAAGATGCTATAGAAAAAGGGCTTTTGACACCTGAGAAAAGGCTGCTTGATGCCAGCAGCGGCAATACAGCTATTGGATACGCTACTGTCTGCGCCAGACTGGGAATCCCATTGACTATCTGCATCCCTGAGAATGCATCACCTGAAAGAAAGCAAATCTTAACCGCTCTGGGGGCAGAACTGATTTATACATCTCCTATGGAAAAAACAGATGGGGCGCAGATTGTAGCTAGACAAATGGTCCTGGATCATCCCGATCGCTACTTCTACGCAGACCAATACAATAATGAGAATAACTGGAAGGCGCACTACCAAACGACGGGACTAGAAGTTTTTGAGCAGACAGCAGGGCGCGTGACACACCTTGCAGTAGGAGTCGGTACTACGGGGACACTGATGGGGACAGGAAGAAGACTGCGTGAACTGAATCCCGAAATTGAAATCGTCTCTCTACATCCCGATTCTGCTCTGCATGGACTAGAGGGATGGAAAGATATGGAGACGGCTCGTGTTCCAGGAATTTATGATGCAGGATTTGCAGATCAGCAGCTCCATGTCAGCACAGAAGAATCCTATGAATGGTTACAAAAATTTGCGCGAGAAGAGGGGGTGTTGATCAGTCCTTCGGCAGCGGCCAATCTCGCAGGAGCTGTAAAACTAGCCGAAACACTTGATCATGGAGTAGTTGTCACGGTGTTTCCTGACGATGCCAGTAAGTACATGGAAGTGATTCAATTTCTGTTTTCTGTCTGACAAAATCATTTGATTGATAGATCCACATTTGCGAAAAATGACTGAACGAGAACAACAAAAACCCGTGGTAGCAGCGCAAGCCTTGCAGGCTACATTGAAGATTGCGCCAGAGGCATGGACTGTGATGAAAGAGGATGCAGAATCGCGTTTTCCCAATGAGTGTTGTGGATTTTTCTATGGGAAAGATGGCGAAATCCGAACGGTATCCCTCGCAACAGTTGTGCACAATAGCAAGGAGGGGGATCAGCGAAGAAGGTTTGAAATCAGTCCACTGGATTACATGCGTGCAGAGAAAAAAGCAATAGCAGAAGGTTTGGATTTATTGGGTGTGTACCATTCTCACCCTAATCATCCTGCCATCCCTTCGATTCACGACCTCAAGCAGGCTGTTCCTCATTTTAGTTACATCATTCTTTCTGTACAAGAAGGGACTTATGATCATGTACGCTCTTGGAGATTGACCGAAGAGGGTCAGTTTGCTGAGGAAACACTCTTACTATAAAATTTCGACTGTAAAAACGCTACATATATATTCTTTCATACTGTGAATCGACTAAGATTTTGAGAGAAAGCGATTGACTTACGGAGATCTCTGACTTTTTTGACTCACAACATTTATCTAAAAATCATGGCAAAAATCATTGTACCTACACCCTTAAGAAAGTTCACACAAAATCAAACGAGTGTAGAAACTGGAGGAAATACAATTAAGGAAGCCATCGGAAGCCTGGTTACACAGTTTCCAGATCTCCGTCAGCACTTATTAACGAAAGAGGGTTCTCTTCGAACATTTGTTCGCGTGTATCTTGGAGAAGAGGACATCAAGCAGTTGGAAGGGGAAGCAACCCCTATCCAATCACAATCGGAAATTAGCATCATCCCTGCCATAGCAGGAGGAAAAGCCTAAAGACAATGATTGCAACAGAAAATATCACGTTTTCAAAAGCGGAAATCGAGCGCTACAGTAGGCACTTGATCATTCCTGACTTTAACATAGAAGGCCAGCGTAAACTCAAAGCAGCCAAAGTACTTGTTGTGGGTTCAGGTGGCTTAGGTGCTCCCCTACTCCAGTATCTTGCGGCAGCAGGTGTAGGCACAATTGGAATTGTAGATTATGATACCGTAGACGACAGCAACCTACAACGTCAGGTACTCTTTGGTGTAGCGTCTATAGGCAAAGCCAAAGTAGATGAGGCTGCTGCCCGTATCCAATCATTGAATCCCTATATCAAGGTCAAGACCTACAATACTATGCTGTCTTCGGACAATGCACTAGACATCATCAAGGACTATGACATCGTAGCAGATGGTACGGATAATTTCCCTACGCGATACCTTGTCAATGATGCCTGTGTATTGCTGGGAAAGGTCAATGTATATGCTTCGATCTTTCGATTTGAAGGGCAAGTTTCCGTCTTCAATTATACAGATGAGGATGGAAATGTAGGGCCCAACTATCGAGATCTCTTCCCTAGCCCTCCTCCTCCTGGTTTGGTTCCTAGCTGTGCTGAAGGAGGTGTGATAGGTGTCTTACCAGGAATCCTCGGCTCCATGCAGGCACTGGAGGTGCTCAAAGTAGCGAGCGGTGTCGGAAAACCGCTGTCTGGAAAACTATTTCTCTACGATGCGCTCGATTTCAGTACGAGAACCCTCAAGGTCTATAAGGATCCTGAAAATCCTTTGACAGGAGATCATCCTACGCAAACAGAACTGATCGACTACGTTCAGTTTTGTGGGGTACCTCATGTAGAGCAAGAATTTCGTGAGGAAGCTCAAATAAAGAAAGTAGACGTACATCGTCTCGTGGAGATGCGTCAGGCGGGTGAGGATTTTCAGCTTATAGATGTACGTGAGCCTTATGAGTATGAGATTGTCAATATCCAAGGTGAATTGATGCCAAAGGGACACATCGATGAGTTTGTCGGAAAAATCGCGAAGGATAAGCCTGTCATCGTTCACTGTCGTAGCGGCAAACGTAGCGCAGATGTCATTCAGCATCTGGAAAAACAGTATGGCTATGACAATCTATACAACTTAGAAGGAGGGGTTTTGGCCTATGCCGATGAGATAGACCCTAGCCTTCCCAAATACTAGAATTACACTGGGATGCCGTTGATCAGACGGTATGTATTTATCATATTTTGCAAGGAGATGTAATTAGGTGCATCTCCTTTTTTTATGCTTATGACTGTTGATCCGATTGGGAGTTGACTTCACGTGTTGGGGAGGGATGCGTCTCATCGACAGGAAATATCTCGGGTGAGGCAGGGGGAAGTGCTTTGGGTTTTCCTTGATGATAAGAGGCTAAATCGATCGCAGCATTGAGTTCAAATCCTATCAACAACATAATCGAAAGATAGTAAAACCAAACCATCATCAAGATGATCGCCCCCAAACTTCCATAGAGACGATTAAAATTGGTGAAGTTGGAGAAAAAGTATCTCAAACCTACCATTGCGATCAGCATGAGCACACCTGCGGCGATAGACCCTGGCGTAAAAAACTTCCATCGTTCTTCTGTGGGTGGCGCGAGGAAGTATAGAATCGAGATTGAAACAAAGACGGTTCCAGCCGTGATGAGTAGCCATACGCCTTGTACACAGGTTCGGTACCAGAACAACCCCATGATGTCAGCCTCATAGAGCATATCAAACCCATTTTTGGCAAAGGAAATCGCTAGAACTGCCAAGATGATCAATGAACCGAGGACAAAGAAAATGACCAACGCCGTACCGTATAACTCGAAAATGTTTCGCTTTTTAAACACCTTCTCTGGCTTCGTAAACGCCTTCATCATCGCAATGATGCCACGTGTAGCTCCCCAAAAAGCAAGAACGATCGACACGATGATGAGCAAGATACTTGTCCTTCCCTCAAAATAATTCCCCACAATATCTCCCACTAATACCTGTAACTGCTCTTGGGTAATACCTTGGCCATCAGCTACTGGTAAAAATTGGACGAGGAAAACAAGAACTTGTTCCTGCAGGTTTTCGATGCGGAAGTAGGGAATAATGAGGAAGGCGAGAAGTAAAGTGGGAAAAAGACTGAAAAAGAATTGGTATGACATGGCCGAAGCCAGCAAAGTAAACTTACTATCTGTCAGTCCTTTAATGAAAAATTGTAGTACATCATACAATCCCATTCCCTGAAAACCAGGGAGCTCTATGTCACGCATAGAAATAAGGGTGCGCTGTACGAGTCGCTTAATTTGTTTCACCTACGGGGTGCGTTGCTGCTTTAATCTTTCTGATCTACAAGATATTGTTCTACGGCGTGGATCACAAATTGTGGGGCTCTCACAGGGCGCATAGATTGCATATTTACGAAGGCAAGCACGACAACTCCTGTTGCGAGAAGGGTACCTTCCTCATTGTAGATTTCATATTCAAAACGGAAACTACTACGAGGAGTTTCGGGGACAATGGTGCGGATCGTCAGGAGGTCATCATAGCGCGCAGGCCGCTTATAGTTGACTTCGAGTTTGGAAACAGGCATCATAATTCCTCGAGCTTCAACTTCTTTGTAGGGAATCCCCAGTTTTCGGACGAGCTCGACTCGCCCTACTTCAAAGTATTCGGCATATTTTCCGTAATAGGCATAGCCCATTTGATCCGTTTCACCGTAGCGTACACGGAGGTGGGTGTCATGTGTGATCATTTGAAATGGAATAAAGAGGTTTCATGGTTCCGTATCATCGGATACAGAACCATGCATGAGGCAAACCTAATCTACATCAAAGGTAGGATCAATGTGCGCTTTCCAAGCGAGCATACCACCTTCTAGGTTCCGAACATTGCTGAAGCCCTTTTGGGTCAGAAACATCTTGGCTTGCCCACTGCGTCCACCGCTACGGCAGATGACGACCACTTCCTGATCTTTTAGATTCTCCAAATCATTGAGTTGAGAAGGGATGGTCGGCAGCGAAATACGCTGTGCTTGGGGCAGCGCCTGACGCTCCCATTCATCGGGATTACGCACATCTATCATGACTGGAGCAGTCCCTTCTGTGATGCGCTGGTTGAGTTCTTGTACGGTGATGTCCATTATTCTAAAAGTCTATAGTCGACCAAAAACACCTTAGCTTAGACTTGACCCCAAGGTATCTCTCATCGGGTTAAACATTGAATCTAAAATGCATAATGTCGCCGTCCTTCACGACATACTCTTTTCCCTCGATGCCGAGTTTTCCCGCCTCTTTGACTGCAGACTCAGACTTATAGCTCATGAGGTCATCGTACTTCATTACCTCCGCACGAATGAACCCGCGCTCAAAATCTGTGTGAATCACACCTGCAGCCTGGGGTGCCTTCGTTCCAGTCTTGATGGTCCAGGCACGGACTTCCTTCTCTCCTGCTGTAAAATAAGTCTGAAGCCCTAGCAATTCATAAGCTTTACGGATAAGCACATTTAATCCAGGCTCCTCTAGTCCTACACTTTCCAACAACTCCTTTTTTTCTTCCTCTTCCTCAAACTCTGTCAACTGCTCTTCAAAACCAGCTGAGATCACGATGACACCTGCGTCCTCATCCTTCACGGCCTCCATTACTGTGTCGACATGTTTGTTTCCTTCACCATGTGGCAGATCGTCTTCGCTTACGTTGCAGAGATAAAGCACCTTTTTATCTGTCAGCAAGCCGAGCTCACGCATGAACTCCTCTTCTTCTTCGGAGCGCTCCAAGGTGCGGACATTACGTCCTTCCTCTACATGTGAGATGTATCGTTTGACGATCTCTACCTGACGCATGGCTTCTTTATTGCCACCTTTGGTCAGTTTCTTAGTTCGATCCAGCTTCTTTTCAAGTGTTTCTAGATCTTTGAATTGAAGCTCCGTATCGATAATCTCTTTGTCACGGAGAGGGTCTACGCTATTCTCTACATGGACAATATTTTCGTCCTCAAAGCATCGAAGTACATGGATGATGGCCTCACATTCACGGATATTTCCCAGGAACTTATTTCCTAGGCCTTCTCCCTTAGAAGCACCTTTTACCAATCCTGCGATGTCCACGATCTGGACGACTGTAGGTATGACAGACTTAGGGTTGATGAGTTCTGTGATACGGTCCAGACGGGGATCGGGTACGGGGATCATCCCTACATTGGGCTCAATCGTACAGAAGGGATAGTTGGCAGACTCTGCCTTGGCAGAAGAGAGGGAATTGAATAGCGTGGATTTTCCCACATTGGGCAGACCCACGATTCCACACTTAAAGCTCATATCTTATTTGTCTCTATTTTCAAAATGGGCGTTTACAGCTCTTGCTAAAGAAGCCGAACCTCTGATGATGACCACAAACAGACGTTTTTGTTTGATGGCCAGGATCAACGTGCAAACATAGTGCGAATCAGCAGGGGAATCAAGTGCTTTATGCGGCTTTTTGAGTAGACTGCAAGAAGTGCGTAGGAGGAATCAGGTTCTTAGACATAAGAAATTGAGATACAAACAAAATGGGCAAGGGCGATCCCGTTTTGCGGGATAGATTGAATAGACCTTAGACCTATCTCCGAACTGAAAGATCGGGATAATTTAAAACTACTCATTTTTCTTTGTCCAACTCCTTAAGTCCAATGCTTAAGGTGAAGGAGAAAATAGAATGGAGGCTCATCCGAGTGAATGAGCCTCCAGAATATATCATGTAAGCTAAAAGAATAGCCTCCTTATTCCTTCACAAATTTCTCAACAATCACTTGTGACTGATCCTGAATCTGGAAGAAGTATACACCACCAGGAAGATCGGCAATGTTGAGAGAAGCAGGTCCTCCCACTACTTTTCCATTCCAAAGGACACGGCCTTTCATATCGAGGATTCTCGCTTGATAGCTGGTTTCTTTGTCACCGTATTCGAAGTGAATCATGTCTACCACAGGGTTGGGATAGAGGCTCAAGCCATCTTTGACTTTCTGAGTAGAGAAGTCAGGTGTCGTGGTAGCGGTAACACCAATACTTGCGACAGATCCACCACTCACACAGAAGCCAGTTGTCTCACTCGTACCAAAGCTGCCACCAGATGCCAAGGTAGATCCACCGCCTGTCACGGAGTATGAACCCGTACCGTAAGCACAGCAGATGCCGTCTCCGAAGCTATCAAAGATGGTGAAATTATAGCATCCATCAGGTAGGCAGTTGGTCTCTGAAACAGTAGAACCATCTGGCTGGCTACCATAAGTACCCCCACTCGCCACTACTGTAGCACCTTGGGTAATCTCCCAGCGTGTTTCTTCAGGATAGTTATCTAGGTTGATCGTGACTGTGACGTCGACACAGCTTGGTCCGCTACCTCCTCCTGAAGTGACTGAGACATTGTCAATGGCGATGTCTCCTCTCCAAGTAGAAGCTGTCGTACCCTGGAAACGAATAATCACTGTAGCTCCTGCAAATGCGCTCAAATCGACGCTTTGGCTGTTCCAAGCATTTCCTTGAGATCCGCTGATGGTAGCAATTGTCGTAAAGTTAGTCCCATCTGTACTTCCTTGTACCAATAAGGTTCCTACATCACTCGCAGCACCTGAAGAGTACATATGATAGGAGAAGTTGAGGTTAGGGCTTGAGATACCTGACAAGTCAAAACATGGGCTTTGGAAGACCGCTGTCTTATTTGGATAACCTGTACCGTTTCCAGATGCTTCGATATACATATACCATGAACCATCAGCACCTGTAGAAGGACCTGTACCTGTAGAAGGGGTACCACTCGCATCACGCGTCCAGTCTAGGTCATCACCACTTACTTGTGACCATGCGCCGATGCCTGATTCGAAGCTTTCGCTGTAGGGGAAGCTACTAATAGTCGTCCCACAAGTCGGCCCACCGCCACCAGATCCAGCAGAAGCCATCTGTACATCATCTACAGCAATATCCCCTTGCCATGAAGTACCAGTTGTACCCTGGAAGCGAATGCGGACTTCTGATTGACCAGAATAAGCTGACATGTTGATCGTTTCGGTTCCCCAAGCCGTACCTTGATCACCACTGAGTGTACCAATGGTAGTGAAGTTGGTTCCATCTGTACTCGCTTGTACGAGGAGTGTTCCTACCGCATTACCTGTCATCTGATACTGGAATGAAAACTCAGGACTTGAAAGTGAAGTCAGGTCAAAACAAGGACTTTCTAGAATAGTCGTCTTATTAGAAAAATTAGGGCTACTTGCCTCTACATACATATACCAAGTTCCATCTGCAGCTGAACTAGGACCTGTACCGTTAGAAGGCGTACCGCCAGAGTTGCGCGTCCAGTCAAAGTCATCGCCACTTACTTGTGACCATGCACCGAGGCCGCTTTCAAAGCTTTCGCTGTAAGGATAGCTGCTAATGGTCGTACCACAAGTAGGATTGCCTCCGCCTCCGCTACCACCTGCTGCGATTACGGCTGCTTCTGCATCTACTGCACCCCATCCATAAGAGTTGTCAAAACCAGATGCACCGAAGTCCTTGGCTGTAGAATAAAGGATATCTTTTACTTGGGTAGAAGTCAGGTTGCTATTTACAGATAAAACCAGCGCAGCTACACCAGAGACTACAGGACAAGAAGCAGAGGTTCCACCGAATGTATTGGTATAGTTTCCGCTTGAATATCCAGATCCTCCCATACGGTCAGTTGTACGTACCCCAGCACCAGAAAGAAATCCTTGAGGGCTGATGTCATTACTTGGACCAGAGATGTCAAGCGTAGGACCCGCGTTACTGTAGCTAGACTTGATGCCGTCGTTTCCAAAAGCACCTACAGCAATCACACTAGCTACACGTGCGGGATAATTCACACAAGAACCATAGCTGTTTCCTGAAGAGATGGCAATGACACATCCTAGTCCACCACGACCGTTGGCGTTGGCGTCATTTAGAGCATTGGTCAAGTTAGATGCAGAGAATGTACAAGAATTGTATCCCCAAGAGTTGGACAAGACGTCAGCTCCGTTGTTGGCAGACCATGAAATGGCGTTGGCAAGATCCTGTGTAGACTCACCACCCTGGAAGATATTGACGGCTAGTAGGGTAACGTTGGGTGCAACACCCTGTACTCCGATGCCATTGTGGTTAGCAGCGATGATACCTGCACAAGCTTGTCCGTGATTACCAGATGCGTTGGGTGTTCCGTTGCCATTATTTACAGGTGTGTATCCTGCGACGGGTGTGTCAAGGTCTTCGTGGGCTTCTACCCCATCGTCGATAACTGCTACACGTATAGAAGAAGAACCAAGGGTGATACCCCAAGCCTCTAGTGCATTACAGTCGGCATCTGCT
Organism: Bacteroidota bacterium; assembly: GCA_039820545.1. Taxonomy (GTDB): domain Bacteria; phylum Bacteroidota; class Bacteroidia; order J057; family J057; genus JALEFZ01. The sequence continues at coordinate 20,189 of JBCBPW010000034.1, read as the reverse complement.
GTACCTGCAAACCCATCAATGGTTTGACCTGTATTGTGCATTTGGAACTGATCTCCGAAGAGAGGATCGTTGTCGCGCGAGATTTTGGCATAGATATCTGGCGTCGCGTAGCGCACCTTACCACTTTCTTCCAGCGCATTGGCCAATGGAAGTACATTATGGATGTCGTTTACATCCAGGATAAGGGTCCCAAAGTCTGTACGCAGGTAAGCTGCACCAAACTGGTCCATCAAGGGCTGAATCGCATCAATATCATAGCCTGGGCTCAACTGAAGTGCAATCTCGTGGGTGTGGAAAACCTGAAATCCATCATCCAGTTGCCATGCAAAGTGGGCACTCCGAATCTCCGAAGGCTGGATCCCTAGTGTTTGCAGAACTGTATTTTCGGATGTGACATTCCGGTTGGCCTGAGGATTCATGCGTACGAGCATCCTGCCTTTGCTAGAAAAGACTTGTACATCTTGAATGGCACTTTGGGCCTTGAGGTTTTGGAGGTCGTTGATGAGATCGGACTGATCAGTACGATAGTGGATCATCATGGCCGAGTGATCTTCTGTCAAGAAGAGCTTTTCACCATCTGCCCAATAGTAAGCAGACTGAGCCATAGCATAGCCTGGCACTAGCATCAGTAGTGCTAGTACCCACTTTGTGTAGTGGAACTTCATAAATGAATTAGTTTAAGTTGAGTGTGTGAGCTGTCCACCTGGACAGCAAAAAAAATCCTATGTGTTGGCAGGATTGTGCATCTAAAGTTTCCTGAATGTAAAAGGCTAGTCAGTGTTTAATCACCAAGTGACTTATGCTTAGACCTTATGGCTAGCACAAGACAATGTATGATGTTGAATTGGGGGGATGTCGGGGTTAATTAGTAGTTAGTTTTGATTAAATAAATTGGTCATTTGTTTAGTTGTAATGAAAATATAGCAATTTTACTAGAAGACACAAAATTCATATGAACAAAACTAGATTTTTGCATATAAAAACCGCACCATTTTGTATGGTGCGGTTAAGAGCAGGTAGTGTCTGATCCAACTTAATTCCCCTTATCCTTAGATTCAATTTTCTTTTCCATTTTTAGCCTAAATAAATAGTAACTCCTAATAGTTGGGTAAATAAAATTCCCAAAATCGTCTGGATAATTCGCTATTCTATCAAGTATTTCTCTATCTGTTCCAGCAGCTCCAGGCCCAGTTCCAGAATAACCGAACTGAGCTTTATATCCTTCAATTTCATCTTTCCAGCCGATTGGGGTAGTCGGCTTTAATAAATTATCATTAGAAGTGAATTCTAAACCTTTTTCTGACTTTAGAGAAAGAGCTACATGGCGAATCTCATGGATATGTAACTCATCTTTCGATCCAAAAATATTGATAACCTCATAATCATCTTTCCATACTCCGTGTCTTCCATACCCAAGATTAGTTCCTTCTGCTAAACGGTATACATGGTCTTGATCATCCCGAATCGCTTCAATATCATCTTGTGTGATCTTCAGTTGCTCCGTCCTTCGTTCAATTATGTCGATTGCTTTTTCTTGATTTGTTGTACTCTTACCTTTTTTAATCCTCTTCTCTCTAATCTTTTCTAATCTATTTTTCCTTCTTGCAAGCTGGTCGATCCTATTTTTCACTTTTCGCTGTAGATATTCTCCTTCTTGAGGATCTTCCCATATTAGTCCATCAGGATCAATCAGTTTCAAAGGATTATTTAATACATAATGAAATGGACTGTAAGAATGCTGAAGGTCCGCTAGCGCATCCACCCCATGCCATCTACCCAAGACAGGATCATACATTCTCGCTCCATAATCATATACACCCCAGTCTAACTCATCTTGCTGCTCCTTGCCATTGTACAAGTATTGGTTCTCAGGGATATTGACAAAGTGCTGCGCTGTATTGTGTTCGAGCCCAAAAGGATAATATCCCTCATTCAATTGTCTGATGTCAGGTCCACTACTGGGATCAGGATGCACTCTAGAATCCGCATCATAATCGGCAAAGACGACTCTCGTATTGCCTAGATGATCTTTGAGGTAAAACTCTTTGATCCAATCATTGCCGACAGGGACCGTACGCCCCTTGCTATTGGAAATGTGTACTAACGCCTTTGCCACCGTCCCTTCTCCATCTGTATCCTCATACTGCCAAGCGTGTACGTAATCTGTAATCTTCAGCAGGACATCAGGTGTCGCCCCCCCTCCTATGGGCTCTCCTGACTCGGTATAGCCTCCAGGGCTACCTGGATCAATGACTTTCTGACGGAGCTTGATACCATCCGCTGAGTAGATATATTGAATGTATTCATCTCCTCCCTTTTGTACTTTTTCAGGTTTGTTTAAATGATTGTAGGTGATCACCATCTGGCGGTTGGGGTCAGAAGCTAGATTTCCCGACAGATCATAGCCATAATTCCCTGCAATCAAAGGATCCGCAAAACCTCTGAAAAAGTCTATATTTGCGTCTACAGTTGAGCCTAATGCGTCCGTAACCTTTGTCATATTATTTCCATAGTAGAAATAAGCTAGATCATCGACTGTACCATACGTTCCATTTCCCAAATATCCTTCTCGCGTAAGTTGGGTGATATTGCCGTTGAGATCATAACCAAAGCTCGCATTATATGCCCCTGTGTTTTGCCTCCAGTCATTGGTTCCCTCATCATACTCCTCATAATAAGCATCTACCAGACGATTCATAGCATCATACTGATAACCATAGCCTTTCATCGTACATTCAGTAGGTCCTCTCCATGCCATGCCTGAGATATTTCCATTGAACTGCGGCGAGGCGGAAGTGGAGATTTCTGCAAACCCTTCCTCATACAGTAAATGCATCTCAAACAGATCTCCATTGGCACGGTTGTCCATCACATCTCGGATATTATTCAAATACCTTGTCTCCAAATGGTCGTAACAGTTCTGAGCATCTGAACTAGATATTCCATGACTTACAAGATGCTGTGTAATGGTCTGCTGAAGTGCTTGATCCAAGGTGGAAAATACCGGAGACTGATCTTGATTATAGAAATCCTTATAGTCAAATATCAGGGAAAAGTTCTGACTGTTGGGAAGACTCAAAGTATAAGTCGCAGGAAATCCTGTTGCATTATTTAGACTGCTTGATTCCAAATCAATCTTCCTGACAAGCGTATGAGATTGATCCTCCGCATACATCCCGCTAACAGCAGGACGATAATATTGAAGATCTTTTTGGTCCTGAACGGTGTATTGAAGCTTGATGGTCCCATTGACCTCTACTAGCTCAAACGTGATATCCAAGGAATTCAAGTTTAATTGTAAGGCTGTTCCCTTGTTGAACTCGCAATCCTCACAGATAGGAACAAAATAGTTGAAAGGCTCTGCGTCCAAACCTGGAACTTGGGTAGAAGTTCCCGCCTGACCTGCTTGCAGTTGAACCACATTCGAGAAAGGCGAAGCATTGCCCGACTCATCGAAGACCCTAACGGCGAAGTAGAGCAATCGATTGTCATCTGCTGTGGTGTAGGAGGGAATGTTCCAAAGGGGCATAGTTCCAGGCGCATATCCCCCACCCATAGGAACTTTAATGGTCCAGAAGTCGGTATCTTGTATGCCATCTATAGACTTCTGCTTCAGCGTTTGATCTATGCCAATAGCCATTTCAAAGTAAGCGTTACGTCCATTGAGCATGCCATCATCGCCTGTCACAGCGAATCGAGGCCATAGAGACTGTTCGGTTCCAGCATTGATGTGGACCGAAAGGTTCGTAGGCGTGGCAGGCGGGACGTCATCTGCACCTAGCGCACAGTAATTTCCTTCTCCATTGATATGGGTTAGCCATCCTTTGATGTTGTAACGGTAGTCTACATCTTGTAAAGGATCATTGCCACTGTTGTCTCTAGCCCCCAACTTCTCTTCTACCAGCTGGCCCAGTTCATTATATTCGTTGTGGGCAAGTTGGTCCTTTCCTACAAATACTCCATTGATTTTCAACTGCTCATTTTCATTGAGGAGTCTCCCTCGGTGATCTAAAGTAAAGGTATTAATTGTCCATTGATCACTTTGGTCGAGGGTGAAGTGACGGGTTTCCACTTTGGTATTCTCTCCTACAAAATTGTAGGTGTGACTGGTATGATCTGCATGTGTCGGATTCCCGTTTCCGTCACTATGAAGATGATTGGTTGAGAAGGTCTTGACTTCTCGTCCCCAATGATCATAATACGTCAAAGTCCATATCCACTTAGGCATATCAGGATCAGGATTGATAACTTTGACCTGCATGCCTGTAATCATGCCTCTGACGCGAGGCGTAGCCGTAGCTGGCACTTGGCGCTCCTGTCCACTACCCACTGTCCCATCCTGATCAAAGTCGTAATCATCATAATAGGTGACAGAAAGTACTTCTACTTCTGGCCCTACGATGGGAAAGGCTTGGTTGGAGTAGCCCGCATAGACCTCTCCTGTACGATCTGCGGCCATGTTTCCTGATTGTTTTTGCTCATACAGCGGCATGGTATGGATCTGCGTTTCAAATACAGACTGCATCGTCGTAGGGTGATATTTTCCTGTGAGGATGGGCCTGCCTAAACGATCATATTTAAAGAATATCCATTCTCCTCGATCAGCATGCAAGCCTTCCTGGCTGAGTACTAATTGATCTCGGTCATTGTAGATGTAACGTGTAGCTGCCTTTCCTGGGATTTGTTTTCGGATAACCCGCCCCTTTTTGTCATAAAAATACTGGAAGGCATATGACAGCACGAATCCGTCTAGATTGATAGAGGTTCCATTCTCGATCAGCTTCCATCCTTCAGGCTGTATGACGTACTGCAACCTGCCAAAAAGGTCATAGCCAAAGGCAGTTGTAGCATAATCGGTTCCCCCTGGCGTCACTTGAGTCTGACGGAGGAGTTGGCGCCCCATGTTGTCAGCATATATTTTGGTGACGTTTCCATTTTCGTCTATTGTAGAGCTTATATTCAAACTACCTACGGGATAGTCTACAGGGGTATTTTGGTTATTGAGCAAGCACTTCAGCGCTTTGACTGGGGTAGTATTGACGTGAAAAGCCTGAACTATGGTGTGTTCTCCTACGCTTTGTGAACCCACGCTTTGGGGTTCTGGCTGCCAGACTGCCCCTGGTCCCCCTTGCTCCAGGATGCGAGCCGTAGGTGCAGCTTCAAACTGGGTAATGGATTTCGGGAAAGGGCTCACAGGAAGATTGGATCCAGTCTGATTATAAAATGCAGCTTGCTCTATTTCGGCGAGTGCGGCATCTGTGAATCCTCCATTTTTACTTCCTGTGTAGGGCAAGAATATTTCGCTTTCTCGTCCAAATGCATCGTACTTCTGAAACGAAATCATATCTTCTCCTGTAGGAGAATCTTTCCAACCAATGGTCTGAATCGGCCTGCCCAAACCATCAAAGTATTGGATCCCTTCCATTTTTTCCTCCTTAGTACCAGAGGTCTTCAGCGTTTCAAAACTTACTTTGCTACTGATGGGTATCCGTGCTGTGGTGCTTCGGACGTAATTTTGGTTAGCATCTAGATTTTGCGCCAACAGGGTACTTATCCCTAGCAGACAGCATATAATGCCTATTATATATTTTAGCATGGTTTTGTATTTAATGGTGGTGCGATTAGTTTCTATAATTGTATTCCATTCCTTGGACATAGTTCCCGTCATGGTCTTGCACGTATCTCAACCTTCCCAAGTCATCATAGTGATAGTAATTGGAGTGGTTGTTGACATCTGTCATGGTGTGGATGCGATTCCTTTCGTCATAGCAGTAGGTCGTCATCTGTGCATCAACAGGGTATAAGCGGAGCTCATCGATATATGTATTCCAGTCACCTGCCTCAGGTTCCAGTGTAATGGATTGATTCATTCCTACCGTTACTTTTACCTCGTAGTAGGTCATCACTACAGGATCAGGATCGGTTATCTCATGAGAAAAGTGGGTGTTCCCACCAGAGATAGCGGCTTGCATGCGCCCCCCTTTGTACCAATAAGAAAGAATATACTCCCCTGCGGGTAGCAGTCTGCTTTGCACTTTCCGTTGATCATTGGGTTGGATGTGGAAGCCTTGTTGGCCTGTGGCAATGCGTTCTGCTTCTGTCACCCAGCCTCCGCTGCCTTGGCTATTTCGCAGGATTTGCCAGCCCCCATCAGAGATCACGGGTTCCTCGACCGCATCCCATTCCCAGTCTCCTTCAAAACTGGTGTAGGCAATTCCTTGCCGAGTGGCATTGGTGACTTGTGCGATTGGGAGAAGTTCCGCTTGGTCCCAGATATAGCTGATGGGATTTTTATCTGCCTTTCGGGCTTGGGTCAGATTCCCCTTGTCATCATAATGCTCAAATAGGACCTGAGACTCATAATTTACATCCATTGTACCCTGTGGATGAGAACGATTAAAATTGGTTAAAGGGATAGGAAAATCTGTTTCTAACTGGTAGATTTCTTTGGCAAGGATGGCTCCACTAGGATTGCCAGAAAAATTGACAGAGGGATCCAAATCATATTCTTGGAAGGAGCCACTCATGACGACTTCATTTCCTCCGTCTAGGATGCTATTGAATTGCTCGATGGGATAGGCAATCATATTTCTACTCTCCATCTCGTTTAGCCATGCAGGGGCATTCCCGTCATAGTCGGTAGGATAGGTCATTCGACTCACGTACACTTTCCCGTCGCTATTATCCTTTCGTTCCTCAATAAGCTGCATGCTTCCTCCCAAAGCTTCATCATATACATATGTCGTAGTCGTTTCTGTAAATTTTGTTTCATCATCTTGATCAAATACCCGCTCAACTTGCTCCGTCATACGCCACCATTCAGAGACGATGTCATAAAACTTGAGACTGATATATTCGCATTGGGTAGCATGCGTTTTAACGCCTTTTGTAATGGTTGTAAACGATTTGGGATTCATTGCTCGGAGGTCGTCCCCCCATCCTTTATCATTATATTTGTAGGAGGTTTCTGAGACTTTCTGAAACAGATTATTTCCGATATTTTTCAAATGCTCCTCATAAACCAAGGAACCATTACTGTTGTAAATTCGATTAGGAAGATCAGGGAAAAACGTAGTGGCAATCAGCTCTTCGGTGTTAAAATATTTATAAATACTCCTCCCATTTTCTCCATTCCACCCTTGAGAAACAGTGACTTGATCGTACCCAAAACTATTCCCACTGGCTGAGCTACCCAAAGGCAATACAGTACTTGAGGACCGGAATAAATTATGGCAAATAGCAAACTCCTGAGCAGGGGAGCCAGTCATATTATTTGGGGAGAAGTTATTCTTCCCTAGAAGATCAGAGGCAAAGTGCATATAATCATATACGAGGGGAGACATAAGCCTTCCACTAGATCTCATCGTAGATCCTACGAGTTTTTCATAATTGTAGGTTGTGATCTTATCGTTAGCAGTATTGACGCCATCACTTATCCTCAACGATTTAATTCGAAGGCCACCACCGATTTTTTTCAGCACTTGTGTAGTGGGTGTTACAGGATTCTCGTAGCGAATTTCCATGCTCACAAAAGCGTCATCGGAGGGAATCACTTTGATCGTGTAGGTACCTGCCGCTAAATAGTGACTACTCTCTTGATTGAGTACAGAACTCACGGCAGAATTATCATCTGGATCTGTGTAGCTCCAAGCCAATAGGAGTTGTCCGCTCCCACCATAAAGCTCCGCATAGTGCGGAATATAAAGTGGCGTACTGGTGCAGCCCCCACTGCTAGCTGCACAATTCCTAGTGAGATTTCTTGCAAAAAATACAAAAGTTGGTTCTGCTAGGGTAAACGTATGCATATTCCCATGCCCAAAGGGGTTCGCACAATTGTTGAGATTATGTGTATTACCACACGCTTGAATCGTATCTTTGAATATCGCTCTCCTAATTTCATAAGGGAAATTGCTGTAGTCATGAGCTTCGTAGACAAATTCAGCAAAGCCTCCCAAGGGATAGGTGATTCTTTGTAAAGCTCCATATATCATACTTTCCTCATTCGAACTCCTATCGCCTCCTTTTAAGAATTTGGGATTAAAAGAGGAAGTCCAGCATGCAGCACAATCTTCATAATCATAGTCAATGGAGTTAGGATCACAAAATTGAGCCGCACAGTCATTGTCCCAGCCTGACTTGGGGTAATTGTCAATATTGGGGATGTATACAGGATTGGTTCTTTCTAACAAAACTCTTTCAGGAATGAGAGATTCGTTGTGTTTCCCATTAAAATACCCCCAATGGTCCTGGCTCTTTGAATTTTTAGCAGGTATCTTTTCAGGATCGTAATAGCTAAACTGGTGTTGTTTCCCTTGAATCGCCCCGCCTGATTCGACTAAGGACAAGAGTTGCAGCCTGTCTCGGGATGGATCAATAGGTGCCTGCCCTATTCGTCCAAAGTAATTATAGTTGAAAGCAAACTTTTTTTCTTCTACAGCATTTGAATAAACGACAATCTCTTTTAGCCTTTGAGGATCAAGAGGCTGTGAATTAAAGGGAGGATAGGGGTCCTTTATAATATCCTCTCTATTCTCTGTAACAAAAGAGATATACCCACCCGTAAAATCTATCTGTTGTAAATACACATCATGAGAAATCGTTTGAGAAGCTGTAAATCCTGGCGTGCCTGTAAGGGAGCAAGCGCCAGCACTGGAACTAAGACTCAGACAGTTACACCATTTTTGTAGACCTAATGTGGTGATTTGGGTTTCGGTAACAGAAATGGGGCCCATAGACCTATGTTCTGCGGATTCATAGATAAAGGTAATCTTCTCTCCTTTGGGGGAGATGATCTCGCTTAAATACCAGCTATTGACCGAATACTTGCGATGGCTGGGTACTGCGCTTGTAAGCATGGTTGCTTGTTGCTCTGTGAGGCCAGATCCACTTTTTATTTCGGTGATTTCTTGTTCTTGAAATAAATATTGGTATCCATCTGGAGTTGTGACCTTCCAGTCATACTGGGCACCATTTAGGGGGGGGCTTGTCAGATGCCTAGCTTCAATTTTAATGTTAGATTGGGAGATCTGTTGAACCTTAACATCATGGGGTGTAGATCCTTTTTGGAGAATAAACTTGCCCGAATATCCTCCAAAATTGAAGAAAAATAGATCTGGTTCTCCATCCTGATTGCCCAAACATACGTTTGCTAAAAAATCGAAGTCACTAACTGTCACATTTGACTCATCTAAATCATTATTTTGATCGGTTAGAGGGATAGGATCAGGATCAAAAGGGTAACCTGAATAGCCATTTCCATTCGTTTTGAGATCATCTCCTCCCTGTATGGTTCGCGTGATCACTCCACCCGCATTGAGGCTCCAGCCCAGGCCAACCCAAGAGGCTTCCTCAGCTACTTTGAGTCCTCCTGCATGATAGCTAAGGCTGATCGGCAGGGAGATATCTCTGGCTGCGATGTTATAAATGGGAATAGTAATATCAGGAATACCTGTATAGTACCCTACAGGCACATCGCCATATTCTCCCAAGCTGGCTGCATTGGGAGAGGGTGGGATGATTTCGGGTAAGTCTTGCTGGGCAAAGCTTGGTGCGTAAATGAGTATCCATAAGATGACGATACTCAAGCCGAATTTCAATGTTTTCATAAAAATCTGTTGTATCTGTGTAAATGAACAGGAAAGACAGTGGGCCCGAGAGGTTGGTTATTTGCACCTACCTCTAGCTATAGCTCTGGCTGCTACTTTTTCACTCTGGAAATAAAGTCTTGCTTAATACCTATTGGGGTAAAAAATCCATCATCACAGGTGATTAATAATCAAATATTTGAGAAGTGATAACGCGTCACGTTACCTTAATTGGGTAGAAACTTGGCTTGTATAGCCCTATACACAAATTGATAAAAAAGACATAAACTTGCCATATAGATATAGGTAGAGAAAAATCAAGTAAACAAATAAATTGTCTGAACTTAACTTCCTCTCTCTACTCCAAACATCTACCTATGTGTGTGTCTTACTATGTAAGTCGGAATTGTAAGATAAATTCTCAATTAACGGAGGATAAAAAATGAAATCTCTTTTCAGGTAAAGGAGATGGATGCATATACATTCATTTTGTACAATACGCTAGCTTATAGTTCTACACCCAATGATCCATATTCAGGTCCGCTCTACTTGACTAAACTAAATGTTCCTTCGGCTGGCTGGGAGCGATTGCCTGCGCGATCTTTGGTGTAAATTTGCCACATATATTTGATGGTGTCTTGGGGAGGAGCCTGAGACGATAGCAATGTTTCAATAGACAGTCTGCTTGTAGCAGGGGCTGAGATTTCCCACTCTTGAAGCAGATTGGTTCTAGCGATACTATCCACATAGAGAAAGATAGAATCTACGACAGGGAAAACTAGCCCATCTAGAGGAGTGTCTTGACTTCTCCATTGGAGTTCGAGTTGGTCGGCTGTGAGGGAGAGTGTTTGGCTTGGGAGAGGATACAATACGACAGGCTGCAAAGGAGGTGTTTGGTCAATGAATATTTTCCTGGATATAAAAGCTGAAGTAGAGCTTTCATTTTCAATTCGAACTCGCCAGTCATATCGCCCTTCTCCTAAGGTAATCTTATGAAGGTTGCCCACAAGACTCGTATCAACAACTGACAGCGGGTTATCGAATCCAGGCGAAGCCAATTGGAAGCCGTAAGATTCAGCATCCACATTTTCTTCCCACCAAAAGGTGATTTGGTTTTCTGCAATGTAGAGAGAGTCTTTCGGAGCTAAGATAGGCACCTCTACCTGTGAGATGTCTACGGAGACAAATTCTATACATCCTATGAATGTCATTAGCCACAAAAAAACCAACAAAATGATCGTATTGCGCATATCCTTTTTCTTAATTGACTATTAAAAGTGAGAGGCGATCCCAAAAGGGATTCCGGCATGCTCAAGGCATGAGGCTGAAAGTGTTCCTTTAACCAGAGGAAGATCGCGCTCCCTGAATCACTGTTCGCATGTGCAAGGTTGCCACAAGTACTTCTTTTTGCTTACCTCCTACCCTATACTTTTGATACTTCAATTGACTTTGAAAAATGACCCCTGCTTTATCTTCTTGCTCAACCTGAAAAATGAATCTCACGATGTTCAGATAGCTTCCTTCTATTTGAAATATACCTTCGAGTACCTCATATCCCTTGACATTTGATGCCTCTCCTTGGGGAAGTGCCAGCACCTTTAGTTTGTGCTTAGTCGCGACAGATTCCAGATATCGACCTAAATCCAATGCATTTTGGATCTCCAGATAAGGATTCCTTTGTTTTTGAGCTTCTTGCTTCAGTCTCCATAGTGCTTGTTCCTGCTCAGCCAATCTCAGCTCCTTCTGTGCAAGCTGGCTTAGTTTCGGATTTTGCATCTGCTGGACTTGTCTGCCCTGATAAATCTCCTTACTCAACCGAAAAACATTCGCAAGGATGAGTAGTATGATGCTGAAGAGCAAAATCCGTATCGTTTGTATGTTGAGCCACTTACTCATCGGCAACTTGTATAATCAAGGTGAATGTATGTGCCCCTAGCTGGTAGTCAAAATTACTCTCATGTATACGGACTTTCTTATATACATCCTCCAACTGAAGGGTCCTAGATAGTGAGGTGATGTCTCTAGCAGATCCTGCTTCACCTACGAGTAAAAAATCGATGGATTCAGCTACATCTCTTACCCACTTTTTCCTTTGTGTCTCATCAGGCTGGAATATCAGCAATCTGAAACGCATATTTCTAGGCGCGTATTGTCCAAGTAGGTCTAGGTGACGGGCCAATTGAGAAGAACGAAAAGAGCCTTGTCCTGACGAAAGTAAAAAAGCACTCTGTTGCTGAATTAACTGGTGGTTTTGGGACAGTTGATCCAGCACAGAACGGTTTTGGCTCAACGTCAAAGCTTGTCGCTCGATTTCCCAAGATTGAAAAGCACGAAAGCCTCCCATGCACAGCAAAATGATGAACAATCCCATGATCAACTGTGTCGCCAATCGTATATGTGGCAACGTCTTCAAAAGCTTATCTCGCTGGCTTAACACAACTTCATGGCCTTCGAAATCCGCTCCGCGAGAAAGCATAAAATGGACTAAAGAGCCAAACAGTAGCAACTGCTCTTCCTTGCAATGGAGTTGGTAGGCCATCTCCTGCGACGTGAGTTTCACAGGCGAATGTGATACAGAAGTACGGAGTCCGTTTTCCCAATTATAAGTCTCGTCTAGTAAGTAAGAAGTAGTCTCTTGGTAAGCGGGTAAGCCTGTCACGAGATAGGTCTGGACAGCATGAAAAAAGGAAACATATACGATACGTTGGGCATAATTCCCTAGCCATTGGAGCAAAGCATCTATTGGCTCCCGCCTTGTCACAGCCATCCATGTACTGCCGTCTACGCCAGGCAGTCTCTGTGATACAAAGTCATGGACCTTGTCAACCTTTACACCTAACACGTCTTGAATGCTCCCTCCTTGAGAGGGTGGAAAGAATCGGGAAACAGATTCGGTTTGCATTACCAGAACTAGGGGAACTCCAGGGCGATGGTCCAGGTATTCCCATAGTTTTTCCTCTTCATGGAAAATATATTCTTTTTTCCTTGTAATACTCCCAGCTTCCTGTTTGAGCTCCATAATAGCGAATGTGCCTGCCCCAAGGTTGACCTGCAAGCCTATGACGTAGTTTTCACCTCTGTAGCCTATTCGATCCAAGAGATTCATATTCCTTAGTTGTAATAGATCGTTGGGGTGATGTAAATCAGTAAGGAAGACTTCAAATTCGTTCTTTGGACATTGCCTGTAAACCACTTCAGGACTGGCACTCGACTGATCCAGGGTATTCCCTCTCGGTTTTCTGTAATGGCTTCTTCATTGAGACCTCCCAACACAACGGTTTCTCCTTCCTTGACGCGGATGGTCGATACGAATCGGCGCGTGGCAATGGTTGGGGGCACATCCGCGCTGAAGCTACCCACTGGAGTGGTGAAGTCGGGCAATACGTCAAGTGTTACAATGCCATTATCGGAGATATAGGGTTTGAGTGTCAACGTAATGTTCGCATCTATTCGATCAAAACGCTGCGTAAACTGTTGGAAATTATTGACTGCTCCGCTGGTCGAGGTAGTGGTCTCCAATAGGAAATATTGAGTCTGACCTATTGTCAGGCTTGCTTCTCGCCCATTTAGCATGGAAAGGACAGGTTCCATCCTCACTTTGAGGTTCCCTTGCGATTCTTGTGCCCGAAGTTGGAGGTAAAAGTCGTTTTTGAGTAATCCTAGCGGACTCAATGCGGGTATCGATCCCAAAATACGATTGATTTCGCTCCCATCTAGTCCATATTGGACACCTGGAAGGAGGTCTTTGAGACCACCTGTAGAATCTGTTTGCGCTCGCCTCCCTGCACGAACTCCTGTATTGAGGAGTCGATCCTTATTTACTTCGACTACCACCATCTCGATCCTCACCATAGGTACGGGTCGATCAATTTCGAGCAAAAAGTCTTTCAAAACCGCAATTTCTTCTGATGGTCCTTGAAGAATGACCCTGTTTAATTCGGGATATTCTACAATTTGTACCTGTCCTACTTTGGCTCTACGAATCTCAGGAGGAAGGCTAGCTGATGCCTGAAACGCGTTGTTTCCTCCGAGGGAAGAAAAACTTCCTCCTCCAATTCCCAGTCCCCCATTGTTGCCGATCCCATTGAGTTGGTTATTAAACCCTCCATTTCCTGGGTTAAAGTTATTATTGATGGGATTGCGATTGTTGTTGGGGCGGTTGATAGTATTTCTCTGAGGTTGCGCTGCACCCCCTCCTGTCAATTCTACTCCTGGAATGAGCTCGATCGCTTGAAAGCTGGGTCTGAATTTGAGTTTGACGATCTCTGTAGACATCAGCCAGTCTCGGGTATTTTCACCAACGAGGTAAAGCGTTTGATCTTCTTTAAAGGTATAACCTGTCCCTTTTAGTATAAACTGAACCAGGTCGTTGAGTGCAATGAAATCAGCTTTTGCAGAAACAATGCCTTTGAGATCATCATAGAAAAGGTACCCTACCCCTACTCGATCAAATATCTCTGTCAATAGTAATTTCAGATCTGCTTGCTCTGCTTCGATAGACAAATAGGGATCTTGTCCATCAGAAAATGTCTCCACTTCGAACCGGTTGGTACCTGCGAGGGTGCCAGCCTGAGGGGTATTCCCTCCTGAGATCGTGGTAAAGGGTTCCAAAAGGATATAACCTTTCTTTTGATTGATCATCCGTAGATTATTGACTGCAAACAAGGCTTCTAGTGCTGTATCCAGATTGGTGGGGGGAAGAAAGGCTGTGATCTGTTTTTCGAAATCCGATTGGATCAGAATTTTTTTACCTGTCAGTTTTGAGATATTGCGAATAACTTTGGAGAGGGAATCATTTTTAAGGTCTACCGAAAGCAGGTTATTCTGGAATTCGATGTTCAAGGGCTTTGCTAGCGTAACTACTACTTCTTCCTTTTCGACATAGGGTCTAAATTCTAAAATAGTTCCGGTGGCCTGTATCTCATATTGAAATTCTTTGCAGACAAAAAGAAAGATATTCTTAACGGTCTCTTTGTTTAGGTTCGTCGTGATGAGTAAGTCGGGCGTATCCTTGATGTAGACATTGATGTTGTGCTCGATCCCTATCGCTCGGAGGTATTCAGAGACGGGTACATCTTTGAAGGTCATTGTTGTAGGCTCATTGAGCCCTGGGATCTGCGTACTCAGCGAATTCAGGAGCGTCGATAAGTCTTCTAGGCGATCGTTTGCGTCTTGTCCATAACCATAAGGTGTCAGCAATAGCCAGAGACCGCAGATAAGCAAGCACTTCCATAGGTGTTTTCTAGTCATGATTTTCTTTTTTGCGGCTTAGGTGCGTAAACTTTTTTTCCTTGAAGAAACTCCATTGTTCGCTTCACCTTTCCTTTTTTGTCGTATTGGACGAGTGATCCATGCCGTTTCCCTTTTCGATAATAGGTTTTCACACGACAGACTCCCTGTTTATCAAAGTATTGAAATAAGCCATCCTTTAGCCCATTTCTATACTCCATACTTTGTTTGAGTTGTCCAGAGGAATAGAAAGCTTGCTCTTCTCCAAACTTCTTCCCTTTTGCCCAGATCGTTTTCTGCGTGAGTCTTCCTTTTTTGTCGTAGCGTTTTTCTGTGCCGTAAGCTTCTCCGTGACTGTAGGTCATCTCATGTAGCAAAATGCCATTGGGAGACCATTCGGCATATTGACCATGAATAATTTTTTGTTCCGACCAGTTGTCATGGTAATATTCATACTTTACTTTCAGAAAATCACCATTTGTATGGTACTCCCTCGCCACATGGATATCCAGTTTTTGGGCCTTCCCCACTATGGAGAGGCACATGCATATACAAAATAATAATATGTAGACTTTCTTTTTCATTGGTAGTGATAAAGTGCTTCTTCAATAGAGATCTGCCCCGTTCGTATAAGTGCGATGAGATTTTCTCCCAGGCTTGGTAGATCTGTTGAGGGAAAGCTTGTTTGCCCATCCCCTATTTTCCTCATAGCCAACCGAATGTCATCTGTGATGGGAAGGAGTTCATAAACTGCTTTCCTCCCTTTGTAGCCCGTATAAAAACATGATGGGCAACCTACAGGTTCATAATGGTCGTGTAATTGGTGTCCCCTTTGAAATGATTCTGAGATCACGCGATCACTCTCTTTTTTACAGTGTGGGCAGAGCAATCTCACAAGTCTTTGGGCAACGATCATACGCGTCGCTGCTGCGAGCAGATAGGGTTCTACTCCCATGTCTACGAGTCGTGTGATGGCATCCAGTGAGCTATTGGTATGGAGGGTAGAAAGGACCAAGTGCCCAGTCAAAGCTGCCCTAATCGCAATCTGTGCTGTCTCTTGATCTCGGATCTCTCCCACCATGATGATATTGGGATCTTGTCGGAGAAAGGCACGTAGCGCGCGATCAAATGTCAACCCAATGTCGCTGCGGACTTGGACTTGATTGATTCCTGTGAGGTTATACTCTATAGGATCTTCAATGGTCGTCAGATTTTTATCTGGTGTATTCAGCTGGTTGAGAGAAGCATATAATGTAGTGGTTTTTCCACTCCCTGTAGGTCCTGTAATGAGCACGATGCCATTGGGCTGCTTGATGGCACTTTCATAAGCTGTCCGTTCTCGATCGGTGAGCCCCAGATTTCCTAGCTCAAGATGCTCCTTTGAACGATTCAGCAAGCGCATGACGATCTTTTCCCCATATTTTGCAGGAATAGTCGAAACACGAACGTCTACACTTTGACCGTTATTTTTGAGTTGGATACGCCCATCTTGGGGTAATCTCCGCTCCGCTATGTCCAACTCCGAGAGGATTTTCACACGACTCACGACTGCATCGTACTGATCTAGCGGAATCTCAAATCGTTCGATCATTTGGCCTTCCCACCTCAATCGGACACGTGCGAGTTCTTCATACCTTTCTACATGGATGTCACTCGCACCTATATCGATCGCTGCTTGAAATATCTGTTGGACAAAGCGGACCACATCAGAGGTTTCAGCTTCAATCGTTGAGTATTCTTGCTGTGCGGAGGGTTTACTTTGCTGTGGATAATGCTGAACCAATAGCTGTGCAAGTTCACTAGGGGGAAGAAGTTCTATGGAGGGTTTTTTGCCCAAGATCAAGGTCAGATGCGGGATATGCGAACGTGTTTTTTCATTGCCTAAAATCCACAGTCCATCTCCTTCTACTTTCCACGGTATTGCGTGGAAAGTATGTGCTTGTTCAGGAGAAAGCAACTGCAGCGTTCTATAATCAAATTGGTACACCCGTGAAATAAGGATTAGTGAAAAATGCTAGCGAAAATATTCGTTCTATAAGGACCCAAGCGAAAGCCAATGCCCAATATCCAGCCAGTGGAACGCCTTTTTGTTGATGAGGGAATCGAAGAAGGTGACTAACCAGGACCAAAATCGCGATCAAGCAGGTAGACCATGCATAGAACCAAATGAAGCCTTGGAAGGAAAACCAGCAGGAAAGCCCTACTAGCATAGCGACATCTCCCCAGCCAATCAATTTGTCCATCACTTGCTGATGTCCCCTGAGCCTGCTGGCAATCCATACTACGGCGATAATAGTACTTGTCAGCAAAAGATTTCCGAAGTTATCCCAGAGGGTATAGGTGGTTTCCCCAAAATAGATATTGATCACCCCTAGCATGAGCAGAGCCAAGAACAACCCAATGTGGATCTGACGGGTACGAATATCTGAGAGGCAAATAAAACCAGCAGTTCCAAGTCCCAAAATTGAGATTAGATCGGCCATATCAATCAGGCACTACTTCTCTCGGAATCTTATTTTTGTCTATTTCCCAGACATTCAGGATGCCGTCTCCATCAAAGTCGGTGATGGATGTCGCACGAGCCAGGAACTCGGTGTTGTTGACGCGTACCATCTCAATTTGATAGTGTGCTGTCCCATTCTCTTCGTTTATCAGTTTGGCTTGCTCAAAGCCTATTTGACTAAGATTATCCGTATACCTGCTGGTACGCATGTGATAGGTTTCTTGCAGCGTAGCAAGATGCTTCAGGTTGGTTTGGGCTTCGACAGAATGTGTGATGCCGAACAGCGGTTTAAGGACAGGAAAGGCAAGGAGTAGTAACACACCTAAGATGGCAAGTACTACCAATAATTCGGTAAGTGTCATGCCCGAAAGCGAGTGAGATTTCACGGTTTTGTTCATTTTCATGTATTGTATCATGTAAAAATACACTTGATTTGTTTAAATTCAAGTCTAATAAGACGAATATTGAGAAAAAGTAATACATTTGTTTAGATAGCAATTTGAAAATAATCTTTAGCATTGGCCCATGAAACGACTCCCCCTCAATAAAATATTGATCCCAATCGTCCTGGGTATATGGGGTTGGGTAATATGGACATACTTCGCACCTGATCTCTCTTTCTCTAACCACATATCTTCTGATTCCCCTGTTTCTTATCACATTTCTTCCTCCCCCGCCACAAAAGATACCTTTTCTTTGGCTCTCTCTTATCCAGATCCTTTTCTCAAGACTTCCACCATCGGTCGCAAGTCCCTAAGCACTCCTACTCCACCACCCAACCTTAATCAGGTACAAATAGGTCAAATTCAAAGAACCACAGATAAGACGCCCCCCAACATTGCGTATAAAGGAAGCATCCGTCGTATCCAAGGAGATAGTATCTCTACTGGTATAGTCGAGTGGAGAGGACAAATTCTCACTGCTACGATCAATCAAAATTTAGGAGACATCAAAATCCTTAGCTTTTCGCCCCAACAGATGACGGTAGCCTATCATGACAGTGTCTGGACCATCCTTCCATAAATCCTCTTTCGCCCACCTCAGGGGGAGTTCCATGGCCTACACGCTTATGGTGTTGCTGTTAGTCGCAGGCATCCTCGGGGGATACATCTTGATTAATCGATCCTACATATTACTTTTTGATCAGCAGGGAGGCCAAGAAGCGGCATGGCAAAATCTCCAATCGGGCGTTCATTTATTCCTGTCAGAAGGATTTCAGCAGGGGAGGAATCAAGCCTTTCAGCTTTTTGATGACTCTACGGATTCTTGCTTTATCCAAACTGAGAATTGGGGTCTATTTGGACTCATTCATGGACAGGCACAAAGTGGCAGACATTTGCATGCGCGATCTGCATTGGTGGGCGCAAAAGTTCCTAATCGTCTGGCTTACAGCCTGTATATACGAGATGTAGGAGGCCCTTTGGTCGTTTCGGGTAATACTATGTTGAAGGGAAAAATATTTGTACCTAGAGCAGGAATCCGAGCAGGTTATGTAGGGCAGAAAAGGTTTACGCAAGATCAATTGTTCGTAGGAGATAGATTGACTAGTGGCAATAATCTTCCATTCACTCCTCAAGTCTCATCGGTGGATGTCATGAGGTCCTTCCGAGAGATTCTTTCCAGACAACGGTCACAGGAAGAGTTCCTGGCTACAGATATTACGATTCAACAACCATGGACAGATGCTGCCTATCAAATAAATGCTGAAGGGCATCTGATCCTACATGATGTTTCTCTACAAGGAAAATGTATCATTACAGCAGAGAAAATAACCCTCACTCCCCAGGCAGACCTAAACGGGACACTCCTATTTGCTCGCAACATCGTTTTTCAATCTGGTTTTAAGGGAGACGTTCAGGCATTTGCGCTGGATAGCCTTTGGGTAGAATCTGACGTTCACTTAGACTATCCTTCTGTATTGCTTGTCTCCAAATACAGCAGTCAGGCACCCAGCTTACTTCATATCGCAGCAGGTGCCAAGATCCAAGGAATGGTCTTGTACGATAATAATCTTTTTGGGCCAATAGCTCCCAACAGACAAGATCTGTGTTTCGTAGATCGTACATCGCGCCTCGAAGGGATTTTGTACGCTGCGCACCAACTGGATCTCAGAGGAGAAGTCATCGGCTCTGTGACAGCTGGAAATATTATTCATCAAAGTACTGCCCGACTGTATAAAAATTACCTAGTCGATGCGACTATAGATTTTGAGCGCTTATCCTCGAAGTATCTTGCGCCTCATATGTTCACCAACCCTCATTATCGCGTGCTATCATGGCTAAACTATCCGGAAATACCTTAATAGAAGTGCTGACCAGCCTTGCGTTACTGGGCATAATTTTTGGAATAGGCATCACCTTGGTGGCTAAACTGGGAGGTATTTATGCACCTGTTTCTCAGCAGTGGATGGAAGAACAAACGTATACATTCCTTCAAGAACCTGTGATGGGTGAGGGTATAGAGGAAAAAGAAATCAATGGGCGTATCTTGACACGGAAAATTTTTCGAGACGATCCGACAAAGGACTTGGTAAGGGTGATCGTTGAATTATCGTACCAAGATAGGACAATGGTGAAAAAGCAAAAATGGATATTCCTGGAAGAATGAATCATAGCCGAGCATATCTCAAGGGTTTTACGTTGGTAGAGCTATTGGTCACCTTAAGTCTGATCGGTATGGTCTTGCTTATGGGGAATGCTGTTTACCGTATTTTTGATCGAATGCAGGTGCAATACATAAAGGAATTGGACCAAAGCTCTGAAGCAGGCATTTTTTATACACACTTACGTGATCAGGCTAGGCTTTCTTCCCTATACGAGTTGAGGGGTGATACATTGGTACTAATGGATCAGAGAAATGAGGCTCTGACCCGA
>JBCBPW010000033.1:0-67445 GCA_039820545.1 Bacteroidota bacterium | reverse complement strand
TAGCAGCAGCAAATCTTCTTTTCTCATGAATAAAATGTTTATGCTACCAGCGCATCAGGACAGATCCCCAAGTAAATCCTGAACCAAAAGCAGCCAGACAGACCAAGTCTCCCTCCTTAATCTTTCCTAGTTCCCAAGCTTCTGTAAGGGCAATAGGAATAGAAGCAGCTGTTGTATTTCCGAATTTCATGATGTTGTTGTGGACCTGATCCTCAGACCAACCCATGCGCTGTCTGACCGCTTCTGCAATGCGTAGGTTGGCTTGGTGCGGGATAAACATGTTGACATCCTGTGGCTGATATCCTGTCTCGGACAAGGCTTCATGGATGACTTCTGGAAACTTCTCTACAGCCATCTTAAATACCATGCGACCATTCATGATGGGATATATCTCTCCTGCATCGATCATCTCAGGTGTAATGTGTCGCTCCGCAGATCCTGAGGGTGTAAGCACTGCCAAGCTTTCAGCGTGTTCGCCATCGGCATGCAATTTGGTAGTCAAGATACCTTTTTCCTCCTCTCCATCCACCGCTTGTAGGACTGCAGCCCCTGCCCCATCCCCAAACAAGACCGTCACGGCACGTCCTCTATCACTAAAGTCTAGACCTGAAGAGTGTATTTCGGCTCCCACCATCAAGACATTTTTGTACATCCCGGTTTTGATGAACTGATCGGCAATCGACAGCCCATAGATGAAACCCGAACACTGCGTACGGATATCCAAGGCAGGTATTGCTTTCTTGTTGAGGCCAAGTTCACGCTGGAGGAGGACGCCAGAACCAGGAAACATGTAGTCAGGGTTCAAAGTAGCAAATATGATCATATCAATATCCTCCGCCTCAATGCCTGCACGTTCGATGGCTACTTTGGCGGCTTCGGCGGCCATGCCATAGACGGTGTCTTTTCCAGGTGTAAAGTATCTGCGTTCGCGAATTCCCGATCGCTCACGAATCCATTGGTCAGAGGTGTCAAATCTTTGGGCCAAATCATCATTGGTCACCACATTTTCAGGGACGTAATAGCCCAGACCAGTTATCTTACTGCGAGTCATGTTATCCTTTTGCTTAGTAATAAGGTGATTGAAAAAACGGGAATAAAAATACAATAATTATCTTGGTATGAAAATAAAGAGGCTGCCGATGGGAATTTCGACAACCTCAAGTCTTTGGTATACAGATGTTACGGCTCACCTTTTTTAGCCTAAAAAAAATTCAAATACTAAATTACTGTTCAAACTATTATACACCGTAACATTCCTTCGAAGTTCCTCTGTCACGGCAAATCGTTCTCTTCTTCTCATTTCACCATAGATTCATACAGATCACCCAAACACGTAGTAAGGGATTCGTGATCATCTCTATACAACTCCATAGAGATATGAAGGATATACTCCCATGATCCATGTGACCAGTGAGCGCAGGTATGCGCCTCAAGGTCCGCTAACAACTCGAATGCTTGGCAGGCCACTCTCTATCCCGAAATTTGAATTCGTAGATGTGGCAGGTTCCTGTACAAGGTGGAGTACCTGCTTTTAGTGTATCTCCACATCGATCACATTGAAAGTCTTTCGGCTTCTTTTTTTCAGGTTCGCTTTCAAACACTGAAAAGACGCCTCTCACGACGATAAAACAAATAGCTGCGAGCAAGATAAGGCCCATAGTTGTGTAGATTAAAGTAAAAGGAAATCCAACTTCAGTACATGCAATACATATGAGAATCAGCTAGCAAGTGTCTGATTCTACTGTAGCATCCATCAATAAGCTTTTGCCTTCTTACCTGAGGCAAAAGGCTAAAGTGGGAAAGGGCAAAACTTCTTAGGAAAGCTGCTCAATGAAATATGAAGGGGTAAATAAAATTAGGGTATATATATGAATATACGGGTTTCGGAAAAAAAGTTCCGTGTAGCGTTCACCTTTTTTCCACAATTTTAAACTTAATTGTAAAGCATGCTAGTCTCCAACCTAAGAGACTAGCATTCAGCTCATTATATTCATTTTTTTCTTAAAATCCACAGTATCAGACACATAGGTTTTACTGATAGCCCTGAGCCTGTAATTGGAACAATTCTGCATACGTTCCCTCTTCAGCCAACAGCTCCTCATGTGTGCCCATTTCTTTTACTTGGCCTTTTTCAAGGACTAAGATACGATCTGCCATTCTCACAGTAGAGAAGCGGTGAGAAATCAATACGGCAGACTTACCTTGTGTCAATTCGCTGAATCTCACGAAGACTTCATACTCAGCTCTGGCATCCAGCGCAGCTGTCGGTTCATCGAGGATCATCAGTTGGGCATCTCGCATATACGCGCGTCCCAGCGCAATTTTCTGCCATTGTCCGCCCGATAGCTCCATACCCCCTTCAAATCTCCTCCCCAGCATCTGCTCCATTCCTTTGGGAAGCTCCCTCACGACCTGGTCAGCCAGACTTTTTTCTGCCGCATGCTCAATCAAGGGGATATTCTCTCGCTCCCCAATATTTCCCACCGCAATGTTCTCCTGCACCCGCATCTGAAATCGCATGTAGTCCTGGAAAATGACCCCTACGGCCT
Source organism: Bacteroidota bacterium (assembly GCA_039820545.1). Taxonomy (GTDB): domain Bacteria; phylum Bacteroidota; class Bacteroidia; order J057; family J057; genus JALEFZ01. Next base: position 64,896 of record JBCBPW010000033.1, on the reverse strand, counting down.
CGCGTAGTTCTTTGAGGTCATACTGCTTCAAATCATGTCCGTCCAATAAGATTCGACCCTCTGTAGGATCGTAAAGCCGAGCCAAGAGCTTGACCAGGGTGGTTTTCCCTGCTCCATTCTCCCCTACCAATGCCAACTTCTCCCCTGCCCTAAGTGTAAAACTCAAGCCGCGCGCCGCCCATTTGTCCGAATTGGGATACTGAAAGCTGACATTCTCAAAGGTAAAGCCCTCCCGAATCGGATTGGGAAAGGGCAACGGTTCTTTGGGAGAACGAATGTGAGGCTCGATACCCAGAAACTCGAACAGATCCTGTAGATAAAGGGCACTCTGTGCAATAGAGGAAAAACGTGACAAAATCCCTCTTAGAAGCCCCCGCAGCCGCGAAAAAGAGCCCGCTAAAAAGGTCAGATCACCCAAAGTAATCTGTCCATTAATGGTCTGTAATACAATCAGTACGTAAGCCGCATAGTATCCCACATCGCCCAAGGTATTGAAAAGAAAGCCCCAAATAGAACGCTGAATGGCCAGTTTTCGGTTGGCTTGGTAGTATTTATCTGCTAAATGCGCAAAACGATCCTTGACAAAATTTTCCAAGCCAAATATCTTAACCTCCTTTGCTGACTGGTCACTGGCTCCTATATATCTCAAGTAGTCCAATTCACGACGTTCAGGTGTCCAGGTCTTGCTTACAGAGTAGCTTCGCTGGTTGAAGTGGGTTTCACTGATAAACGCAGGGATGACAGCAAGCACCAAGAGCAAAATCAACCAGGGATTGAATACCACCAAACCTGCCGCTAGGAAAGCAAGTGTGATGATGTCCTGCCCCTGTTTCATCAGCTCTGAGAGTAGACGTACTCTGTTGGTACTCTGCCTGCGTGCACGCTCCAGCTTGTCATAAAAAGTCGGATCCTCAAACTGGGGGAGATCTAAAGCAGCGGCATGTTCGATCAGTTTGACAGAGGTCATATTGGAGAACTTGTCTCCCAAGAGCGAATCGATCAAAGAGATGCCCCGACTCAGAAAGGCCGATACGAAAGCAAGCACAAATTCAATCCCTACATACCACCAGAGTGCTTCCTGATCTAATCCTTCGGTATTCATCAGCTTAACGACCTCGTCAATGATCAGTTTCCCGACATAAAGCGTAGATACAGGAATCCCTGCCTGAAGTAGTCGTAGCAAGACATTGAAAAGAGCCAATGCGGGATCTGTCTGCCAGATCATTTTGAGAAATGGGGGTAAATGCTTGAGCGCGGCAAAGCTTTCTTTGAACGTCAAGTCCCCCCCATACTTTTGATCCTTAGCTGAAACCGCTCGTATTTTATTCCAAAATTTGATCATATACTTAGGCCCTTTCTTCTTGTTGATAAACAAACACATCTTCTCTATTGGTCAGGTAGACGATCCAAAGTAAACTTTTCTTTATTCTGCTTGATTTGTATCTCCAGTGCCCAAATTCGCATCGTAAGTGTGAACGGACAGCTATAGATGAGTAAAAATTTGATTTACAAACAAAAGAAAATTCAAGCTGTTCGAATCAAGGGGAATGCGCGCATACATTTTGTATCAAAACCTCAAACTTCAATTGTACACAATGAAAAAGCGCTATACGATCAGTATTCTGTTACTCATTGGCTTCCTGGGCATTGCAGGCACACAGTTCTCGAGCCAGTTTCCTACCCGAAGGTCCAAAGCACCTGGTGAGTCCAGTTGTGGAGGCTGTCACTCTGGCAATGTCAATACAGGTTCAGGATCTAATCAGCTGAGCCTGCCTGCCGACTACATTCCTGACTCCACCTACACCCTTTCTTTCACCCTCAACGACAATACATTTCCCTCTGGCAAAAACGGATTCACCATTACAGCTCTGGATGGAAATAACCTGAAAGCAGGTGATTTTGGTGTCATCACCAGTGGCAATACGGCCGTCCTTACGGGAAGTGTAGGCGGGCAAAACCGTCAATACGTAGGACACCGCAATGCCTCCACCAATCAAACTTGGAACTTTACCTGGAAAGCACCTGCAACCAATGTCGGAGACATCACCTTCTACATCGTGGGTAATGCCGCCAATGGCAACGGGAGTACGAGCGGAGATTTCATCTATGAGTCTAATCAGACCTTGAGCGTTGATCCGACCGTTGTTAGTCCCGATTTTACGATTGCCCAGCTACAGGCATGTCAGGGGGAGTCCGTCAGCTTTACCAATAGCTCAAGTGGTCCTGTCGATTCCTATCTGTGGGATTTTGGGCCAAATGCCAGCCCTGCGACTTCTACAAGTACTACCCCTCCATCTGTACAGTTCCATACGGGAGGAATCCAAACGATCACGCTCACAGCTTTTGGCCCCAATGATACGGTGAGCATTTCAAAGACGTTGGAGATCAGTGACATCAAGATTGATAACTTGGCCGATGCAAGCATCTGTGTGGATGCTGAAATACAACCTAATATTTCGGTCCGTGACGGTTTCGCTCCTTACAGTTACATGTGGTCTTCTGATAGCTCGCCCATTGACGGAATCAGTGATCCCACCGCTCCAAATCCTATCCTTGCCCCCAACACATCTGATCAGGTAACCATTCGATACACAGTTTCTGTCATGGACGATCAAGGCTGTGGCCCTGTAACAGGCTCATTTGATGTGACTGTCAATGCGATTCCCTTAGTTTCTCTTGGATCTGATACGACCTATTGTGAAGGAGAAGGACCGATTACCCTACGTGCGACGACTCTTGGGAACAATCAAGCCCTGCCTCCTTTTACGTATGTATGGTCTCCCCTCCCAAGCAATACCGATACGCTGTCTGTAGATCCTGTCATCGGGAGTACAGCCTATAGCTTAGAAGTGGTCTCAGCAGCAGGTTGTGGTACCTCTCTCAATGATACCTCTAACGAAGTGATCGTCACTGTCCTGGAAAATCCTGCGCCAACAATCACGCTTGACATGGATAGCTTGAAGACGGGCAGTGACGGTAGTGCGTATCAATGGTTTACGAGAGATACCAATAATCCCGACTTCTTGCCCATAGCGGGACAAATAGGATCTTCTCTCGCTACAGATATACTTCCTCCTGAGTTTGAGGGGGAGATACAAGTACAGGTAACCAATCCAAATGGATGTACCAATGTCTCGGAGCCTTTCTCACTGACATTGACAAGCATCGCGACAGGGATTGCGCGAATAGAACTATTCCCAAACCCTACAGCTACCGAGCTATGGATCAAAACAGGGCAGAAGGGACGTTTCAGATTGATCAGTTTTGAAGGGAAGGTGGTCAAAAGCGCGCCGATCGCAGGGGGGACACAACGTATTTCGGTTACAGATTTGGCAACAGGCCTTTATATCATGGAAGTTTGGATAGGAGGACAAAGTATTAAGGAAAAAATCTGGATAGAATAGGCATATAGACAGGCAGGGTAAAAATACATCCTGTCTGTTTTTTCTTGTAATCATTGAAATCAGACAGTAGGTTTAACCCCGTAAATAGAACGGGCATATTTGTCCATCATTGATTCATCCTACGATCAACAATGGGGAGTAAAAAAACAGGGCTTTATATGCGGGTGATCCACCGCTACTTAGGATTTTTTCTGGCGGGAATCATGGCGATGTATGCCATCAGCGGTGTTGTCCTAATCTTTCGAAATACCGATTTTCTCAAGCAAGAAAAGCAGATAGAAAAGGTGATTGAAAAAGATGTTCAACCCGATGAGCTAGGAGAAAAACTAAAAATCAAACGCTTGAAGGTGACCCAATCGGAAGGGGGCATACTTTATTTTAAAGATGGCACCTATAATCAAGCGACGGGTGAAGCCCAATATAGTGTCAAAAAATTGCCGCTCCTCCTGGATAAAATGACGCACTTACACAAAGCCAAGTCAGGGGAACCTCTTTACTGGTTGAATATTCTTTTTGGCTTTGCACTATTCTTCTTTGTGATTTCTTCCTTTTGGATGTTTCGACCTTCTACTTCGATATTTAAAAAGGGGATGTATTTCGCTTTAGGTGGAATTGTGTTGACGGTGGTTTTGTTGTTTGTGTGATATAAGCGCTTGAATCGAGATATCGCATAAACGAGACATTGCCGCTCACCAGGAAATGTCCGCGCGGCCAAGCAAGAAAGGAGCTGCGCTTAGCAACAACCAAAAAAGTGTAACACCAAGCTGCGCTCTGCGTAGTCATCAAACTACGCAGCAACTCAATCTATTAGTTTCCCAACTAAGAACGCTAGAATCTCGCACAAACGAGACATTGCCGCTCGCCAGGAAACGTCCGCGCGGCCAAGCAAGAAAGAAGCTACGCTTAGCAACAATCCAAAAAGTGAAACACCAAGCTGCGCTCTGCGTAGTCATCAAACTACGCAGCACCTCAATCTATTAGTTTCCCAACTAAGAACGCTAGAATCTCGCACCAACGAGACATTGCCGCTCGCCAGGAAACATCCGCGCGGTCAAGCACTTTTCCTAATTTCCCTACACCTTATGGCCCTCTTCTGAGATAAACTTCCGAATACGGGCGAGAAAGACCGTCCCATACCGCTCCCACTTGCGGGCACCTACGCCCGATACCTGTCGCATTTCCTCCTCATCCAGTGGGACACGCTTGACCATATCAGTCAAAGTATAATCACTAAATACCACATAGGGAGGCACGCCTGATTTCTGGGCAATCTTCCAGCGAAGCTCACGCAGGTATTCGAATAGCTTCTCTTCCCATGTATCTGCTGGACGAATCGATTTGCGACTGCGCGTCTTCTCGATCTTGGGCTGAATGGGCGCGCGGCGCACCATCTCTACTTTCTGCTCACCTTTGAGGACGTGTCCACTGGCAGGCGTCAACTTCAAGGTCTTGTGCTGGTCATAACTCAGTTCGATCAATCCTAGATGGAGCATCTGCATCAGACAATGCTGCCATTCGGGTGTACTCATATCACTCCCTGCTCCGTATGTTTTGATCTTGTCAAACCCTCTTTCCAACACTTCTTTTTTCCGAGATCCGCGCAAGACATCAATTAGCGTATTCAGCCCTACTTCCTCTTTCATTCTATAAATGGCAGATAGTGCTTTTTGGGCGATCACCGTCCCATCAAACTTCGTAGGAGGATTTTTGCACACGTCACAATTGCCACAGCCTCCTTCTCCTATCTGCTCGCCAAAATAATTTAGCAGGATCCTCCTACGGCAGATCTGGGCGTTGGCATACTCGTCCATGAGATCTAGCTTAGCTGTGAGCACATCTGGCTGTCCTGACTCCTCAATGAAGCGCTTGTGCTGGATCACATCGGCATAGCTGTAGAGAAGCAGGGTATCACTCGGTAAACCATCACGTCCCGCTCGGCCAATCTCCTGGTAGTAGCTCTCCATATTCTTGGGTAGATTGTAGTGAATCACCCATCGGACATTGGACTTATCGATCCCCATACCGAAGGCAATCGTCGCACAGATAATCTCCACCTGATCGTTGATGAAGGCATCTTGCACCCGCATACGCGCCTCATTGGTCATGCCTGCATGGTAGAATGCAGCAGAGTAGCCCGACTCTTGCAGTTTGTTGGCGAGGGACTCGGTTCCTTTTCGACTGAGGCAGTAAACGATTCCTGCTTGGCGAGGGCGCAAACGGATAAAGCTTTCAATCTTCCGCATCTTCTCCTGCCCTGGGAGCACGGTCAGGCTCAGGTTAGGTCGATCAAAGGAAGAAATAAATATCTGTGGATCGCGTAGCTTCAGCTTCTCTGCAATGTCGCGGCGCGTATTCTTATCTGCTGTGGCTGTCAAGGCAATGATGGGTGCCTTTTCAAGCTGATTGCGCAGCGTATGAAGCTGGGCGTACTCTGGGCGAAAGTCATGGCCCCAAGTGGAGATACAGTGGGCCTCATCTACGGCAATCAAACTGATTTTGACTTGACTGAGCATCTCGCGAACTTGCGGTGTCAGGATTTTTTCGGGTGAAATATAGAGGAGCTTGAGATCGGCATATTTGACGCGCTCCAAAATCTCAATGTACTCATTATAAGGAAGGGTACTGTTGAGGTAGGCTGCTGCTACGCCATTGGCTTTGAGGGCTTCGACTTGGTCGCGCATGAGGGCAATCAGTGGAGAGACGACCACGCAGAGTCCTGGCGTGACAAGCGCAGGAATCTGATAACAAAGGGACTTCCCCCCTCCCGTGGGCATCAAGACAAGGGTATCCTGCCCACTGGTGATGGACTGGATGATGTCTTCCTGCATAGGACGAAAAGACTCGTAGCCAAAGTAATGCTTGAGTGCTTCCTGGATGGTAAGGGCGGTCATATAATTTTGAATTTTTATGCTCTGAAGAGGCTGGAAGTCAGGTTTTCAATTCCCAAGCAAAATTAGGGAATTCAGTAGGATTTTTCTGCCTGGGTTTTCCACGAAAATACTCCCATGTTCATTATATTTCTCCTTTATACACCAATGATTATAACGAATCCTTTTGTATGACTTCAATGAGTTGGGCTAAAGATATCCATGCAGAATCTTCAAAAAGCCCCATAAGAATTCATTCGTGATAATCACTACCGTATATTTTCATTCTCAATCTCACATATTGAGCGTGGCAAAACCCCTTTCGGGATCGCCTCTCACTTTTTATAGTCTACTTAAATGGTAGCATATAAATCATACACCCATCGCAAAACTAAAATCCTGGCACGATCATCCACTTTCCCTTTGGAGCAATCGTGAGGATATCAACCTTAGAAGGATACCATATCTCATACGGGTGATTTCATTCATAGAATACAGGACCAACTAGCTCATTTCCAGTACTGGATGTTATTTTTTTGACTCATAAAGTTTTCTTATATTTACTAAACTCCATGTATTCATAAGCACTCGCCTTTCCACAAAAGCTTTGCACCTAGCATCCCAACGTAATTAAGTAGACAGACGGAAAAAACGAGGTATAAACGGGACGTATACATATCTACAATAACATCCAAAGCCTCTTGTCTTGAGCGTAGCGAAATCCCCCTTGGGATCGCTTTTCAGAACCTGACCTCTTGCTTATTTTCAATTACCGACGGACACGAATACCCTTCCCCAAGCCCTTTCCTTCCCTATTATCTCGTTCTTCATTTAAATGGAGGGCTTAGCGTCTTATTTATCTATCAAAGCAGCTTTTTCTTGATAATTATGAATCTCACTCCCACTCCCTTCATTACCTATCACGAAACTGAGCCGTCAGAAGATTTACGGCCATATATCCTGAAATTTTATAATGTATTTGGATACACTAGTACCGTATGTCCAATGGTTGAAAAAACTTTACCCAATGGATATACAAGCCTCGTCTTCCACTTTAAAAAGAAAATTGGCGTGTCTAATGTAGATTATGATGGGCAGGATATTCCTCAAAGCTATGTCTTTGGAAAATATACCAAGCTCATCGAGGTTTACCATGCATATGGGGCAGCGGACACCTTTGGAATGATTTTTCAGCCTGGAGCATTCAGGCACTTGGTTCCAGAGAATCAGCAACAGTTCACTGATAAGCTCTATCATGTTTGTGATGTGCTAGGAAAAGGGTTCTGGCCTTACTATCATCAATTAGAAGATTCTTCCTTCCACCATTGGGCCTTTAATCCGCAATCGATCTTATACCGTCGAAAAAAGATCATGGAAGAATATTTGTTTAAAAACCTGATTCTATCTGACTCATCCCAGAAGTTCGTAGATAAAGTGTTAGAAGACATCTTACTGAACCCTGTAGGTATTCATCTCAAAGGATTAAGTAGGAAATATGCCGTCTCTCCTCAATACTTAAATCGACTTTTCAATAGAAAAGTAGGATTGAGCGTCTACAAATACGCGCGTATTATCCGTTTTAATCAACTCATTAGGTCATTCGATTCGATTCCAAACGAGGACCTGCTACAATTAGCAACGGACTTTGAATATCATGACATCTCTCACCTTGTGAAGGAATTTAAGCACTTTACAGGAGACAGACCTAGCGAATTTTTACGAACTACAAATAAACTGGCAAGATTTCTTCTCCATCAATGAGGATGGTTTCATTTTTTACACTGTAGTAAAAAACACATTTACTAAATTCACTATATCAAAAAAATGCTCCTGATGACATGAATACCCTAGGTAAACGTTGGCACGTGGCTCTTTGCCTGCTAATCTTATCCATTTGTGCTTTTCGAAGTGAAGTATCAGCCCAGCTACTTTGCAAAATCGACCCTGCTATACAGGGTAGTTCTAGTGCGAGGAAGCATAACTTTACGGACCGTGTCGCACCATACAACGGCTGGGATTCCTGGGTAGAGGTACGTGCAAATTACTGGACAGAGCCTAAACGTATTTTCTCTCCTTATGTCAACCTCACAATATCCTGGATGTCTTTTGTAGGTCGTGAATCTTCCCTCTCGACCAGACAAGAAAAACGCTTTGACTGGCAGCGATATATACAACTGGGCGTAGGAGGACAATTCTATCCAGCTAGACTTAAATGGATGGAAGATCAGAAATCGCCTGAGTGGATCAATGGCCTGAGAATCTATAGTTGGAGAGGTTGGAGACACTATTTTCGATCCCCTTCTGTGCAAACTACCGTACAAACAAGCTATCAAAATAAGGAGTGGAAACTCGGAGTCGACTATTATTTTGACAATTTTTTTAAGCAAAAATACTTAAAAGATCAATCTAGAGGCTGGGCCTGGAGCTTATGGACAGACTTTAGTTTTAGAAACACAAACTTCAGCCATCAGAACTATAACGCAATGATGACCAATGGTAATTTCAAGACGGGTTACTGGCTAGACAGCAAGAAAACCGATCGCAGCTTGTTCATTTATCTGGTGGAGGATTGGAGTTTGGCGATGGGTTGTCCTTGTCGTTGGTGGGAAAATCAGCTCCGTCACGGAGTCGGGTTTGCCTACTTTCCCCTTAAGCGTTCTAAAGTTAAAAATCCAACCTGTCGCAATTATGGTATCAGACGTATACGATTTTTCTTCGAATGGTTTTACTGGGCAAGTTGGAACGACGAATATGTCCCACCAATGGTGAGCAGAAATGACATCGTCTTCGGAATTAGTTTTTCCACTTCAGGTTTATTAGGAGGCATATGATGACATACATCAGAAGATATATCACCCTATGGGGTTCGCTGAGTATCATACTTATGTATTTTACTTCTTGTGGTTTTACTGACTGCAACCAGCTATATCCTATTCACGCACCACACTGCGTAGAACCAGATCTGGATTCTGAAGTACTTTTACTCTCCGATTTTGAGAGAGGAGAAGATCCGACGGCGTACTGTGGAGCAGTCAGCCCATGGTCCTATCCTGAAGAAGAAGTACAAGTTTCAGTGGTATACGAACCCTTAAATTCAACCCTGACTCCAGGAACGTACTCCATAAAGCTTGAGATTTTGAATAACGTTTTACTACCTAAAGATACTGTGAGTTTCGTTGGAGCGGGCTTGGTATTTGAATTTTTTAATCAGCCACAGGGAATCGACTTTACCCTCTACGATCTACTTGAATTTGATTTCATGACATCCACATCCAGTCATCTTCAAGAAATACGGCTCCGCTTGGAAGACTCTCATTCACTCACGACACCCGAGAGGTCTTTAAAAGGATTGGGGGAACTCCAGGATACCTGGACACACTTTGTTATTCCTCTTGATACACTCTGTCAACGGCAATGGTTTGATCCTCCCGAAGTACAAAATGTATATAGAAAGGAGGTCCTTCGAATGGTAACCATTTCCGTTCATAATGGCACACAACCAACCCCCACTGATGGGGTCGCCTTCTTCGACAATATTACCCTCACCACATACTAATTAGACATACAGATACAGGAGATCAGGCTTTAAAGGAATAGCAGTCAAGATCTAATCACAATTCATTTTGGCAGAGTACTTAACTAGGTGGACAAGTAAAGGGGGGTTTGTATCATATACTTTGAGCATGGGACACTGTTCCTTCAGGATAATGAATCCTCTGAGGGGGGTATTGTACCTCAAAGTGTGGCATTCTGTAATACTAGTAGTTTTAACTCCCTAGACTGCAGGGTCATTTTTTACTACCTGTACTTCAATCCTGTAGTCTTAAACGAGGTGAAATCTCTCATGGGATGACGTCTTTTTACCTGACCTCTTACTTAATATTTCTCTTATGAAAACTCCAATACATCTATTCCTCCATTATTTGGCGTTCACACTTCTTTGTCCAGTTATGGGTCTTTCACAGACATTTACCATTCCTCCTACCACAACCTGGACGTGTCAGGAGGGAGCGTATGAACTCAAAGGTACCTTCGCCAATCTCGACATGGACAATATATGGCTATGTCTGAGAGATCGGTTCGACAACCTTTACATTCAATATCCTGCCATCTCTCAAGCCTCTTTTGCAGAGTGGGAACATTTGAATGTGCGTATCCGAGGGAAAGAAAATTTGACTCGGATCATGGCCTTATCTGTAAACAGAAGGGGACATCGGATCCTAGAACAATGGGAAAAGGAAAACCGTGGAAAAGGAATCAAGCTCAACAGGCTAAAAAAAATACTCCCTGGCTTTCTCATACTGGATTCCAAATCATTAGATGGACTAGTGGGAGATTGTGTAGATAGTCCTTCTTCCCCATTGTGTCTGGAGGTCAGAAAGCTAGAAGGAGACATTGTTTCTCTCGCCAATTTCGATGAAGGTGGTCAGCAGAAGGGCTATCTATTAGGAGGTAAAGCCGATTATTGGGTCAGCGAACCGACGGATTATCAGATGATCATTGAATCCTGTGCGCCTTTCTCTGATGAAACGCGTTTCGGTTCACACGCACTCAAAGTCCAATTTGCTCCTACCCTGACCGAATCGAAATCTACATGGCGAGGCGGTGGCCTTGTACTCCTACTTGGTCCAGAAACTACCTGCTTCGATATTTCTGAATTTCGCCATCTAGAATTTGAGATGAAGGTTATGGATGGAATTTCGCTGAAGGAGATGAAAATCAAACTGGAAGACGGTAGTGGCGAATCCAATATAGAAATTCCATTGAAGCAGCAAGGGGCTTCTTTTTCTGACGAATGGGCTCCCATTAAGATTCCCCTTAAAGCATTCGCTCAAAACCCGTTTACAGCGCCACAAGATCGGGTGAAAGCGAATTTATCTCAGATCCGTGCCCTGACCTTCATCGGTATTCAGGACGAATTTACCCCCTTATTTTCAGGCACCTTATTGATTGACAATATAAAAATAAGCAAATGAGTCCAAATGAGAATGCCCCCACTCCACTAGAAGTCAAGGAAATGCTTATCACAATCAAGCAGGACATGGCCCACTTAAAAGAAAAAGTAGAAAGCCTTGAAAGAATAAATGCTGGCTTGGTAGATGAAATCCCAGAGAAGATATCTGAAATAGCCCTTCGAAAAGAGTCCAAATCAAAAGACTCATGGGATAAATGGAATATCTCATTTTCTATATTTGCCAACTTCACACGGCTTGGGGTACTCATTGCGCTGATTTTTACTTACCTGCAATATCAGCAGTCTATATCCAATGAAAAGAAAGCTACGGCTACAGAAGTCGTCAAACAGTTGAATAGTCCAGAAATGCTGGGGCGCCTAAGTAGATTGTACTATCTCACAAGTCATATTCGCAATCTGCCTGAGAACGAAAGAACCCGATTCATAGAGGATTCGGTTTATAGATCAGGTTTTATCCCGATTAGAAATAAAAGTTTCGAACTGGCCTATAATGAGACTTACCAAAACTATAAATGGAAGCAAGTCAATGACGATTTTAATGCCCTCACAAGCTTCTACGACCATACAGCACGACTATGCAATCTTGAGCTCGTCAGTACAGAGGTGTTGGCAGCCCCAGCCAAAAGTGTATTTATCATTTTCGATGAAATCAACCAAAGCTGGCCTTTTGTAGCTATAGAACCTATACTCAGAGAGGCCCAAACTCCTGAGATTGACAAGTTTTTAGCTACCTATTCTAACCTCTAAATTCAGCATCATTATCCCTTAAATTCCCTGTAAAATGAAACCTATCGCCTTCTTGCTCCTTTCCATACTGGGTATGGGTTGGACACTGCACGCACAAGAGTATAAATTTCAGTGGGGACTTCCGCAGGCACATGTGGAACCGTTAAAGAAGAAGATTGAATCGTACCAAACAACTCAAAGTAAATTAATTACTGCGGCTTGTGAACCTGCTTCTTTTACCACAATCGTTGGTCTCGCTAAGCTTCATAATTTAGAACGAGCGACTTTTCGTGCGTTTAAATTCGACCAAGGGCACTACAGCTACTGGCAGCAACAAAAAGCACCCAATGAATTTATCGGCTTAGTATTTTCCGTCAGAGCATACTTACTAGCGCATTTCCCTGATGCCTTTGAAGATGAAGGCGAGCTTTTTATTGCTACTCAACGAGCCATCTTCAAGTTCGACTCTTTGGGAAAACTTACGGACTACTACCCTCCATCCGAGGCACCTTGCCAATGTCCCAAAAATACTGAAAGTAAGGGAAAAACTGTCCTTACTCAGATAAAAGGACATCAGATGTTAACCGTAGATCAGGGAGATATAGACTATGTCATTAAACTTATAGAAGAGAAAAAATTAAAAAACTGGGGCACTGACAATCCAATGCAGTTATATGCACTTGCCCAAAGCCTAGAGATGCGCTGTATTACAAAACCTAACATCAACGTGACCCATACATTGGGGGCTTGCCAAGCAATTATCGAAGACCCAAGCATCCCAAGCTGTAAGTATTTGGCTTTCTTCGCAGCCCAAAAAGCTGTGCTGCTAGGCGCACAAGGATCCAACTTCAAAATCAGAGATTCAGGCGACCTTACTTTCTATGCAGAACAGCTCCTTTTGAAAAGTTCCACTCTTCAAGCTTTAACAGATTGCCACCCCTAACCATCAACCCTCATGAAACTTTATGCTACCCTATTCTTCTTTGCTCTTGCATGGACGGGAGCACCCATTTTACTTGGGCAAAGTCAGCAAATACTTACAGTTGACGATTTTGAAAGTCCCTGGCAAAACCACTTTCAAGCTCCCAATCCAGATCCATTTACAGTCGGTGGAGGGATGGTCACACGCGATGCAGCCATCCTGGCGGAAGCCTACGGACGAAGTGGAAAATCATTGAGACTGAATTTTGATGTCTCCAGTTCTGAGAGCTTTATAGGCCAAGTTTTTCCCCTCCCAAATCTAGACCTACGGAACTTCCATTACCTTTCTTTTTGGGTCAAGTCCAGTCAACCCAATATTTTCTTTCAGATAGAATTAGTCAGAGATGCCCAAAACCAACAGGCAAAAGTTGCCGTCAATAACTATCTTCCAACTGGAACGGATAGTAGATGGCGAAAAGTCGTCATTCCCTTAGATGCATTTTGGAATCTGACAGAAAGAACCCAGGTTAATAAATTAGTCTTGGTATTTGAGGAGTACGGATCAGGTGTAAATGCCAGCCCTAAGCAAGCTGAGGTGATTTTCGATGATATTTTATTTGGCTCTTACTTCCCTGGGTATGTAAAAATCGACCATTTTGACGATTTATTTGGTACCAATGCAACGGGAGCAAATTCTGGCGTCTTCGTTGATCCCTCTCAATATACTGCAACTGTAGACTGCCAGGAATACAATCTTTATCCCTGTTCCCAAAAAATCTCCTATGAGCATCGAGTTTCGGGCGACTTCGGAGGCGTCTTCACCAAACTTGGTGGCGGACAAGATGGATGGACTGGCATCGCCAAAGATCTCTCCTCCTATCACAGCCTTCATATGGCCCTCAAAGCAGAGGATCTCTATACCAATCCTAGCAATATCAAGGTAGAGTTGAAGCATACAGGTGCAGTCATGGCACCCAATTATCGAATCCATGGTATTCCCGTTGATTCATTCCTTGGTTTCGATATTTCTTTTGATATGTTTAGCCCTACTCTAGACTCCACACAGGTTGAAGAATTCACAATTGTTTTAGAGAAAAATCAACAAGCTGTAGACACAGGTTATTTTTTTGTAGACGATATCGAATTTAGAGCTCCTTTCTATCAGGGGCCAGATTCTACCTACCCTGGCCAGCCCAGCAACCTTTTGGTCAATGGTCAATCTCCTTCTCAATTCATTTATTCTCTATCCACGGACTCCATCCTACTGGAAATGAACTTGGGAAATAACTTCTCGAAGTTGGAATCCATTCATTTTGAGTATTGGGATTCTACCTCCAACCAATGGATCAGAGTCCTTCATTCGAGTGTCTATGGCCCCTTCAATCCAAACTTCTCTCATAAAGTCTCGGGATCAGAGCTGCCAAGGGGGAAGAACCTGAATTTCAGGATAAGGTTAGAGAACTATACAGGCATCTCAAAATATATTCATCCCATTGATCTACTCCTCGTGGATGAAAACTACGATGCAGACACCCTCTTCTATCGTGCGTTTCAGACGATGATGTCACTCAGGGAACCTACGGGTGTGTATAGAGATGCTACTGTATTTGTGGGAAGTCAGTTCCACCCTGCTTCCACCGCCACTACTGCAATGGGCATCCTTTCACTTTGTATCGCTGACACGATGGGATGGATTTCCAACGCAGAGGAATTGGTACTCGAAACACTTAAGTCTATGAATGGGCTACGTCCCGATTTTTGCCCAGAGAGAAACATCATGGGACTGTACCGACATTTCATCGATCAGCAAACGGGTAGACAGGCATGGAATAGTGAATTTTCTTCTATCGATACAGGTATTTTGACTGCGGCGGCATTGTTTTCGAAAAATTTTTATCCCAACAATGACTCTATCGCACTTTTGGCTGATGCCTTATTCCTGACCGTCGACTGGGCAAGCTGTCTAGAAGATCTGCAAACGGGAGGAATATACCTCACCCAGGATCGTTGGGGAACGGGTGGGTCAGGAATCACCTACCCATTCAATGAATACATGCTCGTAGCATGGTTTGCAAAACAAGACCTGCGATACACAATGAACGGCGAGATTTTATGGACTAATCATTATGCAGATCCTGCTCAACTTCCCAAATCCACTTACTGTGACGCGACAGTTTTAACTGACTTTCCTGGAAATTTTCTTTCGGGCTTTGTCCACCAGTTTTGCTACTACCTCTGTCATCCTTATGCAACAGACTCGGATTATTTGGACTTTTTTGATCAAGCACGTCGCAAAGATTCCTGTTGGTGGCGAAACAATACGACAGAACCATCTTTTACCTGGGGTTTTGGAGCAGGGGCAGCCCCTGACAGTATCGGTGGCTACCATGCAGACAATTGCCTCAGTCATCCTGGGCGCATCGCTTCCCCACACATTGTTGCAGGCTTTATTCCTGTCTATCCAGATGGGCTTGAAGAGGTACTCAACCTATATCATAATGTAAATGCCGCTCCGTATCAGCTACCTAATCTTCAGAATGTGCGCGTTCCCTGGCGATTTTCGACATTAGATCCTACGTGGAGGGCAAAAGACATTCAGGGGATTGATTTTTCCACGATGCTTCTGGGCATTGCAGCTCATCCCAACTATTTGAGGCATGGCTTCTTCCCATTTTACAATGACTATACTTTCCCAACTTCGACAGATCCTTCTGTGCAGTATCCACGCATCGCGACCAAAGAAATCTGTATACCCAATGGCAAAACCGATACCGTGAATCTCTGGGAGCATCAAATCAACCTAATGTCTCCTGCAAACCTTATTCGTTGGTCTATTCTAGATTCTGCTGAATTAATTCTCGATTACGATTCCTTGAAGCAACAACTGATCATTGAGGTCCCTACTAACCATGTGGGATCTTCTCTCATCCCAGTTCGGCTCAAAGATGAGGCGGGTAATAGCTTTTCTGATAGTTTATTTATCCGTCATTCTGCATGTAGTGTGCTCGGGATACAGGAGGAAAAAGCACACGACTCTTGGCGGGTATTTCCTCACCCTGTCACCTCCACATCTACCATCGAGTTTGCAACAACTCAATCTCAAAAAATAGAGATTCAGATCTATAACCTTGGAGGACAACTCTTATTTTCACAAAATGTACCACCAAGCAATCCTGGTGTACAGCACATTTCCATTCCCAAAGGATCACTTACTTCTGGTATATACCTATTGAAAATCACAGGAGACAAAGGCTTAAATCACCAAGAAAAAATTTTTATCCTTTGAGGATAAACAAAAAGGCAAAGGAATCCACTCCTTTGCCTACTGCGTAACTACATCTAACCTAAAAACTAACTATGAACCTAAATCTTTATGATTGTTCGTCATGATCCCAAATCCTCTCCTTGTGCGAAGTGGTCGAGAACAGGAGCCACTGTAAATTTCGTTTGATTGCCGTGGGTGTACTCATATTGCTTGGTCCACAAAATGGTTCCTCCCCGCTGCTGCCTTGCCTCTATGATCCTCCCTAAGCTATCCCAAGTATAATGCATCATCTTTGCCCCCTCCTTGATCCGAATCAGGTTGCCCGATACATCATAAGAATACTTAAGGGTCCGAGACTTTTGGTTTCGTTGATTCACGATGTGCTTTTCGATCATCCGACCATGTCGATTGTAGCGATAGGTAAGAATGATTTCTTTATCCTTTTCGTAGATGTCCTTGTAATCTTTCTGGTAGACCTCTCGCAGAGGACGTCCTAGATGGTTATAGGTTTTGCGCTTTCTCAGCGTCCACGAATCCGTTTTTTCTTCAAGCTCTAGGAGACGACCTGCTTCATCATACGTATATGTCTTCGTTGCAAGCCATGTGCCATCTTCAAACTCACTATCTAGGCGGATGATTTGCCCCGCTTCATTGTAGGTATGTTTTTCAACCAAACCTGTGATGAGATCCTTTACCTGATGTACCCTCCCCTCTTGGTAGCTCACATCCTTCTGAGCCGTAAAATCTACTCCTTCTTTGGGCACATTCAGCTGTTCCTTTATCTTATATCCAAAGGCATCATAAGCGCATTCCATTACCGCTTTTTGCTGATCCTTTTGTTCAGTAGATTCTTTGCGAACCAAGAGGCCTGCGCCATCATACAAGAAGGCATCCTCACGGACTAAATCTCCTTCTTCAGGATTTCCAGCCCACACTTGCACCGTTATAGACTGCAACTGTTGGCCTTTGACTTTCTCAGGAGACAAGATTTTCTTTTGTCCTAGCAGGAGCCCAGGTATGCATATCACAAGACTCACTAGCACACTACACGTAGCATACTTCATCGAAACTGGGGGTAAACTATTGCTCATTTCCTCCATCTATCTACTTGCTTCTGGCATCGTATGTCTAGATGAAGAAGTATTTGAAATATAGGTATATAATTTACGCAATTCTATGTATTTCAAATACTCATTTACAAAAAGACAATATCCATGCCGTTATGGTTGTTTTCTGGCTTTGGATTAGATAAAAAGGTTACAAACAGTGATTTATTATCAATCAATGGTCCAAAACGGCTCTATTCGCTATAAATAGGTTTTCACTCCAACTATTTCTGCTTTCAGGAAGATCTATCAGACAAAATCAACCTGAATATTACTTCTTGCCTTCAGACACAATGTTAAGACGGAGTCGCTTCATTTTGTGTCACTCAATGCCCCCACTTTGATTCAAGCTCGACAAGAAGGATGTATCCTTCATACATGTTATTTTTTCCACAACAACTTCACTGTAATGAAAAGTAATTGGTTCCGAATCGTCATGGGAGCAATCGTCCTATGCATGATGACAAGCTGCAACATCAACTGGAGAGAAACCTTTGTCTCCCAACCCTACACAGCAGAAAATCTTTTGGTAGAAATCTCTTCTACTGAGAAGAAGTACAACTTAGATGAACCTATCTGGATCGAGTTCTCTATCACCAATCTTGGAAATGAAACTGTCCGAGTCAACAGGCTACATTCACCACTGGAAGGGAAATTTACAGAGGACTACTTCAGCATCTACCGCAAAAACGATCCCGTGTACTACACAGGCAAGAGATTGAAAAAGCGTAGAGCCATTTTAGCTTCCACCATTACCCTACAGCCAGGGGAACGTGTGATGCAATGTGTAGATGTACAGGAGGTCTACTCCTTTACGAACAAAGGAAAATACCAGGTACAATTCAGAGGGTCTCGATTGAATCATCTTCCCGACTCAGAGGAGATTGAGATAAAAGTCAAGTAGATATGTAAGGCTTAAAAAGGAGATAGATCCACATAAAGCCCTTACTACCAATTTATTATCCTTTGTCAAGTATATTTCCCAGGCATTGTGTCTCACGTGATGCGATGCCTGGATCTCAATTTTATCTATTCTTCATTTTCCCAAATATGAGAATTTACCCCCCCTCTAAATTACTCATTTACAACAGACTAGCTCTTTGACTCGTCACACGCTATCAAGAATCGTTTTCCTCCTTGTAAGAATGATCCCGCTTTGGCCACATCTTTTCTTTTAAAGAAAAAATGTACTTATTCTGTTTAATCATTCCTACATCTTCATATATAAGGGCTGCCATACCAAAACTACAATATCCTATTGATAAAGCTATTCGCACTTCATTTACATGATTCGTCGCTCATCTTCAGGAAGAAACTATGCCAATATAGTCCTATGAAGTGCAATCTTTTTACTCCAAAGCCAAAAAGCCATCCTAAACAGGACAGCTTTCGTTTTTGATAGATATGAATAAAATATGTGCTGCTTTAATACAGGCGCATATATTACTTATATTCTTTCGGTGGATCTTTCTCAGGTAGCTCGATCGAACCTGGAATCCCCAACAGAGGGAACTCTTTACGCATTGGATACCACTGAAAATCCTCTGGCATATAGATACGCCGCAAGTCCTCATGCCCCTCGAAGCGAATGCCCATCATGTCAAAGGCCTCGCGCTCATACCATGCAGCTGATGACCATATATCTGTGATCGTGGGAGCGATAGGATGGTCTTCTTCCAACGCAATCGTAATACGTAGACGTTGGCGATTGTTCATACTGACGATGTTGTATGCTACTTCAAAGCGCTTCTCATCGGTGTAGTAATCTGAAGCCGTGATGTCTACGAGGTAATTGAAACCAAATTGATTCTTCAACACCTGCATGGCCTCGTGTAGGCGGGCAGGTGCTACCTCAATCGTCATCTCATTTGCATGTCCTCTGACATCCAAGATAAACTCCTGGAACTCGCCCGATTGTATGGTCTGTAAAAATGTCTGTTGTTCAGCCAATGTATTCGCCTTTTATTTTTCAGGTCAAAAATAAGATTCCTATTCGTTAAAACGAAAGGAAAAGGAGGTAAGCCTCAATCATTTTCAGGGCTTCCAATTTGCGGGATCTTTTTGCCAATTTTTGATTGCTTCCATCCCCTTTTGGTCTACGTACTGGCTTTCCTCTGCCGATATAAGTAGTTCGGGTAAAGTCACCAAAGATTGATACGTGGTCCCTGAAGCGGCAAAGTTGTGATCGGCTTCGCCAAACCCGTAAGAAAAAATAGAAACTGTCCCCAAAACTTCGACCCCAGCATCTTGCAGGGCACGTACAGCACTTACACTACTTTTACCTGTAGAGACCAGATCCTCCAGCACCACGTACTTACCCGCCTGATGAACATCCCCTTCAATCCTGTTTTGAAGGCCATGCCCTTTGGCTTTGGATCGGATATATACCAAGGGAAGATCCATGGCTTCTGCCACTAGGGCACCATGGGCAATCGCACCCGTCGCTACACCTGCAATCCCTGCTGTCTCGGGGTATTTCCTCCGAATGATATCCACAAAGGCTGATTTGACATACGTCCTAATCTCAGGATAGGACAAGAGCAACCGATTGTCACAATAAATCGGAGATTGCCAACCCGAACTCCACATAAAAGGAGGGTCAAGGCTCAATTTTACGGCTTTGATTTTAAGTAAATACTCTGCTATTTTGGAGCTTT
This sequence comes from Bacteroidota bacterium, assembly GCA_039820545.1. Taxonomy (GTDB): domain Bacteria; phylum Bacteroidota; class Bacteroidia; order J057; family J057; genus JALEFZ01. Next base: position 44,975 of record JBCBPW010000033.1, on the reverse strand, counting down.
CCACGATGTTTTTTCCTAGTAGGGAGTAAAACTATGAAAATTTTCGCACTAAATCTCTGTATACAACTTCAGGTTAAAAATGCCCAACAGAACTACGAATTTCCGCCTGTAACTTTCGAAGCGCTCATGGGGCACTTCTTCAAAGGTTCTGAGCTGGAAGGCAAGCAGTTCTACCTGGATGCTGCGAAAGAAGAGGATCTTGTACAGCACCTCTTTGAATTTCAAGGCAATGATGTATTTCGCGACCTGGAGGTATCTGTAGCGCTCCTATTCAATAGTCAGGAGAGGCTAGATGATTTCTGGTACGAATTTCACGATTTGTTCAAAACGACGGAAGCTGCGGGAGGCCTTGTCGTCAATGAAAAAGGCGAATACCTCTGTATCTTTAACCGTAACAAATGGACACTTCCCAAGGGTGGGGTAGAATGGAGGGAACCTGTAGAAGATGCGGCTGTCCGTGAAGTCAAGGAAGAGACAGGTCTACAGGAAGTCCAGCTCCTGGGGCCCTTTTCTAAAACCTATCATACCTTTCGCAGAAGAAGGAAGTGGGTCCTCAAGACTACTCACTGGTATTATATGCAGGCTTCTTCTGAGTCATCTTTAGTCCCTCAAGCAGAAGAAAAAATAGAGGCTGTAGAGTGGATGAGCAAAGCGCGCTGGATGGAAGTCGCTGCCCAGAGCTACCCTCTCACACGACAGATTTTCCGTGAAGAGTTTGCCAAAAGTCTTACTTCATGACCCTTCGTAATTCCTTTTTTGCCCTATCCTTTCTCCTCATATCCTCTTCTCTCTCAGCTCAAATCGCCTTCTGGCAAACGTATCTGGGAGGTACTGGCCTGGACAGAGGGAAAGAGATGTTTGTCCAACCAGATGGCACTATCATCATCGCTGGGGAGACCTACTCAAAAAATGATCAGTTTGATGGGAACCATTCGTCCAATGGTGACATTGTCATTTTCAAATATTCTACCCAGGGGACTTTCTTTTGGAAATCTTATATCGGAGGGAGTGAGACCGAATCGCTAGGCGACCTCCACCAAACATCAGATGGAGGATTTATCCTGATAGGTACTACCAAGTCTTCTGATGGTGATCTCTCCCTCAACCGTGGAGGCAGCGACATCATGGTAGCCAAGCTAGATGCCAAAGCACGCATCGAATGGGTTCGCACCCTCGGGTCCAAGTACAATGATCATGGTTATGCAATTCGAGAGCTTCCCAACGGAGATTACCTACTTGGAGGGGATATAGGTGCCCCTAAACCTATCGGAGAAGAACTCCCCCATGCTGGATACGAGTGCTACCTCGCCCGACTGAGCCCGACAGGCAGTGTCAAGTGGACGCGATACTACGGAGGTACAGGCAATGAAAAAGTTGTCGATATACAGGTACTTGGGGACAATAACTTCCTTATCATCAGCAATACCGACTCTAAAGATTTAGATGTAGGTCAGTCGATGGGAGAAAAAGATGCCTGGCTTTTCATGATTGATGGAGAAGGAGAAATGACCTGGCAAACGAGTTTTGGGGGAGAAAAAGACGATGACATTCAATGTAGCATCATAGATCGCGAAGGAAATATCGTGATGGGAGGGACGACCTTCTCGCAAGGCGGGCTGATACAAGAGCAGAAAGGAAATGGAGATATCTGGATGGTCAAGCTTACACCTAAAGGACAGCTGATCTGGTCCAAGACCTTTGGAGGTTCGCGCGCCGAAGGGATCAATGATATACGACTCACAAAGGACGACCAGTATATCGTATGTGGACTGACGAAATCCAGAACGACAGATGGAGACATCGAACTGAACCAGGGATACTTTGATGGTTGGCTCCTCAAGATCTCAGAGCAGGGCACACGTCTATGGTCTCGTACCATCGGATATGAAGGCAAGGACGTGCTGACGGCCATACAAGAATTACCTGAAGGAGGCTTTCTCGCCTTGGGTTATGCCAAACAAGATCTCAAGGGCTTCCCCCTTCCAGGCTTCCACGGAGGGACCGATATGTGGTTGTGCAACTTTGGCGATCCTCTCAATGGCAAAGTCAAGCCATTTGTGACGCCGCCTGTCCTCGTCGGTACCATCAAAGATCGAAAGACAGGCCGTCCTATTGAGGCGACGATTACCCTGACCGACAACCGCACCTTGGACTCCCTCACCAGTACCAACTCCGATCCCGTAGACGGCACATTCACCTTGCTCATGCCCGCTTATGGTCTGGTCAGTATCAATGTGATGGGAGAAGGATATATGTTCTTTGGGCAAAACTATCAGATGGATACGATTGTGGACCGCAATCAACTCAATCAAGAAATTCTGCTAGATCCCATTCGTATTGGAGCCAAACTGATCCTGAAGAATATCTACTTCGAAACAGGACAATGGGATCTCCTCCCAGCCTCTTACGCTGAGATGGCACGTGTAAAAGCATTTATGGATAAAAATCCAAGGGTGAAAGTTCAGATCAGTGGCCACACAGACAACACAGGCAATAAACAAAGTAAAATGCGCCTCTCCGAAAATCGCGCAGGTTCTGTGAAGCGCTACCTTATCGGTAAAGGTGTCAGTCAATACCGTATGCAGATCAAAGGGTTTGGTATGTATCGACCGATCGCTCCCAATACCACTTCAAGTGGTCGGAAGAAAAACCGAAGGGTAGAGTTTGAGATTATGTCCAAGTAGGTAGGACAGGAGAATAGGGAGAGTAGAATCTCATCGTCTCATATCTTGAGCGTAGCAAAATCCCTTTCGGGATCGCCTCTCACTTCTAATCGCCTACTTAAATCACCTCACTAAACTCGTAAAAACCTTTCTTCCCCACGAGCCATTCAGCTGCGATCACTGCTCCCACAGCAAATCCACGCCTGTTATAAGCTTCATGCGTGATGCTGATCCTATCAATATCAGAGGTATAGGTCACTTCATGCTTCCCAATGATCTCACCTGCTCGCGTAAAACCTACTGATAATTCTTCTGCTTGCGGAGCGCGGTTGCGGAGGGAGGCGTCTGAAACTACGGTCTTGCGATCGAGTTTCACCATCAAATCTCTCGCCAGCGTATGTGCCGTACCGCTTGGACCATCTGCTTTGTATCGGTGATGCTGCTCCTCTATGAAGGGATCATAGGCATCGTAGGCATTCATCAACTCCGCCAGCCGCTGGTTGAGCTTGAATAGGATATTGACGCCAATCGAAAAATTAGAGGCAAACAGGAAAGCACCCTCTTTTTCGGTGAGGATACTTCGGTAAGTCGCTTCCTGCTCATACCAGCCCGTCGTCCCACTCACGAGTGGAATCCCCAAATCTGCTACTTGGCGAAAATTTTGGTCAAAACTGGCAGGATGCGTAAACTCGATGATGGCATCTACATGCGCGGAGGATAGTCCTTTGAGATCATCCCAATTGTCCTGATCAATTTTTACGACGATGGTATGCCCACGCTGTACAGCTTCTTGCTCGACAGCTTTCCCCATTTTCCCATATCCTAACAGTCCGATATTCAAACTTCTTTTCATTTGATCTCATTTTGGACGCAAAATAGGAAGATTTGAAGTTTCAACCATGGTCTAAGACCATGTTTGGGACAATGAAAATCTAGCTAAAAAGCAGCGATTCCAGGTTCTGGCGAAAGCCGTTTTGTAAAGTTTAGTGGTGCTAAACCGATCAAAATGGATAAAGCCGAGGTTCTGAAAGCGCAAACTTTTAGCAGATTTGAGGTTTCAAACATGGTCTAAAGGAAGAAAATGAGCACTTTACATAATCATAGATTCCTAATCTCTCACAACCCGTGGACAAAAGAAGGACATTCCTCCTTCTATAATCAACTCCATATCGTAGTGCTGAGCCGTAGAATCCCAAACAAAACGAATGGTCTCAGGATCCTTGGGATAAAAGAAAAAGGAAGTGGAATCCTCAGCCATCATAGGTATCCAGCCCAGCTTTTCATCTTCAAAATATAAGGCATCTTCTCGCACTTTGAATTGAAATTCGGTGCCCAGCTCCGCTTCTAATCGATAGGTTCCTGTATAAGACTCCAACAATTCCCCTGGAAGTGAAATCTCGACTCGATACAATTCCTGAGGCATTTTTACGGGTTTACCATCCAGGATCTTCGCTAGGTCATCTGCTAGTTTGAGGAAGGGAATATTGGCATAATTACTCAGGAAAATCACCTTTTGCTTGCTCTTTTTGGAATGAAAGACATAGGAGCGATAGCCTGATCTCGCCCCTCCATGGCGTAGGGTATCATTTTCATACAAGCCTTCTTCGCCTTCGACAAAATTGAGAAACTTATGCAGATCCGTAGCCGACGAAGTCCAGTCTCCTGACCTAAAGCGCTGCGAAAAACGCATATCTCCCAACATGACACTCTGGTTCTCATCATCCTTTTTGTATCCTGCCACCCATGCAGGTGGAGGTGTCTCTGTATGCAGATCGATCGTCTGACTCATACCTGCAGGTCGAAAAATCAGTGAATCCATCACCTCAGGATAAGGTTTCTCTGCAATATTTTCTATAATCCTATAGAGAAGAATGAATCCTAGGTTGGAATAATGATACTTTTCTCCTGGCTCTGAAAGAAGAGATTCTTCACAGATTAGCTTGATATATTCACTGAGCGTAGCAGGCTCTGGAATGGTAGCAGATCCAGCTGTTTCCAATAACTCTCGCGGTAAGCCAGAAGTATGATTTTTTAACTGCTTGAGGGTAATCTGTTCATGTGGGAAGGCAGGAAGGTATTTTTGTACAGGTTCATCCAAGCTGATAGTACCTGATTGCTCAAAATCTAGTAGGACTTGCTTGAAGAATAACTTCGAAACCGAAGCAATCACGAGCGCACTCTCTTTATTGACATGCATGCCATCTACAGGAACATTCATGTTGTAGGCCTCGTGAAATACATTTCCATATTCATCCTCCAGCAGTATGACGCCATTGAACTGCTCAAGTTGCGTGAGTTTGTACATGTATTGATCAGCGATCTCAAACGGGGAAGGGGGTTTAGGCGAGAATGCAAGTACTGCGCAAACCAGAAGGCTTAGCAAGAGAGGAATAGCGTTTTTCATAGAAATCAGTCAATCATTGGATACATCTGATGTCAGGCATCGGTATGCCTGTGAGTCGCATTTCCGCAGGATAAGGTTGCATCTAGCTAAACAAATTGGGCTGTCCAGGATCGCCCCCCATGATACGCCCAAAATGCTGATAGGCGCGTTCAGTTGCCACTCTTCCCCTTGCCGTTCGCTTGACAAAACCTTCCATGATCAGGTAAGGCTCGTAGACTTCCTCTATGGTTTCGGCCTCTTCTCCTGCCGCTGCGGCGATCGAATTCAGGCCTACAGGGCCTCCCTTGAACTTATCGATAATGGTTAGCAAGATTTTATTGTCCATATCGTCTAGTCCTGCTTCGTCTACCTCAAGGGCTTCCAGCGTCATTTTGGCAATTTCCAGTGTAATGGTTCCTTCTCCTTTGACTTGGGCAAAATCTCGCGTACGTCTCAAAAGACGATTGGCAATCCTGGGGGTTCCTCTGCTTCTACGTGCAATCTCTAGCGCAGCTTCGGGTGCTATCGGTACTTGTAGTACACCCGCTGAGCGAATCAATATCTTCTGTAGCGTCTCTGCATCGTAGTATTCCAGTCTAGCATTGATCCCAAAACGCGCCAACATCGGCGAGGTCAGAAGACCTGCACGTGTCGTGGCACCGACTAGTGTAAACGGATTCAAGGCAATCTCAATGCTGCGCGCATTGGGACCTGTCTCGACCATGATGTCGATTTTGAAATCCTCCATCGCTGAGTAGAGGTACTCTTCTATGACTGGAGATAGGCGATGAATCTCGTCGATAAAAAGCACGTCTCCCTGCTCAAGATTGGTCAGCAGTCCCGCCAAGTCACCTGGTTTTTCTAATACAGGTCCCGAAGTCGTCACGATATTGGCCGAGAGCTCGTGCGCAATGATGAAAGAGAGGGTCGTTTTTCCCAGCCCAGGAGGGCCATGAAGGATGACGTGGTCGAGCGGTTCTGCACGGAGCTTGGCAGCTTCAACGAAAATTTTCAGATTATCTGTCAGCTTCTTTTGTCCCGTAAAGTCAGGTAGACTCTGGGGACGGAGATGTTTTTCATCGTCAAGTGGAGAAGAAGAAGGATCTAAAAAATTATTTCTCATCGTAGCAGGATAAGAGGTAGGTTCATCCCTATCTCTCCACGAAACTAATCATTTTAGTACAGGTTCTAAAAAAATATGCTAAAAATGTAGATATAGGTTTGGATCGTGCGTATCGTTTTGACAGCCTCGAATATATGATACATAGCCTATCGAGAATCGGCACATCAAAAGATACGGCCTTCCTAGGTGATAACATCAGAGGTATCCAGAATTAAATCTGGCTGGGCATTTTTATTTAGGGTAAAGAAAAAAGTGGTACCCTGCCCTGGGAGAGACTGAACCCAAATTTTTCCTCCATGCCGACGTACAATCTCTCGACAAATGGAAAGCCCTACCCCACTCCCTGGATACTCGTTTCGTGCATGAAGCCGCTGAAATACCTGAAAAATCTTGCTTTGATAATTTTCAGGTATGCCGATCCCATTGTCTTCGATGGAGAATAAATAGGATTCGCCCTGATCCTTCACTTTAATAAGAATCTCAGGCCTGTTTCCTGCTTGCTGAAACTTAAGGGCGTTGGAAATAAGGTTTTGGAAAAGCTGTACAAGCTGGAATTTATCTGCCTCCAAAGAAGGAAGTGTAGGCCTAATGATTTCTGCCTGCTTAGAATGGATGGTAAATTCTAGATTCTTTAGGACTCCTTTCAATACTTCTTCTAAGTCGATTTCTTCGAAGGGCTTCCCTTTGATGTTGAGGCTAGAATATGTCAGGATCGCTTCTAGCAACTGGTTCATACGCTGGGCTCCATCCACAGCAAAATCCAGATACTCTTTGTTATCTCCTCGTAGCGCATCACCCGATCGCATCTCTAGTAGTTGAAGATAACTGATGACCATGCGGAGAGGTTCCTTCATATCGTGAGAGGCCATATAAGCAAAACGCTCTAACGATCGGTTGGAATGCAGGAGAGCTGCTGTACGTTGAGTGACCTTCTGCTCAAGTGAGACATTCGCATTCTTGAGGGCTAGTTCTATCTCTTGACGCTTGATGGCATTGGCAAATACTTGACCCACAAGTTGGAGCAGCGTCTCATCCTCTGGTGTAAACAGTCGGCGTTTCTTGACAGAATCGAAGCCCATAAATCCAATCCAACGCTTCTCAATAAACATCGGGACGATCAGCATAGACTGAATCCCCTGCATAGCCAAAAAATCTCGCTCGGCTTCTGCCTCTTTAGGCAAGTCTGAAACATCCTCTACTCTGAAAGTATCTTTTAACAGTTCCCCTCCCCAAGGAAAAGAGGATAGGGGAATATCTTGGAGAAACTGGATTTGCGGTTCGATCGCATCGCCGCACCATTCATGTGTATTGGAAAAATACTGTCCATCTTCAGAGACAGAAAATATATAGGATCGATCTACACGGGCAAACTTCCCGATTCGTGCCAGTGCGTCATCAATGGCTTCAAATACTTCGTCGGCAGAGATCCTGACAAAATCGGTCGAAACTTGGGCAATGAGCTTTTCAAACTCTCTTCGGTAGGAGATCTCTTGCTCCGCTCTTTGTCTCCCCAGCGTAATGGCTGCGAGTTGCGCTGCTGTGCGTACCAGGTTGCGCATGTAGGGGGGCAGGAGTTCCATGTCATCCATGAAGTATACAGAGAGTAATCCCAGTTTCCCATTGCTTTCATTTAAAATAGGAATTAAGAATACACGTTTGATACCGATCTCAGTAGAGAGTTCTTCATAGAGGGGAGAAGCTTCTAGCTCCGATACTTTGGCATAAAAAGGCGTCGTATGGTTCAGTCCGATGAGCTCCATAGGAGGTACCTCAATCGGCATATTTTTGGCAGCCTCCAGATATCGAGGAGGCATATTGGGGCCGGCTTGCCAAAATAGTTTTTCCGCTTCTTCGTCCCACCCCCATACTCCGACAAATCCATCTACTAAGAAGTCTTCCAGCATCCTGGAGATCAAAGAAAGTACATATAACTGAGAAGCTCCAGAAGCAAGTGCTTCCAATACTTGGTTACGTCTGTACTGCTCGCGCTCGACAATTTTACGATCTGTGATGTCATGGATCGTTCCTGAGACCAGCTGAATCTGACCCAGTTCGTCCTGAATCGCACCTCCACGGATGTGGACCCACTTGATCGTACCCAGCTGTGGGACGATCCTCGCCTCTACTTTGAATGGCAGCTCCCGCTTGATCGCGCGGTCGATCATCTGCATGACCAGTCCTCTGTCTTCAGGATGAAAAATCCCGACGAAGCCTTCTGCATCAATGTCGCGCTGGTAGGGCAACTCAAAAATCTGATACACATCTTCCGAAAGAGAGAAGGCATCATTTTGGAGGTGATATTCCCAGCTCCCAATCTCTGCCACTGCATGGGAGGCAATCAGAGCTAGGTCTGTTCGCTCGCGTCGGACCAACTCCTCCTGTAGAGCAGCATTTTCTAATAAAAGCTGCTCTTTCGTAATTCCCTCTCTTTTGTGGACCAATTCGGGGCCTCTCCGCTTGAAATTTCCCTCCATCTATGATCTGATTCCGTTTCCAGGGTGTAGGTCTCTTTGTTCTGTACAAATAACCTATAAGTTGATTCAAATATTACGCAGTAATATTCAAATTCTTTCAGCACGAGATTCTACCTAGTCTCTCTTCATCCAAATGAGGTTTATCGTCATTTTATCGCTGTTTTTCCTCTACAAAAAGGGTAGTTGTTTAATTTAGTAATTAATTCGGTTGAAATGTAAACATCCGTTCAAATATTTCCTTACTTAGAGACTTCAATTTCTTGAATTTGGGTAAGTCTCGACGGGCATATTGTGTGGCTCTCCATCTCTGGCCCCACACACGCCATGCATGTCTTAGTTTCAGACTGATCCAACCTGCGCCCATCACACTGATCAGATAAGCACCTGCGATAGGCCATGAAAAGGCAAACCCAGCTGTCATTCCAAGTATGAGATAATAAATAGGAAGGAAAATTACTGCGATTGAAAATGAGAGAGAACTGTACCAAAGCTCGTCTTTTACGATTTTCATCGGCAAGCGTGAGCTAAGGAGATAAGGGATTACGTGGTGAACCCATCCCCATACATGCACAGGGAGGACAAATAACAATAGCAAGGCCTGTACCAAAAGTGCAGATACGCTCCGATTATTTTCGGCGATGCTCCGATCGGTGAGGGAAAGTTCATCCTGCAGCGCGTCATATTCGTCTACTTTTGCACGCATGACATCCACCAATACAGGGTCTTGTGACAGGGCATTTTCCCATTCTTCTACTCTTGCCATGTCTCTTTTCCACTGAGCGTAAATGTCATCATCCGATTCATGTGCAGCACTAATCTGCCGAATTCGATCTATCAACTCAAGGTTTTTCTCTCCTAGATCAATCATACTCCCCTCGATCTTTTCCCTGACTTCCTCCATCACAGCCTTGACAGCTTGTTTAGAATCTTCCTGGTAGAGGTCATAATAGTTGGCCATATTGATTGGCTCATTGTATATGACAATCAGCGAAGGCTTCGCGAACTCAAAAGTGGGGTAGCAAGAATCGGTTTTGAAGGTGCTAAAGCCGTAAACTTTGAGTTCGCGAAGCCTTCGCTGATTGTCATGATTACCTTCAGGAAAAATAAGGATAGATCCATTGCGACTGAGGCGATGCCCACACTCTTTGAATACACCTATATTATAAGCCCTATACCCCTCTCCATCACGAGGACGATAAATAGGGATGCAACGAAAGGCACGGAGAAACTTTCCTGAAGGAGAGGCGACCACATCCGCTCGTCCCAAAAAACTGGGTTGATAGTTCAGAGGGGTAAAAGCCACCATATTGATAGGATCAATAAAGGCACTTTGATGATTAGCAGATAACATCACGGGAGCATCTTTGGGAAGATTCTTCTCCAGATTCACTACCTTAACTCGTCTATAGTATATATAGAGTGCCTGCTTCACGACCCAGTTGAGCGCCGCATAGTACCAAAGAAACTTTTTCCTCGGATACGATAAATCAATCTTCCTCATAGAACTTAAGCGTTAGTATGTAGTCTGTATTCCTTTGTGTCTTCAATATCCTGTATGCTGCTCGTTCACCTCCACCTACTCAGGCGATACAATCGGTTGCCTACCCCAAATAGCGGCTATCGAAAATCCACTGACGATATGCCAGATTCCCCAAAATGCAGCAATCATAGCCATGCCCCCTACATTTTGAAATATCCCACTAAAAATCAATACCAGGGCCAAACCAGAGTTTTGGATGCCTGTCTCAATCGCGACTGTTCTCCTGTCCTGTTGGGGAAGACGAAATATACTGGCCCAAGTATATCCCCCTCCTACAGCTAGACCATTATGAATGAGGACAATGAAAAATACCTCGCCTACGTACTGAATGAAATTGTCAAAATTATTGACAAAAGCTACCCCCAAATAAATGGCAAATATGATAATGGAGACCCAGCGAAAAGGTTGTTCCATGCGGTCGGCCGTCCTAGGAAAGCGATGACGTATCCACATACCCAACAGCAAAGGAAGCCCCAGGATCAAACTTACCTTGACCACAATATCCATAGGTTCTAGAGAGATCTCTCTCAACCTATCTGCTACGGGCTCGTACATACCAGCCCAAAGCGCAAAGTTCAAAGGTGTAACTACGAGCGCCAGCAGGGTAGAAACAGCAGAGAGACTTACCGACAAAGCAGTATTGGCGCCTGCTTGTTGAGAAATAAAATTGGAAACATTGCCGCCTGGGCAAGCAGCAACCAAGAACATCCCCAATGCAATACCTGGGCAGGGAGCGAGTATCCATACAAAAAGGAAGGTAAGCGCAGGGAGCAATATCAGTTGAGAGCTTAACCCTACAAATGCAGCCTTGGGGTGATGCATCAGCTGGCGAAAGTCATCTATCCTAATGGATAGTGCCACTCCCAACATAATGATGGCCAATGTAAAATCTAAAAGCAGTAGACCCGTAGAGGAAAAATTTAATACGACTGCATCAATCTCTTTGCACATGCGACCTGAATTAAACAGAACGTCAAAAGTACACAATCTCGTTGAATTCTGCATACAGATCTTGGCCATCAGGCCTAAACCTGTCACAAATATAGGATAGTCTTGATGCGTAAACTGCCAAAGCGGTCCAAAAACTGACAACTCTCTCTGTGGCATCCCCAAAAACCTGACATTCTGTCAATAATTTTGCTGCCAACTCCTGCCAATTGGCACATGGCATCATGCTTGTTAAATGACGATAGTAAATTAAATGCACCATGAGTAATCAAAACGACGACCTTTTCAAGAACTTACAAGACGGGATCAGTGACTTCGGCAAACGTGTAGGAAGCTTCGTTGATGATGTATTGAACTCGGAAAATTTAGGTAATGCCTTTTCAGGTGAACTACGAGTGCCTTATGATGCCTATCAAGAAGGAGACGAATTCATCGTAGAAATTGAACTTCCTGGCATGCAAAAAGAAGCTATCCAAGTTCAAATTCACGAGGATGAACTCATCGTCAAGGGAGAGAAACAGCCTACGCCAACCGAAAGACCTGGAGAGGTGCAGAAGCGTGAGCGCCAATACGGCAGCTTCTTGAAAACTGTCGTTTTACCTGATGATGTAGAAAAGGAAAAGAGCAAGGCAGCTTATAAGATGGGTGTATTGACTATTCGATTCCCCAGACCACAAGCTACACCGCCTGCACCTGAGACAGAAGACGACGGAACATCCGTTGAGATCAATTAATTATTACTTACAGCAGAAGGAAGCAAGGTTTAGCCCCTTTTATATCAAACAATTTTTGCCTTTGCTGTATAGATATATATCGAACAAGCAGAATAAAACAGATTTAACCAGACAGAACAGATGAGTAAGATCATTGGTATAGACTTAGGAACAACCAACTCTGTAGTTTCCGTTATGGAGGGTAATGAGCCTATTGTCATCGTCAATGCTGAAGGTAAACGTACGACACCCTCCGTGGTGGCTTTCACAAAGGACGGTGATCGGATAGTAGGTGAGCAAGCCAAGCGTCAAGCCCTTGCCAACCCCACCAAAACGATTCGTTCTATCAAACGCTTCATGGGCCGTACTTATGATGAATCCAAAGGAGAGGGTTCTGAAGTATCCTACGAAGTAGCTAAAAATCCTAACGGTTTGGCCGTAGCCAAAGTAGGTGACCGTATGTATACACCCCAGGAAATGTCTGCCATGATTCTTCAAAAGATGAAGAAGACAGCAGAAGACTACCTGGGATATGAAGTAAAAGAAGCCGTTATCACCGTACCTGCTTATTTCAATGATTCGCAGCGTAACGCGACCAAAGAAGCAGGAGAGATCGCAGGACTGAAGGTGCGTCGTATCATCAACGAACCTACTGCTGCCGCCCTTGCTTACGGTCTTGATAAGCAAGATCAAAACGTAAAAATCGCAGTCTTTGACCTTGGAGGAGGTACATTTGATATCTCTATCTTAGAGTTGGGGGACGGTGTATTCGAAGTACTTTCTACTAATGGTGACACACACCTAGGAGGAGATGACTTTGACAATATCATCATCAACTGGCTCGCCAGCGAGTTCAAAGTAGAGCACGGCATCGACGTGCGCAAAGATCCCAAGGCCCTGCAGCGTCTGAAAGAAGCAGCTGAAACAGCTAAAATTGAGCTTTCCAGCACGACTTCTACTGATATTAATTTGCCTTATCTCAGCATGGACCACGAAGGTCCCAAGCACCTTGAGCGTAGCTTGAGTCGTGCCAAGTTTGAGCAGTTGGCAGATAAGCTATTTGATCGTGCCCTTGATCCCTGCCGTAAGGCATTGAAAGATGCCAAGCTGACAGTAGATGAGGTGGATGAAGTAATTCTGGTAGGGGGTTCGACTCGTATTCCTAAGATCCAGGAGTTGGTAAAAGATTTCTTCAAGCGCGAGCCCAACAAGTCTGTGAATCCTGACGAAGTAGTAGCCGTGGGCGCTGCGATCCAGGGTGGTGTACTTGCGGGTGATGTGAAAGGCGTCTTGCTACTCGACGTTACCCCGCTTTCTCTAGGTATCGAGACAATGGGTGGTGTGATGACGAAACTGATCGAATCCAACACGACGATTCCTACCAAGAAGGATCAAGTATTCTCTACTGCGGCTGATAGCCAGTCTTCTGTAGAAATTCATATCCTACAGGGCGAGCGTCCCATGGCGTCAGACAACCGAACGCTGGGTAAGTTTCACCTAGATGGAATCCCCCCTGCCCCTCGTGGTGTCCCTCAGATTGAGGTAGCGTTTGACATTGACGCCAATGGTATCCTGAATGTAACTGCGAAGGATAAAGCAACAGGTAAGGAAAATAAGATCCGCATTGAAGCATCTACAGGTTTGAGCGACGCTGAGATCGATCGTATGAAGCGCGAGGCTGCCGAAAATGCAGATTCAGACACCAAGCGCAAAGAAGAAGCAGAAAAGCTCAACGGCGCGGATCAGTTGGTCTTCTCTACTGAGAAGCAGTTGACAGAGCTAAGCGACAAGTTGTCTGATACACATAAAACAGCGATCAACGATTCTCTGAAAGAGCTGAAAGAGGCGCATGCAGCGAAGGACTTTGACCGTATAGATGCGGCGACTGCTGCCCTGAATCAGGCATGGCAAAATGCTTCGCAAGAGATCTACGCTGCCCAGCAGGAAGGTCAGGCTGCGCCAAACGGTGCTGGAGCAGGACCTGAAGCAGAGGCTTCAGCCGAAGCAGGTGAGGAGAATGTCACTGACGTGGAGTACGAAGAAGTAGACGAAAAGTAATCTTTTCGATTGTGATATAAACAAGCAGAGGCTGTCTCAAATGAGGCAGCCTCCTTTTTTTATCAAATTTCTATCAAGTGCCTGGACATAAGAAATAGGGTGATAAAAAAAGATCATGTAGTCTAGACATTATGTCACCCTTTCAGGGTTCAAAGCTGGTTCATTGTCCTGAAAGGGCAGTGTTATAAAGCATGTAGAGTTTAGTCCCATGCTCAAAGCGTGTACTACATAACCCGTTTTATCTGTCTGTCTACCTAAAAATCTCCTCCATCACCTCCTCCACTCGGACGTCCTCCTCCACGGCGGCCTCCGCGTCCACGCTTGTCTTGATTGAGCCTGTAGTTGAAAGAAAGGGTAAACTGACGCTGGCGCCATTGGAAGGTCGTTTCACGTGTGAACACAGGAGTCTCGGTAAAGGCGCGACGCACCCGCGAGTTGAAGACATCCCGCACGCTGAAGGTCAACGTTCCCTTCCCTTTCAGAATTTCTTGGGAGATACCAAAATCCATTCCCTGAATCGATTTCCTTCTGCCCTGCGTCGTAATCACCGGGCTTCGATAATAGCCGCTCATCTGAATATTGGTCTTTCGATTGAATGAGAAGCGGGAATTCAGACGCCCCTGAAAAGCATAGGTATCTGCACTGAGGTCCAATCCATTGAATGCTCCCTCTGTGATCGATCGGAAAAAGTTTCCATTTCCACTGATCTTCCACCACTTGGTGATATCCTGCGAACCCGAAATCTCCAGACCAAAATTATTCTGCGTAGCGAGGTTGACAGGGCGAAATCGTGCCACCAATTGTCCATTGATGAATGTCGTATCTGTAATTCGCTCGATGACATCCGTCCGATAGCGATAATACAAGCTGACTAGGAAGGTTCCTTTCTCCCAATACTTCAAATATCCCGTTTCTAACGCTTGCGTAAACTCAGGGTCCAAATCTGAGTTCCCACCATAGAGATTACGGGCATCACTGTAATTTGTAAAAGGCGTAAGACTGCGATACGAAGGACGGGTCAGGCGGCGGCTGTAAGAAAACTGGAGGGTATTCTTGGGATTGAGCTTGTAGGAAAATGCTGCACTCGGAAAGAGATTGGTATAAGATTTCTCAATAGGAAGTGCTTCCTGCTCAATGTCTACCACGATGCTGGTGTATTCTGCACGTAGCCCCAGCTGGTAGGAAAATTTTTCTAATTGCTGACTGAAAATTCCATAAGCTGCACCAATCGTTTCTAGATATTGAAACCGATTAACAAAAGGGAGATTTCCAGGCCCTAAAATGGGGACTTCTGCCCCGAAGTCATCTTGCTCTCTCACCGCAAAATCATTGTCTATGACACGATACGTCCCCTTAGCCCCTGTTTCTATCTTGATGTTCTCCCCAAAAGGGTGGACATAATCCGCCTGAACCAACCATTCCTCACGATCCTCTACATTGTCGATAAACTGCAAGACAGGATCTAGCCCGCTATCTAGGATCACTTCTGTAATGTCAGACTTCTCGGTATCATCTGTGATGGCAAACTGCGCATCCAATGTCAGTACACGATCCTTCTGAGGGAACGTACGCTTATAATTGATATCTGCTTGATAATTGAACTGATCCTCACGCTCTAGCTGATCGCGGGTGATCACAGCCAGCAAATTATCTTCCAGGTCGAAGTCCTCATAACGGATGTTTGTTTCATTGTTTCTATCTGAATATCTAAACGTACCTGAAACGGTGAGCGTGTTTTTAGAATCGAAGAAAAACTCAGAACCAAACTGCATCGTAGGGCTGATGCCACTACGTGTGAAGGTACGGTCTGTGACAAATTTGGCGAGCGTCTCAGGCTGTGTCAATGTCTGAATGAACAAACCAAATCCAGGAGATTCACGATATCTGATCCCTACATTGGTGAATAAGTTGAGCTTTTTTCGTCTAAAATTCACATTGGCGGATAACCCATGATTTTGTGGGAAACCTGTATTGACGGAGAATGAGCCATTGACACCTTTTTTGCGATTTTTCTTCAGGACAATATTGATGATCCCCACTTCTCCTTCTGCATCATATTTGGAAGATGGATTGGTAATCACTTCGATTCGTTCGATCAAATCTCCTTGAAGCAGTTTCAATGCGTCGGGATTGTCTCTGCCGATCAGTCCCGAAGGTTTGCCATCGATCAGGATTCGGACATTGTTGCTTCCGCGCAAGCTTACATTTCCATCCTGATCAACCTCTACTGAGGGAAGATTTTGGAGCAACTCTTCGGCACTTGCCCCGATGGCCGAAATATCCTTAGAGACATTGTAGATGCGCTTATCCAGCGTAAACTGAACGGCAGATTTCTCTGCGGCGATTTCCACAGCATCCAGTTCCACACCTGCAGCCTCCATAGAGAGATCCCCAATAAATGCCTTGCTACTCCCTCCATCTACCTGTATATTTTGGTATATCAACTCTTTGTATCCCAAGAAAGAGACTACGAGATAGTATTGACCAGGGGTTGCCGCAATATTGAAGTTGCCTTGCTCGTCTGTTAGTCCCCCGCCCACGATCGAACTATCTTTGGGTTCATGCAACTTGATATTGGCAAAGGCAAGGGGATTTCCTGTATCCTTGTCTTTTACAGAACCTGAGAGCATGACAGTCCCAGCTCTACCCTCGAGTGGATCCGTGGGCCGCCCTTGTCCTAAGAGGCCATCTGAAACCAGGAAGAGAATCAGCCCAAAGATAATCGCCAATGGTTGTTTCATATTCAATCGTGTTTAGTAAAAAAGTAGTGTGATGTGGATGAATGAAAAGGGTCAACTTTACCCTATTTGAGGACTTATATGTAATACCTAATGTTTAGCATTAAGGGAAATGAACATTTAAATGTTTAAACATTAGTCATTTAATGTAAAACGATGATGGGAGACAAGCAATAACTGACCCTTTCCATTTGATACAGAAGCTCAATATTTACCCAGATATGAGCTGTAGGAAGCAGCATTCCACATTTTTATTCATACAGGTCCTTACTTCTGACAAAGGAAAGCCCTGATTCATTCCATTTCTGATCTTTTCTACCAAAAAAAGTCTGCTCCCTATCAAGAGAGCAGACTTACCGATATACAATATGTTTGTTGCACGCACGGTGTCGTACGTGAATATAGACGCATTATGCAGGCACAGCTACCATCTCTAGTGTCTGAATGATACGTGCCGCTACGCGATAAGGATCTGCGTTAGAAGCAGGGCGACGATCTTCTAGGTATCCTTTCCATCCTCCGTTGTAGACAGAGATAGGTACACGGATAGAGGCTCCACGGTCAGAGTTTCCGTAAGAGAATACGTCGATGTGCTGTGTCTCGTGCAGACCTGTCAGACGCTCGTGGTTTTCAGAACCATAAACAGCAATGTGCTCCTGATGCGTAGCCGCAAAAGCTTCACAGATCTGTGTGAAATATGCTTCTCCACCTGTATCGCGCATCGCAGCAGAAGAGAAGTTGGTATGCATACCTGATCCGTTCCAGTCTCCCTTCATAGGCTTAGGTCTGAATTCGATCTTTACACCGTATTCTTCTGCCGTACGGAAAAGGAGATAACGAGACATATGCAAATCGTCAGCAGCTTTCTTAGCTCCTTTACCAAAGCACTGATATTCCCACTGCCCCAACATCACCTCAGCATTGATACCTGTGATGCTGATATCTGCCGCTAAGCAAAGATCAAGATGTTCTTCTACGATGTCACGACCCGCGATATTGCCTGTACCTACTGAGCAGTAGTACATACCTTGGGGCGCAGGATAGCCGTCTTTGGGGAATCCCATGGGACGACCATCATCCATGAAAGTATATTCTTGTTCGTAGCCAAACCAGTACTGGTCTTCGTCGGGTAGCAGGTGACGCGCATTAGAGACGTGAGGCGTTCCATCAGGATTCATGACCTCACACATCACCAACCAGCCGTTGATTCTTCCTGCATCAGGATAGGTGCGAACGGGCTTCAAAATACAGTCAGAAGCGTGACCTTCTGCTTGCATAGTAGAGCTTCCATCAAATGACCATTCGGGAACTAAGGAAACGTCACCATCATAGTCTTCAGGAAGGTTTACAATTTTGGTTTTTGAGCGAAGATTGGACTCTGGCTTATATCCATCTAGCCAGATGTACTCGAGTTTTGTTGCAGCCATAAAATGAGAAAATGAATAAATGTGTGGTTAAAACGGATATTCGACTAAATATAGAGAAAAATGTAACCGAATGAACCTTAATACTTTCTCTCCTAAAAAAGGAGCATTATTTAATCATCGAGACAAATCAAATCCTTTTATCTAAAACATACAAGAAAAATAGAATCAAAAATACCAAACAGGATGAATATTCATCTAAACAGCCTGAACTTAGTCCGAAAAAGCAGATATTCCATATTATCTATTCATTTATATTCACATTTATCCCCCCACAATCTTATATAAATCTGATTTTTCCCCTTTTTATCGCATCTACTCCCCATAAAAACCCTCAATTACGATCAAAAATTCCCATTTTACATCTCTCATTTTTGACAATAATTAAATTTATATAGGTTTTTTAAATCATTTTTCACTTAATTCGAATCGTATTTAGTGAATATTTAATTTTTTCTCTGTCTTATCACAGGACTCTTTTTTCTTTCTCTACGAATTCTTAAGAATCAGACAGAATTCTCAATTTTTGAACAAATGGAAACGGAAATGCTCGTAGACTCGGTTAATTTCCTTGCAGAAAATATACAAGATGTTGCAGTAGACTCGGCGACCCAACCTGCGCAAGCTGACGCGGTGGCCGAGGTCCTTTTCACGACACATAACTTATGGATCATGGTCTGTACAGCCTTGGTATTCCTCATGCATTTGGGGTTTGCAGGCGTGGAGGCTGGCTTTACACAGGCGAAGAATACGGTCAACATTCTATTTAAGAATACATTGACACCTGCCATGGGGCTGGTAAGCTATGCTTTGATAGGCTTCTCTCTCATGTATCCTGGAACTTTCAATGTCATAGAAGGTGTACTGGGATGGGCAGGACCTTTGCAGACCGATGCAAAGGGGCTGACCGTAGAATATAACGGCGCCATGACGTACTGGACAGATTTTTTGTTTCAGGCCATGTTTGCTGCCACGGCTGCCACCATCGTTTCAGGTGCTGTAGCCGAAAGAATCAAGATGAGTTCTTACCTCTTCTTCTCGATGTTATTTGTAGGATTGGTCTATCCGATCATTGGTTCATGGAAATGGGGCTTTGGCTTCCTCGACGAAGCGGGGTTCATTGATTTTGCGGGTTCGACTCTCGTCCACAGTGTGGGTGGATGGGGTGCACTCGCAGGTATCATGCTGCTAGGTCCCCGAATTGGTAAATATACAGGAGGAAAAGTCAACGATTTCCCTGGCTCGAGTGTGCCTCTAGCTACCTTAGGGGTATTCCTACTGTGGTTTGGTTGGTTTGGATTCAATGGCGGCTCTGTCCTCTCGGCTGATCCAGCCGCGACTTCACTCGTCTTGGTCAATACCTGCTTGGCAGGAGCTACAGGTGCCTTCGGCGGTATGATCATGGCCAATATCCTCTTCAGAAGACTGGACTTAGGCATGGTCCTCAACGGGATTTTGGCGGGACTCGTAGGTATCACCGCGGGAGCGGATCTTATGACACCCTACGAATCTATGATCATCGGCCTGATCGCAGGAGGACTTGTCGTGCTGTCGGCCGTCGGACTAGACAAACTCAAACTAGATGATTGCGTGGGAGCTGTCTCTGTACACCTTACTTGCGGAATATTTGGCACACTAGCTGTAGGAATATTTGGCGCAGAGGCTGGTTGGGGGCAACTACTCACACAACTAAAAGGTGTCGCTTATTGTGGTGCTGCTGCATTCGGTGCTGCTTACACAATCTTCTTTATACTCAAGCGATTGACAGGAATCCGCGTGTCGCCTGAGCATGAAGCCTCTGGGCTAGATAGCCACGAGCATGGCATCCGCGGATATACCATTGTATTTGATGAATGATGTTGTATAGAAGGATCGGGGCTTGATGTTGACCGATCCACCATTTTGGGGTTCTCTCCTCATAGAGGATAATTAAGTGTGTAACCTTCTCACGTTGTGGGAAGGTTTCCTGTTTTTGGTACATTTGCATACCTAAGTAAACTGCATATGTCTAGGTTCGTCCTCTTCTGTCTCTCTTTATGTTTCGCTTGTAATGCTTCTATGAACGAACCCTCTTCTACCTTCGATTCTCCTACCTTTTCCCCCAATAGCCCTGACATCCAATATATGGGTCGTACAATCAAAGAAAGACGTGGGGTACGCTTTGCCTGGACAGGTACAGAAATTCGTATTCGATTTGAAGGCCCTAAGTTTCAGATGGCCCTCCAATCCCTGCCAGGATCACCTGAGGCTGTTGCAAATGGTTACCATGATCACTATGACATATGGATTGATGACACGCTCCGCACACGACTCATCACCGATTACGATCGTTTGAACTATACCCTCGCCACAAACTTACCTGATACCAGTCATACCATCAGGATTTTTAAGCGTACAGAGGCGATGGTGGGGATTGGCATCTTACAATCTGTGACTTTGGCAGAAGGGAAAAAATTGCTTCCACCTCCTCCCCTACCTCAGATACAAATCGAGTTTATTGGAAATTCGATTACAGCGGGATTTGGGAACCTAGGAGATTCGGCCTCATGCACTTATTCACCTGGTACACAGGATGGAGGACAGACATTTGCGAGCTTGACGGCGAAGGCTTTGGGGGCAGATTTTCATGCGATCTGCTATTCTGGTAGAGGCATCTGGAGAAATTATAGTGGACAGATAGAGGGAAATCTGCTACAACTTTATCCCAGAGTCAACCCACAAAATAAGGACAAATGGTCAGTCGAGAATTGGAACCCTAGATTTGTTGTAATCAATTTGGGAACCAATGACTTTGCCAAGCCTGATCCTGACAAAAGGGAATTTATCCAAAATTATCGTGAGCTACTGGAAATCGTTAGAAAGCGCTATCCTCAGACGCAAATTATTTGCTTAAGTGGTCCGTTATTATTTGGACAAAAACTCAGGAAGCATAAAAAGTGGATGAATGAAGCCATCAAGCTACGGAATAAGTCAGGAGATACGAGCATCTATCGACTGGATCTCACGCCACAAGGAAAACTCGGATTCGGATGCTCCTCCCACCCCAATGTCGCCCAGCACCAACTCAATGCCTCTGAACTGACCGCTTTCCTACAGGAGTTATTGTGATTGTTAGGGGAATGAAACTAAGCACTCGATAATTTTCACTGTCATAAAACCCCAAATAATAATTCACTTCCAATATAATGGTATTCAATACCTTAAATCCGAATCTATTTCCCTATCTGAGCTCCTTTGGTAAAATAATTTCCACATTTTTTACGCATATCTAGAACCTTTTTCGAAAAATGGACGTTAGCCTTACCATAATCAAAGTTTAAACATCGTTTTTAATTTCCCATCCAATGAAAAACGTAAGTATACTTCTCATCGCCCTTTTTATGGGCATCGCGGCTCAGGCACAGACGACTTGGGCTTTTGACAAGACACACTCCAATGTAGGCTTCAGCGTGACGCACTTGGTCATTTCAGAGGTGGACGGTCAGTTCGGCAGTTACGACGGAAAGCTCGTTGCCAGTAAGGCAGATTTCACAGATGCCGTCATCGACTTCGAAGCCGACATCAACTCTATCTCGACGGGACAATCTCAGCGAGATGGCCACCTCAAAAGCGCGGACTTTTTCGACGCCGCACAGTTTCCCAAATTGACATTTAAGGGAAAGGAACTCACCAAGGTAGAAGGAAACAAGTATAAGCTCACAGGTGATTTGACGATCAAAGGGGTAACGAAACCCGTCACGATGGATGTCAAGTACAATGGAACAGTAAAAGATCCCTACGGAAACACAAAAGCGGGTTTCAAAATCATGGGAGAGATTATGCGCAAAGACTTTGGACTGACTTGGGATCAACTCACAGAAGCAGGTGGAGCTGTCGTCAGCAATGAAGTCTATCTGAATATCAACATGCAGCTGGTGAAGAAGTAGGCATAATGCGCCCAGGTGTGGATGCAAATTAATTAATCTCTTCAGGCTAGTTGTATAAACGAGACGTTGGCGCAGGCTAGCGTAACATTTACCCAACCACAAAAACGGAGCTACCCACATTTGGAATAGCTCCGTCTTTCTTTTATTTGATATTCTTTAGCCGTTTCCTCTAGTTCGCATCCACTACAGCACCGCTACCTGTGATGCGTGTCTCTACAGAAGAAGGCGTTCCCTTATAAGCTACTGAGCCTGAACCTGAAATACGTGAAGTAAGGGTTCCGCCATCTACATAGACCTCTGCATCTCCCGAACCGCTGATACGGACATCTACATTTTGGCTGAGCATATCAAAAGCCAGAATATCACCTGAACCTGAGATATTTCCATTCAAATTCGTCGCAGAGCCAGCTAAGAAAGCCTTTCCACTACCAGAGATCTTTGTATCCACATCACTTGCATCGAGATCTAGATTCGCTTTGCCAGATCCTGAGACAGAGACATCAACAGTATTGACAGAATTATTGCCTACAAGAATCAGTTCTCCCGAACCTGATACCCTCACGCGAAGGTCTGACCCTAGCACAATGCTATCTTGGATCACCAGATCACCTGAGCCTGAAATCGACAGATCATCCAAAGGCTGTGTAGCAGGGACGGTAATGAATACTTCCATGTCCATATTGAAATAGCAGGCCTCGACATCAATGATCAGATTGTCGTCTTCGATACGAAAGTTTAGGTCATCCAGGACCTCCTCATTGGCTGTGACGATGATTTCTTGCTGAGCTCCTTGACCGACATACACATCTGCATTCTCTTGGAGAAAAATCCCTGTGAATGCTCCTAGCGAAACGGTGTCTGTAGCGAGTGCCCCATTGGCTCTACGGCATACGCCTTCCTGTGTGCAGCTCGTTTGTATGGTCATCAGTCCCAGCAGGGCTACGATTGTCAGTAATAGGCTTGATTTCTTCATGATAAGGTGTTGAAAAGTGATACTGTGTTGTTTGTTGAAAACAAGAAAGGACACAGGGTACTTTTTTTATAAGGAAAAGAGATGAAGATGGGAGAAAAGGGAGTGAAGGTCCTTTTTCTAAGCCTAATCCATCGCTCCATAATCGGGAGAGCTTGCTATAAAGAAGTCATAGCTTAGGTTTTTTATTCAAAAAAGCAAAGGCCTTTGCTTCATAGAAGAGGAAGCGTAGCCTTTGCACACAAATCGGTTATTCAATTGTCTCATCTTCTACAAATACAGCAGCCTGACCTACTCCATAGAATGCGATGAGGGCCATTTTTCCAGCATAAAGTTTCGGACTCTTCTCAGGATCGGCAAAAGGAGTCATGATTCTGTTTGCATTCCAACAGGTGTTGGCAATCACAAGCGTGATCGTCTTCGCATCTTGCTTAGATGCCAAAGCCGCAAAGGTTGGCACCATACCTGCGACCCCCAGACAAAAGTCCACTCTCTTAGTAATTTTCACCCAGGACTTCATGAATTCCGATGTCTCTTGCTTGTAGGAGAAAATATCTAATAATTTTTCAATGACTGTAATGCCATAAACCACTTCTCCCACGATCGCATTCCAAGACTGGTTGGCATCGCTCGCGATGAGCCCAGCAATAAAGTTGGGGGCTGTGGTCAAATAGAACCATATACCATGGGAAATGGAGATGTCTTTAGAAGTAGGATCGGCAGACTTAAGTAAATTGGCTCCCACAAAAACCAATCCTCCTACAGAAGCCAATATCCTCATCGTTTTATCAAGCCCCAGCTTAAAGTCAGCGACATCCGAAGAATCTGAAAGGGAAGAAACCCCTCTTGCCGTTCCATGGGTTGTAGATTGAAGGACGGGAGTAGGATTCAATATTTGCTTAATCTCACTCCAACTACTCGCTGATATCACAGCATTCGTAGTAGAATTATCAGGGAATGGGGCTTCTTCTTCTACGACCTTGTATATCAACGTAACAGGAATAGCGCCTACCAAACACATCAGATCCAGGAAAGAAAGCTCAGAACCCGTGATTTCTTTGTACAGCCATGAGAGTACAGGAATTTTGATTTCCGCATCTAGGATATCAATCACACCTTCTACCATAATTTCGATCACATCTATTGCCGTATCCACAATATTTTCTACACTCTCCACGAGAATATCTGCAATGATGGCTACCGTACGCTTGATGATTTCTCCGACGTCCAGGGTATCCACCTGATCTATGACCTGTGTCTGGAAGGTGTTATACGCACTCTCCATGATATCTGCTTCGGAATCTATAGCCTCTTCCAGTGTTTCTAAGAGAGCGGATAACTCGTTTGTCACATTGTAAGTGATTGAGGTACTAGAGCTAGAGTTCTGAATACCGTTCTTATAGTGATAGCTTCCATAGTGAGATTGTGGATCATTTGACCCTGATATACTTCCAGAAGCAGCAGCATTCTCACTCAAGGATCCTTGGGTATCCTCTAGCCCTGCCCAGGAATTGATTCGTTCTTCGACATCTTCAAAAATCACATTCACTTGCGATTTTACCTCGTCAATCTGATCCACAGAGTTTTCTAGGAAGCGCTTCAACAAGTTCTTGAGTACATCCTTGGTGCGGAGGATATCTTTCCACTTGAAGAGGAATCCCAACCATTTGATCAGATCTTCAAGGAAGACCTTGATCTTGTTGAGGACAAACTCGACGGCATTGGCAATGGCGTGGTAGCAGTTGAGGACAAATTTGTACAGCTGATCCCCCAAGCTCACGAAGAAATGGTACACCCCATCGGTCAACTCTACGAAAAAGCCTTCCACATCATCTAATGCATGCTTGAGCCAACTCAGCATATCCCCTGTAGCGACCTCAATGGCATTTTCAGAACCTCCATATCCCGCGCTGCCCTGCAAAGTCCCTGGTTGTTGCAACCCAAACTGTTCGTAGACCTCATCTCCTTCGTGATAAGTAGATCCTCCATCTGCATCGTATTTGATCCCCCACACAGCCGACGGAGTTGCGGTTGCTTGTAGACTATTCGCTTGTGTCTCGCTATCTATCACCGAACCATCAGAAGGAACTGTATCAGTAGCTTTCGAAAACTGTTGAAAGGCCGCCGCTGTGTTGTCTAAATCTGTATCCGTCACGCTACTATCTGTGACTAGCTTTTGTGTAGAATCATCGGCATTGGTCACTTGGATCCCTCCCAGAGTAGATCCTGAGTCCACCTTGGAAATGGTATTCATGATGGGGACCAGCGGATTGACGTCTACCACCGTAGTGGAGTCTTGAAGATTCAGCTTGTAGCTCACCACGCCAAGTCCTTGGGTCTCTTGTAAGATTGTGATGATGCCCGTATCGTCTGTTGTCACGCTGTGTGCCACTGTGGGCGAAAGGATCTCGAATTGGTTGTTGACATACACGCTGACAGGGCTCGTAGAGTAGATTTCTACGGTTTCTCCTCCTACAGGAATATTATCCTCTCGCTCCAACTGGATGTGAGTGGTATAGGTATTGATCGCCAATACGTCATCTACATCGGTCGAAGGTAGAACGATGCTACGTTGTTGCCACATAGTCGTCATCGGGTCCTGTGTCAACTGAATCAGATTGGTCCCATCTTGATGTGCAAAAATCACATTATTGGACGTCTGATTGTTGAGATAAGAGGCGATTTCTGTGACCTCATCGAGAATGGGGACAGGTACCGACCACGCGCTCGAATTTGTTTCGCTGCCTACAGCACATTTCGTATAGAAAATCTGCCCCTGTTGGTTGAGTCCCCAAACGACAATGTCGTCATCACTGGTATGTGCATGCAGCGTCGTGACATTTGTGAAGAGTTCGTTTGTCAATATGACCTCTCCACTCGCGCCATCTGCTTGTTGGTCAGCTGCGAAGTAGGTCAGCCCCTTACTTCCTGCTACAAAGAGTCCCGTCTCTTCGCTACTGTTGGCTACAGTGGCAAGAGCAGCCGCACCTGAGGGTACACTTAGGCGGGTCGGATTGGGGGCAATCTCAGGATTGAAAGGATTGTACAGAGGGCTATACAGCAGCTCTGTCTCAGAGTTGATCGAGCCCAAGGTATAGATCCCATCGACCAAGTCATTGGCCTTTCTTCCCAGGGCACTTTGGGTCGTACCTACATTTAGGTCTCCTGCCATATCGTGTCCGTTCCAAGCTTGACCTGTAACATTTTTAGAGGGATCGATGTAGTAGCGATAGACAAATTCGGACGTGTCCGAAGGGTTCTTGGCAATATCTACCACCAGATACTCCATACTGCCTACAAGGGAGACAAAGATGTTCTCGATGACCAGTTGAGAGATTTCATGTTCTTTGTCATCATAAGCAATGATCTCCCAACTCAAGTTCTCGCTCCAGGTCTCATCGTCGTTGGTGACACTACTAGCGATATAGAGATAGTCTTGATCTTCCACTTCTATGGCCACTAGGACATCGACTTTGGTTTTGTCTGCTGTCTGTGATACAGCAAAGGTCTTGGCTGTGATTGTGTTTCCATCGTGGTAAGTACTGAGAGCGGAACTCAAGTCCGACTTTACCCAGCCTGTATCTTCTCCGGTTTTCTCTCGTGTGAGATAGAAGACGCCGTCCGTCCCAATTGAGAAAAATAAGGCATGGCCTTCTGTCGATTGGAGGGCTTCAAACTTCTTTTGTGGAGACATGACCACAGCTTGTTTATGATTTTGCATCAACTCTGATGATGCTTGGATGATGGTTTCCATTATGATAATTTTGTTAGAATAAGTATGAAAAATGAAGAGAATATGATCCCACTCAGTAAGCCTGACTCACAGGATCCTGTCTAAGCGCATGGTGAAGCGAGTATCAGACGCGCACCTATGTGACTAGCCAGGCTTACTTGATGGGTTGGATTTTGAATAGATTGAAAAATCGAGAGGCGAGTGTTTCCTGTCCTGTCTCCCTTGTAGGGGGAAATAAGCATAACGAAATCACACCATTTCAATAAATAATGTATTTGTTATTCCTCTTACTTCCGCCCCAAGAAAGGAAGACACATAATACCCCTTCTTTTGTCGGACCCACCGCTCATCTCCGCTTGGTTATCTAAGTGCTTGGATATAAGAAAACGATGTATACGTAAGGCAAAAAGTCCTCAACAGCCATACTTTAAGTCTACTGTGAAATCCCTTACGAGATCCCCTCTTACATCTGCCTAGCTACTGAAGATTAGATATCTGAAGGATCTACGTAAGTGATGTAGGCATAGAAATCCTGGTTGTCAGAAAAACCTGCGTCTTTGAAAGAGAAGGTTTGCCCTCCTGGAAATACCCAAGCTCCTGAACTTTGTAGCATCGACTCAATCTGGCTGTCGTGGCCTGTAAGAGCATCCTGAAACCATGACTTTACATTGTCTACGATATCCTGAATAGAGGAATCAATCTGACCAAGAGTCACAAACTCAGACCACCCATCAGGATCTACAGAATCAGAGCTATCCACAAAGTTGGGGGAATCTGCTGTCTGTGTGACCGATAGTTTGCCATAAGAATCCACGGCAATCTCATAGCAAGTTTCTGTAGAATACTTCACATAGTCTCCGTCTGTGATTCCTCCATCTACATTGATGTGAAAGTGTGCCTTAGCCGTTGTGACTGTCCGAATGATATTGCCTTCTAGGTAGACATCGGAGTCTGTACTATACTCCAAGCTGATGTTGCCCCAGTTAGGAACAAAAGTTCCGCTGTCACTCGCTTTTTTGCTGTACGAAAAAGTCAATACATGAGAGCTACCATCACTTACAGCTTGATAGCTTTGGCTGTCCGTATTCTGCGAAATCCCATACTCCCAAGTCACCTTGGTGAATTCCACATCTATCGAGGCAGAAGGGACTAGACAGATACTGTTCAAAGAGGGGCTTAATAAGCTATTGAGATAATTGACAAAGAAGCCCTTTCGGATCGCCATTGCCCCGTGGTAATCAGATATATCGTCTTTGTCTACCCAATTCCACTCAAACTGCACAGGGGCAGGCATTGTATGGTCTCTACCCATTACCAGATAGTTCAAGGTGTACATCTGATAATCTGAGGTATCCTTGGTGTAAGGTGATACTTCGATGTTGAGATCTGTAGGGATGATGGATGAGCTGGTCGTAGAGGGTGTCTGCGGCTTAATAGCATATCCCAATAGGTATTCATTGTCTTCATATTGCCCATTGATGTACTCTGCGATGAAGTACGAATTGAGGTACTGATAAGCCTGCGAACTAGGATCGAGTCCTTCAATCTGTGCCCCACTCTCCATCCGACGTGTATTCAGATCAAGATACAGCTGCTGGATGCTGAACATACTGTCAGGATTCAGGTTTTTGACAGCCTTTTGTACATCTTCGGGTAAGTTGTGAAAAGCGTTTTGATCATTGTTCTCTCTCAGGTCTAGGTCTACATAAAAAGAAGTGACCCATGGCTTGCCTTGATCTGATTGCGAAAGATTTGTCAATGTCCATTCTTCACTGTATCCTCCACCACTCTTTGCCAATTGCATCACTTTGAACTCTTTACAAAAGAGATTATAGGTAACAATGGAGCCTGAGTTTTTCATTTCCAGCACATCTGGAATCGAACTCAAAGGATAAGTAGGCGGAGTGGGTAAGCCCATGGTTGTTTGGAATCCAAACATGAATTTCAAATCCAAAAGCTTCGTAATCGGGTCGTCAGGATCATCGGTATTGGCGGTTCCACTTTCTATACTGAATGGATCAACCCCCAAGGTAGCCACCATCTCGTCATAGTCTGTCTCCACAGGTAACTGTGTTTCGGTATCATATACGTATACTTTCGAAAAAACAGTTCCGTCATAGTTCAGGAGGAACTGCTTCATGGTTGCATTGATGGCAGCCTGTGTAGTCGCAGCGACTAGGTCGTAGCCATACTTGGGATTGGATAAATTCGATAGTGTTGCACTCATTAGATTTGGTACTTATTGGTGATTATTTAATAAATGAAATGACATTAATACGTATTTTCACAAATATATATTTGTAAAAATGCTCTCGTATTGAGGATGAAATGAGTCTTATGAAAGGCAAGGGCATACCTATCCTGTAGTCCAGCAAAAGCGGGAACTGATCCTAAACTACAGACCTTTCATAGGGATATGCACGCTATTACACGTAAGCATTCGCCATACTCAAAGCCTTCGTACATTAAGATTGATAGAAGTTTAACTCAGAAAATGAGAAATCTAGTGTTTGACAAGGATGAGGCAATGACCTGCCACTGCTGAATAAAACAGCAAGCATAAGATCATCACGATCATAAAAAAGTGTTCAATTTGTTGGGGGATGATTAGTTAATGATGAACCTCTCATTAACCAAAGGTGTGTACCGAATTAACTTTCAGATCATACGACTTGAAAGTCGGCAGATCTGATTATTTCTCTATTCTGTTTCAAATATAGAAGGGGCATATGATAATTCAAAAAAAAAAAATCAATTGCGTAGAAATACCTATACCGAAAAACACAAAATAGAAATGTTTTCGCCCCAGCCACCTATCTACTTTGATATATATTCTAAATATATTTCTATTCACTCATAAAAAATATTTATATAACTAAACTAAATTGCATCAATAATAGCCTAAGCCAGTCACTATATTCAATAAATACCTCATTATTCCTACAAAAGTCCTCTTTTTGATCTGGTTGGATGATGATGTGTAGAAGAAAAAATATTTATACAGATAGAATGCGAAAAAAAGTGATTGATAGGTGATTCTACGTATGCGGCCCTAAGCAATAGGAAACAAACGGATAAAGTGGAACCCTGCGTCCTCCAAATTGTATATGAGGCATAGGTGCAGCTTCAGTTATAAAATGAAAGGGACCAGTTTTACACAAAGCAGGAACTGGAGATTGTCTCCAAGACACGATCTATTTTGTCAGGGTACGTAGATTGTACAAACAAAAAATCCTCCCAAGGGGGAGGACTGTATCATGTATCGCTCAATTGCTCGTATATCTTGTTAGGCGGCTACGGTCTTTGCAATCGGCAGACTATTTTTCTCCAAAATCTCTTTCGCTAGATTCATATAGTTGATCGCTCCCTTTGACTTGGCATCGAATGCAAGTACAGGCATACCAAATGAAGGAGCTTCACTCAAGCGCGTATTTCTGTGGACCACTGTATTGAATACGATCTCGGGGAAATGACGCTTGACTTCTTCGATCACCTGATTGGCCAGATTGAGGCGCTTGTCATACATCGTCAAAAGGATTCCTTCATATTCAAGGTCACGATTGAGTCCTTGGCGGATCATCAAAATGGTATTGAGCAGTTTACCCAGACCCTCCATCGCAAAGTACTCACATTGTACAGGAACAATCACTGAATCGGCTGCCGTGAGGGCATTCAATGTAATCAATCCCAATGAAGGGGAGCAGTCTACTAAGATGAAGTCATACTCATCACGCAAATCTTGAAGGACAGGCCTCATTTTGCTTTCACGCTTCTCAAACTCCACCATCTCTACTTCAGCTCCAATCAAATCCTCTGCTGAGGGCAATACATGTAGGTTAGGGAAGCTAGACTCCACGATGAGTTCACGTACATCTTCTACTTCATTGACCATGGCGCTGTACACACTTGCTTCCATCCCATGTATCTCCAGCCCGATACCAGAAGTCGCGTTGGCCTGGGGATCCGTATCTACTAGTAATGTCTTATAATCCAAAGCGGCGAAGCTGGCAGCGAGATTAATAGCCGTCGTCGTCTTCCCTACTCCACCTTTTTGGTTAGCTAAACAGATAATTTTACCCATGATTGCTTAATTTGTCAGCTCAAATATAGAGAATTGATCGTATCTATCATCCACCGAAGTAAAAATAGCTTGTGCATAACCTGTCTGGCAATGTTGATATTGTTGACAGGCTGTGGAAAAAGTGTGGACAATCCACAGAATCCGCAAGTTTTCAGACTGAATCTTCCCGAAGGTCTCAACACATTAGATCCAGCAACCGCTCGATCGAGGGGGCGTATATGGATGACAGCCCAGATTTTTAACGGATTGGTCGCGCTGGATAGTGCCCTGCAAGTTGTACCTTCTATTGCGAAAATGTGGACAATTTCTCCTGACGGAAAAACCTACACCTTTACCTTGAGAAAGGACGCTTACTTCCACGCACACGAAGCCTTGGGTGAAAAATCACGCACCGTCAACGCACAAGATTTTGTCTACAGCTTCACACGGATTTGTAATCCACAGACCGCTTCCACAGGTTTTTGGGTATTTAACCATAAGATCGCAGGGCTAGACGCCTATCGAGACAATCAAGTCGATGCCATTGAAGGGTTTCGCGCACTCAATGACAGCACATTCCAGATCGAACTTACCCAGCCCTTTCCCGCTTTTCTCTCTCTTCTCGCCATGCCTTACGGATATGTGGTGCCTAGAGAAGTCGTAGAATTCTATGGAGAAGATTTTCAAGCCCATCCCATTGGAACGGGACCTTTCCAGGTATTCAAATGGGAGGAAAGCAATTATCTCGTTCTCCACAAAAACCCTCGTTATTTCGAAAAAGCTCAAGGTACTCCTCTTCCCTATTTGGATGCAGTGGTCGTGACCTTCATTCCGAGCCGTTTGTCGGCTTTCATTGAGTTTGTACAAGGCAATCTCGATTTCATTGGCGACCTAGACAATTCCTATAAAGATGAAGTCCTAAACCCCGATGGAAGTGTCAAACCTAAGATGGAGACCCAATATCAAGTCATACTCAATCCGCAACTCAACACAGAATATCTAGGCTTCCAAACAGATTCTAGTTTCTACGAGGACAACAACCATCCATTACTCAATCCGCAAGTGCGCAAAGCCCTGAACTATGCGATAGATCGAACCCAGATCGTCAAGTTCCTACTCAATGGTATGGGATATCCTGCTAATAGTGGCTTCGTACCCAATGGCATGGCGGGCTTTGACCCTGAAAAAGTTCCAGGCTTTGCCTACCGACCTGACTCCGCTCAGTACTTACTCGCCGCCGCAGGCTACCCCAATGGCGAAAACTTTCCGCCCCTGACCTTGATGGCGACACCCAACTATGCGACCATCATGGGATTCGTGCAGAAATCTCTAGAGAATATCGGCCTACAGGTGAAGATTCAAAATATGCAGTCAGGTGCGCTCCGCAAAGAGATCTATGGGGGTCGGGCACAGTTTTGGCGTGCGTCATGGATTGCGGATTATCCCGATGGAGAAAACTACCTGTCCTTATTCTATACAGCGAATCAAGCACCCTCGGGCCCCAATACTACACATTTTTCCTCCAAAGATTTTGATGCCCTATATGTAAAGGCTTTGACCATCACAGATGATTCGACTCGACAAGCCATCTATCAAGAAATGGATCGACTCATGCTTTCCGAAGCCCCCATCATTCCCCTCTACTATGACCGCTCCTTCCGTATGCTGCAAAATGAATGGACAGGCTTGGCCAGCAACCCCATGAATTATCTGTACTTAAAGAGGGTACGTCGCAAATAATGCGGTGAATAGAAGACTCAATCACCGCATATTTTGCGGTGATTACATGACTTATTCGCCGCATTTTCGTATTATGAATCAAAGTAAGCGAATATGCGGTGGATATATGAGCGCGCAGAATGGCCAGCGTTTAGATGGGATCCTGAGGAAATCATGCAGCCCTTAGCTCATGTGAGATACCAACAAGGGCTTCTCATAGGGCAAATGAATCAATTGGGGTGGGCATATAGGCAAGACGCTTATCTCCAAACACTTGAGCAGGATGCCAT
Organism: Bacteroidota bacterium; assembly: GCA_039820545.1. GTDB lineage: Bacteria > Bacteroidota > Bacteroidia > J057 > J057 > JALEFZ01. The sequence continues at coordinate 12,213 of JBCBPW010000033.1, read as the reverse complement.
CCAAAGTGCCAGAATCGAGGGGGAAATGTTACAAGCAGACGAGGTGAGATCTTCCTTAGTCAAAAAATTAGGCATAAACCAAGGAGGATATGTGAAAGCAAGTAGAGATGTAGAAGGTATGGTAGAAATGCTCTTGGATGCCACCCGACTTTCACATGTCCCATTGTCTAAAGGTCGATTGGTCGCATGGCATGCGGGGCTTTTTCCTACGGGCTACAGCGGCATTCATCCGATCACTATCGGCGATTGGCGGCAAGAGGGGAAGGGACCTATGCAGGTCGTATCAGGTGCTTGGGGAAAAGAAGTGGTACACTTTCAAGCTCCATCAGCAGCTAGGGTAGAGAAAGAAATGGATAGATTCTTGGCATGGTACAATCAGCCTGCCACCACAGACTTTATCTTAAAGGCAGCCATCGCACACTTTTGGTTTGTCACAATTCATCCTTTAGATGATGGAAATGGAAGAATTGCTAGGGCTATAGGAGAAATGACCCTTGCCCGCAGTGACCGATCCATCATGAGGTTTTATAGTATGTCTGGACAAATCGAAAAGAATCGCAACAATTACTACCAAATCCTAGAACAGCAACAAAAAGCAAATTTAGATCTCACTCCTTGGCTACTTTGGTTTCTTGAATGCCTGCGCCAATCTTTTCAACACGCTGAACAGACACTCGCAAAGATTGTGTATCGTGCGCGATTCTGGGAGTTCGCCAATAAAACAAGTCTCAATCCTAGACAAAGGATCGTCCTTACACGTATGCTGGGAGACTTTGAAGGGCACATGAATACAGGGAAATATGCGCGAATGACCAAGGTCTCAAAAGATACTGCATTAAGAGATATCCAGGACCTTTTATCCAAACATATTTTTAAGGAGAATAAGCGTAAAGGTAGAAGCACCAGCTACCGACTCACCAAAGGTGACGAAATCACTCCTCCTAACCTGTAGTACTCGTCTTCTCTGGCTTCTGCTTTTTCTGTGCTTTGCGGCGATTGTTTCCTTCTAATAAGAACCCAAAAGCCCCTCCTAATACCCCACCAATAATATGGGCAAACTGGGAAATCTGATCATCTGCAAAAATACTCATGATCTCGCGGCCTAAGTAAAGAATGACCACCAAGATAAAAGTCAAAGGAATGCCTCCCTTGGCATTGGTGAAGGAGACAAGCAGGATCATCATGAAGGCGATGCCGCTGGCGCCTAGCAGCCCTGCATTCGCGAAGAAGAGTACATGGAGCAAGCCTGTAATGAAGGCTGTCAGCACAATCATGAGCAAGATGTCCCTCGATCCATATTTTTCCTCCAAGATCGGTCCCACCAACAAGATCAAAGCAAAGTTGCCGAAGAAATGCTCCCAATTCCCGTGTCCCAAGACATGGGAGAACAGGCGGAAATACCAAAGTGGATCTGCCAACTCTATCTTAGAGTAGACCGTGAAATAGGTCATGATCGAAAGTGGTGTGAATGTCTCGATCGCCATGATCGCTGCGGCAATCAAGGAAAAGGTGAGAATAACTGGAGAATTATATTTGACCGTCATAAGGGATCTTATTGTCAGAAGATGAATTTAGGGCTTCTGCCCTGGAAACCCAACTGATTTTACGAAAGGGGGCGTGAGGGGTTGGTGCGATTGTCGTGGTTAATTGCGTTATTTGCCCCGCGTTATATGATGTGCTTCTTTTGATGATAAAGAGTACAGGATATCACAAAGGTTGAATTAACAACAAATAAAATCCTGACAAGCGCTTGTTTTTGACTGTTTCTTCACATGAATACTGCAAAAATTTCATTTCTCATCGGTGCATTCCTTGGCCTGACAGGTGTCATCGCAGGTGCTATGGGCGCACACGCTTTGGAGAAGGTCCTCACACCCGATCAGCTAGACGCCTTTGAAACGGCTGTTCGCTTCCAGATGTACCACAGCATCTTGCTACTCATGTTAGGGCTGCTGGAAGATCGCTTTCGCGCGCCGCTTTTTCGCTGGGTGATGATCTGCTGGGTAGCGGGCATTGTGATGTTTTCGGGTTCTATCTACCTTCTGGTCCTTACTCCCCTCAAACTCGGCATCGTCACACCGATTGGAGGCAGTATCCTCATCATCGGATGGGGCATCCTCTTATTATGGGGCATTAGATTCAAACAAACGCAGGCATGAACATTATAGATTTCCTTTTTTCTGCCTACTATGAAGTTCCTGTTTGGGACATCGTGCTAGAAGTCATTGCTGTCGTATTTGGTGTGGCGAGCGTACTTTTCGCCCTGCGAGAAAGTATCTGGGTATATCCGACAGGGCTGGTCTCTACGGGCATCTATGTATACCTATTATCAAAGGTGGGCTTATTCGGTGACATGGGGATCAACGCCTACTACTTTGCCATGAGCATCTACGGCTGGATCAATTGGTCGAGACCTCGAAAAGATGCAGCTCCTTTAAAAATCACAGCAACTACTACCCGTGAGCACCTCATAGGGATCGGCATATTCCTCCCTACGTTTTTCTCCTTGGTATACATTCTCTCCAACTATACCTCTAGCACCGTACCTTGGATTGATGGCTTCACGACCAGCATTTTCTTTGTGGGTATGTGGTATATGGCACAGAAAAAAGTCGTCAACTGGATCTATTGGATCATTGGAGATTTGATTTCTATTCCGTTATACTTCTACAAGGGGTTGCCAACCAGCAGTCTGCAATTTATCTTCTTCACCGTGATGGCGGTTGCAGGTTACTTCACCTGGAAACAAAGCTTAGCATCACAGCTTGCGACCGATCGCCCAACAGAAGTCCACAACATTGGGAGCTAATCACATCCAGAAAATCGCCATCGTAGGCCCTGAGTCTACAGGTAAGACGACGCTTGCTAGCCAGCTAGCCCAAGCTCTACATACGGTTTGGATTCCTGAGTATGCCAGAGAATTTTTGGAACAACTGGGGAGGCCCTATGTTCGCGAGGATTTGATCGACATCGCCAAAGGGCAGTTGGCCCTTGAAAATCAGGGACTCCCACAAGCGAATAAGTGGTTGATCTGCGATACCAATCTACTCGTTATCAAAATTTGGGAAGAGTTTCGATATGGGGCGCAGCATCCCGACATAGGAGAGAGGATGAATCTCTCGACATTTGCCCTTTACATACTTACGAAGACAGACATCCCTTGGACAGCTGACGACCAGCGTGAGAGCCCTGATCTCGCCGAAAGACAGGAGCTATTTAGCCTATATGAACAAGCCCTCTTGCAAGCTGGAGTTTCTTATATCACCGTCTCGGGAACACCAGACATGCGACTGGATCAGGCCTTACGAGCGATTGGAGAATTGGGAAATGGTGAATGAGAGGTCCTATGAGATCATTCTTCATGGAGAGATCGTATAGGGGAGATGACTTTTATTTCCTGCCGTGCCTAGCACGAGCCCCTTTAGTTTGTAATTGTAGCTACAAATATGCTCAAGGTGGCGGCACAGGGTCCATGAGATAGTCTCAAACAAACGGTGATTCCTCCGTACGATGGGGTTTACTTCAGTGCACTTAGTCGCCTCTCCATCACTCCCTAAAGCCTCCACATTCCTCCTTCTCTATATTCTCAAACTTCCTTTTGTTTTTTTCAAAAAGACCCCTAAATTTGCATCTCATTTCAAATCAGATTTGTGGTTATATGCCAGTAAAATTGAGACTACAGAGAAGAGGTCGTAAAGCTGCTCCATTTTATGCGATCGTAGCTGCTGACTCTCGCGCGCCCAGAGATGGACGTTATATTGAAAAGATTGGATTCTACAACCCAGTTGCAGAGCCTGCGCGTGTCTATCTAGATCATGATGCAGCGATCAAGTGGTTGCAGATTGGTGCTCAGCCTACCAATACCGTTCGTAACCTCCTACGCCATGCAGGTGTAACGGTCAAGCTTGCCCTACTGAAGCAAGGAAAGACAGATGAGGAGATGGAGCGTATCTTTGGTAAGTGGCGTGCTGAAAAGGATGCCAAGACCAAGAAGAAGGTAGTATCTGTGGATGTTCATGGTACACCCCTTGAGCCGATCCCACAGACAGCTGATGCCAAGGAAGAAGAAAAGCCTGCGCCAGCACCTGCACCTGTTGAAGAAGCACCCGCACCCGTAGAGGAAGCTAAGGAGCCAGAAGAGGCTGTCGAAACAGCAGCGGAAGCTCCAGCTGAAGAATAACACTCACAACGATTTTTGATTTTGCCATCTTCGCTTCAAACGAGGATGGTTTTTTTTTGCGTATTGCTCATCATTCACTTTTTCACTTCCTTTCTACCTCATGCATAGATCAGATTGTGTCGAAATTGGATACGTAGCCAAAGCCCACGGCTTGAAGGGAGAAGTCAAAATCATCCTAGATGTACACGATACTCAAGAGTATCGAGACATACCCTTGATTTTTTTGGGGAAAGGAGATAAGCCCCTCAAGCCCTATCAGATTGAATCTTTTCACCATCACAAGCAAAAGGAATTCCTCCTCGCTTTTGTAGGAGTGGAAACAAGAGAAGCTTCAGAGGATCTGGTAGGGCATGCCTTGTATTTTCCCATTGAAGAATTGCCTCCCCTAGAAGATGGACATTTTTATTACTTCCAAGTCATTGGCTTTGATGTAGTGGACAAAGAAAGGGGAAAACTGGGCACCGTCAGAGACTTCGCCGATGGCGCCGCACAAGACGTCCTCATCATGACCTACCAAGGGAAAGATGTCCTGATCCCTGTAGTCGAACCTGTGATGGGATTGGCCGACTTCGAAAAGAAAGAAGTCTATGTTAATCTTCCCGATGGTTTGCTGGAAGTGTATTTAGGGGAATGATATTTTTCATTTTTTAAGGTGTACCCGACTCACAGGCATGAGTTCCCTGAACCATGAAAAATGTTATTTGAAGAATGATGCGGGTTCTCTGAAAAATGAAAAAAGGCCAGGGATATACCCCAGCCCCTTTGAGCGACAATCTATGGACGTGTGCGTATGTACACAGATGCTTTCTCTATGGCTACTCTGACTTGATCAGTTTGCCTCGGTGGATCTTTTCTCCTGCCTGTATCTGAAAGAGATAGATACCTGCTTTCAAATGTGCGCCCCGAAAGACGACTTGCCCCTCCTTAGAATTGACTTGCTTGCTCCGCAGAATGCCTCTCTCCACCTCTCGGCCCTGAATATCAAAGAGGATGTACTCCACTTCTACCTCCTCCTCTGCGGGGAAAGTAATCACTACGTTTTCAACGAAAGGATTAGGATACATTTGCATCTCGGATGCGCTTACTACATCCGCAGTAGAACCCGTGGTGATGTTGGCCTGACGATTCCCATTAGTGGGAGGATCACAAACAGGGCTTTTGCAACCACAATCCCCCAAGAGACAACCCGTGCTGAGGTTACCATGGACAACGATATTTGAGTTAGGGCCCAATTCAATTTCAGGATTAGGATTGAGAAGCACTCCGTCCTGATTATATCGATTTTGAGGAATCAAATTGACACCTTGCTGGGAACCAATAGAGATAGAACTATTGAGAATTTCGATCTCTTCCTCTCCTTTGTCTAGATGCCCAATCGTTATTTCTTCTGGAGTATAAATATGCCCTTTTCTTGGCTCAAATTCTCCTTTGGAATTGATGATTAGGTCAGGCTCATATATAGAATCAATAACCTCCTGACTCTTTTTTGCATTGAAAGTAAACGTAAGGACTACGCTAGTTGCGACCAATCCTCTAATAATTAATACAGTCCAACCCATAACAGTTTATTTTTTATTATTTATATCATTAATTAACAGGTGTTCGAACTACAGGAAGAGCCAAAACATCTGATAGGGAAGCAGGTAATTCAGCAAAACCTCCATTTGGATTGATGGTAATTCTAGCTACGCGCTCTGTAATGCCAAACGTAGCATCCACGATAAAGAGTACCTGAGCAGCCGTCGTACCCTGCGTTTGTGGGTCATTGGTGCGATCAAAGTATAGTTGATTGTTAGAATCGTAGTTGTTATTGCCTACCAATTTCCCGACGACACACTCTGCGGCTTGCCTGATGCATTGTCCTTCAAAATCTGTGGCTCGATTCACCACATATAGGAAGGTATTGAAGGCCATCGAATAACCCGGTCCCATCACCCAGTTGAGTGGTTGCCATCTGGTACTCACACCTGAGATCAGGGTAAGGGTACAAGGAATCAGGGCATTTTGGCAGGGATTATAAGCTGAATTCAAGCCGTGGTGCGCAGCTGTTTGTACATCTATACGAGGGCCAAAATCCGCTATGATTTGATTATTCAGCTCATTTACATGGGGATAATGGATAGCACCTACAGGAACGGCACTCGCAATGCTATGGGGATGAGCCGTCTGCACCATCTGCCCAGATGAAAGACTCAGTTGCTCGTATACAACCCGTGTTTCCAGATCTCCAAAATTGAGGTATCGGAAAATGTTGTTGTATACATTCTGCGAAGGCACTCTTTCTCTCACCAACAGTCCTGAGACAATTGAGTCCAGATTTTTGCTAACAGAACTACTCATGCCACTGCTGATTCCATTACACCTGCTCGATCCCGCCAAGATTCTGAGCGATACTTCATAGAATGTCTGCGCTCCATTATACGTAGGACTATTGCCCACAATATTTGCCAAGGGGATCGAAATCTGTCCACTTCCATCTACAACAAGTCTTTGGGCTATTCGACCTGCTGTTTTCGCTGCGTTTAAAGCCGTCTCATACAGCCCTCCGATATCTGTACTTTGCCCATAATAGGCCGTCGTCATTCGGTTTGTCCCTAGATCATATACTGTACCGATCTGTATGTTGGTCGCGCCAAATACTCCGAGCGTAGAGCCAGATACAGAGCCTGCTAACAAGTTGATGTGGTCTTCGTCAGGGTGCGTCGCAATGACGTAGTCCAACACCAGGCGGTTGCCCAACGCCTCATAGATAAAATCCAAACCTGTGGTGAGGTAGTCATTGCCGCTAGAAGATCCTCCATCAATCAATATATTAATGGGGCCGCTCGTAAAGGTATTGCTGAATATTTGTACCAAGGTCATTCCTCCTTGTCCCATGTCGGGTTGGATGACGCTGATCGCCAGCGGCACGTTCGTATTGGTGGTACTTGTAAGTTCTACTGTCTTGGCAGACAATCCACCCCATATCGTCAGTGTCCATAGTAGGACAAAGCCTATACTATATTTCCATATTCTTGTCATGGTAAATTTATTTAAATGGATGGAATGGGATTACTTTCTTCTCTTTCGTGACTTCTCCAAGGCTTCGATGCGCTTGTTTTGGTCGATGACATAAAGAGTCAGCTCCTCGATCTTCTTAAGTAGGGTGGCGTTCATTTCGACGAGTTCGATCCCCTCGCTGTTGACTACCGCTTCTGATGGGACCTCTGGTAGGTGCTTATTTTCCTTGATGAAGGCTTCTACTTCACTGAGATCTTGGATGGCGTAGTCTTCTGCAAATACATAATCAGGCCATGCGCTAGGGAAATTCTCGCCATCGGGTATGACTTTTACACCCGTTTTACAACCTATTGATCCGTCTACCGCTAGGGTGAAGGGATTGTTGGGGCCGATATTGTCGCCTACAGTGAGCGTTTCGGGGATTTCTACTACACCTGTATTTCTGATTCTGAAGTAAGTATCAAAGCCTCCACCTGCTACATTGGTCCCCCAGTCCCCAATGAAAAACTCTGACCATGAAGGACCCGCGTTGAGGCCCATCTGCCAGCTACTGTAAATGTTACTGAAGTTTGAAGCCCATCGGGTCAAAATGATGGAGGTGGAACCTGCATCTCGATCCATTCGCAGACAAGCACTACTACTTCGCATATGAAAGGTTCGCTGGGGATCGATGTTCATTTTATCCCCTAGCCCCAATCTGCCATTCTTCGTAAGGATCATCCGTCTATAACCTGCCCTGGCTAGATTATTATCATTTGTAGTAGTAAACTGATTGAAGTAAAGGTTCTTCGTGTCTTTATCATTAAAAATGGTCCAAATATTTCTGTTGACCCCATTGTAAGTCTTCAACCTCAGAGAGGCATCTACCGCATTGCCATCGGCATTGACCTGGAATATGTCATAATCCTGGTCGAAGTAACCACCAGATGAAAACGAGGTACCCCCACTGACAGTCTCTAATGTCTGGGCAGGTAGAAGCGCGACGCCTGTTCCTAAGATGGAAAAGAAAAATAGCGCACGCTTGATCAAGCCGAATCGTGATTTAAGCTTTTGCATGATGAGTTTAAGTTGAGTTGAATGATTGCCCCAAAGTGGAGCGTTTGTTTTCGTTGACTCAACATCTAAAACACATACAGATTTTCATATATCACAATTGCGCATTCACGCGCGAGATTGCGCAATTGTTGATAAAAGTGCGCATGCGCTGACGAAAAAAAGCATATACCAAATATTTAGTGAATAAATATCAGATGGGTCGTATATGAATTTTGATATGTGACTATTACGGTCTTATATTATTTCTATCATTCAATACTATACTGCTCATATGAAATATTTAACCTTTTACATATTTCTGCTATTGACCCTCTACTCGGAAGTCCATGCCCAATCATCTGCTACCTTAGATTCTCTCCAACAGGTAGTGCAGTCTGATATACCCATCCACCAAAAAGTCGATGCCTACCTACAAATGGCCCGAGCATCGGTAGACATTGATACTACGCAGCGTCAGCTATACCACCAGCAGGCGATTGATCTACTATCTCATGCGGAACTTGATTCGGAAGACCTTCAAGCCCACCTCCGATTTGCACAAAAGTGGATGCACGAGGGTAATTATGAAGCTGCGATACTTTATTTATCCCAAGTAGAGCAATTGTGTGAGCAGGCAAACGATCAAAAGAGGAAAGGGGTCGTATATCTCTTGATGGGCAGATTGACTTACCATCAGTTGGACACAGAAGCTGCCATCGCTTATTACTTCAAAAGTCTAGATACCTTTAAAAACATACAGGATCTAAAGGGACAAGCCAATGCACTCAATGGCCTCTCTTCCATGTATTTTGCCTCCAGCCAATACGTGAAGGCTATGGAATACGCTACTCAAGCGCTCGAAGTTAGTGAAGCATTAGATAATCCTGTACCTGCTGGAAGTGCTTTGTCTCTCCTAGGAATCATCCATGATGTCATTGGGGAATCTGCACAAGCGTTGGATTACCTCTTGCGTGCAGAGAAGGTGTACGAAGGGACCTCAAATATATCTGCATTGGCCTCTGCTTTGAGCAACATTGGGAAGTGCTACAGGGATCTGGGAGAATATGAGAAAGCATTGGAATACTATGAACGATCCCTTGAACTCTTTGAGAAAGCGGGCTATTTGATTGGGCAAGTCAAGCTCTCCGCTAGTATAGGCACGCTATATGAAATGCTGGATCAAGATGAAAAAGCCATGTACTACTTTGAAAAAGCAGAAAAGTTGACCCAAATACTGGGAGGGGAAAATGATAACTACTCGCTCCTCACAGGCTTTGGCAAAATTTACCGAAAGCGGGGACAGACAGATCTAGCCAGACAGTATTTTACCCGCTCGCTTACGAAAGCAGAGGAGAAAGATAACTTCCACGATGGCTCCCTTGCGGCCGATCAACTCTATCAGTTAGAGGCATCTCAAGGCAATTATCAAGAAGCTTTGACAGCCTATCTCACCTACAAGGAGATGTCTGATAGCTTGCGAGATAAAAATAATACCAAAAGGATTCTGCTCGCTGAGGCCAATTATTCCTTTGCCAAAGAGAAAGATTCCCTACAGTTTGCCAATGAAAAAGAAAAACTGGTCCTAAACCAGGAGATTCAGACACAACGCTCGATTCAGTACGGAAGCTTGGTGGGCATTCTCCTCTTGCTGACTATCATTTATATTCTCTACCGATTCTACACTGCCAAGCAAAAGGCCAACCTGCTACTCCAACAACAGCGGGACGAAATCGAAGCCCAAAAGCAAGTCCTGGAATCGCTGGATCGAACCAAATCTCGTTTCTTCGCCAATGTCTCTCATGAGCTACGTACACCATTGACGCTGGCTTATGCCCCCTTGGAAGAACTGGTTCAAGATCATACCCACGAGTTATCAGATGCGATCATAGAGAAAATCGCCCTAGCCAAGCAAAATACCTACAAGCTCAAGCACCTAGTCGATGACATCCTCAATCTCACCAAACTAGATGCTCGAAAAATAGGCTTGAGTCCCTCGGAAGTTCCCATGCAGAGTTTCATCTCGCGGATCTTTGGTGCCTTTCGATCTATGGCACAGTACCGAGGCCTCGACTACACCCTTGACCTAGGGGCACTCCCTGACGACCATCAGCGAGTCGATGCGGATAAGCTGGAAAAAGTCCTCAATAATCTTCTATCCAATGCCTTGAAGTACTCTTTCACAGGAGGTAAAGTCAAATTGTCTGCTCAGAAGCAAGGTGAGCATTTGCAGATACAGGTATCAGATACTGGAAGTGGGATCTCAACAGAGGATTTGCCCTATATCTTCGACAGATATTTCCAGAGCAAGCAACCCGATGCGCCCATACAGGGAGGAACAGGGATAGGCCTCGCCATGGCCAAAGAATATGTCCAACTCATGGGTGGCAAGATTACAGTAGAAAGTAGAGTAGGTCTAGGAAGTACATTCACCGTTCTACTCCCCTACAAAAAAGTGATCCCTATCCAAGAAGTATCCCAGACGCTAGTCGCTCCTATGCTAGAAGAGCAGATTCTACTCCCTGTTCCTTTACCCTTAACACAGAAGCATGTCCTCATCGTAGAGGATCAGCCTGATATGCTCCATTACATCCAGGCGCTCCTACAGAAATCCTATACCATCTCCACAGCCATGAATGGCAAAGAAGCACTAGATGTACTTGCCCAGCAACCCGTAGACCTCATCGTCTCAGATGTGATGATGCCCGAAATGGATGGATTTGAACTATTGAAATCTATACGTGCGCACGAAGTGTATCACTCCATCCCTGTGATCATGCTCACCGCGCTGAGCGATGAAGCTTACAAGCTGGAAGCCCTGACGCTGGGCGTAGATGATTATTTACCCAAACCATTCTCAACCGCTGAACTTATGGCCCGAACCCAAAACATGTTGGCGCGCTACGAAGTCCGTCAGCATACTGCCAAAGAGCTAGAGGAGCTCCCTACAGCTCAGATGGAGCAGGATGACACTTCCCTCCCACTAGATCCCAGGCTTACCGAAAGAGGAAAAGCATTTGTTCAGCGTGTGGAGGCCGTCATCCAGGCAGAGATGGAAAACGAAGACTTCTCCCTGGTCCATCTGGCAGATCAATTCTGCTTGAGCTACTCCCAATTTAGCCGGAGGCTGAAGCTGCTGACGGGGCTTTCGCCCAAGCAATTTCAGCAAGAGGTTGCCTTGCAGAAGGCCAGAAGGTTGCTAGAATCGCGTCAGTATGCCAGTGTCTCAGCCGTAGCGTATTCTGTCGGCATCTCGCATGTCACCCGATTCTCCAAAATGTACGAGAAACGATTCGGGAAAAATCCTGCGGCCTATTTTGAAGGTTTCATCAAAAAGTAGGTTCATTTTTCATTGCGTACCCGACTCACCAGTACAAGTTTCATGAAAAATATTTTGTAAAAAATGTCTCGGGTCTAATGAAAAATATTCCTTGAAGAATGATACCGGTTCCCTGAACAATGAAAAAAGGCCAAGGATATACCTCAGCCTCTTTGTGTAACAATCCGTGAGCGTGTACATATGCACACGGATGTTACTTCTTTGTCTATTCTGACTTGATGAGCTTGCCTCGGTGGACCTGTTCTCCTGCCTGTAGCAGGAAGAGATAGGCACCTGGCGCTAAGTGCGCGCCACGAAAGACCACTTGCCCTTCATTCGGATTGACTTGCTTGCTTTGCAAAATGCCTTGCTCCACTACACGACCCTGTAGATCATAGAGGACGTACTCGGCGGCCACTGGATTCTGTATAGGAAAATTGATCACGACGTTTTCATTGAACGGGTTGGGATGCATCTGCATGTCGGCTACAGTGGCTACCCCCCCTTCCAATGATGCCATAGGAGTAGAAGCGGTATTTGTATTTGCTTGGCGGTTCCCATTGGTAGAAGGATCGCAAACAACACTTTTACAACCACAATCACCACTGATACAGCCTCCGCTAAGGTTGCCATGCACAATAATCATTGAATTGGAGCCTAAGCTAACCTGCGGATCAGTATT